>NZ_JACCBF010000001.1:3644303-4320737 GCF_013409625.1 Nocardioides kongjuensis
AGACCTCGTCGAACAGCTGTTGGGCCCGGCGCTGCTGGGCCAGACCCGTCCGGTACAGGTCGCCGGTGTGCAGCGAGACGGCCGCCAGGTTCGCCAGGATGTGGAGGACCGACAGGTCCGGCGGCTCCAGCGGGAGGTCGCGGCGGGGCGCGGCAGCCAGGCCGCCCAGGACGCTGCCGTTGATGAGCATCGGGACCACCACCCTCGTGGGGCTGTCGACGGCGCGAGGAGGAAGCTCGCCGTTGCCGATCTCTGCGATGGCGCGGCGTGCCTCTCCCGGCAGGTCGTCGAGAGCGTCGCTGACCTGGCCGGCGGCATCCACTGCGAGGAAGCGCGGCCGGGTCGACGCAAGCGCGTGCGAGCCCAGCGCGAGCACGGTCCACCGTGCATCGAGGTGGACCGCGGCCACCCGGACGATCTTCTCCAGCAGGGCCCGTGGTCCTTCGACCGGATGGACCAGGGCCCGCGAGATCGAGTCCATCGCCGTCACCGTGCGCTGGAGACGCTCGTTCGAGCGCTGGTACGCCGAGTAGTAGGTCTGCTTGCCCGACCGGACCCCGGTCAGTGCGGCCAGGTCCGGCGGCTGGGGCAGGTCGGCCGGGTCGGCACCCACCCGGTCCGTCCCCTGCACCGCCTGCGCCCGGGCACTCACAACGACTCGCGGAAGATGCCTGCGATGTCGTCCTGGTCGGCCGGGCGCGGGTTGGTCGCGAGACACGCATCCCGCGTCGCCGTCACGGACATGCGGTCCACGTCGGCGTCGGTGACGCCCAGCGCGCCGAGACACCGGGGAGCGCCGACCGACTCCGCCAGGTCCTGCACGTACTCGGCCAGGAGCTCCGCCGCTTCACGGTCGGGCATGCCCTGCACCGCGAGGCCCATCGCATCGGCGAGCATGGCGAACCGCTCCGGCACGACCTCGGCGTTGAACCGGATGACGTGCGGCAGCAGCACGCCGTTGACGACGCCGTGGGGCAGGTCGAAGAGCCCACCGACCTGGTGGCTCATCGCGTGCGTCGCGCCGAGGATGCTGTTGGAGAAGGCGAGACCCGCCTCGAGGCTGGCCTGGGCCATCCACAGCCGCGCGCATTCGTCGCCCGGCGCCTCGACGTTGCGGCGCAGGGCCTTGCCGACCAGGCGCGCCGCCGACAGTGCATGTCCGTCGGCGAGGGGGTTGTGGCCCAGCGAGACGAAGGACTCCACGGCATGGGTGAGCGCGTCGAGACCCGTCGCAGCGGCGAGGTCGTGCGGCATGGTGCTGAGCAGTCGCGGATCGGTGACGGAGATGTCCGGCACCAGCGACCTGCCCATGATCGTCGTCTTCACCGCGTTGACGGTGTCGGTGACGATGCAGAACTGCGAGACGTCGGACCCGGTGCCGGCGGTCGTGGGGATCATCAGCAGCGGCGGGATGGGTCGCGTCACCAGGTCGACACCCGCGTAGTCGAGGATCGATCCCCCGTTGCCGCTGAGGATCGCGACGCCCTTGGCGGCGTCCAGGACCGACCCGCCCCCGATGCCCACGATGACGTCGGCGCCCTGCTCGACGTAGGCCTCGTGGGCCGCGGCGATCTCGTGGTCCTTCGGGTTCGGGCTGACGTGCGCCCACACCTGGGGGTCGAGGCCGACGTCGCACAGGTGACCGAGGAGCTCGATCACCCAACCGGCCTCGATGATGCCGGGGTCGGTGACCACGAACGGCCGTCGCGCGCCGAGACGGCCGGCGCAGAATCCCGCCTCGGCCAGCGACCCGAGCCCGAACACCATCTCCGGCACGTGGAACTTGAGCAGTCGGCGGTCGTCGCGGGCGGCGGCAGTCGGCGGTGCGGGCAGCGTGAGCACTCGAAGGACCTCCTGAGTCCCGCCATTCGCTCGGTTCCGAGTGACGGTCGCCACACCGTAGTTGCATCAAGGTTGCAATGTGGTTGCACGCGTCACCGGCCGGCCGACGGCGGCCGGACCCTCCAGCCGCCTCCCCCACCGCTCCTCGACGCGGCCGAGCCTCCACACCGCCGTCGAGACGCCCCAGGCGACCACGAAGAGCAGCACGATCGCGTAGCCGACGTACTCGAGGTCCACCCGGGTGAAGACCAGCCAGGGCCCGCCGACCCGCTCGCCGAGCATCGCGCCCAGCGTCGCACCACCGATGGTCATCGCGACGGCCACGGAGAGAGCCGTCACGACGAGGTTGTAGTAGGTCTTGCGCACGGGTCGCGAGAGCGCCCAGCCGTAGGCGATGTTCATGAAGGCGCCGTCGAGGGTGTCCAGCAAGGACATGCCGGCCGCGAACAGCACCGGAAGGGTGATCACGGCCCACCACGGCAGGCTCGCAGCGGCCGCGCCGCCGGCGATCACGAGCAGGCCGATCTCGGTGACGGTGTCGAAGCCGAGCCCGAACAAGAACCCGATCGGGTACATGTGCCACGGCTTGCGGACCGCACGGTTGACCCGGCCGAGGAGGCGGTTGAGGACTCCCCTCGCCTGCAGCTGCCGCTCGAGCTCGGCCTCGTCGAAGTGGCCCCGGCGCATCGACGCGACGACCTTGACGATGCCGACCAGGGCCACGAGGTTGACCAGCCCGACCGCGAGCAGGAAGACCCCGCTCACGCTCGGGCCCCACACGCCCGCCACCCGCAGGAGCGTGGAGTCCTCGTCCTCCACGCCGCGGGCGAGCGCGCGGACGCCGAGCGTGATCCCCATGACCATGACGAACACCACCGAGCTGTGCCCGAGGCTGAACCAGAAGCCGACGCTCACCGGCCGCTGGCCCTCGCCGATCAGCTTGCGCGTGGTGTTGTCGATCGCGGCGATGTGGTCGGCGTCGAACGCGTGACGCATGCCCAGCGTGTACGCCGTGAGCCCCAGCCCGACGCCGAGGACGCCGCCGCCGACGTCGTAGTGACGTGGAGCCACCACGAGCACCAGCAGGCCCCAGCCGAGCAGGTGGAGGAAGAGCACGAAGCCGAGCGTCCTGACGAGGTTGCGCCTCTCCTCACGGCCCAGACGCGGACCGGTCGGCGCAGCGAGCGTGACGGTGGTCATGACTCCGCACCTTCGGCGTTGTTGCGAACTCGTCGCAACAGCGCGGGCACGGAACCGTCCGTTCGGAGAGGCGGCTCGACCCGACCAGCCAGCCGCCGCCGGGCCGTGCGGGTGCAACCATCGTGCAACGTGACTGGTGTCACAGTGGCGGGATGGAGGCCGGCATGCGGGCAGAGGTGGCTGCGTCCTGGCACCGGTCCGCGGCAGCAGGCGTGCCCGCCGACGAGGCCACGGCGCCGATCACGCTCGGCGACGGGGACCTGCGCTCGGTCCGGGCCCAGCACCCGCTCGCCCGGGTCTTTCCCCTGCTCGACGACGTCCTCGGCCAGGCGGCGCGGGACTGCGACGCGACGATGGCCGTGGCCGACGAGGCCGGCCAGCTGCTCTGGGTCTGCGGATCGGGCGCCGCCCTGCGCAGGGCCGAGTCGATCGGCTTCGTCGAGGGCAGCAACTGGGACGAGCGCCTGGCAGGCACCAACGCCCCCGGCCTGGCCCTCCGCCTCGACCAGCCCAGCAGCGTGGTTCGCGGTGAGCACTTCCGCCATGCGGTGCGCGGGTGGAGCTGCGCAGCCGCCCCCATCCACGACCCGGCGAGCTCCCGCCTCCTCGGGGTCCTCGACGTCACCGGCGGCGACGAGATCGTCGTCCCCCAGACCATGGCGCTCGTGCGCGCCACGGTCCGTCTCGCCGAGGCCGAGCTGGCTCGCGACCGCCTCGTCGCCCGCGACCCCGCCGAGCACCCGGGCCGCCCGGCGGTCCGGATCGAGGCACTCGGTCGCAACGACGCGCTGCTGAGCGTCGACGACGACCGCGGGCACACCGGGCGGATGCGGCTGTCCCCCCGCCACAGCGAGCTGGTGCTGCTGCTCGCCAGCGCCCCGCGCGGGCTGTCCGGCGACGAGCTGAGTGTGCTGGTCTACGAGGACGAGGGCGGCTCCTCGACCCTGCGCGCAGAGCTGAACCGGCTGCGCCACCTCCTCGGCGAGACCTTCTTCGGCTCCCGGCCCTACCGCCTGCTGTCGGAGGTGAGCGGCGACTGGCTCGCGGTCGAGGCCCTGCTCGCGTCCGGGGACGTCGCAGGCGCGGTGCGTGCGTTCCGCGGGCCACTCCTGCCGCGCTCGAACGCACCCGGGGTGGTCCGCCTCCGCGAGGCCCTCACCGCGCAGCTGCGCGCCGCCGTGCTGCACGCGGGCCAGCCCGACCTGATGTCGTCGTGGACCCGGTCGGCATGGGGCGCCGACGACTACGAGATGTGGACACGGCAACGCGACCTGCTGCCTCCCGGGTCTCCACTGTGGGCCCTCGCCAGCGGCCAGCTGGCCCGGCTCGACGACGAGTTCGCCGGCTGAACCACGACGTCGGCCGCGCCCCGGACGAGGCGCAGGGACGGCAACGTCGCTGCAACGTCCCCGCTCCTACCGTGCTGTGAACGACGTCACAGAGGGCGTCGAGTCCTCACCACCAGGAGCATCCAGATGACCATCTACGCAGCCCCGGGCCAGCCCGACTCGCTCGTCGCCGTCCAGAGCCGCTACGGCCACTACATCGGCGGCGAGTGGGTGGCCCCGGCCAAGGGCCAGTACTTCGAGAACATCTCACCGGTCAACGGCAAGCCGTTCACCGAGATCGCACGCGGCACCGAGGAGGACATCGAGGCCGCGCTCGACGCCGCGCACGCGGCGTTCCCCGCCTGGAAGAAGACCTCGACCACCGAGCGCGCGAACCTGCTCAACAAGATCGCCGACCGCCTCGAGGAGAACCTGGAGGCGATCGCGGTCGCCGAGTCCTACGACAACGGCAAGCCGGTGCGCGAGACCCTCGCCGCCGACATCCCCCTGACCATCGACCACTTCCGCTACTTCGCGAGCGCCATCCGCGCCCAGGAGGGCACGGCCGGCGAGCTGGACGAGAACACCGTCGCCTACCACTTCCACGAGCCGCTGGGAGTGGTCGGCCAGATCATCCCGTGGAACTTCCCGATCCTGATGGCCGCCTGGAAGCTGGCCCCCGCCCTGGCCGCCGGCAACTGCGTGGTGCTCAAGCCGGCCGAGCAGACCCCTTGGTCGATCCTCAAGGTCATGGAGCTCATCGGCGACCTGCTGCCGGCCGGCGTGCTCAACGTCGTCAACGGCTTCGGCGTCGAGGCCGGCAAGCCGCTCGCGACCTCGAGCCGGATCGCCAAGGTCGCGTTCACCGGCGAGACCACCACCGGCCGGCTGATCATGCAGTACGCCGCGGAGAACATCATCCCGGTCACGCTCGAGCTCGGCGGCAAGTCGCCCAACATCTTCTTCGACTCGGTCGCCACCGAGAAGGACGCCTTCTACGACAAGGCGCAGGAGGGCTTCACGCTCTTCGCCCTCAACCAGGGCGAGGTCTGCACCTGCCCGTCGCGCGCCCTGATCCAGGACTCGATCTACGACGAGTTCCTCGCCGACGCGGTCGTGCGCACCGAGAAGATCGTGCAGGGCAACCCGCTCGACACCACGACCATGATCGGCGCCCAGGCCTCCCTGGACCAGCTCGAGAAGATCCTGTCCTACATCGAGATCGGCAAGGCCGAGGGCGCGAAGGTGCTCACCGGCGGTGAGCGCAACGTCCTCGAGGGCGACCTCGCCGGCGGCTACTACGTGAAGCCGACGATCTTCGAGGGTCACAACAAGATGCGGATCTTCCAGGAGGAGATCTTCGGCCCGGTCGTCTCGGTGGCGCGCTTCGCCGACGAGGCCGAGGCTCTCGAGACCGCGAACGACACCCTCTACGGCCTCGGTGCGGGCGTGTGGTCGCGGGAGGGCTCGCAGGCCTACCGTGCCGGCCGCGAGATCGAGGCGGGTCGGGTCTGGACGAACTGCTACCACCTCTACCCGGCAGGTGCCGCGTTCGGCGGCTACAAGCAGTCCGGCATCGGGCGCGAGACCCACAAGATGATGCTCGACCACTACCAGCAGACGAAGAACCTCCTGGTGTCGTACTCCCCCGACGCCCTCGGCTTCTTCTGACAGGCGTTGGCCCGGTCATGCCCTCCCTTCCGCACCGGGTCGACCTCACCGGTGAGGCTGCGGACCTGCTCCGCAGCCTCACCACCGAGCACGGCCCCGTCATGTTCCACCAGTCCGGCGGCTGCTGCGACGGGTCGGCACCCATGTGCTACCCCGACGGCGAGTTCCGCATTGGCAACGCCGACATCCATCTCGGCGACCTCGACATCGGCCTGGACCGGGATGTCCCGGTCTGGATGTCGAAGGCCCAGTTCGAGTACTGGAAGCACACCCACCTCACGATCGACGTCGTGAAGGGCCGCGGCGCCGGCTTCTCCCTGGAGGCGCCGCACGGCGTGCGCTTCCTGATCCGCTCACGCCTGTTCACCGACGAGGAGCACGCGGCGCTGGAGGCCGCCGCGGCCCGCGGCTGACGCCGTCATGGATCGTCGGACCTCGACCACCCGACGGCCCCGGAGGTCGCGGTGCGTGCGTCCCCGCGCTCCCGATCGATCATCGAGCCAGGTGCCGTCCGATCTCCTCGACGACGGCCGGGTAGGCGGAGGAGACATCCGGGCCCACGACCGGCGCGACGACGTGGACGTCACCGGTCGCGTTGAGGTCGTACGCACCGATCCGCTGGGTGCGGGCGAGCTCGGCAGCACGGTCGGCGACGCCGTACCGGATGAGGCTCGCACCCTCGGGCGGCAGCGGGGAGAGCCAGGAGCAGCCGGTGGCGATCACGTGCCGGGCCGGGAACAGCGCGAGGGCGGCGCCGCCGGTTCCTTCTCCGAGCAGGACGCACACCGTCGGGTGGGGGTGGGTGGTGAGCTCCTCGAGGCAGCGCGCGATCTCGAAGGCGAGACCACCCTCCTCCGCCTCGCGCGACAGGTCGGCACCGGGGGTGTCCACGACGGTGAGGACGGGAAGCCGCAGCTCGCGCGCGAGGCGGAGCCCGCGGCGCGCCTGGCGCAGCCCGGCCGGGCCGAGCCGAACACCGGCCGCCTGCGCGGCCCGGTCCTGGCCGATCAGCACGCAGGAGGCACCTGCGACCCGAGCCAGCGCCACCACGACGCTGCTCTCCTGCTCCCCGGCACCCGTGCCGTTCAGCGGCAGGAACTCGGGTGCGGCCACGGCGAGGAACTCGGCCAGCGCGGGCCGCTGGGGCGCACGGGTCGCCGACACGGAGGCCCACACGTCGCCAGCACCACCGAGGCCCGCGACGGGCTCTTCGCCGACGGAGGTCGGAGGGAGCCCGGCACACCGCCGCACGGGCGACGCGACCAGGTCGATCAGCATCGACACCTCCCAGCGCACCTCGCCCACGGCGGCGACCCGGTCGACGAGGCCGACCCGGTGCAGGTTCTCGGCCCGCTGGACCTCGCGCGGGAAGTCGACGCCGTGGAGCCCGCGGTAGACCTTGGGGCCGAGGAACCCGGTCAGCGCGCCGGGCTCCGCCCAGGTGACCTGACCCAGTCCGCCCCAGGACGCCATCGTCCCACCGGTCGTGGGGTGCCGCAGGTGCGCGGCGTACAGCAGGCCGGCGTCCTTGTGTGCCCGGATCGCGGCGGCGATGGCTGCCATCCGGACGAAGGCGGGCGTGCCCTCCTGCATGCGGGTCCCCCCTGAGGCCGGCGCCGCGACGATCGGGCGGCCCAGTGCCGTCGCCCGGGTGATGGCGGTGACGAGACGCTCGGCAGCCGCGACGCCGATGGAGCCGCCGAGGAAGCCGAACTCGGACACCAGGACGACGACCGGTCGACCACCGATCCGGGCCGCCCCCGTGACGACCGCCTCGTCGGCGCCGCTGTGCAGGGCCGCGGCGGTCAGCTCGGCGAGGTAGTCCGCCGACGCCTCCGCGGGCTGCTTCGGCTCGGTGTCCCAGCTCTCGAAGGAACCCTCGTCGACCAGCGCGGCGATGTAGTCGCCGGCGGACAGGACGGTGCTCATCGCACCGCCTCCCTCGCGTCGAGCCAGTCGAGCAGCTGCTGGCGGTGCTGGTCGAGCACGGGCGGTGCGACGTGGTCCTTGCGGCCACCGGCGTAGGTGTTGTCGTCGAAGCGCAGGACCGGTCCGGGAAGCTCGAGCCTGCCGAACACGGGGTGGTCGACGCCGATGACCAGGCCCTGCGAACGGGTCTGCTCCCACGCGTAGACGTCGTCGAGGGTGCGGACCTTGCCGGCCGGGATGCCCGCACGTTCGAGGGCCGTGAGGACGTCCTCGCTCGACCTGGTGCCGAAGGCCTTCTCGATCAGCTCGCGGAGCTCCTCACGTCGCTCCACCCGGTCGCCGTTGCGTGCGAAGCGGGGGTCGTCGACGGCCACGCCCACGAGCGGCGCGAACGAGGCCCACAGTCCCTCGCTCCCCACGGCGACCTGGACCGGGGCGTCCGCCGTGCGGAACAGGCCGTACGGCGCGATCGAGGGGTGCTGGTTGCCGATGGCCCGCGGGACCTGCCCGGCGATCGTCGTCCGGGTGCCCTGGAAGCCGTGGATGCCGACCACCGAGGCGAGCAGGCTCGTGCGGACCACGCGACCTCGGCCCGTGCGCTCGCGGTCATGCAGTGCCGCGAGCAGACCGAAGGCTCCGTTCATGCCGGCCAGGAGGTCGGCGATCGGCACGCCCACCTTGGTCCTGTCGGGGATCGCCGTGCTCGCGCTGCACCGCAGCTACCGCGGCGCGAACACCCATGACGCGATGGAGGCCGAGACCGCGATCGGGGCGCAGGCGCTCCTGCGGAGGTAGTCCGCGTCGAGCGCCCCGCGACGGCCACACGGCGGAGAGGGTGAGGAGGCCCGATCGGACCCATCGTGACTCCCGGTACGCGACGGCTGCCTAGCTTCGTTCCGCAGCGGCGAGGGTGTCCCGCGAACGACCGAAGGGCACCCGCTTCATGACGCCTTCCACCGTTCCCACGGTCATGACGGTCCGGTCCG
Source organism: Nocardioides kongjuensis (assembly GCF_013409625.1). Taxonomy (NCBI): domain Bacteria; kingdom Bacillati; phylum Actinomycetota; class Actinomycetes; order Propionibacteriales; family Nocardioidaceae; genus Nocardioides; species Nocardioides kongjuensis. The sequence continues at coordinate 3,653,260 of NZ_JACCBF010000001.1, forward strand.
GTCGCACCAGCGCCGCCTGGTGGCGGCCGAGCCAGCGGTCCAGCTCGGGGGTCGCGCCGGCGTCGATGACGACCGCATCGTCGGCGCTCAGGTGCTCGGCGTACCGGCGGGTCGGGGCCGTGCGCGACACGAGCACCCAACGCTGGCCGGCCTCGACGTCGAGGCGTTCCCCGGACGCCAGGACCGGGTTCGGGCACAGTGCGCCGCCGAGGCCGCGACGCAGCGCTCCGCGGTCGACCAGCGACGAGCGGCGCAACGGCGGCGTGGTGCTGTCGAGGACGCGGCCACGTACGCCGGGCAGGTGCACGAGGAGGGGGACGACGACCCCGCGCAGGCGGTCGCCGACGGGACCGCCCGCTGTCATGGCTCGCCCGACCAGGCTGGCGAGGCGGATCATGGCGCGCGCGTGGGGCGCGCGCTCGGCCTCGTAGCTGTCGAGCGCCGACACCGGCAGGGTGCCCTCGAGGACAGCCGCGACCTTCCACGCGAGGTTGGTCGCGTCCCGGATGCCGGCACCCATCCCCTGCCCGATGAACGGCGGGGTCAGGTGCGCGGCGTCGCCGAGGATGAAGACCCCGTCGCGGTGCCACCGGTCGGCCAGCCGGGCCCGGAAGGTGTACTCCGTGAGGCGGACGACCTCGAAGTCGGCGATGTCGGTGTCCCACGGGGCGAGGAGCGGCGCCAGCGCGTCGAGGTCCTGGTAGTCGGCCGCGGCCTCGTCGTCCCGGAGGGCGAACTCCCACCGGTGGCGGGTCTCTCCGATGCGCATGTAGGTGGCGGCTCGGTTGCTGTCGCAGACCTGGTGGACGCCGCCCCAGTGCCCCAGGTCGCGCGGGGTCGCGATGTCGACCACGAGCCAGCGCTGCTCGCCGAAACCGAGGTCCCGCATCGTCGATCCGATGGCAGCACGGACGATGCTGTTCGCGCCGTCGCACCCGAGGACGAACCGGGGACGGACCGTGTGGACCTCGTGCGTGGTGAGGTCGACGTACTCGACCTCGGGGCGCTCGGGGCCGTTCGGACGGACGGTGGTGACCTCGACGCCGCCCCGGAAGGTCACGAGCGGCAGCTCATGCATCCGGGAGCGCACCACGGCCTCGAGGCCGGGCTGGTCGAACATGTTGGCCTGCGGATAGCCGTTGGACGTCCGCGGGTCGGTCCGGTCGAACTGGGCCATCGTGGCGTGGGTCGGCGAGAGCAGCCTCAGCCCCGCGCCGGGAACGGAGATGGCGGCGACCTGCGTGCCCACGCCCAGACGGGCCAGGATCCGGTGGACCTCGTCGTCGAAGTGCACCGCTCGTGGTTGCGGGAACACGTCGGGCCAGCGGTCGAGGACCAGGGTCCGGACGCCTGCCTGGGCGAGCTGGATGGCGGCCGTGACTCCGGTCGGACCGGCACCGACGACCACGACCTCGGGCTGCTCGACGCTCATCGCGCCGTGGCGCGTTCGTGGCGGACCGTCGTCCGCTGCCGCCCGAGGTCCAGCTTGCCGTCGGGGGTCGCGACGTGGATCTCGACCAGGTCCCCGTCGGCGAGGTACGACGTGTTCCTCGCCTGCGCCTTGAAGAACGCCTTCCACTTCACGGCGGGCGGGAGGAGGGCTCCGATGATCTCCACCGGCTTGGGCGGAGCCTTCAGCGCCGTACCACCGGGAGTTCCGGTGAGGACCAGGTCGCCGGTGGACAGAGGCTGGAACCGCGCGAGGCCCTGGAGCGCCTCGAGCGGCTTGTAGAGCATGTCGTCGGCCACGACCGCGTCCTGGCGTACCTCGCCGTTGACCCACAGCTGGAGCCGCAGATCCTCGAACCGTTCCCAGTCACCGGGCTCCAGGACGACGAGCCGGGGCCCGACCGGGGTGAAGGTCGGGTAGGACTTGGCCTCGAAGAACTGGGTCTTCGGCAGCTGGAGGTCACGGGCCGAGACGTCGTTGGTCACGACGAGCGCGGCGACGTGGTCGGCGATGTCCTCCTGGGTCAGGGTGGTCCCGACCGGGAGGTCCTTGCCGATCACCAGCCCGACCTCCACCTCGTAGTCGAGGAAGCGGACGTGGGACGGCTTGACGATGTCGTCGGTCGGACCGCTGATCGAGTGGGAGGTCTTGCGGAAGAAGGTGAGCGGCACGGTCTCCGGGTCCAGGCCGGAGTCCTTGATGTGGCTGACGAAGTTGGTCATCTGGGCGACGACGCGGCACGGCGCGGTCACGGGCGCCTGCAGGCCACCGGTGGGCAGGTCCGCCTCCTCGCCGGCGACAGCGAGGTCGATGGCCGCCCGGTCGGCGATCAGCTCGGCAGTGGTGCGCGCGGTGGTGTCGATGAGGGTGCCGGTGCGCGCCGACTTCTCGACGTACCAGCGCTCGGCGATGCGGATGATGTTGATGCTCATGAGTTGGCCACCTTCAGGAGCCCGCGCAGGCGGGTCAGGTCGAATTCGTTGTCGGACCTCCGCAGGGCGGAGAGGATGGAGCGGGCCTCGGCCAGGGACTCGCGGCCGGGCTTGATGCCCAGGAAGTCCGCAGAGGCGGGCGGCCCCCACTGGGCGAGACCGGAGGCCGTCATCGGCGCCCAGCCGGGCTCGAGGGTGTCGTCGAACATGTCCCCGTCGGTGAAGTGCTCGACGAGGAAGCCGTCGTCGTCGCGCCAGTAGTCGAAGACCTGGCTGCCCTGGATGTGCCGGCCGATGCCCCACGAGCGGTGGTAGCCGGCGTCGCGGAGGAACTCGCCGCCGGCGGCGAGCGCGTCGAGGTCGGCCACCTGGTACGCCGAGTGCACGTAGCGCGCGCGAGGACCGAGGGTCATCGCGAGGGTGTGGTGATCGGCCGGCTCGCTGCCGCGATCACAGCGGATGAAGCTCATCGTGGGCCCCTTGGACCGCTGGCCGTCGTAGTAGAGGAAGTCGCTGACGATCAGCCCGAGGTGCTCGAGGTACCAGTCGAGCGCCTCGCGGTAGCGCGGCGTCTGGAGGACGACGTGGCCGAGCCGCTCGACCCTCGCAGGCTCGCGCGGGGGACGCTGGGGGGTGTTCGCCCGCGCGACGCGGCCACCGACGTTGTGCACGAGCGGCACCTGCTCCGGCAGGGCCGCCAGGGTGTGGCAGCCGGTGACCACCCGGACCCGCGCGCCGCTGGGATCGCGGGCGTCGACGGTGAGACCGCCCAGGTTGTCCGGCAGCGCCGTCACGACGACGCCGAGGTGGCCGGCGAGACGGAGCAGGTCGGCGTCGTCGGCGGCCAGGAAGGCCGGCCCGGTGAACCGGGACCGCGTGCCGCGCCGGACGATGACGGCGGGACTGCCCGCGAGCGTGCCGCGCAGGTGCAGCTCGTCCCGGTCCTTGAAGCTCGTGGTGAAGCCGAAGGCGTGCGCGAAGACCTCGGCTCCGTCGAGGTCCGGCTTCTCGAACTCCAGCCAGGCCAGGTCGCGCACCTTGATGACAGGGTTCCTCGCCCGGCCGGGGTGCTCTCCGGCCAGTGCTCCCTGCTCGTTGTGCAGGTCGTTGTGGGTGTGGTGGGTGGACATGCCGCCTCCTCTTGAATGACGAAATCGTCAGCCAAAGGGGCGTCGTTCGTCAAGGCTTTCTGACGAAATCGTCAGAAGTGCTGATTCCCCTAGGATGGGCGGCACGGAACGCGGCCAGCGAGGAGGCAGTGGGTGTCGGACGCGATGGCCAGGGCGGCGAGCACCCGAGGTGCCCGGCGCCGGGCGCAGACCAGGTCCGCCCTGATCAGGGCAGCCCAGCGGCTCATCGCCGAGAAGCGCACCAACGCCGCGATCCTCGAGATCACCCAGCTCGCGGACGTCGGAATGGGCTCGTTCTACAACCACTTCGAGAGCCGGGAACAGCTGTTCGAGGCCGCCGTCGACGACGCTCTCGAGCTGCAGGGCGCGTACCTCGACCAGCTCACGACCGACCTCGAGGACCCTGCCGAGTCGTTCGCACGGAGCTTTCGCATCATCGGGCGCCTGCACCGCCACGTCCCGGAGCTGAGCAAGGTGATCCTGTCGCAGGGAGCCGCGCTGGTCACGTCCGACCACGGCCTCGCTCCGCGCGCGCTGCGCGACATCCGCGCCGCTGTCGAGGCCGGCCGCTTCTCGACAAGCGATCCGGCTGCCGCACTGCTGATCGCCGGCGGCGCGGCGCTGGCCCTCGCCCAGCACCTCCACGAGCACCCCGAGGTCGACGACGCCGCCCTCACGGACACCGTGACCGAGTCACTGCTGCTGATGCTGGGGCTGAGCGCCGACGACGCCCGCGAGCTCGTCGCCCACGAGCTCCCCGAGGTCAGCGGGCCGCTCGACGACTTCCCGCCGAAGGCATCCGCCGCAGACGATTCGACTCAGTAGTACCAGGGGGACGATTCGAGGGGTTCTTGGGCCTTGGTGACTGACACTGGACATGACTGGAAACTCTGTCTGACCTGCGCAAACACGCCCGCCCGTTCGTTGATCGTCGATGGCCAGAAGTGGTCGTTCCGGGACCTTCTGCGGACTATCTGCGGACCGCAGGCGGCTGGTCGTCGTCGCGCCCTCGTTAGTACCAATGCCGCGGAACGAAGCAGTGAGAACACCTTTGGGCGAGGTCACCAGACTTCCGGAACGTGGGACTACGCGGGTCCTTCTGATCCGCATGGCTCTGCTGGAGCGTCCGGCGCCGACGACCATCATATGCGTTTCACCTGACCACCGAAGGTCAGGGACGTCCCCAGAACTGGTCCTCGGCTACGCCGTTCTCGGAGAACAGGTGCACCTCGACGATCTTGCCGTCACGGACAGTAAGCAGGTCCACTCCGGTCATGTCCATCGACGCCCCATCGCGGCGGCCGGTGAAGCGCACAGGCACAGCAACCAGCTCGCCGTTGACCATGGCCGGGCCCCTCACCGCGAGCTGCAAGCTCCTCTGGCTGGACGACGGGCCGCTTCGGTTCGGCGCGCTCCGCGAGAGAGTCGACGGCATCAGCGGCAAGGTCCTCACCGAGACCCTGCGCGGCCTCGAGCGCGACGGGACCTCACCCGCACTATGTACAACGAGATGCCACCCCGCGTGGAGTACGAACTCACCGCCCTCGGCCAGACCCTGCGCAAGCCCCTCGCCGCGCTCGGGCAATGGGCCGAAGAGCACATCGAGACAGTCCTACGCGCCCGCGACGAATACGACAGCCGCTGAAGACTGCAATCTGTGCGCCGCGGTGAGCACGCCCTCGATCCAGCGATTCAGTGTCCTCACGAGATAGCCATAGGCGGAGACAATCAGGCCCGGCTCGAGCTAAGTCATCCTCCAGCGAGAAGCGAGACGGCCTTGTCGGGGGACAATTCGAGGGCCTTCTGGGGCTTGACGACTGCCGCCGACGGTGATTGGAAAACACGGCCGGACCTGCGCGAACACTGCATGCCGGCCGATGATGGTTGATGGTGAAAATTCGTGGTCCCGTGACGACTATCTGCCGACTGCCGGCTCGCCCCGGTCGCGTGTCGGCGCCGCCCGCCGGGAGCGATTTCCGCTCCCGGCGACCCGCCTCTCCGACTCCGGGTGGGCCGGCCAGGCCAGTGCGACGTCAGGAAGGAGCGCTCTACCTTCTGAGGCGAGCACGAGCTCGGTTGCCACTGCCTCTGTCGTGGGCGACGCCACAGGCGTCCGCCCACGACGACCACCATGTTGCTTGGCGGCACTCGTGGACCCGCAGGGTCCGCTCTTCAGCCGGCGAAGGAGGCGCGGCCCTGCATGGCGGAAGTGCCGAGGTCACTCTTGGGCAGCGCGGCTCCAGCGGCGACGGCCTCCGCCCAGGCTTTGGTGCTGGCGACCGCTGCGAAGTTGGAGTGCAGCAGCACGAGCAGGGCCTGGTGCAGCTCGTCGGCGGAGACCTTGCCCGCCTCGTTGGCCAGGTGGATCGCACCGCTCGCATCAGAGAGGATCTCCGCAGCCAGGCCGAGCTCCTCGGCGCCCACCGCTGTGGCGATGTCGCAGTTGTTGGTCATAAAGCCGACGATGGTGATGGTGTCGACCTCCTGCTCGAGCAGCCATGCGGCGACGTCGGTGCCAGCGAAGACGCTGCCCTTGTCCTTGGTCACCCGCTTCCAGGAGGGCTTCAGGCGCCGCTCGATCTCGGGGCGCAACGACCAGCTGTGGCTTCCGACGGCGAAGACCGGCGCGCCCTCGGGCAGCTCGTGCTGGACGACGACCACGGGCATGTCCTGGCGCTCCGCGGTATCGAGCGCGGCCAGGATGTTGGCAAGAGACTGCTCGCGTGACGGGGACTGGATCTGGAGGATGCCGTCGAAGTACTCCTGCTGGACGTCGACGACGATCAGCGCGCGGCGGGGCGTGGACACAGAGACTCTCCTGCTTTAGGTGGGTGGGGCCTTCCCCTCCACTCTGGTCGCTGCGAGGCGGTACCGTGAGTGGCACGAAAGACGACCTTCGATGAGATCGGGCCACAATGCGCATCGTCGTGCACGCCTTCGACGGCATAACCATGTTCCACCTTGCCGCTCCGCTGCTGGTTTTCGGCGAGGTCAGCCGCCTCGGTCTGGCCGAAGGATGGACTCCCGTCGTGTGGACCGAGGACGGGCACGGCATCCGGACCGCCGAGGGGCTCCGCGTCGAAGCCGTCGCAGGACCCGACGTCGTCGAGGACGCCGACCTCGTGGTGATGCCGTCGTGGCCGAGCGACCTCCCGCCAACCGACGCGGTCCTGGCCGACAGGATCCGCGCCGCGCAGGCGCGGGGCAGCCACATCGCAGGGCTGTGCCTCGGAGCCTTCCCCGTCGTGGACAGCGGGGTCCTCGACGGAAGGGATGTCGTCACCCACTGGGGCGCGGTCGAAGAGCTCGCCAAGCGACGCCCGGATGTGACCGTCACGCCGGCAGCGCTCTATCGGGACCACGGCGACGTCCTCACATCCGCCGGCACGGCGTCGGCAATCGACGCGTGTTTGTCGATCGTGCGCTCGCAGCTCGGATCGACCGCGGCAGCCACCGTCGCTCGCCATCTCGTCGTCGCGCCCCACCGCGAAGGCGACCAGGCTCAGTACGTCGACCGCCCCATACCGGCGGCGGGGGGCGTGGGCGACCTCGGAACCACAATCGACTGGGCCCTCGCCCACCTCGATGAGCGACTCTCGGTCGACGACCTGGCAGCCCACGCCCGGATGAGCCGGCGCAACTTCACGCGCCGATTCGCGGAGGTCACCGGCACAACACCAGCACGATGGGTCCTCACTCGTCGTCTCGACGAAGCTCGCCGCCTCCTCGAGACGACGACCTGGCCGATCTCCCGCATCGCAGAAGAGTGCGGCTTCAGCAGCGTCGTGACCTTCCGGCAGAACTTCACTACGGCGTTCGCGACGACGCCGACTTCCTATCGACGGCGATTCGCGCCAGCTGGACCATAGGCGTCACCGGTTGCGAGCCGCGCCAGTCCTCCGCGAGGCGGTACGTCGAAGTCTCCGATCAGCAGCCCGACCAGAGCAGGAGTCGCGCGACGATCTCGTCCAACGAGACCTGGCATGGCCGGTCTACGACGTCTCCATCAGAGGCGCCGCGCGGAGCCGAGGATGACTCATCCTCCGATTTGACGACGGGCGCACGGCGTCGCCTCCAGGTCATCGAGCCCGAGCCATCAAGCTCACCGACTCACGCTCTCGTTCGCGATGCAGCAACACGCCATGAACGATCCCCATCGTCGTCCACAGGGCGGCCGTCTGCACCAGCGATCCGACACGGAAGTCCCAGACGAGATCAGCAGGAATTGCCGAAGGCACTCGCTCCTCGACGTGCGGCACCGAAAAGACGACCAAGGCGCCGATCGCGACCGCCGCTGCAGTCAGGAGCCAGCGCCCCTCCGGCGCGATGCCCCTGTCGACCGCTGCCCGATGGAGCGCGAATACGACTCCGACGAAGAGCACGCCGACCAAGATGATCAACAGATATATCAGCGTCCGCCGGCCCACGGTGTCCGAGCTGCCGATCCCGGGCGGATTAGCCGGCACCATCACGCTCGGCACGGCAGCGACGACGGTGAACGCCAGCGCCGCGAGGCTCAGCGCCCTTCCCCGATCCGTCTCCTCAGAGAAGCGGTGCTGCACACGCGCGTAGATCACGGCGAATGCAAGTCCGAGGAGCACGCCAACGACGAGAACGGTGATCGTGCCCCCGATCTGCTGCTGCAGGCGCGTCACCGTGGCGCCGTGGTCGTGAGCACCCCCGGCCTCGTGCCGGCCGTGCATCTCCTCCTCGAGCAGGATGGCTCGGCCGATGACCGGTTCGACCATCAGCCAGAGCACCACGACAGACGCTAGGCCGCCCGCTGCTCCCGCGACCGCACCACACCTGAGGCGCAGCCCCCAGGACGTCGCAGCCACGGTGTCAGTCGCACGGCACGCCGAGTGCATGCCGTCCATCGTGCGTGACCTCGTGCAGCCACGAGTCCATCTCGGCAGAGAGGAGAGAGTCGTTCCCCTGGAGGATCAAGAACACGGCAAGCAGCGCCACGGCCGCGAGTGCCGAGGCCCAGAGCGGCACGGCCGACGGGGTGGGACGATGGGCGAGGGGGGTGGATTCGATGTTCACGGTGCCTCCGGGATCGACGTCGTCCTCGCGGGGTCGACGGCGATCGGCTCGTAATGCGGTTCGTGATGGTTGCGGTTCTTGGGGGTGGCGAGGACATCGCACGTCCGTCGATCCACAGCGTTCCGGTCGACGGCCCCTCGCCCGGCCAGCACTGACTCGAGCGCCCGGACCCAGTGCTGGTAGTACGACCACGACGCATCGGTGTCGTCGGCGGATTCCTCCCACTCCCGAATGGACGCGATGAGCTCCTGCTGGAACTCGGCCCAGGCATACCCACCCGCCTCATGCGCGGCGACCACGAGCGCGAAGGCACGCAGCTCCCACGGCTCGTCGAACGCAAGATCGTTGGACCGGCCGGGGAGATCGCCGATCAGCTCGTCCACGCTGCGCCGCTCTCCGGCCGTCGACTCCGACCCCACGGCTGACGTCGTCATGACACTGCCTCGATGGGAGCGACGCCGATCATCGAGTCGCGGGTGACCAACCCGGCGAGCTGTTCCTCCGACCACCCCTCGGTACCCGGCGGACGCTGGGGCAGCACCCAGTAGCGGATCTCGGAGCTGGAGTCCCAGACGCGGATCTCCCTGGTTTCTGGGATCTCGTATCCGAAGTCCTCGGCCAGCACCTGTCGCGGCGCTCGGACCATGCGCGAGCGATACTGCGGCTCCTTATACCAGTTGGGCGGCAGGCCAAGGACGGGCCACGGGTAGCAGGAGCACAGCGTGCAGACGATGGCGTGGTGCACCTCATCGGTGTCCTCGAGCACCACCATGTGCTCGCCCTGCCCCCCACCGATGCCCAGCTCGGCGCAGGCCGCAGTCCCGTCCTCAAGGAGCCGCTCCTTGAACTCCGGATCGGCCCAGGCCTTCGCCACCGCCTTCGCGCCGAGTTGCGGGCCGACCTCGTTCTCGTAGATGTCGACGTAGCGGTCGATCATCTCGGTGGTCAGCAGGCCCTGCTCGATCAGCATCGACTCCAGGGCCTTCACCCGCGCCGCGATCGCCTCCGACGTGCGGTCGGCTTCGCTCATGTTCCCGCTCCTTCGCTCTCTCGCACCAGCTCGATGTAGGGTTCCCAGACGTCGAACGTCGAGGAGGTCCGGGGATCGGCGTATTCCTCGCCCCATAGCTCGGTGCCCTCGAGCCGGATCGTGTAGAGGTGGTGCGGATCCTCACCACGGTCGTTGCCGGCCGAGTCTGGGAACACGAACGAGCCGCGGTACGCAACGACCGTCCCGACCTTGCCGCGGACGTAGCGGGCCAGGCGCGTGTGGCCCAGGGGTGCGATGCCACGGACCCGGACGACGTCGCCCACCGCAAAGCCGATCGGCGCCTCGGTCGGTCGCGACGCCGGGGCACCGTGCGTCGAGAGCGCATCGACGATCTCGATCAGCTGCGGCTTCGGCTCATGGACCGGGAGCGCCGCGTCCGGGTGGTCCAGGAAGTACTGCGTCCGACGGTCCAGCTCGTCGGGGTCGATGTGACCCTTGGCGATGCCGTGATGCTCAAACGAATGGAGCCAGTGCTCGTAGTACGACGAGTTGAGATAGGTCACGGGGTCCATCAGCTCGATGCCGTGCCGGAAGGAATCCAGGCCAAACCAGCCGCCGATCATGCAGGACAGCTGCATGGTGAAGACGACCCGCTCCCAGTCATGGAAGAACGGCGGTTCTGAAGGGGATGCCTCGGTCGGCCCGAGGCCATCGGTCCCGCCAAGGTCGAATACTCCGTTCATGCGTGGTCCTTCGTTCGTTCCCATCGCTGGAATCCGCCCACCTCGGCTTCGAAAGCATGGGCGACGCGGAGCACAGCGGCGTCGTCGAATTTCCGGCCGATGATCATCATCCCTACCGGCAGACCCCCGGCCATGCCAGCGGGCACTGAGCACGCGGGGTGGCCAGTCACGTTGAAGGCGGCGGTGTTGGCGAGCATCTCGGTACCGCGAGCGAGGATCTCGGGAATCTCTGCGCCAGGTCCCGGAAGTGGCGTCGCTCGAATCGGCGACGTCGGCATCACCAGCACGTCATAGTGACGCAGGGCGTCGTCGTAGGCGGCGGAAAGCGTGGGCTCGAGGTTACGCGCCATCGCGTAGTGCCTGCCGTGGGCAGTGTTGCGGGCGTGGCGGCCGGCAAGCATCGTCAGGTGGAGCGACTCGGAGAACGCGGCGGGGTCCCTCTGCCGCCGCGAGCCGTAGTAAGACATCAGCTCGGGGTCGTACCGGCCCTTCCACCCAGAGCCGAAGGTGTTGCCGTCGACGAGCTGCGCGAGGGCGCCTTCGAAGGCAATGACGCTGAACAGCGCAGCGGCGTGAAGGTGCCAGGGGATGGACACCTCTTCCGCGACCGTTCCCGCTGATCGGAGGAATCCGACAGCAGCACGAACCGTCTCGTCGACCTCAGGCTCGGAGTTGGCATGTCCGAAACCCTCAGTGACCACTCCGACCCGCAGGCCGGCCACTCCTTCGTCGAGCCGTCCGGCATAGTCGGTCGGCTCCAGGAAGGACGGCTGGCGTGGGTCGAGGCCATCGGTTCCGGCGATCACGGTGAGCATCTGGGCAGCATCCGTGACCGTCCGGGCCGTGGGCCCGAGGTGGTCCAGCGTGAGCTCGACCGGCACCGCGCCGGTATAGGGCACGAGTCCCCAGGTGGGCTTGTGCCCGACCACGCCGAGGCATGCGGCCGGGATGCGGATGGAGCCTCCCTGGTCGCCCGACACTGCCATGTCGGCCTCGCCCGTCGCGACGAGCACGCCACTGCCGCTCGACGAGCCCCCCGTCGAGCGGCTCGGATCCCAGGGATTGCGCACCGGACCGGTCTTGCTGGTGTGCGATCCCGCGGACATGCAGAGGTCTTCGCACACGGACTTCCCCACGATCACGGCGCCGGCCCTCAGCAGTCGGGAGACCACCGTCGCGTCCTCTCGAGGGGTGAAACCCTCGAGCATCCGCGAGCCGTTCATCATGGGTACGCCCGCGACGCTGGTGTTGTCCTTGATGACGATGCGCCGGCCAGCCAGCGGACCGTCATTGCACTCCTGGATCTCAGTCTGGACATACCACGCCCCCAACGGGTTGTCGTCGTCCGATGGATGGGTCCAGGTCCGGTCCGGCGCTGCTGGCACATGCTCGGCGTAGAGCAGCTCGACGAGGTCCCATGCGGCCATCGATTCGTCGGCCGCGACACGGTAGTGCTGCAGGTCATCCGGCGAGACGTCGAAACCGTAGGCTGCGGCGATCTGGGCGAGGGCCGACGCGGTGGGCCGCTCCATCGGCATGTTCAATCCTCTTCTCCTCCCGGGCGTATGTGGCGATCCTCACGCCGGAGGCGCGGTCAGGGGAACAGAGACACCCCAGAGCCGGAGGACAAGGCTTCTCGGAATACGCAAGCCCGTCGTCCGACCGCGGCGGAGGCGGTCACAGACCGAGGTCGCGCCCGATCAGCTCCTTCATGATCTCGTTCGAGCCGGCCCAGATCTTCGTGATCCGAGCGTCCCGCCAAGCGCGACCCACGCGATACTCGTTCATGAACCCGTAGCCGCCGTGCAGCTGTACGCAGCGGTCGAGCACCTCCGACTGCGCCTGGGCTGCCCACCACTTGGCCTTCGCGGCATCGATGGCGGTGAGCTCTCCCCGCACGTGGGCCATGACGCACTTGTCGACGTATGCCTCCGCGACCTCGATCTGGGTGAAGAGCTCGGCGAGCAGGAACTTGTTGTGCTGGAAGGTTCCGACAGGTTGCCCGAACGCCTCGCGCTCCTTGGTGTAGACCAGCGTCTCCTCAAGGATCTGCTTGGCATGAGCGACATTGCTGATGGCGGACCCGAGTCGCTCCTGCGGGAGCCACTGCATCATGTGGATGAAGCCGTGGTCGAGCTCGCCGATGAGCTCCGCATCCGTGACCCGCACGTTGTCGAAGAACAGCTCTGCCGTGTCCGACTCCTCCTGGCCGACCTTATCGAGCTTGCGGCCGCGGGAGAAGCCCTCCTTGGTGGTCTCGACCGCGAAGAGCGAGATCCCGCGCGCCTTCTTGTCGGGGCTGGTCTTGGCCGCGACCAGGACCAGGTCGGCGGAGTAGCCGTTGGTGATGAACGTCTTGGAGCCGTTGATCACCCACTCGTCCCCGTCACGGACCGCGGTGGTCTTCAACGCGGCCAGGTCCGATCCCCCGCTCGGCTCCGTCATCCCGATCGCACACAGGATCTCGCCCGACGCGATACCTGGCAGCCAGCGCTTCTTCTGCTCCTCGGTGCCCAGCTCGACGAAGTAGGGCACCACCGTGTCCGAGTGGATGCCCCAGCAGCTGTTGAGGGCCGCGACGACCTTCGAGGTCTCCTCCCCCAGCACCGCCGCGAACCGGAAGTCCTCGGCGCCGCTGCCGCCGTACTCCTCCGGGATGCCGAGGCCCAGCAACCCCTGCTCGCCCGCTGCAAGCCATAGCTCGCGCGGGAAGGCCTTGTTCTCCACGTAGGAGTCAAGATTCGGAATGACCGAGCGCTCCATGAATTCCCGGACGGACTTCCGGAACGCCTCGTGGTCACTGTCGTAGATCTCGCGTCTCACGTGCTGCTGCCTTGCCTTTCGTGATGTGGTGAGTCGGCGTTTCCGCACACTCAGCGGACGATCCGGATCATCTTCCGGTTCAGGAACTCCTCGATGCCGAGCCGGCCAAGCTCACGGCCGAAGCCCGATCGCTTGACACCACCGAAGGGCATCTCGGGTCCCATCGCGTTGACCCCGTTGACGAAGACCATGCCGGCGTCCAGCCGGGTCGCGACCCGACGCGCCTGCTCGGCGTCCGTGGTGAAGATGTAGGAGCCGAGTCCGTAGTCGGTGTCGTTCGCGACCCGGATCGCCTCCGCCTCGTCTCGAACCTTGAACACCATTGCGACCGGCCCGAACAGCTCTTCGCGAGCGACGGCGCTGCTCTCGACGCCCGTGAGCACACCGGGGGCGAACCAGGCACCTCCCTGCTCCTCGGCGCCGGCGAGGGTCGCGCCGTCAGCGACGGCCTGCGACACCTGCTCCTCCAACCGCTCCGCCGCAGCACCGGACGACAACGGCGCCGCGGGCATCGCCGTCAGCCGTGCACTGAACTTCGTCACAAAATCGTCGTACAGGTCCTCGTGGACGATCATGCGCTTGCCTGCGTTGCACGCCTGGCCGCCGTTGGCCACACGTGCCATCACGGCCGCGTCCACGGTTGCGTCCATGTCATCGGTGCTGAGCACGATGAACGGGTCGGAACCACCGAGCTCGAGGACGACCTTCTTCAGGTGCCGGCCGGCGATCTCGGCGACTGCCGCGCCGGCCCGCTCGGATCCGGTCAGCGACACACCCTGGACGCGGCGGTCGGCGATCACGGCCTCGATCTGGGCGTTCGTCGCGTAGATGTTGTTGTACGCGCCGGCCGGGAAGCCGGCGTCGGCGAAGAGCTGGGCCAGCGCGGCGGCGGACTCCGGGCACTGTGGGGCGTGCTTGAGGACGATCGTGTTGCCGGCCACCAGGTTCGGCGCGGCGAAGCGGGCGACCTGATAGACGGGAAAGTTCCACGGCATGATGCCGAGCAGCACTCCGAGCGGCTGCCGCTGGATGAGGGCGGAGCCGCCGCCCCACTGGACCGGGATCTCCTCGTCGGCGAGGAAGGCCTCTGCGTTCGCCGCGTAGTAGGCGAAGATGCTGGCGCTGAAGTCGACCTCCATGAGCGCCTGGTCGAGCGGCTTTCCCATCTCGCGGCTGATGATGGCCGCGAGCTCGTCCCGCCGCTCCGTGTGGAGCTCGGCGGCGCGCCGCGTGCACTTCGCCCGGTCGCTGACGGCGGCGTCGCGCGCCCAGGTCTCGTAGGCCTCGGACGCGTTCGCCACGGCTGCCATCACGTCGTCGTCGGTGGCCGTCGGATAGGCGCGGACCTCCTCGCCCGTTGCGGGGTCGACCACGGCATAGCGTTGCTCAGACATCCATCTCTCCGTTCATGAGGGCCGACGAGTCGCTGCCGTCAGCGGGTCGCGCTCGGCGCGGGCGTCGAGGGCGACTCGATCTGGTCGCACGCCCTCAAATGATAGTGCGCTATCACTGTAGCGGTCACTGTGAAGTGCCGGCAAGGGGATCGGGGAGATTTGTCCTTCGAGAGGACCAGGTGATCAGAGCTGCCAGGAGCGCAGCGCCCGCGTCACGCTCTCGGGCGGCGTCACCGACCGCTGCGCGCGGGCGTCGAAGAACACCAGGGTGGAGCTTCCCCTGGCCACGATCGTGGCGCCGCTTGCCACCACCGAGTCGATGGCCATCGAGCGGTTGCCGATCCGGGACACCCAGCTCCACATCTCCACGGACTCCCAGTGCTCGGGAGCGGGGCGGTGGAAATGGACGTCCTTCTGGGCGACCACGGTGGAGGTCGGCTCGAGGTCCATCTCCGCCATCAGCGCGATCCGCGCCTCCTGAAGGAACTCGAAGACCGCGGTATCCGCCACGTCCCCCCGCGGCGACAGGTCCGCCACACGGACGGCGACCCGCAGGTGATGACCGCGTTCGACCACGATCGGGGCCACCGAGGGCCGCTCCCCCTGGCTCCGTGATGGCGGGGAACCCAGGACGGCTCTCGACCTGGCATGCACACGCGGGCTCCCGGTCCCTTCCTCGCACAGCTCGGCCAGGACGACCGGTTCCTGAGGGCTCGGGTCGACCCAGGCGCGGGTCGCGATGGTCGCGCCGGTGCCGAACATGAGGGGCCTGAGATAGGTGACGGCCTGCCGCGTCACCGCCAGGCCATCCTCGAGGAAGGCGCGATGCGCGTCCTCGAAGTAGGCGGCGTACGCGACGTTGTTGACATGCCCCAGCGCGTCGACGTCGGCCCACCGGAGCTGCACCGCCCGCCGCACCGCGTCCGACCGTTCAGGACCATCCGGCACCGCCGGTGCGGCTCCTTGCAACGACATCCACATCACCTCTCGCCTCGCACCGCGGCGTCGTGCCGGATGTTCCTCCTGGCAGCCCCCGCGACATGGCACCTCCGCGTGTTCACGGCGCCGACCCGGGCGACACGCCCTAGACTGCGCCGCAGACCGAAGGAGAGGTGCGCGTGGCATCGGACAGTCCCCCGCAGTTGGGCCTGCGGGAGCGCAAGAAGCAGGAAGCCATGGGCCGGATGCTCGCCGCGGCCCGCGACCTGATGTGGGATCGCGGGTTCGACGCTGTCACGACCAAGGAGATTGCTGCGCGCGCTGACGTCGGGGAGGCCACTCTCTTCCGCTATTTCCCATCGAAGCTCGACTTGTTCCTGATGGTCTACGGCGAGGAGTTCGAGCGGGTCGTCGACGCGTGCGCCGAGCAGGAGGCCGACAACCACGCGACCGTGTCGCGCGATGCCGAGGCCTATGTCGATCGCATCCTGGCCAGCTACCGCATGTTCGCCGAGCTCTATGTGAGATATCCCGACCTGGCCTTCACCTACGTGAAGGAATCGTTCGGCGCCCACACGGACGTGGCACAGAGCGGGCTCGCCTACGCGAACCGGTGGTTCGAACTGCTCGAGGCGATCGTGGTGCAGGCCCAGACGGCACGCGCGTTCGCGAGCATCGACGCGGCGGTCGTCGTCCAGAACTGTCACGCGCTCTACGTCCACGAGGTGCTCCGCTCCCATGCACGGGGCCTGCCGTCGGCGAAGCTGCCGGATCGCCTGACGCATCGCCTCGAGGTTCTGCTGCGCCCGCTCCAGATCCTCCCTAAGGCGAAGTGGCTCGAGCAGCTGGCCTCGATCTGAGGACCGCACCCCGACCGCTTCGGGCTCAACTCAGACTGTCGTCGGCCCGGACCGCTCTCGCCCCGGGGTGGGTTGCCGATAGCCGCTTGTTCCCCGGTCCTGCGACGTACTCCCGCAGGGTCTCGCCCTCGTAGTCCTTCCAGACCCGTCCGCGCTTCTGCAGTTCGGGAACGACCGTGTCGACGAACGCTTCGATGTCGTACGGCGCGACGGCGTACGACAGGTTGATCCCGTCGAGATCGCCCTCGTCGATCCAGCGCTCGATCTCGTCCGCGACGGTCTCGGCGCTGCCGACGAGGACCGGCTCGACCCCTCCGATGCTCATGTGGTCACCGATGTCGGCCGGCGTCCACTCCCGCGTCGGGTCCAGCTTGGTGAACAAATCCAGGACCGTCTGGATGGCATTGGTGTCACCGGCGGCCAGCGGGCTGTCCCGGTCGAAGCGCGCGAGGTCGACCCCGGAGAAGCCGCCGAACAGCGCCATCGCTCCCTCGGGCGACGCGTACTGCTGGTACTGCTTGTACCGGCGCTCAGCCTCCGCATCGGAGTCGGCGACCACCGCCGTGAGAATGGTGTAGATCTTGACGTCGTCCCGCTTGCGGCCGGCGGCCTCGACCTGGTCGCGGATGTCCTTGGTGATCACCCGGCTCAGTCGGGAGTTGAGGACGTTCACGAAGAGGCCTTCGCCATGCTCCGCAGCGAAGGAGCGGCCGCGGGACGAGGCGCCCGCCTGAAAGATCACCGGGGTCTTCTGCGGCGAGGACTCGGCCATGTTGAAGCCGTCGACCTCGAAGTAGCGGCCCTTGTGGCGAATGGGGTGGACCTTCTCCGGGTTGACGTAGATGCCGCGCTCGCGGTCGAGCTCTACGGCGTCGTCGTCCCACGACCTCTCCCACAGCTTGTACATGACCGACATGAACTCCTCGGCCATCTCATAGCGCTCGTCGTGCGGCAGGGGCTTCGTGCCGAAGTTCCGCGATGCGCTGGGGAGGTACGACGTGACGACGTTCCAGCCCACCCTGCCCTTGGTCAGGTGGTCCAGGGTGCTGAAGCGCCGCGCCAGCGGGTAAGGGTGCTCGAACGTGGCCGACGCCGTGAGAGCGAAGCCCAGCCGCTCGGTCACCGACGCCATCGCCGAGACGTACTGGAAGGGGTCGTTCGCGGGGATCTGCATCCCGTTGCGCAGCGCTGGGTCGACCGAGCCCTCGTAGATGTCGTAGGGGCCCAGGACGTCGGCGAGGAAGATGGCGTCGAACCGTCCACGCTCGAGAGTGCGCGCCAGGTCCAGCCAATGGTCCAGGTCCTTATAGCGATGGGCCTGGCTCTGCGGGTGCCGCCACAGGCCCGAGCTCTGGTGCCCTGCGGCCGTCATGTTGAAGGCGTTGAGGGCGATGCGCTTGCTCACTCGTGCTCCTGAACTTGTCGAGATGAACTACACTTCGATCGAAGTATACTCTCACTTTCTCATGCCCAAGCCCGAAGCGGAAGTGTCCGCAGCAGGTGCGGCGCGGATGCTGCGGCAGGGGCGGCCTCAGCCGCCTTGGGCCCCAACCGTGGCGGTGACGTCCTCGACACCGTGGATGATGTGGGTGATCGCGCCGCTCTCGTCGAACACGGGCTGGTTGACCGGCCTCCAGTACCGGGCCTGGAAGACGCCGTCGGCGTCCGCGATGTCGTACCGCGTCACCGGCATCGCGTGGCCGGCCTTCTCGTCCAACACCCGCTGGAGAGCCGCGAGCATCGTCGCGGTGCCCGAGGCCTCGGGATCGTCGGGGTTGTCCGGGAACACCTCGAACTGGCTCCGCCCGACGACCTCGTCACGAGCCCGCCCGTCCAGACAGGTGTCCGTGACGGCCACGATTTGCCAGTCGAGGTCGAGCACTAGGTAGTTGGCGGGGATCGCGTTGAAGAGGCGCTCGAAGTCGAGTGTGTTCATGGGTGAGGCTCCTGGCTGGGGTCGACGGGTGCTGACAGCAGTCGAGCATGTGACCGAACCTGCTGACGAGTACGAACTTCGGACCCATCACCCGAGACACCTCGCGGCCGCACATGAGCCCTTGGCGATAATGCAAGGTCCGCCGCCAAAAGGCTGCGCACTCCCTATAGCGGGGTGTACACGGAGCCTCCAAGATCACGTCTGCCACAGGTTCCGCAGACATCTCAGGGACGTGGCTGTCGCGCGACGGAGGAGAGCTCACATGGTCAATGCGGTGCAGAACATCTGGCGTCATGCAGATGCGAATCCCGACCACGTCGCCCTGCGGGTCGACCGGCGCTCGTGGAGCTACGGCGAACTGCGGGCCCACGCCCGCAACGCCGCGCGTGAGCTGGCCGGGCGCGGCGTGACCCGTGGCGACCGCGTCCTCATCATGCTTCCGACGAGCGCGGAGTTCGTCTTCGTCTACCACGGCGTGCTGGCGCTCGGTGCCGTCGCCGTCACGGTCAACACTCTGTGCACGCCCCGCGAGATCGACTACTTCCACTCCGACGCCGAGTGCGTGCTGGCCGTCGGTTGCCCTGACACTCGAGACGCCCTTCTCGCGTCGTCCGACAGGCCGGCCTGGATCGTCGAGCCCGACTCGCTCGTGGCGGCTAGGACACCGGTCGACAACGCGATGACCTACGTGGAGGCGGATCCGGTCGATGCCGCCGTCCTGCTCTACACGTCTGGAACCACCGGGAGCCCCAAGGGCGCGGTCCTGACGCACGGCAACCTCCTGGCCTGCGGCCGGTCGTTGTCACAGATCCAGGGGCTCGAGCCGGAGGACCGGGTGGGCACGGCGCTTCCACTCTTCCACGTCTTCGGCCAGGCCTCGGTGATGGCCTCGGTGCAGCACGCCGGTGCCGCGCTGTCGCTGCTTCGGCCATTCGATGCCGTGCAGATGCTCGACATGGCTGTCTCCCACCGACTGACCATGATGGCCGGCGTACCGACCATGTGGAACGAGATGCTTCATGCCGACACCCCCATCACGGCCGACGACCTTCCCGACCTTCGCTACTTCCTCACAGGCGGCGCACCGCTTCCCCACGCGGTCAGGATCGAGTTTGAGACCCGGTTCGGCGCGCGCGTACTCGACGGCTACGGGCTGAGCGAGACGACTGGAGCCGCCACCGGCCAACCCCTCGCCGAGGAACCCAAGGAGGGCAGCGTCGGTCGCGCCGTCCCTGGCTGCCAGCTTGCCATCCTCGGGGCAGATCATCAGCCGGTGCCCGCCGGTGAGATCGGCGAAGTCGCCGTCCAGGGACCCAACGTCATGCGGGAGTACTGGAACCGGCCGGATGCCACCGCCGCCGTACAGAGCGGCCCCTGGTTCCTCACCGGCGATCTCGGCCGGATGGACGAAGACGGGGACCTGTGGATCGTCGGCCGGCTCAAGGAGCTGATCATCCGCGGGGGGTACAACGTCTACCCCGCTGAGGTCGAGGACGTCCTCTACCGCCACCCGGCAGTCGTGGAATGCGCGGTGATCGGCATCCCCGACGAACGCCTGGGCGAGGAGGTTGCCGCCGTCCTGGTCCTCCAACCGGGTCACGACCTCGACGTGGCCCAGGTGCGCACCTGGCTGGGTGAGCGACTCGCCTCGTACAAGGTCCCGCGCGTCTACCACCTCCGCGATGCCCTCCCGAAGGGCTCGACGGGCAAGATCCTCAAGCGCGCGATCGACGTCGACGACGTCGCACAGCACGGCATCAGGACCCGCCGCAGCGACAGCACGAAAGCGACCGCCTGAATCGACCAGGTTGCAAACGGTCGTCATCCCCCGTCGCAGCGCGTCGGGTCGTCACAGGTAGTACAGCCGCGAGAGCGCGACCTTGTCGACCGGTCGACTCGTGAGGGCGTGCCCGTCGAGGGTGACCGAGGTGGTGTCGGGATCGACCTCGACCACGCCCGTGCGTCCGTGGTGAACCATCGCGGACAGGTCGACGGTGCGGGTGTCCCGCACGGCGACGCGGAGTCGCCGGGTCGGTGCCGTGTCCTTGCCGGAGTCGAGGCTGGCCTGGCTCACGTAGAGGACGGAGAGCTCCATCGCGGCGGCTCCATGGCCGCCCAGGTGGGGCCCGAGGACGATGGGCTCGGCGAGCGGGACGGAGGCGTTGGGATCGCCCGTCGTGCCCCAGGCCGGGAACCCGGACTTCAGAACCATCTCGGGAGTCGTCCCGAAACGGGCGGGTGACCACAGGACGAGGTCGGCTCGGAGACCGGGTGCGACGCGGCCGATGTCATGGCTCAGGCCGTGTGCGATCGCAGGGTTCGTGGTGAGCTTGGCCAGGTAGCGCAGCACACGGGCGTTGTCGTGCCGCTCGTGATCGGCCCCTCGCTCAGCCTTCATCTTGCCCGCGAGGGCGAAAGTACGACGAACCGTCTCCCCGGCCCTGCCCATGCCGAGTGCGTCGGAGGAAGTGATGGGAATGACACCGAGGTCGTGGAGGACGTCCTCGGCCGCCATGGTGGAGGCGCGGATCCGGTCGCGTGCTCGTCGCGTCGCATCGGCCATGTCGCCCGAATGACCGTGCACCGCCAAGATCATGGGCACGTGCTCGGCGATCGCATCCCGACCGAAGGGGAGTGTCGGGTTGGTCGAGGACGCGATCACGTTGGGGACGCCAGCGAGCCGCAGCACGTCCGGGACGTGTCCTCCACCGCAGCCTTCGACGTGGAAGGCGTGCACGGTCCGTCCACCGATCACGGCCAACGTGTCGGCGACCGAACCTGACTCGTTGAGCCCGTCGGTGTGCAGCGCGACCTGGACGTCGTACTCGTCGGCGACGTTGAGAGCAGTGTCCAGGGCGCGGGGATGAGCCCCCAGGTCCTCGTGGACCTTGAAGCCGCACACGCCGCCATCGACGACTGCTTCGACCAGCGCGTGCGGAGTGGAGGACGACCCACGGCCGAGGATGCCGACATTGACCGGCCAGTCGTCGAATGCCGACTGTGCCGCGCGCAGAGCCCACGGCGAGTTGACGCCGACTCCCCACACGCGTCCGAACTCCTGACAGATGACGGTCGTCACGCCGCTGGACAGTGCTTCCTCGAGGACGCGCGGCGTCAGGAGGTGGACATGGGTGTCGATCACCCCGGCGGTGAGCAGCATGCCGTCGGCGTCGATGATGGTCGTGCCGGTTCCGACCACGACATCGACGCCGTCGAGTGTGTCGGGATTGCCGGCGCGACCGATGGCCGAGATCCGCCCTGACCGGACGCCGATCGAAGTGCGCACGACGCCGAGCTCGGGGTCCAGGACAAGCGCATTGACGATGGCGATGTCACACGTCTCCCCTGCCCTCGCTGCCTTGAGATGGAGGCCGTCCCTCGCGGTCTGAGCGAAGCCCACGGTGAACTCTTCGGTGGGCTTCTCCGCGTCGTGCTCGACCTCGACGACCAGTCCGCTGTCGCCCAGCACCACGCGATCGCCTTGATGGAAGCGCGTCATGACTGGGCTGCCCCGTCGCTGCTGGGCCAGCAGCTCGCGTACGGAACGCCAGACGTGCCGAGAAGACCAGCCTCTCGGGCACGACGGAAGGCCGCGTCACGCACGGCAGGGTCGTCGAGCTGACCGTCGACATAGCCGGAGAAGCCCACGACCACACGATCACCCCCGATGGGTACGAGCTCGACATCCTTCGCCACACCTGGGTCGAAGCGGATGTTGGAGCCGCCCGCCAAGGCCAGCCGCCGTCCGTAGGCGGACGCACGATCGAAGCGCAGCAGCGGATTGACCTCGAAGAAGTGGAAATGGGAGGTGACGGTGATCGGCACGGCTCCCGTGTTGGTCACCACGAGCCTGACGACACTCGCCGGATCGAACGCGGCGCCCCGGGACGCGGTGGCCGCCATCTCACCTCGGAGCACCGTGCCGGGAGGCAACCTGCCCGCCTCGGCTGCGCTCAGCGTCGGGTCCGGTGGGGGTGAGCTGGCGGGGCCGAACGGTTCCGTCACGACAACGAGGCGGGCCCCGTCGTCGAAGGTCGCCTCCACGGCCACCGCGCCGACGATCTCCGGCACACCGGGCAACAGCTGGGCGCGGGATAGCGCGTGTTGGCCGGCGACCAGCGCCTCCGTGTGCCTGAGGCCGTCCCTCGCGGCTTCGACCACCGCGTCGGCGACGATCGCCGTGGCCTCCGGGGCGTTGAGGAGAACGCCTCGCTGCAGCCTGCGGCGCGCGAGCTCGGCGACGAGGAAGATCTGGAGGTGGTCGTTCTCCGTCGGAGTCAGGTGCATCGGGGCTTCTTCGTGGGCGACATCGTGGCGCGTTCGGTCAACCGTGCTGGGGTACCCGGCTCAGGTTCTTCGCCGCGACCTCGATCGCGGCACCTTGGTGCGGCAGCAGACCGAGCCCCTCGGTCGTCGCGTACCCCTGGTAGGGGTCGACGACCTCCGTCGCGATGCCAGACAGTTCCTCGAGGACCGCGAGTCCGTAGTAGGGCACGGTCCAGCGGGAGTAGCCGCCCTCATGCAAGAACACCAGGCGACCGTCACACAACTGGTCTGCGGCCACCAGCAGCTTCTGCGTGAGCTCGCGATACCCGCTCGAATGCATGAGCATCCTCCCCATCGGGTCCATGTGACCGGCATCGAAGCCACAGGGGACGATGATGAGGTCGGGACGGAACCTCTCCAGCGCGGGAAGCACGATGGTGTCGAAGACTTCGTTGTACGCCGCCGCCGAGCAGCCGGGAGGCAGCGGAACGTTCAGGTTCGTTCCCGCCGCCGGCCCCTCGCCGACCTGGTCAACGAAGCCGTCGTCCGGTGGGAAGAGGCGGTCCTGGTGAATCGAGATCGTGAGCGCCCGAGGCTCGTCGTACAGCGCGGCCTGGGTCCCGTTGCCGTGATGCACGTCCCAGTCGACGAGAGCAACTCGGTCCAGCCCGCCCTGTTCCAGAGCATGCCGCGCAGCGATCGCCGCGTTGGAGAAGATGCAGAAGCCCATCGAACGATCCGGCTCAGCGTGGTGTCCCGCAGGCCGGAGGAGGGCATAGGCATTGTCCACCTCGCCCTTGACGACCGCGTCGACCGCAGCGATGGCTCCGCCCGCAGCGAGGGAGGCGATCTCGTACGCGCCGCGGGGAACGGGTGCGAACACCCCGATCTCACCACCCATGGGCAGGTCGGAGAGGTCCTTCACCGACTGGATGAAGGCGGCGGGGTGGACGAGGGCGAGCTCAGCCTCCGACGCCTTGCGAGGCGCGACCCGGGTCAACTGGTCGAGCAAGCCGCTCACCTCGACCAGGCTGCGGAAACGCCGTACGACCTCATGGTCATAGACATGTCGATCGGGTTGGATGCTCAAGCCGTCCGGGTGGACGAGGCCCGCGTCTTGGCCCAGGTCGAACCATGCGTACTTCTCGTGCCAGACGAATCCGGTGCGTCGTGTCATCGGTGTTCCTTTCCCCTACGCCTTGCCTGAGCGTCGTTGGGAGATTGCAGTGGACACGGCGACAGCCACGAGGAGTGCGACGCCGTTGAATGTGGGCTCGACCCAGTCCGCCGCGCCGGCGAGCACCAGGCCGTTGACGCTGAAGGCCACGAAAAGGACTCCGAGGAGCGTGCCGACAACATTGAAGGTTCCAGGCTTGATCGCGGTAGCGCCCAGGAACGCCGCGGACAAGGCGGGAAGGGTGAATCCCGGACCGACCAGCGGATTGGCCGTTCCGGCACGAGCCAGCAACAACACGCCCGCTATGCCGCACAGCACACCGGAGAGCACGAAGCTGGAGAGGACCATGCGGGAGACGTCGAGTCCCACCAGACGTGCTGACGTCGGGCTCGAACCCACCGACGCGAGGTAGCGCCCATAGGGCGTGTGTCGGAGCAGGTAGTAGACCAGCACCGAGATGAACACAAGCGCCCACAGGGTGCGCGGAACTCCCAGCCACTGCCCGGATCCGACGTTGGTCAGGGCTTCGGGAATCCCGGTACTGAGCACCTGGTTCTCCGTGTACAGGCTGATCAGTCCCGCAACAACGGTCGAGGTACCAAGAGTTGCGATGAGGGCGTTCACGTCGCGATAGGCGACCAACCAGCCATTCAGCAGTCCGACTACAGCTCCCGAGAGAACTCCCAGGGAGACAGCGACGGCAAGGGGCAGTTCGTGCGTTGCAGCCGCGCTACCCGTGACGATGGACGACAGGCCGATCATGGCACCCACCGACAGGTCGAACTTGCCACACGTGAGGGGAAGAATGGAGGCAAGGGCTGCCACGGCGATGACCGACTGACTGCCGAGCACGTTCCTGAAATTCGCAAGGGTCGGGAACGTCTCCGCCGTCTGCCCATAGACCGTGAAGAACAGGCACAGCGCCGCGAACAGGACGGCGAGCGCGTACTTCTCGAGCTGGGCAAGCAGTTCTGGACCTCTGCGCAAAGTCGCAGGCGCCGCGGAGCCAACAGTCGCTTCACGGTTGGTTGCCATGGTCACGCCACGTTCTCCTCGGACAGGTATGAAAGCTCAGTGAGACGATGGGCCTCGATGTCAGCGCCGGTCACCTCTGCGCAGACTCGTCCCTCCCGCAGGACCAGGACCCGGTCGGCCGCGAGGGCGAGTTCCTCGAAGTCGGAGGTGACGAGCAGAACGGCAGTCCCCGCTTCGACGGAGCGTCGGACATGGGCGTAGATGTCTGCGCGCGCCTGGACATCGACGCCCTGGGTCGGCTCGTCCAGCATCAGGACGAGCGGATCGCGCCGCAGCCACCTGGCGAGCACGACCTTCTGCTGGTTGCCGCCGGAGAGGGTTCCCGCCAGAGCAGTGTCGCTGGCGGGCTTCACGCCAAAGCTTGCGATCAGACCCCGCGCATCGGCGCGCTCCCTGCGATGCTGTAGTCGACCCGCTGACCAGTAGCGGGGAACGACAGCAGCCGACAGATTCTCCCGCACCGACTGAGAGGGGAACAACGCCTCGTCACCGCGGTCCTCCGGCACCAGTCCGAAGCCCGCCCGGATCGCCGCGGCCGGACGGGAGGGCATGTAGGGAGCCCCGTTCAGGCGAATCTCGCCCTCCGTGGCGGGCAGGTCGCCGAACAGTGCCCTCAACAGTGCACTGCGGCCCGACCCCAACAGGCCTGCGATGCCCAGGATCTCGCCCCGATGCAGGTCCAGGTCCACTCCCCGGAGCGGACCGGCGACAAGTCCCCGTACCGACAAGACGCGCTCCTTATCGATCTCGCCCACCCGAGCAGGAATCACCCGGTCGAGGCTGCGGCCTGCGATCAGCTCGACCAACTGCCCTTCGGTCATGCCGGCCACCTCGCGGGTCACCACCTGGGCGCCGTCTCGCAGCACCGTGACGCGGTCGGCGATCTCGAGGATCTCTGAGAGACGATGACTCACGTAGACGATCGTTTGGCCGGCCGCTGCGAACTTGCGCAGAGCGCCCAGGAGGATGCCGACCTCCCAGTCCGGCAGCGAGGCGGTCGGCTCGTCCAGGACGAGCACCCCGTCATGAGCACCATCTTGGTCCTGGAGTGCCCGTGCGATCGCCAGCATCGTGCGCTCTGCTGGGCGCAGGGTTGATACCTGTGAGTCGGGTGAGATGTCCAGGGAGAACCGCTTCAGCACGTCGGCCGCGTGTCGCCGGGTCGTGCCCCAGTCGATGCGACCACCCGTCGCTCGGGCGAAGCCGCGGCCGATCGCGAGGTTCTCGGCCACGGTCAGCGCACCGAAAACAGCCGGGTCCTGGTGCACGAAAAGCAGTCCAGCGGACCGAGCCAGCGTGGGAGACCACTCATCGGCATCCGCGGAGACGCCTTGGACCTCGATCGTCCCGCCCGGATCGGCGTCGTAGACCCCGGCCAGCAGCTTGATGAGTGTGGACTTGCCCGAGCCGTTGCCCCCCAGCAGCGCGTGCACCTCCCCGCGACGCACCACCAGGCGGGCGTCGCGAAGGACCGCGGTACCGGCGAAGGTCTTGCTGAGCCCCTTGGTCCGCAGCACGATGTCGTCGACGCCAGCAGGAACACCGGTCATGAAATGCCCCAGATCTTCCGGTAATTGGCCTCGTAGTCCTGTTTGGGGGTGCCGTCCGCGTCCACGTTCCCGTCGTAGTACGTCGTCTCGCTCGGGAAGGGCCCCTCGCCGTCGATCGTCTGGTAGCCGATCCCAGAGTCCACCTGGGGCTCCCCCTGCAACAGGCGGTTCATGCCGTCGATAGCAGCCCAACCCACCCAGCGCGCCGGCGTACCCGCAATGAAGTCCTGGCCCTTGTCGTCCCGCACGAAGCCGACGTTGGGAGTCAAACCCTCACCACCGACGACCAACACATCGTCGTTGCGTCCTGAGGCCACCACGGCCTGGGCAATGCCTGCAGTCAACGCTGCGTCGTAGGGCACGTAGACCACATCGGCCTGCGGGTTCTGCGTCAGTGCGGCCTCGGTCTTGCCCTGGAGCTTCCCCGTCACGAGGTCAGTCAGGGTGAAGGGCACCTTCTTCACGATCTCGCACCCGCCGCAGTTGGCGATGCGCTTCTCGAAGCCCAAGTTCAGGTGCTGAGCGATTAGGATGTCCGTCTCGGTGAACTCGATGATCTTCGCCCCACCGTCCGTGCTGGCGATCGCGTAGTCGGCCTGGCTGCGGGAGTAGCGCTCCTCGCTGAACTCCTGATACGTGATGCCGCCCGCTAGGAGAAGTTGGGCGTCGAACAGGGGGGCGCCACCCGAGGCGAGCATCGGGTCGTCGCAGTCGAAGGCGTAGAAGGCGAACGTCTTGACTCCCGCCTGCTTGGCATTCTCCAACGCGCTCTTGGCATTGACGCAGTCGACGTTCGCGAGGATGATCCCGTCCGCCCTGGCCGCAATGGCGGAGTTGATCCCGTTGGCATACTCCTCAGGGCTGCCTTTGCCGTCGACGATCGTGACGTCCCAACCGACGGCTTCACCAGCCTCCTTGGCTCCCTCGGCAGGCACCGAGCAGCCCTCGGCCGCCATGGTCGAGCAGATCACCCAGATGTTCTGGCCGGCCTGTGGCGCCGGCCCAGTGGTGGGCAGCGGGCCGTCCTGGCCCTCTCGATTCGCTCGCACTGCCGCTGTGGCCTCTGTGAGGACGTCCTCAGAGGTTTCGCCACCGCTGCCGGAATCGGCGCCAGAACCTCCGCACGCGGAAAGGAACAGCAGACCTGCGGTCAGCGATGCCATCAACAACTGATGCCGAAGCTTCCGAGGGGCGCATCCACGCGTACCGGTGATCTGTGTCATGCCACTCCAATCGATCGCGGGTACCGCCGAGCCGTGAGGTAAGTCACGCGGTGGCGATCAGTGTGGGAGGGCCGCGAGCCGGCCGGGTACAGAGGAAGTCCAGCCTTTCCCGCGTCTGTGTCGCAGAATGCGCAACGCCCTGCGAGTGAAGGCGTGCTCGATCAGGACAGAGCCCCGCCGCGGTGGTGGGCTTTGAGGTGATCCTCGGTGCCTACTCGCCGCTGTTGATCGCGGCGATGGGTCCGGTATCGCTGTCGGGGTAGAGCAGCGCCATGGATGCCTCGGACAGGTAGCGGCGGTCGCCGGCTTGCCACTCGTCGTGCATGTCGGCCAGGACGGCGCCGACGAGGCAGATCACGGCGGCGGGGTTGGGGAAGATCCCGACCACCCGGGCGCGGCGCTTGAACTCGTTGTTGACCCGCTCGGGTTGGTCGACCAGCTCTTCTGCGAGTGCGCGCGGGAGAACGCGGCGGAAGCGAGGACCTTCGCCTTGGCCTCGTCCATCAGTGGCCCGATCTTGGGGAACGACTTCGCGAGCGGTCACGAACCTCGTCCCCATGCCGTGACGACCGCGTCAGCGTCAGGTTGCGCGAAGGCGGTACGGAACGCCGCGGCGGCCGTGCTTCCACGACGGCGGGGTTCGAGGATGACGGGCAGGAACGAGCCCTTGCGGAGCTTGGGGATGCGCAGCTCGACGTCGCCGGCCTTGGTCGTGAGCATCCGCGGGCGGTGGCCGTTGCGGTCAGTGACGCGCTCAGGGGTGCGTTCGTAGGGTGCGGCGCCGATACGTTCGGTCGCCTCGATCTCGATCAGTTCCTGCAGTGTGTCCAGACTCGCGATAGCGATGGTTACCTGACCGTCGATTCAGGCGGAATAGAAGAGTCGCGAGAACTGGTCTGCCAGCCACGGACGAGGGCCAGGCCGCAACCCCGTCGGCGAGGACGCGCGTATCGGCGCTGAGACGACCGTAGCTGAGCAAGAGCCACGTCACGGGGTCTGCGTCGAACTGGACGTCGACCGGGCCGGGGCTGTCGGGGTCGACCGTCAGAGTTCCGTCGTGGAACTGGTAGATGTGGCTGATGCCCAGACCGCGGAGCTGGAGCCGGTACACAGCACTGAGTCCCGCCGCAGCGACCGGATTGACCCATCCAGGCATGACCTGGTGCGTTCCTTGCAGAATCAGCGGGACGTGCGCCGGATCGATCGGCCAGTCCTCGCCGACAGTGTCCGCGATGTCGTATCCGTGGACGACGAACTCTCCGAGGAGAGTTCCCAGTGAGCGGTCGGCGCGGATGCGCTGGTTCCCATCGAAGTTCATGAGGCGGGGTTCGCCGTCGAACGAATCGATGAGCTCCACGAACTGACGGGTGTCGGTCGTCAGCCTCACCGCCAGCTGCTGGGCGTCGCGCGTGGGGAGGGTGCGAACCTGCTCGGCGTTGTAGGCAGGCAGCTCCGACGAGCAGGCCGGCCACGTGCCGCCACCTAGCGCAAGGGCGTGGTAGCGCGATGGCTCCATCGCCACGTGGCCGAACGTGTCGAGGATCGACCAGCCAGGCGTCGCGGCCACCGCCCGATCCGGATCGGCGGCGTTCGAGGCGAGCTGCGCGAACCGCTGAGCCATGGTGAGCACCGCCGTCGCGCGCGTGGCCGACATCATTCGTACGCCGTCGATGTAGCTCATGTTCGCCTTTCGTAGCGGCCGATCCCCACCAGCCGAGTGCGACTCGGCCCCTCCGTGAGAGTACACTCCGAAATTTCTGTTCGCGAGGGTCCAAGCTCTACTCCCTGTGGGTGGTCATGCTCAGTCGGCGCCTGGGAGGCCAAAGCGGACCGGGCTTGCCTACGGCCATCGGCACACGAGGGGCGAGGGAGGAGAGGCGCCCCGCATGCCGCCCGACTGGGCAGCCACGGGGCGGCCTTCCCCACCACGGACCTCGATGCCTCCCTCGCGGAAGCCGCTCCGCATACCAGCGAGCTATCCGCTGCCCAGCAGATCAGGAAACGAGCAACGACAACGTTTCCACGACGCAGACCGGTTTGCCGCCCTCACGGCGCTCGACCGTGACCCGCGAGGAGACGAGGTCACCGTGGACTCCCGGCGTCACTGACACCAGCTCGACGCCAGCCCTCACTGCCGAGTCGACCGGCAACGGCGCCGGGAAGCGCAGCCGGTCGGCGCCGTAGTTGACACCCATGCGAAGACCCACGACCTCGTAGATCTGCCACACGAGCTTCGGAACGACAGCGAGAGTCAGATAGCCGTGCGCCACTGTCGTACCGAAGGGCCCCTGGGCTGCCGCTGCACGATCCACGTGGATCCACTGGTGATCGCCGGTGGCGTCGGCGAACTGGTCGATCTGACCTTGCGTCACGACATGCCAGTCGGAGTACCCGAGATGGGTCCCGACCGCCGATCGCAGATCCTCGACGCCATCGAAGGTCCTCATCCGCGTGGCCCTCCTGCCACATACAGGACCTGGCCGGAGACGAAACCTGCCTCAGGGCTGACGAAGAACGAGACGCAGTGTGCGATGTCGCCAGGATGGCCGACTCGTCCGACCGGGATCTCCTCAGCTGCACGAGCGGTGAACTCCGCGAACGGGACACCGACCCTCTCAGCGGTCTCGGCAGTCATCTCCGTCTCGATGAACCCCGGGGCCACGGCGTTCGCCGTCACTCCGAACCTCCCCAGCTCCAGGGCCAGGGTCTTGGTGAATCCCTGCAAGCCCGCCTTTGCGGCGGAGTAGTTCGCCTGTCCACGGTTGCCCAGTGCGGAGCCGCTCGACAGGTTCACGATCCGACCGAAGCTCGCCGCGACCATGTGGCTCTGCACCGCCCTGCTCATCAGGAAGGCCCCGCGCAGGTGCACCTCCATGACGCTGTCCCAGTCCGCAACACTCATCCGGAACAGCAGATGGTCCCGGATGATCCCGGCGTTGTTGACGAGCACCGTCGGCGGGCCGAGGTCGTCGGTGACCCGCGCCACGGCGCTCTCGACCGCCGCCTCGTCGGCGACATCGGCGCTCACCGCGACGGCTCGGCCGCCCGCCGCCCGGATGTCCTCCACCACGGGCTCACAGGCTGCGGCGTCCAGGTCGACGAGGCCGACTGCCAGACCGTCCGTAGCTAGCCGGCGCGCGACTGCTGCACCGATTCCTCGTGCGGCGCCCGTCACGATGGCGACACGGGCGTTCACCGTCGGCTGCGATGTCACGAGAGGCGCTCCAGAACCATGGCCATGCCCTGTCCGCCGCCGACGCACATCGTCTCGAGCCCGAACTGCTTGTCGTGCCATTGAAGAGAGTTGATAAGCGTGCTCGTGATCCGGGCTCCGGTCATGCCGAACGGGTGACCCACTGCGATCGCGCCGCCGTTGACGTTGAGGCGATCCTCCTCGATCCCCAGCTCGCGTGCGGAGGCGATGACCTGGGCGGCGAAGGCCTCGTTGATCTCGACCAGGTCGATGTCACCGATACTCAGGCCGGCCAGGTCCAGGGCACGACGAGACGCGTCGACGGGCCCCAAGCCCATGATCTCAGGCGAGAGACCGCTGATGCCGGTGCTGACGATCCGAGCCAGGGGCGTCAGACCGAGCTCCTTGGCCTTGATGTCCGACATGATCACCAACGCCGCCGCCCCGTCGTTGAGGGGACAGCAGTTGCCGGCCGTGACCGTCCCGTCGGGGCGAAAGACCGGCTTCAGGGAGGAGACGCTCTCGATCGTCACGCCGGCACGCGGGCCGTCGTCAGCGCTGACGACCGTGCCGTCGGGCAGGGTCACCGGAGTGATCTCACGAGCCCAGAATCCCTTCGCGATGGCCTCCTGAGCCAGGTTCTGACTGCGGACGGCGAACGCATCCTGGTCGGCGCGGCTGACACCCTTCGCCTGGGCCACGTTCTCCGCCGTGTGACCCATCGAGATGTAGACGTCCGGCAGGTCCCCGGCGATCCGGGGGTCCGCCCAGGTCTGCCCGCCACCTGCGAACTTCTCGGTCCGGGCCCGGGCCTCGGCGAACAGCGGGTTCTCGGTGCCGGGAGGCCCGTCGGCGCCACCGTTCGTGTAGCGGCTCACGGTCTCCACGCCACCGGAGATGAACACCTGGCCCTCGCCCGACCGGATCCCGTGCAGTGCCATCCGAGTCGTCTGCAGGCTCGCCGAGCAGTACCGGTTCACCGTGACGCCGGGCAGGTGGTCCATTCCTGCGAGGACCGCGACGGTCCGTCCGATGTTGAAGCCGGCCTCTCCTGCGGGCTGACCGACGCCGAGCATCAGGTCCTCGATGTCCCGGCGGTCCAGCTCGGGGACCTTCGAGAGAGCCGCCTCGACCATCTGGACGGCCAGGTCGTCGGGGCGCATCTCCCGGAGCGATCCCTTGGACGCTCGGCCGATCGGCGAACGGGCGGTGCTGACGATGACGGCTTCTGGCATGACATGCTCCTTGGATCTTGATCGACCGGGATGATGGGCGCCCGGCTCGTGTTGACTTCCGACCTCGCCGAACCTGCGTGACGAAACGGTGCGGACCACACAAGGCTGGAGGCACAGGTCAGGACCGGCGTACGGGAATGGCGAAGAGTTTCGGACGGGGTCCTCTCGATTACGTCAATCGCCGACCGGCAGTTGTGACGTGGACCGCATCAGGCCGGGCTACGCAACGACCGCGACGACCCGGGAGGCCGCCGCCGCCGCTCGAATCAGGGCCGCCGCGCGCTGCTCCACGTCCGCAGGCGACGTCAGGCCGGGCCGCCCCCACAGCGTCAGCATGTACGCAATCCGCCCGTCAGGGCCGAAGACCGGAGCGCTGAGCGAGCGCAGCTCGACGTCACCATCGGGGTCCTCGACGCGGTTGTACCCCGGAAGTGCGGAGAAGAGCGCTTCGCGCAGGTCCTCCGGCGACGTCGCAGGGTCACCGGCATTGACCCGCGTCGCCACGGACTCGAGGTGAGCGCCTTCGCGGTGACCCACGGCGATGGCATAGCCGCGCTGACGGACCAACGCTGGGACGCGCCGGAGGGCGGCCAGCTCGTCGGCATCCATCCCGTCGGCCACGCGCGCTATCCACCGCTCGCACAGCTCGTCGTCGCCCCAGGCAGCGAAGCAGCTGCCGATCGGAGCCATGAAGGGCAGGCGTTGACCGACGCGCGTGGGCGACACAGCGATGTCGGTGTGTCCCGCGGCTGCGGCAAGCACCATCTCGTTCCCGACGAGGGCGATCGCCGTCACCTCGGTGTCCAGGTCAGCGGCCAGCGACTCCATCTGCGGACGAGCCAGGTCGATCAGGCCGAGGTGCGCCAGCAGATCGGAGTCACCCGAGACCAGGGACGAAGGTCGGAACGAGCCGTATCCTCCGCGGAAGAAGAGCAGCGGCTCGCCGGGCGAGCCGAAGTCGAGATCGACCACGCGACCCACCACGATGTCGTGATCCCCACCGTCATGGATCTCGTCGGTGACGCAGTCGATCCACACCACCGCGTCTCCCAGGACCGGGTTTCCGCCCGGTGAGCGGCGCCATTCGAAGCCGGCGAACTTGTCGCTCTTGCGCATGGCCACGGCACGACACAGCTCCTCCTGGTCCGCGCGGAGCACGTTGATGCAGAACCGGTCACCCGTCGCCCGCAGAGCGGCCCACGACGACGACGTCTTGCTCGGCAGGAATGCCACGAGAGGCGGGTCGAGTGACACCGAGGTGAACGAGCCGACCGTCATCCCGACCGGCTCGCCGCTGGCGTCCGAAGCGGTGACGACGACCACGCCCGTGGGGTACTGGCCCAGAACCTCTCGGAAGTGCCGAGCCTCGATCCGGGTCCTGACGTGATCCCCGTCTGACATGAAGCCTCCGTCTCCTCTGCGCTCGCACATGCATTTAGTGCACTTTGTTTGATAGTGCACTCTCATTAGAGCATCGGCGCCGCGGGGATCGCAAGGGCGTACGTTCAGATCCCGGACTACCTGATGATCAGCTCCCGCGGCACCGCAGTGATGGGGGCGGGCCCGTTCGCGGTGACCTCCACGGTCTCCCCCAGCACCATCGAGAGGCCGGTCCGTCGGTCCAGCAGGATCATGTGGGTGAACACGGCCATCTGCTCCTGCAGCACCAGCGGAACACCTGCGGCGATCATCGGCGGCTCCATCCAGGTGGTCTCCCAGACGGCGCCCATCGAGTAGCCACAGGCCTTGAGCGCAGCATCCTCGAAGCCGTGCTCGGCGAAGGTGGCTCGGTGCACCTCGTACAGGTCGCCGAACGTGTTGCCCGGCCTGATCATCTCCTGCACGCGAGCGAGTGCGTCGACGCAAGCGGCATGCATCGCGAGATGGCGCGGATCGACCGAGGGACCGGTGAGGACGGAGAACATCGTCGTCGCGCAGTAGTGCCGATAGGCCACGCCTGGCTCGAAGAGGACCTGGTCGCTCTCGCCGACGTGACCACGGCCGGCCACGGGCCGCACCAGCAGCGCGCGAGGACCTGCCCCGAGCGGGAACCCGGCGAAGGCCTCCCCGTCGGAGGAGAAGACGGTCTGTTGGAAGGCAGCCATGATGTCGCCCTCGAACGCTCCCGGCTTGACGACGTCGATGGCGCTCGCCGAGGCCTGATGGAGGATCTCGCCGGCACGGCGAAGGTAGGCCAGCTCCTCCTGGCTCTTGACCCGGCGGATGTCGCGGACCAGGGCAGAGGTGTCGGTCGTCCGGCACCAGCCGGTCAAGGCGGCCTGCAGCTCGTGGTGGAGCGCGAGCGACATCCCGACGCTGTCGGTCTCGACCCCGACCACCCGTCCGGCCATCCCCAGACTGGCCAGCACGTCCTTAATGGCCTCGCCCTTCGAGCTGCCGTGGGCGTCGTCGAACACGAGGACGTTGCGGCACTGGGACGTGTAGGCGATGTTGCTGAGGTCGGCCGAACGCGACAGGTGCAGCAGCTGGCCATCGACGGTGAAGAAGAGGACGTGGAAGACCGATGCGGCTCCAGAGTCGAACCCGCACAGCCAGTATTGGTCCTCGAGGCGCGTGATCAGCAGACAGTCCACGCCGCGGGCGGCCATCGCGTCCTGGACAGCATGGCGCCGGCGAGCGAACTCTGCCGGTGAGAAATGGGCCTGCGCGGGCGAGCTGGTCGCGATGTCCTCGACGGGCCGGACGGAGGGTGATCTCACAGTGATTCCTTCGGGAGGGGGACGGATTGGGGGTGATGGGCTCAGGCGTGCCGGTTCATGCGCCTCTCGACGCCGATGCTGAGCCACGTGGTCGGGATCGAGATGGCGGCGTAGAGGAGGCCGGCCGCGACGAGCGCGTTGAGATAGCGGAAGTTGGAGGAGCCGATCGAGTACGCCTGGCTCATCAGCTCCGGCACCGCTACCGAGTAGGCCAGTGACGTCGCCTGGAAGAGCATCACCGCGAAGCCCATCAGCGACGGGAGCGCGATCCTCAGGCCCTGGGGTACGACGACGAAGCGGAGTGTGTCGCGGCGGTTCATCCCGAGCGCCTGACAGCCCTCGATCTCGCGGTTGGGTACGGCGGCAAGGCCGCTGCGGATGTACTCCGCGCCGTAGGCCGCGGTCGTCCAGCTGAGCGCCGTAATCGCCGACAGCACCGCCGGAAGGACGATCCCTGCATTCGGCAGGCCGAAGTAGGCCAGTTGCAGCAGGACCAGCGCGGGAGCGCCGCGTCCGACCTCGACGAAGACGACGGCACCGGCCTGCAGCCACCGCACTGACGACATCTGCGCCAGAGCGGCCGCCAGGGCGAGCGGCAGTCCGAGAGTCAGGCCACCGCCGGTCAACAGGGCGCTGACTTGTAGGCCGTCGAGCAGTCGCGGCAGGCTGGAGCCGAAATCCTCGATGAAGGAAGTCATCAACGGAGTGGTCACACCGCCACCGCCTCGTGCAGCCGGCGATGGAGTCTCCGGGACCCGGATGCGACCAGGATCGACAGCACGACGTACACGGCCCCGGCCAGCACGAACACGAAGATCCCCAGGTCCGAGGTCCGAGAGAGCTGTCCGGATCGGCTGACGATCTCAGCGACACCCACGATGGAGACGATCGAGGAGTCCTTGAGCAGCGCGATGGCGTAGTTGGTGTAGGCGGGCAGCGCGGTGCGCCAAGCCTGGGGGCCGATCACGTCGACCCAAGCCGCCCCCCGGCTCAGACCGAGTGCGGTTGCCGCCTCGGCCTGGCCGAAGTGGATCGACTTCAGCGATCCCCGGAAGATCTCGGCGAGATAGGCCGACGCCACGAGTCCGAGCGCGCCGATGCCCGCCGACAGCGGAGACAGTCGCACCGCGCCGACCGATACTCCGTAGAACAGGATGAAGAGCCACGCCACGGGCGGCACGCCGCGCACCAGGTCGACGATCACGCGGCACAGGAACCACACGGGGCCACGACGCAGCTCGAGGCCCAAGGTGAGGGGTAGGGCGAGCGCCGTGCCGATGAGGAGGGCACCGGCCGTGACGCCGAGCGTCATCGGCAGGCCGAGCAGGACGGTACGGAGAGCTTCCATGGCTAGCGGTCCAGGACTGCTTTGAGGAACCGCTGCGTGCGCGGGTGTTGGGGGTCGCTCATGATCTGGTGCGGGTCGCCGCACTCGATGATCTGCCCGTCCGCCATCACGACGAGCTGGTCCGAAACGTTCGCCGCGAATCGCATCTCGTGGGTGACGACCACCATCGTCATGCCTTCCGACGCCAGCTCGCGCATCACCTCGAGCACTTCGGCGCCCACCTCGGGATCCAGTGCCGAGGTCGGCTCGTCGAACAGCATCACCTCCGGCTCCAGCGCGAGCGCGCGGGCGATGGCGATCCGCTGCTG
Source organism: Nocardioides kongjuensis (assembly GCF_013409625.1). NCBI lineage: Bacteria > Bacillati > Actinomycetota > Actinomycetes > Propionibacteriales > Nocardioidaceae > Nocardioides > Nocardioides kongjuensis. The sequence goes on from NZ_JACCBF010000001.1 coordinate 3,689,559, forward strand.
CTGCCCGCCCGAGCAGCGGTTCGGGTATTGCGATGACTTGTCCCGCAGACCCATCCGCTCGAGCAGGCGATGGGACACCTCGTCCGCCTCCGCCCTGCTGCGGCCGAGCACGCGCTGCTGAGGGAGCGACACGTTGCGCAGCACGCTCATGTGCGGGAAGAGGTTGAAGCTCTGGAAGACCATGCCAGCGCTGCGACGGAGCTCGGCCAGGTTGGCCGGCAGGATCCCCTTCTCCACGTCGATCGAGTGTCGACCGATCTGGATCAGACCCGAATCGGGCCGTTCCAGAAGGTTCAGACAGCGCAGCACCGTTGACTTGCCGGCGCCGCTGGGCCCGATCATCGCCGTGACCGAACCGGCCTCGACCCCCAGACTGACATCGCTGAGGACGACGTTCGTGCCGAAGGCCTTCGCGAGGCCGCGCACGCGCACCATGCTGGCGTCGGGTGCTCCTGTGGGGAGGATCACGGGGCCGGCTTGGGTCGACAGTGCGGGGTTGCTGGCGACGTTGACCATGGCTGAGACTCCTGTGCCGGTCGTAGGGATGGGAACACCGCGAGTCCGGATCGATCAGTTGAGGAGCCGCGGCTCGCCGACGTCGAGGATGTCGGTGGAGGCGCCGTACTTCTCGAGGATCTCGACCAACGTGCCGTCGGCCTGCCAGCCCTGGATCGCGTCGTTCAACGCGGTCTCCAGCGACGTGTTGCCGCGAGTGAATGGGAAGCCGATCTGTGCAGGCTCCTTGGTCGACGCGATGCGGTCGTCAGGCTCGAGAACCTCGATATTCAGATCCTTCTCGTCACCGAAGACGAACTTCGCCCCTCCGAAGGAGTCGAGCGCCACGTCGATGCGGCCAGCCTCGAGGTCGGCCTTCATCTCGACGTTCGACGGGTAGACCGAGAGGTCCGAGCCGAAGACCTTCTTCGCATCAGCGGTCCACAGGTAGCCGTCGACGGTGCCGACCTTGTGACCGTCGATCTGGTTCACGCTCGACAGGCCGTCCTCCGAGATGGCGCCGAGCCGATCAACGTAGACCGGGCCGGAGAGCCCGACGACCTCGGCGCGCTCGGCCGTGCGGTAGAAGCCGCCGATGGCGATATCTGCACGTCCGGAGTCGACGGCCGGGATCGCACCGGCGAAGTCGACCTTGACCACCTTGACCTCGAGGCAGTTCTGCTTGGCGAAGTCCTTGACCATGTCGGCCTCGGTGCCCTTGAAGGGACCGTCGCTGGTGACGGAGACAGGGAAGTAGTCGACCGCCGCGACCGCGAGGACGCCCTCCTTGACGGTGTCGACGTCGTGGGCCGGCGTGCAGTCGCTGGCCACCTTGTTGACGGTCTCGCTGCTGGTGCAGGCACTGAGCGTGAGGACAGTGGCCAGGACAGTGGTGCTGCCCGCCAGGGCTCGGCGGTGGTGTCGGTTCATGGGTAGCTCCTTGATGCGAAGGTGGGAGAGGAGTGCGGGGGCGGTCACGGACGATCCCCGCCGATGGGACCGTCGTTCGTTCGGAGCCAGTCGACGAGCTCGCACAGGCGCCCGACGATGTGGTCGTGGAACTGCTGGCCCTTCTCGGGCTGTACGCCGAGTGACGAGCTGAGGCTGCCGGTGGGGGCGAACCGACGCTGCTCGGCACTCGACCAGACGATGTCGACTCCGTCGGGGGCAGGGCCGAAGAGGTCGTCCCCGACGAATCCCCCAAAGATCTGGCCGAACGCCGCGCCCTCGGACGTGAGCCGGTCCATTCGGATCAGCCCCGGATGGCGGTAGGCGACCTGCGAGAGCTCCAGCTCCCCGCCGTGGTGCTCGTTGACCTCCTTGATGGTCGGTGCGACCGAGCGGGCGAGGTGGAGCGGATCGGCGACGGCGAAGACCACGTCGGGATGCGAGCTCTCGTGTAGTGCCCGCACCGCGGATCCGAGCGCGGGCAGGTTGGACCCCTTGTGTCCGTTGACGAGGACGATCTTGTCGAACCCGTGGGAGGCGAGGCTGCGGCACACGTCCGTGACGAGTGCCATCAGGGTCTCGGTCCGCAGGCTGATCGTGCCGGCGAAGGCCATGTGATGGGGCGAGTCACCGAACCACAGGGGCGGAGCGCAGAGCGCCCCCATCCGCTGGGCCACGTCCTCGACGATGCCGGTCGCAACGTAGGTGTCGACTCCCAGGACGCCGGCAGGTCCGTGCTGCTCGGTACTGCCACAGGGCACGAGTACGACGCGATCACTCTCGAGGTGCTGTTCGACCTCCTGCCAGGTGAGGTCCTGGAGCCACACGCTCGGTCCGTTGGGGTGGTTCATCGCTCGCTCCACTTCGTGCCGGTCTCAGACAGCAGTGCGGCGGAGGCGAGTGCTTCTGCGTGCGCGACGGCGCTGTCGATGATCGGGATGGGACTGTCATCCGGGCCGATCAGCAGGCCGATCTCGGTGCAGGCCAGCACCACTGCCTGCGCCCCACGGTCGGCGAGATCGCGGATCACCTCGACGTACTTCCTGCGCGACTCCTCGCGGACCACGCCCTGGGTCAACTCGTCCCAGATGATCCCGTCGACCACTTGGCGGGCATCGGGATCGGGCATCACGGTGTCGATCCCGCGCTCCTTGAGCCGGGACTCGTAGAACGACTCGTCCATGACCCACTGCGTGGCCAGGACGCCGAGGGTTCTCCATCCGTTCCGGCTCGCCTGCGCCGCCACGGCGTCACCGATGTGCAGGAGCGGGACGTCGATGGCGTCCTCCACCTGAGGGGCGACCTTGTGCATCAGGTTCGTGCAGATGGCCAGGATCTCGGCGCCACCCGCGACGCACCGCTGCGCGGCCTCGGCGAGCAGCTCGGCCGCGCGGTCCCAGTCCTCGCGCACCTGGCAGTCACGGATCTCGGCGAAGTTCACCGACTGCAGGGCGATGCTGGCCGATGCGTGCCCGCCGACCACCGTGGCCACGGCCTCGTTGATCATGCGGTAGTAGGTCACGGTCGAGTGCCAGCTCATCCCGCCGACCAGGCCGATCGTTCGGAGCCGCGGGGAGATCGTGTTCATGACCGCGACTATCGCGTGACCTGGACCACCCCCGGTAGACACCAATTTCTGACCGGGCCCATTAGTTGAAGTGATGGCTTGAAGGTCGATCATCGGGCGCGGGGCGCGCCCGGGCGCAAGGGCTCACGGAGCGCGAGAGAGGTCGCTGCCTTCAACTGTTCTAGGAGTGCTCGGGTGGCCGGGACCTGCTCTGCACCCGGACGGTAGACGGCAGAGACGGTTCGCTCGCCGAAGTCACCGGCCAGGCGGGCCTCGACGCTTGGATGGCGGAAGGTGGTCAGGGCGAGCCGAGGTAGCACGGCCACGCCCAGACCGTGAGCAACCAGCGACTGGAGCACCACGTAGTCATCGCTCTCGTGCATTACGCGGGGCACGAAGCCGGCGGACCGGCACCGTTCGACCAGGTGCTGGCGACAGTCCTGGCACCCTGCGATCCAGTCCTGTTCAGACAGCCACTCCTGGGCGATCGGCCTGTCGTCGGGGGCGCTTTCCTGCGAATGGACCAGGAACATCGACTCCACCCCGAGCGACTCCGACTCGAGAGCCAGCTCGTCGGCCGGTACGTCGTCGTAGTCGAAGACGATGGCGATCTCCGCCTCGCCCGCCTGGATCGCCGCCTTGGCAGCAGGGGGCTCTGCCTCGACGAAGCGGACCTCGATCCCCGGCGCGCGTCGACGCAGCCGTTGGATCGCCACCGGCACCACACTCGAGGCCGCGGACGGGAAGGCGATGAGCCGTACCTTGCCGGCATGGAGGTTGGCCAGGGAGGCGAGCTCCTCGGTCGCCATGCTCAGCTCACCCGAGATCGCGTCGGCACGCCGCAGAAGCAGGACTCCCGCCTCGGTGAGATCGATCCCACGGGTGCTTCGCACCAGGAGTGGACTGCCGGCCTCGCGCTCCAGCAGCCGGAGCTGCTGACTCACCGCGGACTGGGTCAGCCGCAGCTGGCGTGCGGCGGAACTCATGGAGCCACACCGTGCGACCGTTCGGAACAGGAGAATCCTCTTCGCGTCCACGGTGCGCCCCTTCCTCACACGGCGTCGGATCTCCCGGTGGCCGCCACAGGCAGCGTCAGACAGCCACGGCCGTCCGACGAGCTAGGTTCTCCAGCGCTGCGTCCTTCCACTTCTTCGACTCCTGCATCGCTGCCACGACCCGCGGGTCGTCCAACCTCTCGCCCAAACCCCGGACCGGGTTCAGCCGGGTCTGCTGGGACCAGGTGCGGACCTCGGGCACGCCGTTGCGCCGAGAGGCGCTCTCCAGGTAGGTGCTCGTGAACGACATCAGGTCGTCGATGTGGCCGGTGTAGACCACCGGAAGCGACAGGTGCTCCTTGACCGCATCGTCATCGAGAACCGCCTCGACCACCCCGAGCGTCGCTGCGCTCAAACAGGCGAACCCGGGCGTCACGTACTGCAGCGTGATGCGTCCGCTCTCAAAAACCGGCCGCGGCTCGATCGTGCGCAGCCCGGTGGCAGTGCAGTCCACGTAGACCTGGTCGAGGGGCTGGTCGACGTGCTGACCGTTCTCGAAGTCCATCCGGCCACGCGCCACGCGGCGGACTCGGCCGGCACGGACGACGTTGCGGATGCTCCGCAGCCCCTCGACCTCGGCGGGACTGATCGTGGCACCCCGGTAGGCGGTGGGTGGGACATCCTGGTCGAGACGGAGGAAGAGGCCAGCCTCCTCGAGCCGGAGGGCCATCTCAGCGCCACTACTGGACTCCGCCGCGGCCCGCATCCAGGTCCCGCCGTAGCGGACCTGGGTGTGCACGAGGTCGAGCGGCTGGGTCCACTCCCGGTTGACCGACCACACGTCGCGTGAGCGGACCCAGGTGATGGCGTTCGGATCGACCCCGTGCTCGAGCAGCCACGTGCACACGTCCATGGCGGTCTTCCCGGCCCCGAGGACCGTGAAGCCCGCAGCTGCGGAGCCGAGGTTGACCAGGTCGTTGGGAGGGACGACGAGGACACCGGCCTCGACCTCGTACGGCGGGCGCCGGGTCGCCGGAATCTCGGGCTCAATGTAGGTGGCATCCACCAAGCGCTTTCGGACCTTGACCTGCACCTCCTCCCCGGTGAGCAGCGACACGACCCGGTGATCGCCCGGCGCCACCTCCCGGTACTCCGACATGCCCATGAACCGCACCTGGCCGGAGGGCAGCAGCACCCGGTCCATGACCTCGGAGAAGTAGCTGCAGATCTCCGATGCGGACGACAGCTCATACATCCCGGCGTTCACTCCGGCCGTGTCGATCCGGTCGCCACCGAGCATGGTGGACGAGACCCCGTAGGCCGCCGCCGGTTGGTGGAGTCGAACGAATGGGTAGGCGTCATGCCAGTGCCCGCCGGGCTTGTGCCGACGATCGACCATGATCACGTCGGCGTCCGAGTGCTCGATGAGGGCGTCGACGAACGCCATGCCGGAGGCTCCGGCTCCCACGACGAGGTAGTCGGTCTCAAGCTGCATGTTGGATCTATCCGTTCTGAAGTGACAGGTGGTGACGCTGGCCCGGCGGGACCTACGCGACAGGACTCGAAGGCTGCTCCGGAGCCTGAGCAACGTCGAACCGCCGCGAGCGCCGCCGCACCAGTGCGCCGATCACGAAGCAAAGCGGCGCGGCTCCGATCATGAGCGCGTTGGGGAGCGTGTCGGTGTAGCCGCTGAGATAGCTGAAGTTGGAGATCATCAGGTACAGCGCTACGGCGAGGCCGACGAGACCCAGCGCGGGCGCCACCAGGACACGCAGGGCGCTGTGGCCGCGACGGTCCCGGAGGAAGTAGGCCACGACCGCGAGCGCGCAGACGGCCTGAGCCGCCACGACGCCAATCACCCCGGAGGCGTAGAGCCATGTCCCGAGCTCGAGATAGGGATCCAGGCCGGCGATCATCGCGGCGATCACGACCACGTAGGTAATCGCGGTCAGGACCAGGCTCGCGATGTGCGGCGACGACATCCGCGCATGGGTACGCCCGAGGGCACGCGGCAGCATGCCGTCGCGACCCAAGGAGAACATGTAACGGGTGCACGCGTTGTGGAACGCGATGACCGTCGCCAGGAAGCTCGTCACGATGAGGATGCGCAGTGCGGTCACGAGGCCACCGCCGACGTACTGATCGGCCTGAACGAAGACCATATTCAGGAAATCATCGCCCTGCGCCGCCGCCAGGGCGCTGTCGACCCCGTAGCCGTAGACCACCACCCAGAAGCTGAGCGTGTAGAACAGCGCCAGGAATCCGACCGCGAGATAGGTCGCGCGCGGCACCGAGCGCGCGGGGCTCTTCGCCTCCTCCGCGTAGATGGCGGTCCCCTCGAAGCCGATGAAGGCGCCGAAAGCGAGGAGGAAGAGGGTTCCGGATCCGTCGGCGAAGAAAACGTTGTCGACCGACAGCGGCGCGGCCGAGGGGCTCTCGGCGCCGCCCTGGAAGAGGACCGCCACGAGCAGGACCACGATGACGCCGATCTCGAGGGTCAGCAGCACGCCCAGCACCGTCGCGCCCACGTCGATCTGGCCATAGCCGACGATGCCGACGATCGCGGCGAACAGGAGCGACCAAACCTGCCAGGGCAGGTCGAGGTGCAGGACGTCGGTGGCCGACTGGTCGGCGAAGACGCCGAGGTAGCCGATGAAGCCGATGACGCACAAGCCGTAGGCCACCATCGTCATCAGCGCGGTGCCCGCACCGGGGCGCGGACCCAGCCCCTCGCCGACGTACGCGTAGAACGCGCCGGCGTCCCGGACGTACTTCGACATCGCGGTGAAGCCGCAGGCGAACAGGATCAGCACCCCTCCGGTCGCCAGCATGGCGCCGGGTGCGCCGATCCCGCCGAAGCGGAGCGAGAAGGGACCCGTGCTGAGCACGACGGTCAGCGGCGACGCGGCCGCGATGACGAAGAAGACGATCTGGAGTGTCCCGAGCCGCCCCCCGGCCAAGCGACCATCCGCGATGTCGGCGCTCTGCTGCGCCGCATCGTCGTTGACGGATCCGGTTGTCATGAGAACTCCTTGAGCGCCAGCAGGAACGTGATCCGTGACTCGTGCCACAGTTGACGATGATGGTGAGCCCCCCGGAATGGGGCGGGCCATGGGGAAGTCCCAGACTTTTCCGCGATTGCTCGCGATTCCCCCGAGGATTGCGGATCGTCGCAGACCTGCCTCCTGATCTTGTCGGGTTGACCGTCGCGCTTGAGTCCATCGCCCACGTAGGGTCGCCCGACAGTGAGCGCCGTGCGTCAGGACACGGGCAGCGGTGATGCGGCTCGGACGCCCGAGTGGAGGTGCTGAAGGATGTCTCCAGTGACGGAGGTCGCCGGGTACGACGAGGTCTCCACCGCGGTCCGCCTGCTCGGCGACCGGTGGTCGCTCCTCATCGTGCGCGAGATGTGGGCCGGCAACAATCGGTTCACAGAGATCGTCGAGGCCCTCCCCGGTCTGTCGAGAAGTCTCCTCTCGAGTCGCCTGCGCTATCTCGAGCGCCACGGCATCGTCGAACGACGCGACTCGGCCGACGAGGACCGCCGACGCAAGCAGCACTACGCGCTGACCGAGATCGGTGCGGGCCTGGCTCCGTCCCTGCGAGCCCTGGGAGAGTGGGCGACCACCTGGGACGCGCACTTCCGCGGTGACGACGCACAGCTCGCCTTGGACGTCGTGGATGCGATGAAGGAGAACATCGAGGTCACCGCCCTGCCCAGCGACCGGATGATCATCCAGCTCTTCCTCGCCGACACGGCCGAGGGCGCGGCCTACCTCCGCGCGAGCAGAGGTCTCATCCGCGGCCGACTGGGCCATGCCGAAGAGAACCCCGACCTGGTGGTCAGGACGACCCCGGCGACGCTGAGCGCCCTCCATTGGGGCCACATCAGCTGTGCCCAGGCCATCTCGCGACGCGACATCGTCTTCGAGGGTCCTACGGCGAACATCCGGGCCTTCCCGGACTGGTTCCCGAACCGGCCGGCACTCACGGCACACCGGCGGGATGCCTGAACCGAGGAATGCGCAGGTGCCCGCGGGTATGGCCCACGGACACCTGCTCACGGCGAACCCACGCCGCTGGTTCACACGGGCTGGGCCTGCACTTCCCTGATGGTGCTGAGGATCCGACCGCGCAGATCGGCGAAGACGCTCACCTCACGGGTGTGGATCTGGTCGCGCTCCGCGCCAAGTGGGACGTCGACGACCTCGACCAGCCGCGCCGGGTTCTTCGACAGGACGGCGATCCGGTCGGAGAGGTAGACCGCTTCGTCGATGTCGTGGGTAACCAGGACGATCGTCATCCGGTGGTCCTGCTGGAGACGGCGGGTGAGGTCCTCAAGATCCATCCGGGTCTGCGCGTCCACCGAGGCGAAGGGCTCGTCCATGACGAGGACCTCCGGCTCGGTCACCAGGGCCCGCGCGATCGCCACGCGCTGCTGCATGCCGCCCGAGAGCTGCCATGGGTACTTGGCCTCGACTCCTGACAGGCCGACCTCGGCCAGCACCTTCGCGACGCGGCTCGTGCGCTCGGCGCGGGGGACGCCGCGCGCACGCAGAGGGAGCGCGACGTTCTTCCCGATCGAGGCCCACGGCATCAGCGAGCGGGTGTACTCCTGGAACACCAGGGACATCTTCGGGCTCGGCTCCGAGAGCGGTATGCCGTCGAGGGTCACCTGGCCATCGGTGGGGCGCATCAGCCCGGTCAGGCAACGCAGCAGGGTGGTCTTGCCGGCGCCCGAGGGTCCGACGATCGAGAAGAACTCGCCTGCGCCGACGGTGAGGCTGATCCCGTCCAGGACGGGCGTCGACCCGTCGTACGTCTTCGAGAGGTCGGTCAGCGCGAGCCGAGGCTGGGAGGTGTCTGACATGGGGTTCCTTAGGAAGAGGCGCGCGAGACGCGCATGCCGGTGTGCCAGGAGAGAACACGGTTGCGAATGGCCACGAACACGGCGTTCGCTGTGAAGCCGAGAAGGGCGAGCAGCAGGGTGCCGGCCCACATCGTCACCGAGTCGAAGGTGACCTGCGCCTGCATCGTTAGATACCCGATGCCACGGTAGGCGGCGAGCATCTCACTGGCGACCATGAGGACGAAGGCGGCCTGCAGTCCGATCTGGATCCCGCCGAGGATCGCGGGAGAGCCCGCGCGCAGATAGATGTCGACCATGGTCTTGAGCGGTCCGAGCCTCATCGCTCGGACCGCGTCGACGAGGGTCGGGTCGGCCTGCCTCATGCCGTCGGCGGTCGCCACGCAGACCGGGAAGAAGCTGCCGACCGCGATGATCGTGACCTTGGCGGAGTCCTCGATCCCCAGGATCAGCACCAGCGGTGGGATCAGCATGATCGGAGGAACCGATCGCCAGAAGTCGAGGAGCGGGCCGAACATCTCCCCCATCCATCGGATCCTGCCGAGGATCGCTCCGCAGGGAATGCCAGCGATGACCGCCAGGAGGAGGCCCAGGCCGAGATTCTTCAGGCTCGGCAGGACGTCGCTGGCAACGAGGTCGAACAGCCACAGCTCACGGAAGCGCGTCAGGATGACGTCCAGAGGGGGGAAGTACGGGCTGGCCGCGTTCGCCGACCACAGGGCGTAGGACACGACGATCGCAACCGGAACCACCAGGCCCAGTGCGACGCGGGAGCGGAGGGACATCTCACCGACCCCCTCGGTGCTGGCGCAGGAGTGCCTCACCGGCGGTGAGGATCGAGTTGAAGGTCAGCCCGAGGAGGCCGGACCACAGCACGAGACCGAAGACACGGGCCGGATCGCCGGTCTGCTGGGCGACCAGGATCAGCTGGCCGAGGCCGGGTGCTCCGCCGAGGATGCCGGCACCGATGACGAGCATCAGGATGAAGGCGGCCGAGATGCGGATCCCGGTCGCGAAGTAGGGCACGGCGCTCGGCAGCACGATCGTCGACAGGGTCAGCCGCCGGGGCAGGCACATCGCCCGGCTGGTCTCCAGAATCACCGGGTCGATGTCACGCACACCGACCTGTGCCTGCACGAGCACCGCCCAGACGCCACCCAGGAAGCCCATCGCGATGCCGAGCTCCGGGGCCGGTCCCAGCACCATCAGCAGCAGGGGCAGCCAGACCACGGCCGGGATCGGACGAAGGACCTGCGAGATCGGGTCCAGCAGGGCGCTCACGACCGGCGAGAATCCCATGGCCACGCCCGCCGCGATGCCGGCAACCACGGCGAAGGCGAGCGCGATCGCGACCAGCCACAGCGTCGTACCGAGGCTGGACCACAGCTGCGAGCTGCCGGCGAGCTCGAGCGTCGAGGAGAGTGTCTGGGACGCCGTGGGCAGCCCGTCGGTGTCGGCCATCGGTCCGGTCGTCGTCATCCACTGCCAGAGCCCGAGCCAGACGACGAACCCGGCGGCTGCCAGCCCGACCTGGCGGAGCTTGACGCCACCGGTCGGGCGCCACAGCAGCGTGCTCGTCGCCTCGCTCATCCAGCCTGTCCTTCGAGGACGGGCGCGGCCATCAGGTCCTCGGCCGTGCGCTTCTTCTTGAGCTGGCCGAACTCGAGCATGACGTCCTGGACCCGGTCGAGGCTCTGGAAGTCCGGCTTCTCGAAGAACCACGACACCTTCTGCGCTGCGTACGTCGCCGGGTCCACGCCCTGCTCGCGGGCGATCGCCATACGGACCTCGTCCGGGTGCTCGTTGGCGTAGCGATCGGACTCGGCGATGGCGCAGGCGAAGCGGGCCACGACGTCGGGCTTCGCGTCGATGAACTTGTTGCTCGCCGCCATGTAGGACATCGCGCCGTCGTGGAAGACGTCGACCTCCAGCCAGGAGAGGTTGCGCAGGCCCTTCTTCTCGAAGCCGGACATCAGCGGCTCGAAGCTGTAGGCCGCGTCCACCTTGCCCGCCTGGAGCGCGGGGTAGGCGTCGACCGCTGGCATCAGCACGTAGTTGACCTTGTCGGGGTCGCCGCCGTCGTGCTTGATGACCCACTGGACCATGAGCTTGGTGAACGCCGGGTCCTGGACGGCGACGGTCTTGCCCTCGAGATCCTTCGGAGAATCGATGCCGCTGTCGTCGTGCACCAGCAGGCCGTTGATGCCGGTCGTGTAGCCCTCCTCGCCGGCCTGCATCTTCTCGTAGTAACCCGGCTCGATGCCCGCGAACTGAGCCACCCCACGGATCGCCTGGCCCTGGTCGATCGCGCTGAGCATGCTCGCCGTCGCGACGAAGGCGAAGTCGACATTGCCGCCCACGAGCGAGGCGATCGCACCCTGGGCGTTGGGGACCAGCTCGATCTCGGGATCGAGTCCGTGCTTCTCGAAGAAGCCCTGGTCCAGGCCGGCATAAAGGGCGCCGTTGGTCAGGATCGGCAGCCCGGCGACACTGACCTTGGTCGTCGAGTCGGCGTCCGGCTTGCTGCAGTCGTACGTCGACGACGCGGTGCCGCCGCTCGACCCACTCCCGCCGCTGCATCCGCTGAGGGCAGCGGCGGCGAGGCAGGACGCAAGGAGGGCGGATGTCAGCTTCAAGTTCATGCGAGGCTCCTCAAGCAGGGGGAGATCCGGGGAGGGAAGGGATGGATCCCGAGATGGTCGTGCCGGCTCGTCCTCTTGGAGCTCACGCGTCGGCCGAGGTGGCGGTCGGATCGAAGACCTCGACGACCTTGCCGTAGTTCGTCATCGGCACGCCCAGGCTGCGGCCGAGCCGGTAGGGCTCGAGGAACATCGTGCGCCACTCGGTCGGCTTGCCCGCGAGGAAGTCGTACATGAGCGAGGTCTTGTAGTTCGGGTCGATGCTTCGCGCGAGCTTCAGATTCTCCGCGAGGACGTCGAAGTCGGCCGGGAACGGGCAGCCGGCCGCCTCGGCCACGGCGATGATCTCGCGGGTGAGCGTCTGGCTGAACTCGAACTTGACCGGGTCGTCGAGGATCTCGGCGTTGCTGGCTCGGAAGTAGACCATGCCGGCCGACCCGACCGAGACCCGTGCGAACTTCAACAGGGCTGCCTGCAGCATGTCCTCGGCGATCTCCGCCGTGGCCCCCATGTCCTCCAGGTCCTGTCGGATCGCCGGCGCCAGCTCGATCGCAGGACCCCCGGGACGAGCACCGAGGACGATGCGGAAGAACGCCTCCTTGTGCTTGCACCTGCCCGGCGCGACGAGCTCGCACGCGACGTATGCGACGCCCTGGGCGACCGTGGCCGGCTGCGTCATCGCGTCAGCGATCTCGTTGCCGATCGTCAGTGCGTTCATCAAGGGCAGGATCACGGTCTCCGGGGTTGAGATCCGGTCCAGGAGCGGGTAGATCGACTCCAGGGAGTAGGCCTTGGTCGCGATGATCACGACGTCCGGCTTCTCGTCGTACTCCTCCTCGCTGGCCACGGCGACGGGGACCTGGTCGGTCTTGTCGTCGGGGGCGTAGTGGACCTCGAGCGCACCGTTGGCGCGGATCGTCTCCAGGTGCTTGCCGCGGGTGAGCAGAGTGACGTCCTTGCCGGCACGCGCCATGTAGGCCGCGATCACCGATCCCATGGCGCCACCGCCAACAACCAGGTACTTCACGTCTCATTTCCTTTCGGGATGACTGCGTCTCGCTGTGATCGCAGGTCAGTTGACGAGGAGGGTCTCCGACTTCGCGTAGGCCTCGGGGGTGAGGTCCTGACCGATCCCCGGGAGATCCGGCACGGCGTAGTAGCCGTCGACCGGCTGGTAGTCGTAGAGGCAGGACGCGACGTTGTCCGGCATCAGACTCGTGTTGTTGTGCTCATGGATGACGAAGTTCGCAAGCACGGCCTCCAGCTGGAGGGCGGCCGCGGTGGAGATCGGGCTGCCGATCAGGTGCAGTTGCACGCCGATGTCGTAGACGGCTGCCATGTCGGCGATCTTCTTCGTCTCGGTGAAGCCGCCGCTCGTGCCCAGATCGGGCTGAGCGATGTCGACGACCTGGTTCTCGATGAAGGGACGGAATCCGAACGCCGTGTAGAGCCGCTCGCCGGTCGCGATCGGGATCGACAGCTCGCGCTTGACCTTGGCCATCGCCTTCCAGTTGAGCGGCGCGGTCGGCTCCTCGTAGTAGAGGATGCGGAACCGCTCGAGCTCGCGGCCGAGCTGGACCGCCGTGCCGGCGTCGGTGTGGCAGTGCAGCTCGATGATGATGTCGAGGTCGTCGCCGCCCGCCTCGCGCACCGCCGCGATCCGGTCGACGGCCGTGCGGACCTGCTCGGCGGTCAGGACGCCCCGGGTGTTCCATCCCATCCACGTCCCGGCCAGGTCGAAGCCGATCGGGTTGACCTTCACGCAGTCGAAGCCGTCGGCGAGGGCCTTGCGGGTGGCCTCGGCGTACTCCTCGGGCTTGACCATCGCGCCCATGCGGGGCGACCAGTCGAACTGGATCTGCGAGGCATAGCTGCGCAGGCGGGTGTTGGTCTGCCCGCCGAGGAGGCGATGGACCGGTACGTCGAGTGCCTTGCCCTTGATGTCCCACAGCGCGATGTCGATCGCGCTCATCACGGCGAAGATGAGGGTGCCACCGCCCATTCCCCAGAAGGTGGACCGATAGAGCCTCTCCCACACGGCGGTCGTGTCGAACGGATCCATCCCGAGGACGAGGGCACAGAAGTCGCGGGCCAGGCCGACCTGGCCGTGCGCGGCGTTGCCCATCGGCAGGCCGATCTCGCCCACCCCATGGATGCCCTCGTCGGTCTCGACGCGCAACACGGTCGGACTCCAGGCGATCCCGAACTCGCCGGCGCCGGTGTCCAGTCGAACGATCTTCACAGCAGTGATGCGCATGGTCTCCCTTACCTGTCGGACAACTGACAACATATGACCTACATTCAGTCTGTGTCAACGGTCACAGCCGAGATCCGACGCTGGATCCGCCTCCGGACGGGCCTGCTTGAGCTGCTGCTCCAACGCAGACCCGTCCGGTCCCGGCTAGCGGCGCCCGGCCGTCGGGTCCGCGGCACCCAGAAGGTGGACGGTGTTGCCGAAGACCTCCTCGCCGCGGCCCATCTGCGCGTGCGAACGAGGGATGTCGGTGAACGGGAGGACGCGTCCGACGACCGGATCGACGCTCCCCGCCCGCACCAGCTCGTTATAGGCGTAGGCCTGCGCGTCGTTCGTGCCGTGCGAGCCCTGGAGTCGCTTCTGGCGCGTCCAGTGGTAGCGCAGGTCGACCATGGCGTCGAAGCCCGTGGTGCCGGCGCAGATGACCACCATGCCGCCGGGCTCACAGAGGAAGATCGACGTCGGGATCGTCGCAGCCCCGGGGTGCTCGAAGACGATGGCGGGGTCCACCCGTCCTCCGGCGACCGCCCACAGGTCCTTGCCGAACGCGCGGACGCCGGCCGTCCAGGCCTTCTGGCCGGCCGCGTCGTCGACGAGCGGAGGGATGCCCCAGTGGTCGTACTTGCGGCGGTCGAGGTAGCCGATGGCGCCGTGCTTCATGGCGTACTCGCCGCGATCGTCGCCGGAGACGACGGCGACCGCTCGGCCTCCCGCCGCCCGGACGAGCTGGCAGGCCTGGGTGCCGAGTCCGCCCGAACCACCCCAGACGAGCACGAGGTCGCCCTCCTGCACGGTGTTGCCCTGCCAGCCGTGGAGCATGCGGTAGGCCGTCGTACCGACGAGCGTGGGAGCCGCCGACTCGGCCCAGGAGAGGTGCTCGGCCTTGGGCATCAGCTGGTGCGACTGGACCCGGGCGAACTGGCCGAAGGACCCGTAGTTCGTGTCGTAGCCCCAGATGCGGGCGCTGGGCGCGATCATCTGGTCCTTGCCGGCGGCGATCCAAGGGTCGTCCCGGTCCCACACGCCCGGGTGCACGACGACCTCGTCACCGACCTGCCAGTCGGTGACGTCCGCCCCGACGGCGTAGACGATGCCCGACGCGTCGGAGCCGCCGACGTGGAAGTCCTCCGGCTCGCCGCGCTTCTGGCGGGTCGCGACCTGGTCCACGGGATAGCCGCGCGCCGCCCAGACGTTGTTGTAGTTCACGCCGGCAGCCATCACGGCGACCAGCACCTCGTCCGGGCCGATCCGGGGCGTGGGCACCATCTCCGGGACGAACGCCGTCGCGGGATCGCCGAAGCGGTCCTGCCGCACGACCTGCGCGTGCATGCGCTCCGGTACGACGCCCAGCGGCGGAAGGGAGCCGATCTCGACCGGCGCGGCACCCGGGGTGACCACGGAGACGCGCTCCTCGTCGCCAACCATCATTCGAACCTCTCCTCTCAGTTCCTGCACGCGTCGCGCAGGAGGCGGAGACCGCGGCCCGGCAGGGGACGCGGTCGTCCACCGAGAGTGCCGAGCCCGACGCGGTGACCTCTATGGGAAGAGAGAGGACTTATCGCGAGACTGGTTGGGGTGTTCCTGAACCTCCCGCGTCAGGCGGCCAGCGCACGGGAGCCGGCCCTTCGTCGGTCGGCGGCGATCATCGCGAGGATCCCCACGGCGGGACCGAGCGCCAGCGCGACGAGCGCGGCGCGCCACGAGACGTGCTCGACCAACTGCGGGACGAGCCACAGCGACACCATCGTGGTGACATAGCCGAAGGCCAGTTGGAGGGACAGCGCTCCGCCGACGTAGTCGGGGTCCGCCGTCTCGGTGACCAGTGCCGAGAACTGGGCCGAGTCGGCGATCACCCAGAACCCCCAGAACGCGCAGAGCAGGACGGTGACGGTCAGCGGGAACGCGTCGTACGTCGCGGCGAGCACCAGCGCCGTGCCTCCCGAGCAGATCAGCGCGGTCAGCGCCGCGCGAGGACGACCCCACCGGTCCCCCAGCACGCCGCCGACGAGACAGCCCGCGGCTCCGGTCCCGATGCACACGAACGCGAGCAGCGCGGCGAGATTGTCGCCGTTCGGACGCTGGGCGACGGACGGCAGCGCGGCGATGAAGACGCCCACTCCGGCCCACATCGCGTAGAGCTCCCACATGTGACCGACATAGCCGAGGTTGGCCAGCACCACGTCCCGGTTGCGCATCGACCTGAAGCCTGCCGCGAGGCTGACCGGACGTCGAGGGAACGGGTGCGCGCCCTCACCCCGGACGACGCAGACGACGAGGCCACCGGCTGCCGAGAGCACGCTCGTGGTCGCGATGACCACGCGCCAGTCCACGCCGCCGACGGCGCCGACGAGGTGCGGGAGTGCCGAGCCGATCGTGAGCGCCCCGATCATGACGCCGAGGGCCTTGCCGCGGCTGCGCAGATACCACGTCGAGACCTCCTTGAGCGCAGGGGGATAGACGCCGGCGAGGAAGATCCCGGTGAGGATCCGCAGCGGGAGGGCCCCTCCCACGCCGTCGCAGAGGAGCAGTCCCGCATTGCATGCCGCGGCCCCCAGTCCGCCGATGCACATGAGCATCCGCCCCGGCACGGCGTCGACGAGGCCGGTCGCTGCGGAGAGCAGAGCTCCGACCACGAAGCCGAGCTGGACGGCGATCGTCAGTGCGGAGGTTTCCGCGGCCCCGAGTCCCCACTCGACCCGGAGCTGAGGCACCACGAAGGTCGCCGAGAACCAGGCGCTCATCGAGAGCAGGGTGCTGGCCGCGATCAGGCCCACGGCCACGACCGGTCGCATGGAGATCCCGGGGGCTCGGGACATCCTCAGCTCTGCCCGGAGAGGTGAGCCGCGACGACGGCGTCCAGGCGGTCCTGGAGGTCTCGCGGATGGTCCGGGTAGGTCGCGGGGCGCTTCTCCAGGAAGGCCGCCACTCCCTCCTGGCCGTCGGCGAGCGGTCGGATCGCCGCGGCGAGCGCCGGCTCGAGAGCCATGCCGACGTCGAGACCTTGACTCCGGGTCACCCGCAGCCCGGTCTTCACGGCGCGCACGACCGCCGGGGACGCCGACGCGATCTGCTTGCCCAGCTCGACGGCGCGGTCGACCGTGTCGGCCGGATCGCAGACCGCGGCGACGAACTGGCAGGCGAGTGCCTCGTCGGCGTCCATCGGCACTCCCGTCGCGAGGAGCTTGAACGCCGTCGGATAGGTGAGGACGTCGAGGATCCGGCTCAGCTGGCCGCCGACCGGCACCAGTCCGATCTTGGCGCCGACCGCACAGAAGCGGGCATTGCGACCGGCGATCCGCAAATCGCAGTTCAAGGCGAGGATGAACCCGGCGGCGTACGCATTGCCGTTGATCGCGCCGATGACGGGCGTGCCGAGCTCGGGTGGAGTGGTGAACGCAGCGTTGGCGACCGGGTCGCCCGCGGTCTCGGGATCCTCGAGCACCTCGCGGAGATCGTGACCGGCGGAGAACGAGGTGGTCCCGGCACCGGTCACCACGATGCACCGCACCGCAGGATCGGCGTCCGCCTCGTGCATCAGCTCCTTGAGGCGGGCGGCCATATCTCCGCTGAAGGCGTTGCGCTTGGGCTCGTTGCAGAGGGTGAGCACGCGAACCGGCCCGTCGTCGTGAGCGTCGACCCTGGGGACGGTGACCGGTTCTACGGTTGTCATGTTCGTGTCTCTCCAGTTGCAGCGCGGCCGATGCCGCTCGGTACTGTCGGCACGTGATCGTGCCTACTTGCCGTTGGCGCCTGCTAGCGCAAGTCCGACAACTTCCGATGCCATCCCTTGCGTACTTCCTGAACTCCCGCCGAGCCGAAGGGGCGTCCGCTCATGGATGAGGGCCACGCCGCGATTCCGCTGCCCGCGACCGAGCTGTCCCCTGACGCGCGTCGACTGGTGGAGCGCCTGCTGCTGCGCCGCGAGGAGTTGGCGCGGGCGATCGTGGCCGACGTCCAGCACGAGGTGGTCGACTACAGCGGCCTCGGACGGCTGACGGTCTCCGACGACATCCTGGCGACGGCCCTGCTCACGATCAGCGATCTCCTCGAGGGACTCTTGGAGGAGGACACCGCGATGCGCGCGAACGTGGAGGCCATCCGGCGCAGCGCGTCCCGACGGGTCCACCAGGAGGTGAGCCTGCCGGCACTGCTCCACAGCTATCGGATCTGGGGTGCGAAGGTCTGGCAGGCGGTGCTCACGGAGGCCGAGGCGGACCCTGCCCTGCAGCAGGGCGCGCTCGAGCTGGTCACACCGATCTTCGCCTACGTCGACCTGCTCTCGATCACGTTGGCGCAGGTCTACGTGGAGGAGTCCGCCGGCGCCTTCCGCGGACGCGACGTGCTGCGCAGCGACGTCCTCGAGAGCCTGCTGCTGGGCAAGGCCCTCTCCGACCGGGCCCGGGTCGAGCTCGCCCGGCTGCACCTCTCGGGGGAGAGCGAGGTCGTCGTGATGCTCGTCCGGCTCACCGATGTCGCGCCGGAACGGCTGCGGGCGGAGTCCCTCGATGTGCTGCAGGCCTGCCGGGACCTCCTCGCCGCCGAGGTGAAGATGCTGCTCGGCGTACGCGACAGCGACGTGCTGTGCCTGGTCCGGCTGGCCAACCGGATGGAGGGCGATCCCCTGGTCGCCGCGGCTCACGAGCTGGCTGCGCGCAACCCGCTCTGGAGGGTCTGCGTCGGACGCCCCCACCAGGGCCTGGACGGCATCCCCCGCTCGTTCCGCGAGGCCCAGGACGCTGCCGCGGTCGCCGCCGCACAGCACCGGCGCGGCCGGGCCGTCCTCTTCTCCGAGGTGATCCTCGACCGGATCCTGGTCCACAGCGAGTACGCCGAGGAGCTGCTCGAGGAGGCGATGCGGCCGTTGGTGGCCTACGACGAGCGGCACTCCGCGGACCTGGTGCCGACGCTGCGCGCCTACGTGACCAACGACCTCAACATGACGCGCACGGCCAAGGACCTCCACGTCAACCCGAACACCGTCGCCTACCGGTTGCGGCGGATCGCGATGCTCACCGGGTACGACCCGACCCACTCGAGCGGAATGGTGACGCTGGCGTTGGCCCTGCGGCTGCTCGACGCCTGAGGGGGCGCGACCACCCGCTGATCAGACGGTCACGGAGATCGTCTCGCCCGGGCGTACCGGCAGGAAGCGATCGCCGAGACCGGCCGCCTCGAAGGCCGCCTGCATCGAGTCGGCACCCTCGGTGAAGTGCCGCCAGCCCTCGGTGTGGCACGGGACGATCCGCTTCGCCTCGACGAGTCGGGCGACCTCGACCATGCCGTCGTTCGGCATCGTGATCATCTCCCCGTCGTTCACCCCGTCGAAGCAGGCGCCACCGCCGTACATCACCACGACGTCGACCGGAGCGATGCGCGCCGCGACCTCCTTGGAGACGTCGAGTGAGTAGTTGTCACCGGTGAGATAGACGGTCGGAGCACCGGGCGCCTCGAGCAGGAAGCCGAGGACCTGTCCCATCACCTGGCACAGGGGCTCGGGACCATGCTGCGCGGGGAGGCCGGTGATCGTCATCGCGCCACCGCCGGGGAGCGGGACCTGCATCGACTCGAACTCGGCGAGCCCGTTGACCTCACCGCCGAGTCGTCCGGCACCGTCCGTGGTGGTGACGACGGTCGCGACGGCGAGCGCGACGGCGCGGCCCGCCGCGTCGAGGTGGTCGATGTGATGGTCGTGGGTGATCAGCACCAGGTCGACGGCGCCGATGTCGCTCGCCGCGATCGCCGGCGTCGTCGTCCTGACCAGTTCGACGCCGTCGTGGTGGTAGGTCTTCGGCGCGTCGAAGGTCGGGTCGACGAGGATGCGCAGTCCGGCGTAGTCGATGACATTGGTCGCTCCGCCGACCAGGGTGTAGGTCAGGTGCACGGTTGTTCCTCCGGTCCGGGGTTCCATCGATGAGGGGATCTGTCGGTTGTCGGACAGCCTACGACTCACCGAACCATGGCCGCACCGGTCTTGTCCAGCGCAGGCGCTACCGGTCGGCGCCCGGCTCCACGAGCGACGGGGGCAGATTGACGATCGAGTGGATCAGCGCGAGGGCGCCCGCCTCGTCACGACGTCGAAGCGCCTGCGCAAAGAGCTGATGGGTCTGGGCGCTCGCCTTGAGCGCGTCCGGGTAGGCCTCGGCCGTCTTGTCGAGATTCGAGCGGATGCGCAGCTTGAACAGGTCGCGGATGCTGCCGTACATCCACTCGTAGAGCGGGTTGTGACTGAGCTTGCACAGCGCCAGGTGGAACTCGTAGTCGTCGTCGAGATAGGTCCCGAGATCGTGCTCGCCCGCGCGAGCCAGCAGACTGTCGGCGAGCTCGACGAAGCGGTCGAGCTCCGCGTCACTCGCCCGCTCGACCGCCAACGACGTCGACGCCCTCTCGATCAGCTCCCGGAACTCGGTGACATGCGGAGTCATGGAGTCGCGCGCGACCAGGGGGCTGACCTCTCGGGAGAGCGACTCGAGCGAGCTGTCGCGCACGAAGGTGCCCTCGCCGACCCGGCTCTCGACCAGACCGAGCGTCGCGAGCTTCTGCAGTGCGGCCCGAACGGACGCGCGGCTGACGCCGTAGCTCTCCGACAGCGCATGCTCGGCCGGCAGCCTCACCCCGGGCTCGAACTCGCCGGCCAGGATGCGCGACATGAGATCGCTGAACACCTGCTGCGCGACGCTGTCGCGATTGATCTTCTCGATCGGGCGTACCACGTTGTGTCTGCTCCTCGGGCGACCGCGCATGTCCGTTGTCCGACAGGAGGGTACGACCTCCGCCGCCCCCAGGGATCGCTGGCTCCCCCGTCGGGCGCCGTGCGATGGTCCAAGTCTAGAACTTTCCGCGCGGACGACGGCGCCGTTGAATGCAGGCATCCATGCCGGACGGTGCGCCGGCCTGCCCTTCGAAGGAGTTCCCATGGACGACATCACCCTCCCCGACACCGCGGTCGACGACTGGGGGGTCCTGAGCGACGGCTACGCACCCTGGCCGCTCGGCGGCCTGGGCGAGACCGGCAGCGTCGCGGCGACGGTCTCCTTCGTCCGCAGCGGCGACCAGCGGATCATCCACGATCCCGGCCTGATCCGGAGCCGCTCGGCCGTCCTCGGCCCGCTCACCGAGCGGGGATTCTCCGCGGCAGAGGTGACCGACGTGGTCATCAGCCACCACCACCCCGACCACGCCCTGAACATCGCCTTGTTCGAGAACGCCCGCACGCATGACGTGTGGGGCATCTACAAGGACGATCAGTGGCACAGCCGGATGGCTGACGGCGCCGAGGTCGCACCCGGGGTGAAGCTCATCCAGACCCCGGGGCACACCGAGCAGGACATCACCACGCTCGTCCTCACCAAGGACGGCCCTGTCGTCTTCACCCACCTGTGGTGGACCGCCACGGTTCCCGAGGAGGACCCGTTCGCAGTCAACGCGGATCTGCTGCACTCCCACCGTGAGCGGATCCTGGGCCTGAACCCGATCCTCATCGTGCCCGGCCACGGCCCCGCCTTCGAGCCGACGAACACCACGCCGCGCTGAGCCTGGTCCTCGGCGTACGAATCCGGCCGGTCTCCCTCGGGGAGACCGGCCGGATCTGGTTGTACCAGTTGTCGAGTAGTCCTACGAGGAGAGTCCGCCGAGCACCTCTGCGGCGGCCCGCTGCCCCGAGCGGACGGCGCCCTCCATGTAGCCGTTCCAGACCTCCGCGGACTCCGCACCTGCCCAGTGGATCCGACCGACCGGCGCGGCGAGGGCCGGACCGAAGCTGGTCCACGCGCCGGCCCCGAGGCGTCCCCCGTAGCAGCCCCGGGTGAACTCCTCGGCCATCCAGTCCTGCTCGACGTAGTCGATGGGGTCTGCCGCCTCCGGGCCGAAGAATGTGACGAGCGACTCGATAGCCAAGTCCTTGCGCTGCTCCGGCGTCAGGTCGGCGACCGCGCGCGCCTCTGCCCCCTCGAAGAAGCCGACGATCACCCCACAGGAGCCGTCATGCGGCGAGTTGTCGAGAGTGACGCTGAGCCCGCCGTCGTCGAAGTTGCTGGCGAGGCCGTTCAGGCCCGCCTCACGCCAGAAGGGCTTCGGGTAGGCGATCTGCGTCTTGATGACCGAGCCCATCGGCATCTGCTGGGTCAGCGCGTCGCGCTGCGCCGGCAGGGCGGGCTCGTAGTCAATCCGCCCGGCCAGAGCCGGCGGAACCGTCACGATCACCCTTCGAGCAGTCACCTCTGCACCGTCTGCATGCACGTGGACGCCGGTGTCGGTCTGCACGATCCGGGTGACGCGCCTGCCGAGTCGAACCACGTCGCCCAGACCTTCGGCCAGGCGTTCGGAGATCTGGTGAGTGCCGCCGACGACACGCTGCTCCTGCGCGCCGCCCGTCGTACTGATGAGGACCTCCAGGCTGGTGTTCGACTTGACGTAGAACAGGAAGTGGAGGAGGGAGAGCTCCGCCGGCTCTGCGGCGAAGACACCACGCACCAGCGCCTGCCAGTACGCCACCGCCTCAGGCTCGGTGGTGTTCGAGCGGACCCACTCCGCGAAGGTGGTGGCGTCCAGGGTGGCCGCCTCCTCGGTGAGCCACGGGGCTGAGAGCGAGACGGTCTCCGCCAGCTCCGCGAGCAGTCCGGCCATCCGGTCGACCTCCGGGGCGGCCGTGGGCGTGAGGCCAAGCTGACTCAGGTCGGTGGCCCGGGTGACCTGACCGCGGAAGAGGGTGATCGGAACGCCGTCGTCGTACGAAGCGAAGGTCTCCAGGCCGAGCTCGCCGACCAGCCCGAGCACCTCGGTGTGGCCCTCAGCGATCCACTGCCCGCCCATCTCGACGGCGACGCCGTTCTTGAGATGGCCGCCCAGGTTACGTCCGGCGACGCGGTCTCTCGCCTCCAGCACGATCACCCTCTGGCCTGCTGCCAGGAGGTCCCGTGCGGCCGTCAGCCCTGCCAGCCCAGCACCTACCACTACGACGTCGCAATCCATCTTGTCCTCAATTTCGGTCGGTTGTCCGACTTACGTTAGGTGGATCACGTTGTCCGTGCAAGAGTTCTCCGGCATTCGAAAAGAGAAGGAGTCCCGTGGCCTACGTCAGAGCAGCCGAGCGCGAGGAGCAGATCGTCGCCGCGACCCTCCGGGTCCTGAGAGCGACCGGCGTCGCGGGTCTGACCCTTCGCGCCGTTGCGACCGAAGCGGGCGTCCCTCTGGGAACGTTGCACTACGTGTTTCCGACGAAGGAGCTGCTCCTGCGGTCCGTGATCGACACCGTGATCCGCGATCTTGCGGCCGTGCTGCGCACGGACGTGGATCTCGATCGCGGCCTCGAGCACGCACTGCGCCAATCGATGATGAACTACTGGCGCCACCTGGTGGAGTCGGATACGAGCGGTCAGATCGTGCAGTACGAGCTCACGACCTACTCCGTGCGTTCAGAGAGCGCCCTGGCTCGCCTGCAGTACGAGTCATACGTGTCGGTCGCGAGCGAGCTGTTTGAGCAAGCAGCGACCGCCGCAGGCGAGGTTTGCGCCATCGCCTTCGATGAGTTGGCCCGGCTCTCCGTGGCGGGCACCGACGGTCTCATTCTCCAGTACCTCGCCGACCCCGCCCACGACCGCGCGATGATCGACTTGGAACGACTTCTCAAGATGTTGCACTCCCTTGCAGCCCCGCAAGCAGGCGGCTGACAAACTGCGAACCGAGATCTGACCTGCCGCGGTCGTCGCGATGCCCGGCATCTCGGCTGCCCGACACATCCCAAGGCGCTGACGTGCACATGCCCCGCGCCTGAGCACGCACACTCGAAGAGACGTTCAGCTCGGTGCGTTCGTTTCGCTCCTGGCAGTCGCCGCTGTCCGGGAGGACGGCGGCCCGACTTACGTAAGCCATGGCTACTGGCGTTGGAAGTCGAGCAGGTTCTAGATCCCGAGTCTCGTCGTAAGACCTCGGAGCCGCCAGCACGATCGCACCAGCACGCTTCGGATCGTTGTCGTCTCGCCCCTCATGACGTCCATTGACGAGTTCACCCACCACTTCCGGCAACGCCCTTCACAACCTCCACACCGAGCGGCACGCATGCTACGAAGGTTCGTAGTTCGGTCCGTCCCCTTGGGACGGGCCGTGCGTCATTTCTGGGGTGATTGACGAGTTGTGACGGGCGGTGACTCGGGCCATGCACGGTGGGGTGAAGTTCTACCGCGGCTGCGCGAAGGCAGCCCGGACCTACGTGGAGGCAGACCGCTCGCGGGCCGATGACTACTACCTGACTGAGGGTTCCGGGGTGGCGCAGCGCTTCGTCGCGACGCGAATTCCTGACGGTGGCACGACCGTCGCCGCGGCCGGCGACCTCGACGGGGACGGGTACGAGGCATGGGTCGCGGGCTACGACACCAACCGGCATCCGAAGGGCCGGCTGCGCACGGACGAGAAGGGGCTGCGGTTCGTCGAAGTCGTTGTCAATGGTCCGAAGACGTGGTCGCTGGCCGCATCGCTGCACCCTGAGATCGGTGACGTGTACGACGCCGTGCAAGAGCGGGCGGCGGTCGAGATCATCGACTGGCTGGCGGAACACTCGACGACCCGGATCGGACCACGCGGACTGCAGGTCCAGGTCCCCGTCGAGAAGCTCGAGGCCGCGGTCGTGCGGCACTACACCTCCCGTGCTGGCGACCCGCACCGCCATCTGCACCTCCAGATCAACGCCCGAGTGTTCGCCCAAGGACGGTGGCGAGGTCTGCACTCGGTCGGGGTCATGGACTCGATCGAGGCCATCAACGGCATCGGTCACGCCGCTGTCATGTGCGACCTCGAGTTCCGTCAGGTTCTTGCTGCCTACGGGTACACGCTCGCCCCCGACTCCGGCGAGATCGCGGAACTGGCTCCGTTCGCCGGCGAGTTCAGCCACCGCGCGGCGCAGATCGGCCGGCACGTCGACCGGTACGAGGCCCAGTGGCGCGCCGAGCACCCCGGCCAAGAGCCCGGCACCGGGCTGCGGCGGGCCTGGGACCGGCGGGCGTGGGCCGAGGCGCGGCCGGACAAGGTGGTCCCGACCGACGGCTCCGAGCTGGTCGCCCGGTGGCGCGAGGAGCTCCACGACCTCGGGTTCCGACCGCCCATCGTTGCCGCAAGGTTGTCGGCTGCCTCGGTCGGAGGGATCGATCGCGACGGCGTCACCGATCTGGTGCTCACCCGGCTCGGGTCACGTCGCTCGTCGTGGAACAGCGCGGACGTCCGCGGCGAGGTCGAACGGATCGTCGCGACCGCCGGCGTCGTCGTAGAACCGGTCGTGCGACGCGAGCTGGTCGAAGACCTCACCGCCCGAACCGTCGGCGCCTGTCTTCGGCTGGTGGACCGTGAAGACGTTCCCGATCACATCCGCTCGCTGACCTCCGAGCGGGTGCTCGCGGTCGAGACGGACCTGATCGGCCTCATCGCGCGGCGCGCTGACCAAGGCGGTCAGGATCCGTCGGCGACGCGACCGGTCCGGATCGGTCCCGTCGTCGCCCGGCGGCGCCTCGACGCCGGTCAGCGGCAGGTGGTCGCGACGCTCGTTGGTCGCAGTCCGTTGGTAGTCGTCGAGGGCGCCGCCGGCGCGGGCAAGACCACCACACTTGCGGCGACCGCTGCAGTCCTCGGGATGGAGGAGCGCCGGATGATGGTGGTGACGCCGACCCTGCGCGCCGCGCGAGTCGCCGAGGCCGAGGTCGGCACCCCGGCGTCGTCCGCAGCTTGGCTGGCCCATCAGTACGGCTACCGGTGGGACGCCGATGGCCGCTGGACACGCGAACCATTCGACGCCCGTGCCGGCCGACATCTCCTCGACCCACGAGCACGACTGACGCCGGGCGACCTGCTGCTCGTCGACGAGGCCGGGATGCTCGACCAGGACACCGCCCACGCCCTGTTCACCATCGCCGACGAGACCGGCGCCCGGCTCGCTCTCATGGGTGACCGCCACCAGCTACCCGCCGTCGGCCGCGGCGGTGTTCTCGACCACGCCACCCGTTGGGCACCCGCCCATGCCCAGGTCGCGCTCGACGCGGTCCACCGGTTCACCGATCCGGCCTACGCCGAGCTGTCCCTGCTGATGCGCACAGGCAACCGTCCGGTGCACGTCTTCGACGAGCTCCTCGGCCGCGGCGCCATCGTCATCCACCGTAGCGACGTCGAACGCACCGCCGCCCTCATCGGGGCCGGGGCCGACGGTGACACCGTCATTACCGACACCCGGGACCAGGTCGCCGACCTCAACGCCGGCATCCGCGACCGCCGCCACGCCGACCACCGCTCCGGCCACGGTGCCGACTCCAGCGACGCTCCGGTCGGTCGCACCCGGTCCGGCGAACCACTCTGGATCGGCGATCAGGTCACCACCCGACGCAACGACCGCGACCTCGACGTCGCCAACCGCGACCGCTGGACCATTACCGGAACCGATCACCATGGCACCCTCCAGATCCGAGGCGACCGAGGCACCCGAGCCCTCCCCCGCGACTACGCACAGGCCCATGTCGAGCTCGCCTACGCCACCACGGTCCACGGCGCCCAGGGCGACACCGTCGACCACGCCCACTTCGCCCTCAACGAGACCACCGGCGCCGCCGCGACCTACGTCGCCATGACCCGCGGCCGGCACTCCAACACCGCCCATCTCGTCGCCGACAGCGTCGAGGACGCCCGTCAGCAGTGGCTCACGACGTTTGCCCGTGACCGGGCCGATCTCGGCCCCGCCCGTGCGCGCGAACGTGCCCTGGACGACATCGACCGCTACGGCCCCACCCCACGCCCAAGGCGACCCGAGTATCAGCTTCCCCTACCCGTCCGGCAGGTTCCCCCCAGCCCGACCATCGGCTTCTGAACCTCCCCGCACCCGTCACCGGCACCGTCACCGGCACCGCGTCAAGACCATCTGGAAAACGACTTAGGGGAACCTGCTGACCTGCGCAAACACCAGGTTCCCCCCAGGTATCCCCCTCCTCGAGGCGCAAAAGGGGGTACCTGCGTCGTCATCATCGGTCCGTCCGGGATCGCACCCGTCGAGATCACTCGTCAGGAACTGATCGCTCCCAGTGCCTCTCCGGACCTAGGTGACTATCCACGACACCGAAGGGACCACCTGATGAACCCGATCGACGTCCCCACCGAGTGGAACGACAGCGCGCTGCTCACCTTCGAGGAGTTCTGCGCCCTCATCCACATCCCCCAACGCACCGTCCGCGACTGGCGCCGACGCGGCGTCGGCCCACGCTTCTGGCGCTTCAACGGCACCGGCCGGCTGTACACGACCGTCGCCGAAGTCCGGCGCTTCACCAATCCCGTCAACGCCTCGCGCTAGGAGTGCCCGATGTCCACTGCCCGTCCCGACAACGACGACCACGCGAACGACGAGATGCTCACCATCGACGAGGCTGCGGCTTTCCTCCGGGTCCCCGTCGCGACCATGCGCTACTGGCGCTACTGCGGCACCGGCCCGTTCAGCTTCAAGATCCAGCGCCACGTCCGCTACTGGCGCGCCGACCTCGTGCTCTGGCGCGCAGAGCAGGGTCGTCAGCCCGAGGGTTCTCCACAGGCTGCGCGGAGCGCACGACGCTCCGCCGCCGACGACTGACACTGGAAGTCAGGAAGGGAGCAGCCATGGCCGGAAACATTGCCAAGCGGCCCGACGGTAGCTGGCGCGCCCGCTACCGCGACGAGCAAGGGCGCGAGCGGTCCCGCCACTTCGGCCGCAAGATCGACGCGCAGCGCTGGCTCAACGAGGTCGCATCCGCCGTCCTGACCGGGACCTACGTCGATCCCGACGCGGGGAAGGTGACGTTCCGAGAGTTCTATGAGCGATGGTCGGCCCGGCAACTGTGGGTGTCCTCGACCCGGACCAACGCCGACCTCGCCACCCGATCGGTGCCCTTCGCCGACCTGGCGATGCGAAGCATTCGTCGCTCGCACATCGAGGAGTGGGTGAAGGACCAGAGCAGTCGTCTCGCGGCCACGACCATCAAGACACGGTTCGTCGTCGTCCGCTCGGTCTTCCGGGCCGCGGTCACCGAGCGGGTGATCACCGCTGACCCGTGCACAGGCGTCGTCCTGCCCCGACGCCGCCGGGCAGACGCCGCGATGAGGATCCCCACGGTCGAGGAGGTGGGACGTCTGCTCGAGCACGCCGACAGCGAGCGGGTCTCGACACGCAAGGGCTTCCGCGCCTACGTCGCGCTCTGCGCCTTCGCCGGCCTGAGGAAGGCCGAGGCCGCCGCAGTACAGCTCGGCGATCTCGACCTGGCGCGCGGGCAGCTCGCGGTCACCCGGCAGCTCCAGCGGGAGGGGTCGACGTACGTCCTGCGTGCTCCCAAGTACGGCTCGGAGCGAACCGTCTACCTGCCCGACCAACTCGTGAGCATCCTCGCCCGTCACGTCCGCGACCACGTCAGGGAGCGCACCACGGAGCACTGGCTGTTCACCGTCGGCGACGAGCCGATGTACGACAACGCCATTCACTGGCGGTGGCGGGCCACCCGCTCAGCCGCCCACCTCGCCCGCATCCGGCTCCACGACCTGCGCCACTTCTACGCCTCCGGCCTGATCGCGGCCGGGTGTGACGTCGTCACGGTGCAGCGGGCACTCGGCCACTCCAGCGCGACCACCACGCTCAACACCTACAGCCACCTGTGGCCGACGGCCGAAGACCGCACCCGGGCGGCAGCCGCTGACCTGATGCGGCAAGCGCTGGCGACGCCCGCCGGAGGCGCGTCTGAGGGCCCAGCGGAGGGACCTCTCTCGAATTTTGCGGACTTTTTGCGGACTAGAGAGGGTCCGCAACGCTCTGACCTGCGCAAACAGGCCGATTCAGTAGTACCAGGGGTACGGCGACCAGTCCGGCTCGCGCTTCTCCAGGAACTGGTCGCGTCCTTCCTGCGCCTCGTCCGTCATGTAGGCGAGCCGCGTGGTCTCGCCGGCGAAGAGCTGCTGGCCGACCAGGCCGTCGTCGAGCAGGTTGAACGAGTACTTGAGCATCCGCTGGGCGGTGGGGCTCTTGCCGTTGATCAGGCGTCCCCACTCGAGCGCCGTGGCCTCGAGCTCGGCATGGGGCACGGAGCGGTTGGCGGCACCCATCCGGACGGCGTCGTCGGCGGAGTACTCCTGGCCGAGGAAGAAGATCTCGCGAGCGAACTTCTGGCCCACCTGCCGGGCGAGGTACGCCGACCCGTAGCCGCCGTCGAAGGAGCCCACGTCGGCGTCGGTCTGCTTGAAGCGGGCGTGCTCGGTGGAGGCGAGGGCGAGGTCACAGGTGACGAAGAGGCTGTGGCCGCCGCCGGCCGCCCAGCCGGGGACCACGCAGATGACGACCTTGGGCATGAAGCGGATCAGGCGCTGGCACTCCAGGATGTGCAGGCGGGCCAGGCGTGCCTTGTCGATCGGGCTCGGCTCCTCGGCACCCGTGTCGCCGGCACCGGCCGAGACGTCCTCGTACTGATAACCGGCGCGACCGCGGATCCGCTGGTCGCCGCCCGTGCAGAACGCCCACTTGCCGTTCTTGGCGCTCGGGCCGTTGCCGGTGAGCAGCACGCATCCGACGTCGGCGGACTGGCGGGCGTGCTCGAGGGTGCGGAGCAGCTCGTCGACGGTGTGCGGGCGGAACGCGTTGAGGACGTCGGGGCGGTCGAACGCGATCCGGACCGTGCCGTGCGCCTTCGCGCGGTGGTAGGTCAGGTCGGTCAGGTCCTCGAAGCCGGGGACGACGTCCCACTGGCTCGCGTCGAACGTCTCGCTCACGCCCTCGATCGCACTCATGGCACCGAACGCTAGCCCCTCCCGGATCCCGGGCTTGACCTTGACCCCAGGGGCAAGGTCTACCGTCACTCCCGTGCTCATCAAGGACCTCGCCGCACGCGCCGGCGTGAGCGTGAAGGCGGTGCGCTACTACGAGTCGCGCGGCCTGATCACGCCGGAGCGGGCGGCCAACGGCTACCGGGAGTACGACGACGCCGACGTGCTCGTCGTACGCGAGATCCGCGCCCTGCTCTCCCTCGGCCTCACCGCCGACGAGACGGTGCCGTTCGTCGAGTGCCTGCGTGCGGGCAACGAGCGGGCCGACGTGTGCCCGTCGTCGCTGGACGCGTACCGGCTGCGGATCGCCGAGATCGACCAGCGGATCGAGGAGCTGAGCAGGTTGCGCGGCGAGCTGTCCGGGCTGCTGCGCGACGCCGAGAACTACCCGACCAACCCCCAGGACCAGGAGAAGCGATGACCCTGCAGGAGATCACCGACGCCGACTTCGAGACCGAGGTGCTCGCCTCCGACCAGCCCGTGCTGGTGGAGTTCTGGGCGCAGTGGTGCGGCCCGTGCCACCAGGTCGCGCCGGCGCTGGCACGGATCGCCGACGAGCGGGCCGGGGCGCTGCGCGTGGTGAAGCTCAACAGCGACGAGAACCCGGTGACCTCGGCGAGGTACCGCGTGATGGGGCTGCCGACGATGATCGTGTTCCGCGGCGGCGTACCGGTCCACGAGCTGCGGGGCGCCCGCCCGAAGGCCGCCCTCGACCGGGAGATCGACCACGCCCTCGCCGGCTGACCGGAATAGCCGGGCGCCCGGCGCCCTTGGGGAAGTCATGACACTTCACGGTGAGTACGAGCCCAGCAGCCAGCAGTGGGTCCGCGACCAGGTCGCGGAGTACGAGGCCTCGGGCGGCACGAAGGCCAACACCCTGCGCGGCTCGAAGGACCCGATCGTGGTGATCACCTCGGTCGGCGCGAAGTCCGGCAAGCTGCGCAAGAACCCGGTGATGCGGGTGGAGAAGGACGGCGTGTACGCCGCCATCGCGTCGAAGGGCGGAGCCCCGGAGAACCCGAGCTGGTACGCCAACTTCGTCGCGAACCCGCTCGTGGACCTGCAGGACGGGCCCCAGCCGAAGCCGTACACGGTGCGCCTCGCCGAGGGCGAGGAGCGCGCCCGGTGGTGGGAGCACGCCGTCGCGACCTGGCCGACCTACGCGTCGTACCAGGAGAAGACGGACCGCGAGATCCCCGTGTTCCTGCTGGAGCCGGTCGCCGCCTGAGCCTGGACGACGAAACTGGCGCTTGGACGACGATGCTTCCTCGTCCAAGCACGAGTTTCACCGGCCGGCCGGTGAAACTGGCACCGTCAGCTGTTCGCGATCGTGACGGTCAGGCCGCACAGGTGGCCCAGCCGCATGATCTCCGAGTCGGCGAAGTCCGGGCCGCCGCGACGGCCGACGACGACGATCTCGTTGCCGTCGAGCCGCGCGGCCGCGAACAGGGTGACCTCGCCCTCGGGGGACTCGAGCCGGGTCGGCGACTCGATCTCGATGAACTCGAACTCGTCCGGCGCGGCGCTCGTGCCGTGGACGACACCCTTCGCCCGGTGCACGCGCGCGGCCCAGTCGACGCGGAAGGTCGCGGGCAGCAGGTCGATCAGCTTGTCGAAGGCCTGGTCGGGTGCAGCGGTCAGCTCCTCGACCGCCTCGAGGTCGAGCATCAGGTTGCCACCGGCCGGGTAGCGGCTGACGAAGAGCACCTCGACGCCGTCGAGCGCGTTGCACGCCGACACCACCGAGTCGGGCATCATGCCCTGCTCCAGCTCGAGCAGGACGTCGTCGACGGCCGTGCCGTCGTCGATGCGGTGCTCGACGATCTCGATCGCCTCGATGTCGCCACCCGCCATACCGATCGCCGTCGCGACGCGACCCAGCGAACCGGGGACGTCGGGCAGCAGCACGCGGAGCAGGAATGGCATGGTCTCGACACTAACCCGCCCAGGTTTCGGTCGGGTTGCAGGCCCACCGGTTGGGCCCGAGGTCAAGGTCAGGGAGCGAGCCGGTGCCGCAGGCCGGTCGCGCGCTGCGCGGTCGTCGTCACCGCAGCGCGTACGGCGGCCTCGGACCCCACCACGAGCAGGCTCTCCCGCGCCCGGGTGACCGCGGTGTAGAACAGCTCGCGGCTGAGCAGGCGCGAGCCCTCCTCCGGCAGCAGTACGGCGATCCGCGTGGCCTGGCTGCCCTGGCTCTTGTGGATCGTCATCGCGTGCATGGTCTCGATCGCGTCGAGGCGGGCCGGGGCGAACGGGCGGGGCGCGCCGGCGCCGGCGATCCACGCGCGGGGCCTGCCGGACGGGTCGGTCACGACGACACCGGTCTCGCCGTTGTAGACGTCGAGGGCGTAGTCGTTGCTGGTCACGAGGAGCGGGCGTCCGGCGTACCAGGCCGAGCCGAGGGGTGCTCCGAGCTCGGTGGCGAGCCACTGCTCGACGTGCCGGTTCCAGACCCGGACGCCGTAGGGGCCGTCGCGGTGGGCGCAGAGCAGGCGGAAGCCCTCGATCTCGGCGAGGGCGGGCTCGGGCCCCGCGTCGACCGCGGCGGTCCGCACGCGCAGCGCTGCAGCGGTGCACTCGGCCTGCAGTGCCTCGACGGGGTCGTCGGTGTTGCGCCACTCGACCTCGCCGGTGCCGGCGCGCAGGACCTCGATCACCCGGTCGGCGGCGTCGGGCGAGTCGTCGCGCAGGGCGGCGGCGAGGTCCTTGATCTCCTCGGTGGAGCGGTGGTTCTCGGTGAGGGCGACGACGGGCGAGTCGGGGTGCTCGGAGAAGCCGGCGACCAGGTCGGAGAGCACGGCCCCCGCGCCGACGGACGTGAGCTGGCGCGGGTCGCCGACGAGGACCAGCCGGCTGTCGGGGCGCACCGCCTCGAGCAGCCGGGCCATCATGGTCAGGTCGACCATCGACGCCTCGTCGACGACGACGAGGTCGTACTTGAGCCGGTTGCCGCGGTCGCTGCGGAACCGCGTCGTGTTGTCGGGGCGCCAGCCCAGCAGCCGGTGGAGGGTCATCGCCTCGGGCGGTGTGAGCTGGTGGTCGGCGTCGCCCAGCGCCCCCAGGGCACCGAGCTCGGCGGAGACCGCCTCCTGCAGCCGGGTCGCGGCCTTGCCGGTCGGCGCTGCCAGCGCGATCGACATCCGCCGCTCGTTGGCCACCGCGAACTGGTCGGCCAGCGCGAGCACCAGGCGCGCGACGGTGGTGGTCTTGCCGGTGCCGGGGCCGCCGGTGAGCACGGTGGTGCGGTGGCGGGCGGCGTGCTCGACCGCGGCCGCCTGCTCGGCGCTGAGGTGCTCGCCGCTCACCCGCTGCAGGGTGGCCGCGAGGACGGCCTCGTCGAGGGGCGGTGGACCGAGCTCGATGCGGGCGGTCAGGTCGTCGGCGACCTGGCGCTCGAGCCGGTGGTAGCGGTCGAGGTAGACCAGGTCGTGCTCGACGTGCAGCACCTCGGCGGACACGAGCACGGAGGACTCGACCGCCGCGACCCACTCGGCGCGGTCCGGCCAGAGCAGGCCGGTGCCGTCGAGGTCGGGCAGCGCGTCGAGGTCGAGGCCGACCGATCCCCCACGCACCGAGCGGACGGCGAGCGCGGCCGCGAGCAGCACCCGCTCGTCGTCCTCACCCGCGAGCGCAGCGACCCGCTCGGCCACCCGCACGTCGGCCGCGTCCACGACCCCGGCGGTGTTGAACGAGCCCAGCAACCCGTCGACCCGGCGGGCCAGGCGCGGGTCGTGGGGCGAGGTCGGCTCGAAGATCTCGGTCACGGCTTCGCCCCGTCCAGGAGGTCCGACAGCGCGACGACCAGCTCGACCGGCGGCTGCCAGGTGAAGATGCCGCACGGGTTGCCGTCGACCCGGGGCGTCTGCGGACCGCACATGCCGCGCAGGTAGAGGTACGCGACCCCGCCGAGGTGACGCACGGGGTCGTAGCCGGGCTGGCGCCAGCGCAGGAAGCGGTGCAGCACGACGGCGTACAGCAGGGCCTGGAGCGGGTAGTCGGAGTGCCCCATGGCGTCGTCGAGCGCGCTCGGCCGGTAGGCGCCCGCGGTGAGCGGCTCGTCGGTCGGCCCGAGCCAGTTGGTCTTGTAGTCGACGACGACGTAGCGGGGGTCGCCGTCGGCCGACGGCAGCCGGAGCACCACGTCGATCGAACCGGTCAGGTAGCCGCGGAGCACCTGGCCTCCGAGCAGCGGGTTGTCGAGCGCGTCGGCGTAGGCACGGACCGGGTCGCCCTCCGGCAGGTGCTTGCGCAGCAGGGACGCGATGTCGCCCAGCAGCACCTCGTCAGCCGACCGCGCCTGGTGGACCGGGTGGTCACCGCCGGAGAGCGGCAGCTCGAAGTCGAGCTCGCACAGGCGGTCGGTCGTGCCGACCCGGCGCAGCGTCGTGTCGTCCATCAGCGGCCCGAGCGGCGTGTCCAGCACCGCTACGAGGGCATCGGCGAGCTCCTCGGGATCGAGCGCCACCGGCCACCACGTCAGCTGCTCCGCGATGTGGCCGAGCAGCTCGGCACGCAGGTCGGGCACCGCGGGGTCGGCGTGCTCGAGGACCGCGTGGACCAGCGAGCCGAAGGTCGCACCGAGCGGCAGACCCGCCATCGGGGAGGGCAGGGCGAGCGCCGGGTCGGGTGCGGCGGTCTCGACCAGCGGCGGCAGGTCCTCGTCGTCCTTCGGCTCGATCTCGGGCTCGCTGCCGACGCCCGGGGCCGGGGCGCCGAGGTCGACGTGGCTCAGCGCGGAGTACGACGTACGCCGCCACCCGGTGTCGACGGACCGGGTGAACCCACGGGCGCCCAGTTCGGCCGGCGGCTCCTGCGGCAGCGGCGGGAGCTCGGTCGCGGGCTCGGCGACCTCGGGCACGAAGGCGCCCCGGTCGCGCCAGGTCGCGAAGAGCCGGGTCGCGGCGTCCTCGTCGGGCACCGGCGGGTCGACGGGGACCACGCTGCTCAGGCCCTTGCCGTCCGGCGCCGGACCGCGGAGCAGCAGGCGGTGCAGCGGGGACGCCTTGGCGTTGCTGGTCGGCGCCCACCAGGCGACGACCTGGCTCTGGGCGCGGGTGAGGGCGACGTAGAGCAGCCGCAGCCACTCGCCGTTCTCCTCGTCCTTCCAGCGCCGGACGTGGTCGGCCCAGTCGGGGCCGGCATTGACGACGTCGAGGCAGCGGCGGCCGTCGGCGTCGTGGAAGAGCGGCTTGTCGGCCGTCTGCGCGACCCAGCGGTCGGCGAGCGAGGGCAGGTAGACGACGGGGTACTGCAGGCCCTTGCTCGCGTGGATCGTCACGAGCTGCACGGCATCGGCGTCGGAGTCGAGGCGGCGGGTCCGCTCCGCGCCGCGACCGTCGCGAGCCTCGAGCACCTGCTGGCGCAGCCACGCCAGCAGCGCGACGGCGCCCATCTGCTCGCGCAGCGCGGCCTCGTGCAGCACCTCGCCGATGTGGCGCAGGTCGGTCAGGGTGCGCTCGCCACCGACCTGGCCGAGGAGCCGCTCGGGCATGCCACCGGACGTCGCGGCCTCGACGACTGCGGCGACGCCGCGCCGGCCGAGCGCCTCGGACCAGGACCGGAGCCGGTCGCCGAGGTCGTCGCTGAGGTCGTCACCGCCGGCATCGAGGGTCGCGGCGTCGTACCCGAGGAAGGAGGTGAGCGCCGCTGCCCGCACCCGGGGGGTGCGGTGGGGCTGCTCGAGGGCCTCGAGCAGGGAGAGCCACTCGACCGCGGCCGGCGTCGCGAACACGCTGCCGCCGCCGGCGATGACGGCGGCGACGCCGACCTCCTGCAGGGCGGCGCGGACCGCGGCCAGGTCGGCGTGGCGGTAGCAGATGACCGCGATGTCGTCGGGTCGCAGGTCGCGTCCTTCGAACTGCGCCCCGCTGGTGATCAGCGCCCGGATGTCGTGGGCGAGGTCGCGGGCGATGTGGGGGCGGACCTGGTGGACGGTGAGGTTGGTGCCGCCGCGCTTGCCGAACGTCTCGCGGCGCACCACCCGCACCCGGAACGGCGCGGGCCTCGGCGCCCCGACCAGCCGGGACTCCTGGTGGTGGGCCTGCACGTCGTGGACGACGATCCGCGGGTCGCCGAGCTCGGCACCGCCGAGCAGCCGCCCGAACCCGGCGACCAGGTCGGCGTCGCTGCGCCGGTTGACCGCGAGCGTCTGGCGGGTGGTGGCGGTCTCCGCCGCGGTGAGGTACGTCGTCACGTCGCCCCCGCGGAAGGCGTAGATCGCCTGCTTCGGGTCGCCGATCAGCACCATCGTGGCGTGGCCGCTGAACGCCCGGTCGAACACCTTCCACTGCACCGGGTCGGTGTCTTGGAACTCGTCGACCAGCACGATCCGCCACCGCGCCCGCATCCGCGCCCGGGCCGGCGAGTCGTCCTTCTCGAGCGCGTGGGCGAGCTGGGCGAGCAGGTCGTCGTAGGACAGCACGCCGAGGCGGCGCTTGCGCCGGTCGATCTCCTGGCGCACGGCCGCGGCGAACGCCACCCGCCGCCCGGCCGGGTCGTCCCGGGGCAGGTCGGCCGGCTCCAGGTCGGCCTGCGGGTCGCCCACGACCCGCCGCGCGATCGCGAGCGCCTCGGTGTGGGTGAACGCCGGTGCGGTGCCGGCGGGCAGCTGCGCGAACGCCCGCAGGTAGAGGTCGTCGACGACCTCGACCAGCATGTCGTCGAGGTTCTCGACGAGCCGGGCCCGGGCGTCGGTGTCGCCCGGGACACCGAGCGAGTCGAGCACCAGCGAGCAGAACTGGTGGATGGTGGCGATCGTGGCCGCGTCGAAGTCGGCCAGCGCCTGGCTGACCCGGCGGTGCCGCACCGCCCGCTCCTCGGGCGGGCAGTCGAGCAGCTGCTCGATCACCTCGGTGGGCGGCGTGGCCAGGGTCCCGGCCAGCGCGGACTCGGCCTCGACCAGCTGGCGGCGTACCTGCTCGCGCAGCTCCTGGCTCGCCGCCCGGCCGAAGGTCACGACGAGCAGCTGCTCGAGCGGCACGCCCTCCTCGGCGACGTAGCGGGTCACCAGCGCGCCGATGGTCCAGGTCTTGCCGGTCCCGGCGCTGGCCTCGAGCAGGGTGGTGCCGGTCGGCAGCGGGCCGCGGATGTCGAAGGGAGTCATGCTCTCCGAGGGGGAATCCGCTGGGAGACCGGGGCCCCCGCGGCGTTGTTCGGGGGAGCGAAGCGGAGGAGAAGAACGTCGTGGGGTGGTCATAGGGGGCCCACCTTCTCGGCGCCGGCGAGCAGCGGCTCCCACAGCGTCCACGCGTACGACGGCAGCCCGGCCTCGATCAGCACCGACACGGGCGCGTCGTGGCCCCAGATCCGGCGGTGCACGGCGTCGTCGTCCTCGCCGGTGATGCCGTAGGAGTTGAACGGGTCGGTGACCCACGAACGCGCGGCGACCTCGACGGGGTCGATGTCCATCCCGCGCAGCTCCTTGGCCCGCGCCTCGGCCCATGCGTGCGCGGTCTTGAGCGGGATCGGGAGCGGCCGCACGGCACCCTCGTCGTAGAGGTCGACGACCGCACGCAGCCACTCCGACGCGCGGTGGTCGAGCGGCCCGGCCAGCGCCCGCTGCGGACCGCCCCTGGCGCGGGCGATCGCGTGGCTGCTCCAGTTCTCGTCGGGGTGGCTGGCGCTCAGCGCGAGCACCCGCAGCCAGGACGCGATCCGCTGCTTGGGCCCGGGCCGGGAGTAGGTGACGTCGACCAGCTGGTTGCCGTGGACCCGCGGCACCGTGCCGGTGAGCCGGCGGCCGTCCCCGAGGTCGACGTCGACGTCGACGCTGCGGGCGGGGGTGGCACGCAGCGGCGCGCTCTGCTGGAGCAGGGCCTGGCAGTCGCGGACGACGTCGCTGAGGGCGCCGTACCCGAGTCCGAAGGGGGGCAGGGACCCGCGCAGCTGCTCGGCGAGCATCACCGCCTCACCGGTCGTGGCCGGGTCGTCGGAGGACAGGACCGCGCGCAGCAGCCGGTCGCCGATCGCCCACCTCTCCAGGTTGTCGAGGTCGACCGGGATCGCGTCGGCGACCTCACCGGGCTCGAACGGGGTGGCCACGTCGAGGCGCCCGCGCAGGAAGCTGCGCGCCGGGCGGTGCACGAAGTCGATGAGGTCGGCGAGCGACACGTCCTGCGCAGGCCGAGCCGGCACCGGTCCGGACAGGAAGGCCGGGACCGGCGTCCGCTCGCGCACCGACGCCCGCGCGCCGGCCAGCGACGCGCGGTCGAAGCTGAACGGACCCGTCCCGACCAGCTCGCCGGGCACGTGGTTGCGCGGGTCGAACCCCTGCAACGGATGGCGTACGACGACCCGGTCGCGCACGGGCGTTGCCGACGTGCGGTCGAGGGCGTCGAGCAGCTCACCGAGCGGCACCGCCGGGGGCCGCTCCTGACCGGTGTGCTCGGCGGCACCGGTGTAGGTGATCACCAGCCGCTCGCCGGCCGCGAGGATGGCGTCGAGCAGCAGCTGGCGGTCCTCGCCGCGCAGGTCGCGCTCGCCGACGCGCGGGCGCCGGCCGAGGACGTCGTCGCCGTTGACCCCGCTGCTGCGCGGGAAGACGCCGTCGTCGAGGCCGACCAGGCACACCACCCGGTGCGGCACCGAGCGCATCGGCACCATCGTGCAGACGGTCAGGGTGCCGGTGCGGAAGTTGGACCGCGTCGGGCGACCGGCGAGCCGCGCTTGCAGCAGGGCGCGGACGTCGGCCAGTCGCAGCGGGACGCCCGTGCTGTCCTCGTCGCTCTCGTCGGCGCTGCCCGCACCGACACAGGCCCGGGCGAGCTCGCGCTCGAACTGCGGGAGCTGCCACGCCTCGTCATCATCGACCTCGCACAGGTCGCGCACGCCCTCGGTGAGCGCGGCGAACCACTGGTCAGCAGCGCTCGCCCTGTCCAGCGCGCCGAGGCAGTCGCCGAGCCGGGTGACCGCCTCGCTGAGCCGGCCGACCAGCTCGATCTCGCCGCTGGCGATGTCGTCGACCGGCAGGCCGCGGCCGACGTGGCGGTAGTCGTCGTCGCTCATCGCGACACCCAGCAGCAGCCGGTCGAGCCCGGCTCGCCAGGTGTTGTGCTCGAACCCGTCCATCGCGTACGCCGCCCGCTGGGTCGCGTCGATGCCCCACCGCACGCCGGCCTCCGCGACCCACCGGGTCATCCGCGCGAGGTCGTCGTCGGTGAACCCGAACCGGCGCCGGCACACCGGTCGCGCCAGCAGGTCGAGCACCTGGGACGCGGTCGCCCGTCCGCCGGCGAGGTCGACGAGCACGACCGCGACGGCGAGCAGCGGGTTGGTGCTGCTGGTGGCGCGGTCGGCCAGCCGAACCCGCAGCTGGTGGGCCGGGTGCAGCTCGGAGCCGGCCGCGGCGGATCCCTCGCCGATCAGCTCGCCCATGCCGAAGCCGGCGGAGATCAGCGGCGCGTAGGTCTCTACGTCGGGGCACATCACGACGATGTCGCGCGGCTCCAGGGTCGGGTCGTCCTCGAGCAGGCCGACGAGCAGCTCGCGGAGCACCTCGACCTGGCGCGCCGGGCCGTGGCAGGCGTGCACCTGCAGGGACCGGTCGTCGGGGCGTAGCACCCGGGCTGCCCGCTCCTCCACGGACAGCACGCGGTTGGCCCGCAGGTCGGCCTGCAGCCACCCCAGCAGGTCGTCCGGAGCCCCGGGATCCGGTGCGGCACCGGCATCCGCGGCCTGCCCCGCACGCACCCGCGCCCCCAGCACGGTGGCCAGCTCGCGGGAGTCGCGACCGAGTGACGCCAGCAGCGGGTGGTGGGCCAGCTGTGCCGACGCGGACTCGTCGCGCGGCCCGACCTCGATCCCCGCCGCGGCGACGGCGGACCACAGCGCGGCGGACGGCTGGGCCAGCCAGAGGTGGACGTCGCGGTGCGCCGCCAGCGCGACGAGCAGGTCGATCTCGGTCTCGGGCAGGCGGGTGTGGCCGAACAGCGACAGCCGGTCGGGCAGGTCGAGCCCGGCGACCTCACCGGACCGCAACGCGGCGCAGACCCGGTCGTGCCGCACGTCCGGCGCCTCGGCGTGCCCCGCCGCAGCCATCCGCGCGAGCAGCCGCCGCCACAGCTCGGCCTCCCACGCCAGGTCCGGCGCGAGCGGCTCCCCCGCCCCGTCGGTGTCGCGGCCCTCGCGCCAGTCGCGGACCAGCGCCGGCCGCTGGACGGCGTACGACGCGAACAGCTCCGCGAGGCGTCGCGCGACCGACCACCGGCGGCTGCGGCGCAGCTCGCCCTCCTCACCGTCGAGGCCGTGCCCCAGGTGGGTCGCCAGGGTCGCGCACCACGCCTCGCCCAGCGACTCGTCGATGGTCCCGAGCAGCGGCCACACCAGGCGATCGGGGTGCCACGGGTCGTCGCGATCACGGCCGAGCAGCAGCCCGACCAGCGACGCGGGCTGCAGGAAGCGGACGCCCGCGCAGACCCCGTCGCCCCCGGACGGTCCGGCACCGAGCCGGTGCGAGAGCCGCTGGGTGAGCCAGCGCTCGACGCCTCGCGCCGGCACCACGACCACCTCGCTGGCGAACGGGTCGGCCAGCGGGGTCGCCAGCAGCTCGCCGAGCTCGTCGGCGAGCAGGTCGGTCCGCGCGGCGCGGTGCAGGTGGAGGGTCATCGCGGCCGAGGCTACTTGCGGGGTTCGGCAGAACCCGACGGAGTCCCCAGCACCGCCCGCCCGATCCGCAGCAACCCGTCGCGCTGGCCCTCCTCGTCGGGCGCCAGCCGCAGCCGCATCGCGTTGACGACCGTCTGCGCCGAGCGCACCAGTGCATGGGCGTCCGCGCGCGTCAGCTCGGGCCGGCAGGCGACGAGCAGCACCACCCACTCGTCGACGTAGTCCTGCTGCATCCGCCGGATAGGCGCCCGTTCCTCCTCGGGCACGTGGACCAGCTCGGTGAACAGCGCAGCCAGCGCGTCCCCCTGCGCGACGTTGATCCGGACCAGCGACGCCAGCGCCTTCTCCAGCGCATCCGCCGGGTCGCTCGTCGAGGAGAGGACCCCGGCCAGGTCGAACTGCATCGCATCGAGGCACCGGGTGATGGCGTGGGTCAGCACGGCGGACTTGCGCGGGAAGTGGTGGTAGAGCGTCGGACCGGAGATGCCCGCCGCGGCGCCGATGTCGTCCATGCCGACGGCGTGGAAGCCACGCTCCGCGAACAGGCGCACGGCAGCCGAGAGCGCCGCCTCCCTCCGCGACGCCGGCCGCAGCCCGGCCCCCGAGCCCGTCGGCCGGCGTACGACGGATCGACCGGCCCCGAGGTCGCCCAGCCCGGCGATGGCCATCGCCGCTGCGACCATCAGCTCCTGAGCACGGTCCCGGTCCACCTTGGCCCGCTCGAACGCCCGTCCGGTCGTGAGGACCGAGTGGACGGCCCACGTGGACACCTCGCCACCGACCGCACGCCGCAACGGCTCGAGCGCGGCCAGGTAGCGGGCCTCCAGCTCGGCGGCCCGGTCCGGCTCGAGGAACACCTGGCCGCGTTGCCACACGCTGCCCGCCCGGTCCGGTCGCAGCAGCTGCCTCGCGGCGTGGTCGAGCAACCCGGGCAGGCCGGCGGGTCCGCCGTAAGCCAGCTCGAGGAGCTCGATCTCCTGCTCGACCGCGGCCGCCAGGAGGCCGGTCTTTCCGCTGAAGTGACGGTAGAGAGCGGAGGCCGAGACGCCCACCTCGGCGGCGATGTCGGCGACCGAGACGTCGTGGAAGCCGGCCCGCTCGAACTGTCGCGCGGCGGCCGCGACGATCAGCTGCTTGCGGTTGCGCGGGCGGCGCTGAGGGACGGCCTCCGACATCAGGCCGGCAGCTTGTCGAGGTAGTCCGCCATCACCAACCGCCCACGCTCGATCGCGTCGTCGATGACGGACAGGTCGGCGCTGAGCCGCGACACCTCCGGCGAGCCGAGCGGCGGGCGCACCTCGACCAGGGTCGGTACGTCGGCCAGCGTGCCGGCGGCGAGGCGCAGGTCGTCGGCGGCGTACGACCGGAACCGGTCGATGTGGGCGGCGCCGGCGGCGCGCCCGTGCCGCAGGAAGTACGGCGCCAGCAGGAGCCGCTCCAGCCGCGACGGCGGCACCGCGCGCTGGTCGGAGCGGCGGGTGCGCAGCACCAGCACGTGGGTGGCGCCCTGCGCGAGCGCGGTGCGGTAGGGCACGCCCTCGGAGAGCCCGCCGTCGACGTACCTCCGATCGCCCAGCCGCACGGGACGCCCGGCCAGCAGTGGGATGCAGGAGCTGGCGCGCAGGGCGGTCTGGGCGCCGAGCCGGTCGACGACGTACGGCGCCAGGTCGGTCTCCCTGCCCGTCGCGGCGTCGGTCGCGATGGGGTGGAAGCCGATCGGGTTGGCCACGATCGCGTCGAAGTCCATCGGGGTGATCGACTCGTAGACGTGGTGCACGAGGCGCCGCAGGTCGACGACCGGGCCGCCGCGGAAGACCCGGCGTGGGTCGGTGACCCTCGCCGCCTGCACCTCGGGCCAGGCCCAGCTGCGCAGCCAGCGCTGCGCCTCTCCGGTCAGCAGCCAGGCGCCGTTGAGGGCGCCACCGGAGGTGCCGTAGACGTCGTCGAAGCAGTCGGTCAGGCCGGCCTCGTCGATGGCGAGCGCCATGCCCGCGGAGTACGCCGCCCGGCTTCCGCCGCCCTCGATGGCCAGGGCGATCCGGTGATCGTCGGTGCGCTGTCCCGGCCGGCTGCCGGACGCGCGCCGCTGGGCGAGGGCATCGAGCAGGGACGTCATTGCTGGAGCTCTCTCACCACCCGGGCCGGGTTGCCGACCGCCAGCACGCCGGCGGGCAGGTCGCGGGTGACGACCGAGCCGGCGCCGACGACCGTGTTCGCCCCGATGGTGACGCCGGGACAGACGATGACGCCGCCGCCGAGCCACACGTTGTCGCCGATCGTGATCGGCGCGGCGTTCTCCCACTTGTCGCGGCGCAGGCCGGCCTCGAGCGGGTGCAGCGGTGTGAGCAGCTGGACGTTGGGCCCGATCTGCACGTCGTCGCCGATGGTGATGTCGACGACGTCGAGGGCGACCAGGCCGAAGTTCACGAAGACCCCCGACCCGACGCGGATCTGTGACCCGTAGTCGACCCGCAGCGGCGGGCGGATCGCGCTGTCCTCGCCGAAGGAGCCCAGCAGCTCGCCCAGGATCTCGGTACGACGGGCGCGCTCGTGGATCCCCGTCGCGTTGTAGGCCTCGGTGAGCTCCTGGGCCCGGACGTGGTCGGCGATCAGCTCGGGGTCGTCGGCGATGTACAGCTCGCCGGCGAGCATCCGCTCCTTCGTCGACCGCTCCTCCGGCGCCCGGGCGTCGTCCACCGCGCTCATTTCTCGTGCTCGTCGGTGTGGTGCCGGCGACCGTCGGCCTCGCTGATCTCACCCTCGAGGGCCGCACGCGCCTCGGGCTTGCCGTGGAAGCGGCGGTAGGAGTAGACGAGCAGGCCGAGCGCGATCGCGCAGGACAGCAGCAGGGTGATGCCGGTCCACACGCCGCCGGGCAGCCACCACTTCTCGGCGATCGG
This sequence comes from Nocardioides kongjuensis, assembly GCF_013409625.1. Taxonomy (NCBI): domain Bacteria; kingdom Bacillati; phylum Actinomycetota; class Actinomycetes; order Propionibacteriales; family Nocardioidaceae; genus Nocardioides; species Nocardioides kongjuensis. The sequence continues at coordinate 3,732,621 of NZ_JACCBF010000001.1, forward strand.
CCACCACTCGGGCGTGTCGGGGTCGAGCAGCCAGACCATGCCGAAGGCACCGATCCCGAGGGCGCCGATGGTGGAGGCGATGATCCGCGGCCAGGTCTCGACGCCCTCCGCGGCGGCGCGCAGGGCACGGAGCAGGACGGGGTCGAGCAGCCGCTCGGCCCATGTGTACTGCTGCGACAGCACCGCCAGGCCGGCCGCCATCAGCAGCAGGCCGGGTCCGGGGAGCACCATCGCGGCGATGCCGGCGAGCAGCAGGAGCCAGCCGAGGACCTCGAGCAGGATCCGCTTCGCCGCGCCGGTCACCGGCCTCCTCCGAACCTGTCGAGCCACGCCAGCACGTCCTCGTCGGCGTTGCCGTGGGCCGCCGCGATCCGCGCCCACCTCTGCGCCATCGCGTGGAAGCGGAGCGGGTTGTAGACGTCCTCCTCGCGGGAGAAGAGCCCGTCGCCGGCGTACGTCATGATCGTGATGTTGGGCTCGGCCAGCATCGTCCCGTCGCCCGGGTCGGGCATCGGGTTGAGGACCTCGCAGACCAGCCGGTTCTGGGCGGCGTCGACGACCTGCCAGGTGATCGGGAACTCCGGCATCACCCGACCCGGGTACGACGTCATGGTGCGCACCGACCACGCGCGGATCTCGTCGCGGCCGCGGAAGGTGCCCATCGCGTGCTCGACGTACTCCGCGTCCGGGGTGAACAGGTCGGCGTACCCGTCCCAGTTCCCGGTCTTCGCGAAGTCGGCGACCTGCTCGTGGAAGGCGGCGTACGCCTCGGTGATCTCCGCAGGCGAGAACGAGGGGGCTGCGCTCATGGGTCGATCCAATCAGGTCCGGCCAATCTCGACACTAGGCTTCGGCCCATGCCGCGCGGGACTGCCTCTCGACGACGCAGCCCGTTCGGCTCGCGCGTCCTCGGCCCGCGCGACCAGGAGCCCCGCCAGCTGCGGGTCCGGATCCAGGTGCTGCTGACCGTGATGCTCGTGACGACGAACCTGGTCGGCGCGCTGGTCGTGTTCGTCATCAACACCTGGGCGATCCCGTCGCCCGGCCCCAACAGCGAGATGGTCCTGGCGCTGGCGATCGCCATCCCGACGTACGTCGTGCTCGCGGCGATCGTGGGGGCGATCTGGGGCACCACGTCGTCGCTGCGTGCCCTGCGCTGGGCCACCCAGCCGGAGGTCGACATCGACCCGGCGCAGCGGGCGCGGGCGCTGCGGGTGCCGCTCACCCTCACCTTCGCGCAGTTCTACATCTGGATGGTGGGCACGATCCTGTTCACCGTGCTGACCGTCGTGCTGCAGCCGTCGCGGGCGGTGGGAACCGCGCTCACGGTCGGCATCGGTGCTGTCGTGGTGTCCGGGATCGCCTACCTGCTGACCGAGTTCACGCTGCGCCCGATCGCGGCGCGGGCGCTGGCCGACGTGAAGGTCACCCACCGGGTGCGCGGGGTCGGGGTGGGTCCGCGGATGACGATCTTCTGGACCCTCGGCACCGGCGCGCCCGTCGTCGGGCTCCTCATCGCCGCGATCCTCGCGCTCACGCCCGCCGGGTCCGACGCGACCCTGACCCAGCTCGCCGTGGTGACGATCATCGTCTGCGGGGCGGTCCTGGTCTTCGGCTTCCTGCTCACCGACCTCAACGCCCGCTCCGTCGTCGCGCCGCTGCTGTCGGTGCGCGACGCGATGCAGGAGGTCGAGAAGGGCCGGCTGGACGCCGACGTCGTCGTGTACGACGGCACCGAGCTCGGCCAGCTGCAGAGCGGCTTCAACTCGATGGTCCACGGGCTGCGCGAGCGCGAGCAGATCCGCGACCTGTTCGGCCGGCACGTCGGCCAGGAGGTCGCGGCCGCCGCGGCCGCCCTGGGGGCGGGCGAGATCGAGCTCGGCGGCGAGACCCGCGTGTGCTCGGTGCTCTTCGTCGACCTGGTCGGCTCCACGACGTACGCCACCCAGCACGGGCCGACCGAGGTCGTCGCGGTCCTCAACCGGTTCTTCGGGGTCGTCGTCGACGAGGTCGACCGCCACCACGGGCTGGTCAACAAGTTCATCGGCGACGCCGTGCTGGCGATCTTCGGCGCCCCCGTCGAGCACGCCGACCACGCCACCGCGGCGCTCGAGGCGGCCAGGACGACGGCCGCACGGCTCGCCGTCGAGGTGCCCGAGGTGGGTGCCGGCATCGGCGTCGCCACCGGCCAGGTCGTCGCCGGCAACGTCGGTCACGAGCAGCGCTTCGAGTACACCGTCATCGGCGACGCCGTGAACTCCGCCGCCCGGCTCACCGACCTCGCCAAGGACGTCCCCGGCGGCGTGCTCGCCTCCTGGGACTCCGTGGATGCCGCCAGCGACGCCGAGGCGGCTCATTGGGTCGAGCACGGCCAGGTCGTCCTGCGCGGGCGCACCCAGCCGACCCGGCTGGCGATCCAGCGCTTGTAGGCGACCCGCGGCCGCTGTAACACGTGGTTCGCCGCTCTACCCGACCCAAGACCTCGCTCGACCGGCTCTGCAGGGGCCCCGAACAAGCGACATGGGTCCGCTAGAGCAGCGAACCACGTGTTACAGCCGCGGCGCCGGCAGATCAGGCCAGCGCCCCCAACGCCCGACCGATCACCACGAGCAGCTTCGCCGGGTCCAGGTCGGCCTCGGTGGGTACGGCGGTCAGCTGGGCGTCGCGCTGCAGGACGGCCAGCCCGTGCACGGTGGCCCAGCCGATCGTGACCAGCTCCTCGGTCGGCACCGAGGCCGCCCACCCGCTCGCCTGGGCAGCCCCGACGAGGTCGAGCAGCAGGCCGCGGTGGGCCAGCCGGACCTCGCAGAGCGCGGCGTCGTCGGCGTGCAGCAGCTCGGGGCGGAACATCACGTCGAACATGGTGGGCTGGCGGGCGGCGAACTCGACGTACGCGACACCGGCGGCGGTCACCTGCCGACCACCCCCGACCTCCACGCCGGCGACGGCGGCCCGGGTGCGCGAGAGCAGCAGCTCAAAGCCCTCGACCGCGAGCGCGGTGAACAGTCCCGCCCGGTCCTCGAAGTGGTGGGCGGTGGCCTGGTGGGAGACGCCGACCCGGCGGGCGATCGCGCGCAGGCTGGCCTTCGCGGGGCCGCACGCCGCGATCTCCTGCTCCGCCGCGCGGATCAGCCGCTGCCGCAGGTCGACCTGCCTCATGATCATCCCCCAGCCTGCGTCACCGAGCTCGCTGCGGCCACCACAGCCGCCTGCCCAGCAACGTAGCGAGTGCGGGCACGAGGAGCGAGCGGACGACGAAGGTGTCGAGCAGCAGACCGACCGCGATGGTGAACCCGACCTGCCCGATCGTGGTCACCCGGCCCGCGAGCAGCGCCATCATCGAGACCGCGAAGATCACGCCGGCCGAGGTGATCACGCCTCCCGTGGCGGCGGTGGCGCGGGCGATGCCGGCGGCCGAGCCGTCGGGTGCCTCCTCGTGCATCCGCTTGGTCAGCAGCAGGTTGTAGTCGGCGCCGACCGCCACGAGCACCACGAACGCGACCGCGGCGACGGTCCAGTCGAGCTGGATGCCCAACCCGTACTGCCAGACCAGCACGGACAGGCCGATCGCGGCGACGTACGACAGCACGACCGTGGCCATCAGCGCGAACGCCGCGACCAGGCTGCGCAGCAGCAGGAGCAGCACCACGAAGACCGCCACCAACGCGAAGCCCGCGATCACCTCGAGGTCGGACATCGAGTAGTCGCGCAGGTCGGCGTTCGTGCTCGCCATGCCGGTGGTGAGCACCTCGGCGTCGTCGAGACGGGTGCCGTTGAGCGAGGTCTCCACGGTGGCCCGGATGTCCTCGACCCGGTCGGAGGCCTCGGGCCCGAAGGCGTCGGTGGAGCCGAGTACGGCGAGCCGCGCGGTCCGACCGTCCGGCGAGAGGTAGAGCCGCATGGCAGCGGCGAAGTCCTGGTCCTCCAGCGCGGTCGGCGGCAGGTAGAAGCCGCCGCTGGCGGGGTCGTCGGCCGCCGTACGCGTCTCGCGGAGGTGGCGCGCCGCCGCTGCGAGGCCGTCCTCGAGCTCGGGCAGCGAGGCGGCGACCTGCTGGGTGCCGCCGCGCAGCCGGTCCGCACCGGCCGCGAGCTCGTCGGCGCCGGCGGAGAGGTCGCCGAGGCGCTCGGCGAAGACCCTCTGGCCGTCGGCGAGCTGGCGGCTGCCGTTGCGTGCCTTGGCGAGGCCGGCCCGCAGCTGCTGGAGACCCGACTGCAGGTCGCCGCTGCCCGTCGCCAGTGCACGGGCGCCCTTCGCGGCCTGCCGCAGGCCCGGCAGCAGCTGGTCGCGCTCGGCCTCCCAGATCCGCTTCAGTCCGGTCCGGGCCTGCCGGCAGGCCGGGTCGAGGCCGCAGGTGAGGCTCTTGGTGGCCAGCGCGTCGTGGACCAGCCCGAGTCCGTCCACCGCGAGCTGCACCTGGTCGGCCGCGGCGTCCAGGCCGTCGGCGAGCCCACCGGCGCCCGTGCGCAGGTCGCCGGTCCCGGTGATCGCCGCGTCGGCGCCGTCGAGCAGCTGGGTCATGCCGGACGTCAGCTTGCCCGTGGACGCGGCGATCCGGTCCGCGCCGGCCACCGCCTTCTCCGCGCCGGCGGCGAGCTGGCCGGCGCCGTCGTCGAGCTGCCCGGCCCCGTCGGCCAGCCGCTCGGCGCCGCTGGTCCCCTCGGCGACCTTGCCCTGCGCCTGGTCGAGCTGGTCGCCGACCAGGCCCGACTGGTAGGCGAGCGACGCCTCCGTGATCGGTACGCCGAGCGGCCGGGTCACCCCACGCACCAGCGCCACCCCGTCGTGCTGGGCGACCGCGGCCGACGCGCGCTCGAGGACCGCGAGGTCCTTGCTGGTGCGCAGGTCGTGGTCGGCCCGGATCAGCACGTAGTCCGGGAGCACCTCGTTGACCGGGAAGTGCCGGCCCAGCAGGGCGTAGCCCTGGTTGCTCTCGGCGTCGTCGGGGAGCGGGTCGCGGACGTCGTAGGACAGGTCGGCGAGGGGGAACACCGCCGCCAGCACGGCGAGCGGGACCAACGAGGCGGTGAGCATCCGTGCGGGGTGCGCGGCCACGACACCCGCGACCCGCGCCCACGCGCCCGAGGCCTTCGACTCGCGCGGCTCGGCCCAGCCGCGGCGGCCGGCGAGAGCGAGCAGGGCGGGCGTCAGGGTCAGGCTGACCAGCAGGTTGACCGCGATGCTGACCGCGACCGCCGGCCCGGTGGTGTTGAAGAAGCCGAGGTCGGCCAGCGCCATCGCGAGCGTGGCGAGCACGACGGTGACCGCGGAGCCGGCGATGACCGAGCCGACCCGGGTGGCCGCGACGGCGGCCGCGCGTCCCGGGTCCACGCCGAGGCGGCGCTGCTCGTGGTAGCGCGCGACAAGGAAGACGGCGTAGTCGGTGCCGGCGCCCAGCACGATCGCCGTGAGGAACGAGCCGCTGAAGGTGGAGACCGCGAAGAAGTCCTGGAGCCCGCACCACGCCACCACCGCGCGGCCGAGCCCGAGGCCGAGCCCCACGACGGTGAGGATGAGGACGGGGATCACGAACGAGCGATAGATCAGGAACAGGATCAGCGCGATCAGGCCGATCGTCACCACCGTGATCCGCAGGACGCTGTGCTCGGTCTCCGTCGCGAGGTCGACGACGGTCGCGGTCGGCCCGGTGACCTGGACGGTGAGCCCGTCCGGTGCGCTCGCCCGGGCGATGTCGCGCACGGCGGCGACCTGGCGCAGCGATGCCGGTGCCCCGGTGGCGCCGGTGATGCCGACCAGCAGGTAGCGCGCCTGCCTGTCCTCGCTGGTCAGCGCCTTGCGCAGCGCGGGGTCGCGGACATCCTGGACGAACGCGACGTCGCCCTTGTCCTCGGCGAGGCCGGTGACCAGCGACTCGGCGTACGTCCGGTCGGCCCGCGTCAGCCCGGAGGTCCGCTCCATCGCGACCACGATGAAGCTCTCGGCGTCGCCGTTGCTGAACTCCTGGTTCATCAGCTCGACCGCGCGCATCGACGGCGCGTCCCTCGGCACCATCGGCGACGAGTCGCGCCCGGCGATCTCCTCGAGCTGCGGTACCGCCACGTTCATCACGACCGTGAGCGCCAGCCAGGCGAGCACCACCCACCCGGCCCGTCGTACGGCGAAGCGCGCATAGCCGGCCGCCCTGTCCGCCCTGTCCGGCCTGTCCCCATGCGTCGTGCCCACGCGGCGAAACTAGAACCCGTTCCTTGCCAGTGGCAAGGAACGGTGGCGAGGGTCACTCGTCGAGCTGGAGCAGGGCGGCCATCAGCTCCTGCACGTCGCCCGGCCGCGACGTGTCCAGCCCGGTCAGCGCCTGGACCCGCTTGAGCCGGTAGTCGACGGTGTTGGGGTGCACGCCGAGCCGCCGGGCGGTACGCCGCCGGTGGAGCTCGTCGTCGAGCACGTAGTGCCGCAGGGTCCGCAGCACCTCGGGGTGCTCGCGCAGCGGCGCGAGCCGCTCGACCAGCCGGGCGGTGGCGGCGCTCGGGCGGCTCAGCTGGTAGCGCAGCAGCACGTCGTCGAGCGTCACCACACCGTCGGCGCGCCCGCTGCGGCGCGCGATGTCGAGCACCTCGCGGACCAGCGCGACGGCGGCGGCGACACCATCGGGAGCTGTGACGTCGCTCGCCGCCAGCACGGGTACGCCGGCCGCCCGGCTCAGCTCGGCGACCAGCCCCCGGACGTCCGGGTCACGGCCGGGCAGCAGCACCACGCCTCCGGCCGACGACAGCGAGGCCAGGGCCTGCGGTGCGGACAGGTCGAGCTGGTGCCGGAAGCGGCGCAGCTTGCGCCGGGCGGCGACCCCCGGGTCGACGCCGGGCTGCGCCTCGTCGGGGTGCGGCGCGACGGCCAGCGCGAGGACGACGTACGACGCCGGGAGCTCCAGCCCCGCCCGGGCGGCGACCCCGGCCGCGTCCTGCCCCTCCAGCAGGGCGTCGAGGAGCGCCTTGCGGGCGTCGTGCGACTCGCGCAGCGACTCCTGGCTGGCGGCGAGGTAGCCGGTCGCGGCGACCGACATCACCCGGGCCAGGAACGCCAGCAGCAGGCGCTGGATCCGCACCAGGTCGGCTGCGTCCTCGGGCCTCGCACCGTCCGTCAGCCGGTCCATGATCAACGAGACACTGAGGTGGTAGGTCGCGAGCAGGTCGCTGAGCGCGATCCCCTCCTCGGCCCGCCGCCCGGCCGCCTCCCCCAGCACCTGCAGCTCCCCGTCGGCGGGCACCTCACCGGTCCGCACGACCTGCGCGAAGAGGCGGACCGCGACGTCGACCACGCCGGCGAACTCGTCGACGAGCTGCTCGCGCGGGAGCACGCCGTACGCCGGCACCAGCTCGCCCACCGACGCCACGACGGCGGCGACCAGCTCGGCCCGGCGCCGGGTCAGCTCCTCGTGCAGCACGACTCCCTGCAGGCGGATGGGCTCGGACACGACTCTTGTGTCCCATCACAACGATCTGGCTGTCAACGTGGCGCGTTCCCACGGGATCACCGCGGCCGCGGAGCCCTCAGAATGGGACCTGGAACAGAACACCGCCTTCGAGCAGCGAGGAACCCGATGAGCCAGAGCGTCGACCCCACCTTCGAGCCCGACGCGATCGTCGTCGGCGCCGGCCTCGCCGGCCTGGTCGCGACCCACGAGGCCGTCAAGGCGGGCAGGAAGGTGCTGGTGCTCGACCAGGAGAACCGGGCCAACCTCGGCGGCCAGGCGTTCTGGTCGCTCGGCGGGCTGTTCTTCGTCGACTCCCCCGAGCAGCGCCGGATGGGGATCAAGGACTCCCCCGAGCTGGCGTGGCAGGACTGGCAGGGCTCGGCGGGCTTCGACCGGATCGGCACCGGCGACGGGCCGGAGCGCGGTGAGGACCACTGGGGCAGCCGCTGGGCACGGGCGTACGTCGACTTCGCGGCCGGCGAGAAGCGGGCCTACCTGCGCGAGCTCGGGCTGAGGTCCCTCACCTTCGTCGGCTGGGCCGAGCGCGGCGACGGCTCCGCCAGCGGGCACGGCAACTCCGTCCCGCGCTTCCACCTGACCTGGGGCACCGGCCCGGAGGTGGTCCGGGTGTTCCTGGAGCCGGTCGAGGCGGCCGAGGCCGCTGGGCAGGTGCGCTTCGCGTTGCGCCACCAGGTCGACGACCTGGTCGTCGAGGACGGCGCCTGCGTGGGCGTGCGCGGATCGGTGCTCGAGCCGTCCGACCTGCCGCGCGGCGAGAAGTCGTCCCGCGAGGTCGTCGACTCGTTCACCTTCCGGGCGCCGGCGGTGATCGTGACGTCGGGCGGCATCGGCCACAACTTCGAGCTGATGCGCGCGAACTGGCCCACCGACCGGGTCGGGCCCGCTCCCGAGCACATGATCGCCGGCGTACCCGCCCACGTCGACGGCCGGATGCTCGCCATCTCCGAGGCCGCCGGCGCCAGCCTGGTCAACAGGGACCGGATGTGGGCCTACGTCGAGGGCATCCACAACTGGGACCCGGTCTGGCCCGACCACGCCATTCGGATCCTCCCCGGCCCGTCGTCGATGTGGTTCGACGCCGACGGCAAGCGCCTGACCGGGATGTCCGGGGTCCCCGGGGCCGACTCCATCGGCTCGATGAAGCAGATCCTCGCCACCGGCGCCGACTACTCGTGGTTCGTGCTCACCCAGTCGATCATCGAGAAGGAGTTCGCCCTCTCCGGCTCCGAGCAGAACCCCGACTGGACCGAGAAGGACGTCCGGATGATGCTCAAGGAGCGGCTCGGCAAGGGCGCCACCCGCCCGGTCGAGGCGTTCAAGGAGCACGGCGAGGACTTCGTCGTGGCCACCTCCTTCGACGAGCTGGTTGCCGGGATGAACAAGATCGCCCGCGGCGGCCGGGTCCTCGACGCCGCCGTGCTGCGCAAGCAGATCGAGGACCGCGACCGGCAGATCGACAACGCCTACTGCAAGGACGCCCAGGTGATGGCGATCCACAACGGCCGCAAGGACCGCACCGGCAAGATCATGCGCGTCGCCAAGCCCCACAAGATCCTCGACCCGGCCCACGGCCCGCTGATCGCCGTACGGCTCAACATCTTGTCCCGCAAGACCCTCGGCGGCATCGAAACCAACCTCGACAGCCAGGTCGTCCGCCCCGACGGCTCGGTGTTCCCGGGCCTGTACGCCGCCGGCGAGGTCGCCGGCTTCGGCGGTGGCGGCGTCCACGGCTACAACGCGCTCGAGGGCACCTTCCTCGGCGGCTGCATCTTCTCCGGCCGCGCGGCCGGCCGGGCCGTCGGGCGCGGCTGAGTCAGTTTCACCGGCCGGCCGGTGAAACTGGCGCTTGGACGACGAAACTCACCGTCCAACCGCCAGTTTCGTCGTCCAACCCAGCGCCGGGAGGCCCTACGACGTCGGGTCGACCAGGATCTTCGCGTGCCGCTCGGGGTCGCCGAGGTCCTCGAACGCCCCGGCCACGCCGTCGAGGCCGACCACGCCCGTGACGAGCGGGCGGACGTCGACCTTGCCGGACGCGATCCACTGCAGGGTCTGGTGGAACTCGCTGGGGTCGTAGGCGAAGGCGAAGCGCAGGTCGATCTCCTTGTTGATCGCCATCGACGGGCGGAAGGAGTCCTCGCCCATGCAAACGCCGACGACGACCACGCGCGAGAGGAGCGGGGCGTTGGCGACGACGTGCTCGATCATGCCGGGGATGCCGACGCACTCGAAGACGACCGGTCCGCGCGGGGTGGCGCCGGCCTTCTCGGCGGCGCGCATGACGTGGGCCCACGGCAGCAGGGGTACGGCGCGCAGCTTGTCCATCGCGTCGATGCCGAGGTCGGCCAGGGCGATCGCCTCGGTGAGGTAGCGCTTCGACTCCGCGAAGGAGGCCCACGGCGACTCGTCGGCGGGGTTCACGACGACGTCGGCCCCCATCCTCTCGGCCAGCGCCCGGCGGCCGGCGGAGAAGTCGCTGGCGATCACGTGGCGCACGCCGGTGGCCTTGAGCATCGCGATCACGGCCAGGCCGATCGGGCCGCAGCCGATCACGACGGCGGTGTCCTTCGCGCCCACCTCGCCCCGGCGTACGGCGTGCAGCGCGACCGCCAACGGCTCGGTGAGAGCAGCGGCGTCGGCGTCGACCTCGTCGGGCACGCGCATCGTCATCGACGGGATGGCGAGCACCTGCTCGGCGTACCCCCCGGAGGCCAGCGGGCTCAGACCGGTCAGGTGGGTGGAGCCTCCGGCGCGCAGCACGGGCAGGGCGACGACCCGGGTGCCGACCGGGAACTGCTTGCGCGTGCGCGGCCCGTGGTCGGCGACGGTGCCGACGAACTCGTGGCCCATCACGACCCGGTCGGTCGAGCGCATGAAGTGGTCGTAGCCGAGCTCGGCGACGTCGGCGGCGGTCTCGTCGCAGTGCAGCCGGGCGTGCAGGTCGGAGCCGCAGATCCCGCACCGCTCCACGTCGATCAGCACCTGCCCCCGCTCGGGCGTCAGGTCGGGGAGGTCCTCGACGGTGAGCTCGGTCCGGTGGCACACGACGGCACGCATGGGGTCATCATGCCGCCCGCCGGGGGACGTACTCGTCGAGTGGTTGCTGGCCGGTCAACTCCCCGATGGCCCGCATCAGGGCATCGGTCGCCTCCCGCACCTCCCCCTGTCGTACGTCGACAGCCGGCCCGATCACGACGGTGACCCGCCCGCGTCGCCACCGCCTGCGCTCACGTCGGTCCCGCTCGGGTGGATCGACCGCCTCGGTGCCGAGCAGGCCGACCGGCAGCACGACGGCGTCCGGCACCGCCCGCGCGACCCGGACCACGCCGGTGTGCCCGCGGTGCAGCCGGCCGTCGGGCGAGCGGGTGCCCTCGGGGTAGATCGCCCACACCCCGCCGGAGCGCAGCAGCCCCTCGGCCGCACGCAACGAGGCGGACGCCGCCGAGCCACCGGCCCGGTCGACCGGGATCTGGCCGGTCACCGAGCACAGCCACCGCTCGACGTGGCCGCGGAGTCCGGCGCCGGCGTAGTACTCCGCCTTCGCCAGGAACCGCGGCTGGCGCGGCAGCACCAGGGACAGGACGAGCGAGTCGATCTCGGCGCGGTGGTTGGCGGCGACCACGACCGGGCCCGAGGCCGGGACGTGGGACAGGCCGAGCACGCGGGGCCGGGTGTACCAGCGCACGACCGGCCCGAGCAGGACCCACCGCAGCACCCAGAACCACATCTCGGACCTCCCGGAGTAGACAGTGTCTACTGGAAGTCTGCCCGATGCCCGTAGACAATGTCTACGTGAGCGTCCGCGACCGTCTCGTCTCCGTCGGCACCGAGCTGCTGGAGGAGCACGGCCTGGCCGGGATCTCGCTGCGCTCGATCGCCGGTGCTGCCGGTGTCTCCCACGGCGCTCCGCGCCGCCACTTCCCCACCTACGACGCCCTGCTGGCCGCCGTCGCACGCCGCGGCCTCGAAGACCTGGGCACCGAGATCGGCCCGGCCCTGGCGGCGGACGACCTCCGGGCCGCGGCGCGCGCCTACCTGGCGTTCGCGCGAGAGCGCCCGGAGATGTTCGCCCTGATCACCCGGCACGACCTGCTCGAGGGCGCCGGGGGCAACCTGCGCGAGATCACCGGCCGCTGGTTCGCCGACCTCGGCGCCACCCTGGCCCGCACCACCGGGCGGCGCCCCACCCCTGAGGAGGTCCTCGCCCTGTGGTCCGGTGTCCACGGTCTGGCCGCGCTCACCAGCCGGCGCGCGACCGAGCCCACCGGCATCGACCCGGCGGCAGCGCTCGACGTACTTCTCGAATGGGTGTCATAACGCGAACCGGGACGACGAAACTCGCGCTTGGACGACGATGCATCCTCGTCCAAGCACCAGTTTCACCGGCCGGCCGGTGAAACTCACCACGGCCGAAAAACGCAGCACCCCGGCTCCGAAGAACCGGGGTGCTGCCCAGAGCGGAGGCTCAGGCGTTGTCGAGCGCGGCGGCGACCCGACGGTGCGCCTCCCAGATCTCCTCGGGGAGACCGTCGAACTGGGCGAGGTGCTTCTCGCGGAAGCCCATCTCCTGCTGCCAGCGCGGGACGTCGATCGTGAGCAGCGTGTCCAGGTCGGCCAGGCACTGCTCGTCGAGGCCCTCGAGGTTGAGCTCCTCACGCTTCGGCAGGACGCCGACGGGCGTCTGCACACCCTCGACCTCACCGTTGAGGAACTCCATCAGCCAGTTCAGCGGCCGCAGGTTCTCGCGGTAGCCGGGCCACAGGAAGCGGCCGTCGTCGCCACGCTGGAACCAGTTGACGTGCGCGAAGATCGGCTTGGTCGTCGCGCGGCCGATGACCTCGAGCCAGTGCGCGGCGTAGTCCGCCTCCGAGTACGACATGAACGGACGCATCGACATCGGGTCGTAGCGCAGCACGCCCTCGAGGCCGTCGGCGGCCGCGGTGGCCTCGGCGCCCAGGGTGAGGCCGTCGTAGACGCCCTCGGCGATGTCGGTGATCGCGCGGATCAGCGGCTCACGGTCGCGGGTGCGGCCACCGAAGATGATGCCGTGGATCTCGACACCCTCGGGGGCCTCGAAGTCCTTGGCGACGTTCGGGACGTTCGCGAGGGTGGTCGTGAAGCGGCTGTTGGGGTGCGCCCACGGGTCGTCGGCGTGCTCCGGAGCCCGGTCGGCGATGACCTCGCCCTTCCAGTCCTCCCAGCCGTCGAGGTCGGTCGGCTTCTCGCCGCGACCCTCCCACCAGACCTCCTGGGTCTTCGGGTTGTAGGCGACGTTGGTGAAGATGGCGCCGGTGCCCGGGACGATCGAGTCGATCGCGGTCGGGTTGGTCTTCTCGTTGGTGTCCTTGGCGACACCGAAGACACCGTTCTCCGGGTTCATGCCGTAGAGCTTGCCGTCGTCGCCGACCCAGATCCACGCGATGTCGTCGCCGTAGAACTCGACGTAGTAGCGGTCACCGAGGGCGTCGGGGGCCAGCGTCATCGCGAGGTTCGTCTTGCCCGAGGCCGACGGGAAGCCACCGCAGATGTTGTACTTCTTGCCGGTCTGCTTGTCGGTGATGCCCAGCAGCATGAACTGCTCGACGAGGAAGCCGTTCTTCCAGCCGTCGTAGGAGCCCTGGCGCAGGCCGTGGGCGATCTTGCCGAGCAGCGCGTTGCCGCCGTACGACGAACCGAAGTGCAGGATCGTGCGCTCGTCGGCGACGGTCACGAAGTAGCGCTTGTCGTCGGGGGTGCCCTGACCGAGGTTCTCCAGGTCGCCGGTGACGTGCACGGCCTTGACGAACGAGTCGCCGAGGTCGTTGATGTACTCCACGCCGACCCGCGCCATGCGGATCATCTGGAGCACGACGTTGCGGTTGTCGGTCAGCTCCACACCGGCCGCGAACTTCTCGACCGGCGAGCCCTTCGGCGACATGAGGTAGGGGATGACGTACATCGTCTTGCCCGCCGAGGCGCCGGTCATCAGCTCGACGAGCTTCGGCTTCATCTCGGCGGCGGGCTTCCAGTTGTTGTAGACGCCCTTGTCGGCCTCGTTCGAGGTCGCGACGATGGTGCGCTCCTCCGCGCGAGCGGTGTCCTTGTAGTAGGAGCGCGAGTAGTAACGACCCTCGCCGGCGGGGAGCAGCTCGCCCGCGTCCAGTGCCTCCTGGATCAGGCGCGCGTCGTCGGCCGCGGAGACGACCTCGATGCGCTCTGCTCCGGTGATGTTGGCCCAGTGTGCGACGTACTCACGGACGTGGGGGTTGGTGAGACCCGCCTCGTCGAGCGTCCGCTCCACATCAACCATGTGCTATTCGCCAGCCTTTCGGTCCTTGACAAGGTGTGGGCACGCTACCCCACAGCCCACCCGGTTCTTCCCGGGGTTCGAATCGTGTGATCCGTGGACACCGTCGTCCGCGTGACAGTCACCATGACACCCGTTTTGCGTTCACGCACATCGGCGCGACCTCCGTCTCACGGCGGCTCCGACGGCGCTCCGGATTGGATCGTTCGAATGCGCGAGGTCCCGTCCCGGCCACCGGCACAGCGCCTCCGGGCCCCGCGGACGGCCTGATCTGCTGGCGTCGTGCTCCGTTCCCACGCCCCCGAGGTCGCCGCCGCGCTGGACCGTCTGACCGTCGTCCCGCTCGACGACCTGGTCGCCGGCGAGGCCCCCGAGGTCGTCGCGTTCGCCGAGCAGTTCGCGGTCGACGTGTCGATGGTCAGCGACGAGCAGCGCGATGCGCTCGTGGCCGCCCTCGGCCCGCGGACCCGTACCTTCGCCGGCCGGCTCTACGTCGCCGACTGGGTGCCGCGTGCCCGGCGGGCCCTCACCCAGCTCGGCCAGCTCGACCCGCTCACCGGGCTGGCCGCGCCCCGACCGACGGCCGACGGCGCGGACGACCCGTGGCCCGCCCTCGACGAGCTGTGGCGCGCGATCGCCCGGCTGCGCGTGCTCGACCCGGTGACCACCGAGGTGCTCCGGCTGCGTCAGGCCCGTCAGCACAACTGCCGGATCTGCCAGTCACTGCGCAGCCGCTCGGCCCTGGTCGCCGGGGGCGACGAGGAGACGTACGCCGCCATCGACGACCACGCCGGGAGCAGCAGTCTCTCCGAGCGGCACCGCACCGGCCTGGCCGTCGTCGACGCCCTGGTCTGGGACCCCGCCGGGCTCGGGCCCGACCTGGTCGCCGCCGTCCGCGCCCACTACTCGCCCGCCGAGCAGGTCGAGCTGGTCCTCGACCTGCTGCGCAACGCCGCCAACAAGGTCGCGGTCGCCCTCGGCACCGACGCGGCGCACGTCACCGAGGGCACCGAGGTCTACGACGTCCTCGACGACGGAAGCGTCGTCTTCGGACTCGGTTGAGCCACGACCAGGACGGGTAGGACGGCTCCCATGAGCTTCCCGCCCCCTCCCCCGACGGGACCGCCACCGCCGTACCCGCCGTACCCGCCCTTCGGGCCGCCGCCGCAGAAGAAGGGCAGCGGAGCGCGGGTCGCGCTGGTCATCGGCGGCGTCCTGCTCGCCATCGTGCTGCTCGGCGTGGTCGCGGTCGGCGCCTTCCTCGTCGCGGGCGGCGGCGAGGAGGACCGGGCCGCCGACGAGCCGACGCGCAGCCGGACAGGCTCCGTACCCACCGCCGAGGCGACCTCCGCGGCGACGACGCAGGGCACTCCCGCGACGCCGAGCACCGGCCCGTCGACGCCGTACACGCCCTCGGACGACACCGACGACGACATCCACAACGACGTGAAGGTCGCCGACTTCCCGGGCAACTGGGACTTCAAGCTCGGCGACGTCGAGCACCACGCCACCCTGGTCAGCTCGACCGACCACCCGACCTGCGCGCCGGTCGAGAAGGGCTCGGTGCTCACCGACCAGCGTTGCGAGTACGCCGCCCAGTGGGTGTTCACGGCCCTCGGCGGCAAGGTCCGGCTGACCCACCTGTTCCTCGTCTTCGACACCGAGCGTCATGCGAAGGCCGCGCAGGGCGCGCTGAAGGACACCGACCTCGACCTGCCCGCCGGCAGCCTCTACCCGTCCTTCGTGCAGGGGCAGTGGAACTCCAGCGTCTACGGCAACGTCGTCGCGGTCACGGTCGGCACGTCGCGGGTGGAGGTCGCGGAGAAGAAGCTGACCTCGCTGGTGAACTACATGAACACGGACTTCAAGACCGCGCTGCTGTTCAAGTCCTGAGCCTGCCAGGAAAAATGGAAGCCGCCGCAGGCGTCTCGGGTCACCTGCGGCGGCGAGAGAAGCATGCCAGAGCACGCGCTCTGTTGTCATCATGTTGCGAGGAAAAACTTTGCGGCCCCTCGGCCGCCGCACCGCCTAGGCTTCGAGCATGGGGGACCCGAGGGCCGATGACACGCGTCCGGGCGACGAGGTGAGCCTGGCCGAGCTCTACGAGCTGGTGCCGGCGACCGAGGACTTCGACGCCCCGCCGACGCCCGGTCAGGCGCAGGGCATGGTCGAGCACCTGCTCGAGGGCGAGGTGATCGCGGACGACGACGACGCCGGGAGCGAGCCGGACGAGGGCGAGTGAGTCAGCGGCCCAGCAGGCCCAGCACGTGGTCGACGGCCACGTCGAGCGCGGCCCGCGCTGCGTCGGCGTCGCCCTCGTTGAGGTAGAGCAGGGTGATCCCGTCGACGACGGCGGCGAGGTAGCGGGCGACGTCCTCGACGGGCCGGGCCACGGTGAGCTCGTCGTGCTCGATCAGGGCCTCGAGCAGGCTGCGGTGCGCGTCGACGTAGGCGCGGTACTGGTGGCGGGCCAGCACCTCCAGTCCGGCGGTGCGGCTGGCGTACTGGGTGATCTCGTAGGTCAGCCGGTGCTCGTCGGGGTGCTCGACGACGTGCCCCCAGTACGACGCGACGCCCGAGCGCACCCGCTCCTCGACGGTGCCCTCGCCGGTCACGATCTCCCGTGCGGGGCTGAGCGTGCGGGCCAGGATCTCCTCGGCGACGCGCTCGAGCAGCTCGGCCTTCGAGCGGAAGCAGTAGTGGAAGGCGGCGAGCGCCATCCCGGCCTCGCCCACGATCGAGCGGGTGGTGGCGCGGGGGACGCCGTCGCGGGCCATCACCCGGATCGCCGCGTCCACCAGCAGCTTGCGCCGCTCCTCGGCCGCGAGCCGGGTCATGCGTCGCGCTCCGCGGTCCGGTACGCCGGCGCTCGCCGGCTCGGCACCGGCTCCGCGCTCGCGAGCAGCGGGAGCACCCGGGGCGGCACGAGCACGGACAGCACCATCACGCTGGTGGAGCGCACGACCGCGGAGGCCTGGTCGATCCGCACCAGCGTGGCCTGGAGCTCGGGGTGGGAGCGGGTCGCGACCCGGCACAGGACGTCGAACGAGCCGGTGGTGACGTAGGCCTCCAGCACCTGCGGGATCTGCTCGAGGTCGCGGGCCACCTCGTCGAGCGCGCCCTGCGCGATCTCGAGCGTCACGTAGGCCTGCACCTCGAACCCGGCCGCGGCGACGTCGAGGGTCGGGTCCCAGTCGGCGATGACGCCGGCCTCGGTCAGCCGGCGCAGCCGGCTGTGCACCGTGGCCCGGGCGACCTTCGTCAGCCGCGACAGCTCGAGGTCGCCGGCGCGCGGGTGCTCGGTGAGCGCGGTCAGCAGAGCGAGGTCGATCTGGTCCAGGGTCAGCACCGGTCCAATCTAGTCATCTTGCCTACTTGCATGACCGAACCTCCAGCAGATGTACGCATCCTGGCCACCTCCGGATGGTCAGGTTGTGGGGTCCGGCGCCGACCTGATCTGCTCGCCCCATGCAGGCCACCCACATCTGGGGCGACGAGCGTCGCGTCACCGAAGCCGCCGTGAAGATCGCGTCCGCCCGGATCTCCAGCCCGTCCGACCCGAAGACGACCGCGCGTCCGATCTCCGCGCTCCGCGCCGACGCCGGTACGACGATCACCCCCGCCGGCATCGGCGTCGACCAGGCCTTCTCCGTCTTCCAGGACGTCATCGCCCCCGCCACCCGCGCCCAGGACGACCCGCTCAACCTGGCCTACATCGCGGCCGCGCCGACCCGGGCCGCCCTCGCCTTCGACGCCGTGGTGTCGAGCTTCAACATCTTCGGCGGCACCTGGGAGGCCGGCGCCGGAGCGATCTTCGCCGAGAACGAGGCGCTGGCCTGGTTGGTCTCGCTGCTCGGCTGGCCCGAGGACGCCGGCGGCTGCTTCGTCTCCGGCGGCACCTCCGGCAACCTCTCGGCGCTGGTGACCGCACGACACACCGCGCTCACCCGCCGCGGCTCTCGCCCCGAGGGTGGCTGGAAGATCGCCTGCACCTCCGGTGCGCACTCCTCGATCCTCGCCGACGCGCGGGTGATGGACGTCGAGGTCGTCGAGGTCCCCGAGGGCGACCGCGGCCAGCTCACCGGTGCCGCGCTGCGCGCCGCGATCGCCGACGAGCCCGGCGTCTTCGCGGTCGTCGCGTCCGCCGGCACGACGAACGCCGGCATCATCGACGACCTGTCCGACGTCGCCGACGTGTGCGAGGAGCACGGCATCTGGCTCCACGTCGACGGCGCGTACGGCGGCGCCGGGCTCGCCGCCCCCTCCGCCCGTGCGCGGTTCACCGGCATCGAGCGGGCTGACAGCTTCATCGTGGACCCGCACAAGTGGCTGTTCGCGCCGTACGACTGCTGCGCCCTGCTCTACCGCGACCCGGACCTGGCCCGTGCGGCGCACAGCCAGCACGCGTCGTACCTCGACCGCATCGACCGTGAGGCCTGGAACCCGACCGACCTCGCCGTGCACCTGTCCCGGCGCGTGCGCGGGCTGCCGTTCTGGTTCAGCCTCGCCGTGCACGGGACCGACCGGTACGCCGCTGCGGTCGAGCAGACGCTCACCACCACCCGCGCGGTCGCCGACGCGATCAGGGAGAGCACGACCCTGCGCCTGCTGATGGAGCCGGACCTCTCGGTGCTGCTGTTCGACCGCCCGGGCTGGACCCGCGACGACTACTACGCGTGGTCCGACGAGCTCTCCCGCGCGGGCCGGATCCTCTGCGTCCCGACGTCGTGGCGCGGCGAGACGGTGCTGCGGCTGGCGTTCGTGAACCCGGCGACCGACCCGGCAGCGGTCATCGACATCTTGACGACCACGACATCCTGACGACCCGACATCCTGACGACCAGGACGGCCTAGAGGTCCTTCGGGAGCCGTGCGGCGAGCAGCGCACCGACCGCCGCCGCGACCGCACCCCAGCCGTAGGCCAGCGCGTAGCCGGCGGCGGACCCGGCCTGCACCGCCAGCAGGGCGCCGATCACGGCGCTCGAGACGGACGCGCCGATCATCCGCATCAAGGTGTTGAGGCCGTTGGCCGCACCGACCGCCGCGGGGGCGGTGAGCCGGACGACGAGGAACGGCAGGGTCGCGAACGACAGGCCGATGCCCACCCCGATGACGACCGACGCGGCGACCACCGCGGCCGGCCAGGAGGCGGTGGCGGCGGAGGCGGCGTACCCGGTGCTGCTGCAGACGAGGCCTGCCGCGAGCGCCCACCGGGCGCCGCGGCGCTCGACCAGCCAGGACCCGAGCGGTGCGGCGAGCATCATCGCGACGCCCGCGGGGACCAGGCACAGCCCGGCCACGAGGACGCCGGCGGCGCTGCCGTCGACCGGGTGCTGCAGCAGCACGGGGAGCACCAGCACGTGGGTGAACATCGCGACGCCGGCGAGCACCGAGGCGGACTGGACCAGCGCCATCCGGGGCTCGGTGGCCGAGTCGAGGTCGACGAGCGGATCCGTCGTACGCCGCTCCCAGCGCCACCAGCCGGCCAGCACGAGCAGACCGCCGGCGGCGCAGCCCATCGTCGGCGCACCGGCCCAGCCCCAGCGGCCGCCGTTGGTGACGGCGAGCAGGGCGGCGGTGAGGCCGACCGAGAGGAGCACGCACCCGATGCCGTCGAACCTTGCCCTCCTGCTCGCCCGGTCGCTCGCCCGGTCGGCGGGCGCGTGGGACGGGAGCACGACGACGACGGCGGCGGTGACGAGGAGGCCGAGCCCGGCCGCGACCCAGAACACCACGGTCCAGTCCGCGACGGCGGCGACCAGCCCGGAGAAGGCGACGCCGCCCGCCGTGCCGATGCCCATGGTGGCGCTGATCAGCGCGGCACCGCGCTGCAGGCCGACGCCGACGGCGATCTCGGCGAGCGCGCTGATGCCGAGCGGGATGACCGCGCTCGACGCGCCCTGCAACGCGCGCCCGGCGAGCAGCAGCGGGTAGCTCCCACCGCTCGCGCACAGCACGCTGCCGAGCGTCGTCGCGACCAGGCAGCAGACGAGCACCCGCTTGCGACCGACGATGTCGGCGAGGCGGCCGCTGACCGGCGTCGCCACCGCCGCGGCGACCAGGCACACGGTCATCGCCCAGGACGCGGCCTCACCACCGACGTCGAGCCGCGCGGGCAGGTCGCCGAGCAGCGGGATGAGCAGTGCCTGCGACAGGATCCCGACCAGGCCGGCGGCGGCCAGCACCGCGACGACCGGCCGCAGCCGGACCGCCGGGGCCGCGGACGCCGCGGCGGTGGTCACGCGAAGAGGGCGCGCGCGCCGTCGATCGCCGTACCGCGTCCGGTGTCGACGCGGAACGAGCCGTCCGCCCACACCGGGACGGTGAGGTGCTCCCCCGGGAAGACGGGGCTGCTGAACCGTCCCTCGAGCAGGGTCAGGTCGGCCGGCGACGCCCCCTGTGCCTCGGCGACGGCGAGGACGGCGGCCGAGAGGGTCGCGAGGCCGTGCAGGATCGGCCGCGGCTGGCCGATCCGCTCCGCCGCGACAGGGTCGATGTGGATGTGGTGGCGGTCGCCGGTGAGCCGGTAGAGCGCGGCGGCGTTGGCCGCGACGTCGAGGCCGACGGTCGCGATCGGGTCACCCTCGGGACCGGACGTGCGACCGGGGCCGCGCTCGCCGCCGAAGCCACCCCGGCCGGGCGCGAAGATCGACCAGGTGGCCCGGACGTACTCGCACTCGACGACGACCTCGAAGACCGCGGCCGCGCCCTTGTCCCACACGTTGCCGACCCGCGCCTGCATCAGCGTGGCGCCGCTCGGCGGCATCGGCGCGAGCACCTCGAGCCTCTGGGAGCCGTGCAGCGCCGTGCCGACGTCGAAGGCGCCGGCCGACCCGAGCACGTCGGGCGCCCACTGGGCGAGGGTCAGCGCGAAGGTCGGCAGCACCTTCAGGTCGCGCTCGAAGACGAGGTCGAGTCGCTCGGCGGGAGCACCCACCGCGAGCGCGAACAGGATCGCGTCGCGCTCGTCCCAGCTGACCTCACGCTCCCCGAGGGGCCGTCCGGCCCAGTCAGCGGTGTCGGTCACATCGAGGTCGGCCTGCGTCGTCATCCTGCTACGATACCAAGCAAACGCTAGGTTTGTACGACGACCCCGGGGAGCTGCCATGAGCGACGAGACCACGACCACCGAGCCGGTGGTGACGTACGACGTCCGCGACGGCGTCGCGTACGTGACCCTCAACCGGCCCGAGTACGCCAACGCGCAGAACTCCAAGGTCACCTACGCCCTCGACCAGGCCTTCACCGACGCGGTCAACGACGACGCGGTGAAGGTGATCGTGCTCGGCGGCAACGGCAGGCACTTCTGCGGCGGGCACGACATCGGCACCCCGGGCCGCGACATCCACGAGTCGTTCGAGCGCAAGGCCGTCATCTGGTGGGACCACGTCGGCGCGCAGGGCGTCGACGCCCGCTTCGCCCGCGAGTCCGAGGTCTACCTCGGCATGTGCCGCCGCTGGCGCGAGATCCCCAAGCCGGTCATCGCGAAGGTGCAGGGCGCCTGTGTCGCCGGCGGCCTGATGCTCGCCTGGATCTGCGACTTCATCATCGCCTCCGACGATGCCTTCTTCCAGGACCCGGTGGTCAAGATGGGCATCCCCGGCGTCGAGTACTTCGCGCACCCGTGGGTGATGAACCCGCGCGCCGCCAAGGAGTTCCTCTACACCGGCGGCCGGTTCGACGCCCGCCGCGCCCACGAGCTCGGCATGGTCAACCACGTCGTCCCCCGCCCCGAGCTGGA
Source organism: Nocardioides kongjuensis (assembly GCF_013409625.1). Lineage (NCBI taxonomy): Bacteria > Bacillati > Actinomycetota > Actinomycetes > Propionibacteriales > Nocardioidaceae > Nocardioides > Nocardioides kongjuensis. Next base: position 3,754,096 of record NZ_JACCBF010000001.1, read on the forward strand.
CGCCGCCGTCGACGAGATGGCCCGCCGCATCGCCGCCATGCCCCGCCTCGGCCTGGCCCTGACCAAGAAGGCGATCAACCAGGCCGAGGACCTGATGGGCCAGCGCGCCGGGATGGACTCCGTCTTCGGCCTCCACCACGCCGCCCACTCCCACAACGCCGAGGTCACCGTCGACTCGCTCGCAGGGCTCGACGCCGCCGCCATGGCGGAGTCGAACAAGAGGGACGCCGGCGAGCTGTAGCAGCCGTGCCGCCCGGTCGTCCGGGCCACCACGGGCCCAGGGCGTCAGCCGACCTGGACGAACAGCCCGCGCGCCTCGACGGTCGCGACCTCACCGCACCACAGCGCCCCGACGGTCTCGACCTTCCGTCCGCTGCGCCCGACGATGTCGCCGGTGATCCGCAGCGGCACGTCGAGCCGGGTGGCGGCGCGGTAGTCGACCGTCAGCGACGCGGTGACGGCGCGGACGCCGTGGTGCTGGACCAGGCTCGAGAGGAGCACGTCGAGGAGCAGGGCGCCGACGCCACCGTGCAGCTTGCCGGGTGGGCCGGCGTACGCCTTGCCGAGCCCGTCCGGGATCGTCGCGGTGGCCCGGCCGTCCTCGAAGACCATGGTCAGGCCCGGCAGGGCGGGATTGTCGAGGTGCCAGCCGTAGTGGGTGGCGCCGACCGCCTCGTCGTACGGCGTCCGGGGGACGTCCTCCAGCTGCCGCTCCCTCAGCAGCTTCGTCAGCTCCCGCGCCGATGCGGCCGCCTGCGCCAGGTCCGGGTCGTCGACGTCGGTGACGGCCACGGCCGAGGCGAGCTCGCGCACGGCCTCAGCGAGGTCACGACGCGCGTTCACCGCGACTCCCGCTCCGCCCGCAGCTCGTGCAGCGGCCGGCTCACCGAGGCGTCGGTGCTGACCCGCGGCCGGTCCGCCTCCTCGGCCTCCAGCGGCGCCACCTCCCGCATCCTCGCGAGCGAGCGCTCGGCCAGCTGTCGGTAGACGTCGGGGCCGTTGGACTTCCACGCGAGCTGCGCCTCGTCGAGCTCGCGGAGCACCTTCGCCGGGCTGCCGAGCACCAACGAGCGCGGCGGGGCGACGAAGCCCGCGCTCACCACGCTTCCCGCGCCGACGAGGGAGTCCTCGCCGATCCGGGCGCCGTCCATCACGACGGAGTTCATCCCGACCAGGACCCGGGGCTCGAGCACGCAGCCGTGCAGGATCGCGCCGTGGCCGACGTGGCTGCCCTCACCGAGGATGCAGTCGGCACCGGGATAGACGTGCACGGTGCAGGAGTCCTGGACGTTGGAGCCGGCCTCGATCCGGATCCGCCCGAAGTCACCACGCAGGCTGGCCGAGGGGCCGATGTAGCACCCGGCGCCGATGATCACGTCGCCGATCACGTCGGCAGACGGGTGCACGTAGGACGTCGGGTCGCAGACCGGGACGACACCGTCGATCTCGTAGAACGGCATGGTCAGGCCTTCATCCCACCATCGACCACGAAGTCCTGGCCGGTGCAGTAGCTCGCCGCGTCGCTGAGGAGGAAGGTCACCATCGCGCTGATCTCGTGCGGGCGCGCCGCGCGCGGGACCGGCAGCGTCGCGACGACCCCGCCGCCCTGGCGCGAGGCCTCCGACAGCATCGCGGTGTCGGCCGCGCCCGGCAGCACGCAGTTGACCCGGATGCCCCGCTCGCCGCCGAGGTCGATCGCGGCAGCCCGGCTGACACCGCGCAGGGCGAATTTCGAGGCGCCGTACGCACTGCTTCCCGGCCACGCCGCGAGTCCGGCGACGGAGGCGATGTTGACGATCGCGCTGCCCGGGCGCATGTGCGGCGCAACCGCCTGCATGCCGTGGACCGCGCCCATCACGTTGACCTGGAAGTGTCCCTCGAACATCTCCGGCGAGGTCTCGAGGAAGTGTGCGTACTCGCACCGGCCGGCGTTGTTGACCAGGCCGTCGACACGGCCGTACGTCTCGACGACGAACGCCACGAGCTCGGCCCAGGCATCGGGCGAGGTGACGTCGAGAGCAGCGGACGCGTGCTGCTCCCCCAGCGCGGCGGCCACCTCGGCCACGCCGTCGGCGGCGAGGTCGGTCGCCACGACGGTGGCGCCGGCCTGCGCAAGGGTGCGGGCGTGGGCGGCGCCGAGCCCGCGGCTGGCACCGGTGACCACGACGACCTTGTCGGTCAGGTCGACGAGAGGGTGGGGTGCGGTGTCCGGCATGTTCATCTCCTCAGGGTTTCACATGAACCAAGCGCTTGCTAGGTTTCGTTCATGACGACGATCCATCACGTGGGCATCACGGTCAGCGACATGGAGCGGTCCCTCGCGTTCTACGAGGACCTGCTGGGCGGCGGTCGGCTCGGGCCGTACGAGCGGAGCGGACCCCGCATCGACGCGGTCACCGGGTACCCGGGAGTCGTCGTGCGGCAGGCGTTCGTCCGCGCCCAGGAGGGCACGACCGTGGTCGAGCTGCTGCAGTACGACGGTGGGTCGGACGTCGTCCTCGATCCCGACAACGGCAGCGTGGGCGCTGCCCACGTCGCGATCGCGGTGACCGACCTCGACGGCACGCTCGCTCGCCTGCGCGCCGCGGGGACCACGGTCCTGTCGGACCCGATCGTGGCGAGCGAGCCGATGGCGGGGTACCGCGTGGTCTACGTGCTCGACCCCGACCGGGTCCGCGTGGAGCTGGTCGAACCGCCGGCTCATGCCTGATCCGCGCCCGACAGACGTGCGAGCTCGTCCTCGGTGAGGACGAGCGTCGCCGCCTGCACCGAGTCGAGGACCGACTCCGGCCGGCTGGCCCCGGGGATCGGCACGATCCACGGCGAGCGGGCGAGCTGCCAGGCGAGCGCGACCTGCTGCGGGCTGACCCCTCGCGCCTGAGCCACCTCGGCGAACGGCGCGAAGGACGAGCCGAGCGACTTCGCCTCGCGCATGCCCCCGAAGGGACCCCAGGACAGGAAGGTCAGGCCCAGCTCGGCGCACACGTCGATCTCCGGCTCGCTGCCGCGCGCCAGTGGCGAGTACTCGTTCTGCACCGACACCAGCGCGTCCCCGACGACCTCGGCCGCGAGGCGGATCTGGTCGGCGTCCGCGTTGGAGATGCCGACCCGGGCGACGATGCCGTCGTCCACCAGGCTGCGCAACGCCTCCATCGACTCGCGGTACGCACGCCGCGGGTCGGGACGGTGGTGCTGGTAGAGCGGGATGACGTCGAGACCGAGGCGCTCCCGGGAGGCGAGCGCAGCGGACCGCAGGTGTTCACGACTGCCGTCGATCCACCAGGTCAGGCCGTCGCGGGTGTGCCCGCCCTTGGTGGCGATCACGATGTCGTCGAGGGGGCCGCCCCACGACCGCAGCGCCCCCATCAGTGCGCGCTCGTTGACGCCGTAGGCGCCGACGGTGTCGTGGCCGGTCGGGCCGTAGACGTCGGCCGTGTCGAACAGGGTGACCCCCGCGTCGAGCGCGGCGTGCACCGCACGGGTCCCGCGCTCGACATCGCTCTCGGGCGTCTGGGTCAGCGTCATCGCACCGAACCCGATCGCCGAGACCTCGAGGTCGCCGAGCCGCCGCTTCGGCAGGGTGCTCACCTTCCCACCGCCGTCCAGCCGCCGTCGACGGGCAGGCAGACCCCTGTCGTGAAGGTGGCGTCGAGCAGCAGGTGCACGATCTCGCGCGCGATCTCCTCCGGAGCACACAGCCGCCCGAGCGGCGTGCGCGCCTCGACCGGACCGACGTCGTACCCGTCGTCGACCATGTCCTGCACCATCGGCGTCAGGGTGTGGCCGGGGGCGACGGCGTTGACCCGGATGTCCAGGCCCGCCCACTCGATCGCGAGGTTCTCCGTGAGCTGGCGGACCGCAGCCTTGGCGACGCCGTAGTCGGACTGGTTCACCCACCCCCGGTACGCCGTCGTCGACGCCAGGGTCACCACGGACCCGCCCCGTGTCGCATCGAGCTCCACCAGGCGCCGAGCGACGGCGGTCGCAGTCAGCAGGGTGCCGACGACGTGGACGTCGAGCATCCGCCGCACGCCGGCGGGGTCGAGCTCCAGGGCAGGGCGGTAGGCGCCGCGGATGCCGTGGCTGGCGACCAGGTGACGCACCACGCCGCGCTCCCCCTCGGCGGCACGCACTGCAGCCGCCACCGCGTCGGCGTCGGTCACGTCGAGCTCGCAGTGCCCGACGTCCCCACGCGCAGGCACGGCCAGGTCCCAGACGGTCACGGCGTGCCCGCGCTCGCGCAGCCGGTCGACGACCGCCGCTCCGATCCCGCTCGCCCCGCCCGTCACCACCACGTGTCCGGTCACCGGTCCACCTCTCTACCAAGCGTTTGCTTGCTGTGATGCAATCACCGCGGCGACCCGGCCGCAAGGGCAGTCCCCTCCAGTGGCACTGCCGAGCGTCCACAGGTACAGTCGCCACCAAGCAAGCGCTAGGTATGGAGGACTGATGGCGGACAAGACCATGCAGCTGACCGACGTGGCGAGCCACGTGCGGTCGGGCATGACCATCGGCATCGGCGGCTGGGGGTCACGGCGCAAGCCGATGGCACTGGTCCGCGAGCTGCTGCGCAGCGACGTGACCGATCTGACCGTCGTCACCTTCGGCGGCCCCGACGTGGGCATGCTCTGCGCCGCGGGCAAGGTCAGGCGACTGGTCTACGGCTTCGTCTCGCTCGACAGCATCCCGCTCGACCCGCACTTCCGGGCCGCGCGCGAGGCCGGGACCGTGCAGACGACGGAGTACGACGAGGGCATGTTCGTCGCCGCCCTGCGCGCCGGCGCCAGCCGGCTGAGCTTCCTGCCGACCCGCGCCGGACTCGCCTCCGACGTGCTCACGATGAACCCGCACCTCAAGACCGTGGCGTCGCCGTACGACGACGAGGTCTACGTCGCCGTCCCGGGTGTCCGGATGGACCTCGCGCTGATCCACCTCAACCGCGCGGACGCGGCCGGCAACGGGCAGTACCTCGGCCCCGACCCGTACTTCGACGACCTGTACGCCATGGCGGCCGACCGCACCATCATGAGCGTCGAGAGCATCGTCCCGACCGAGGAGCTGACCGCGACCGCCGCACCGCAGACGCTGCTGGTCAGCCGGATGTTCGTCTCGGGCGTCGTCGAGGCGCCGGGCGGCGCCGGGTTCACCAGCTGCGAGCCGGACTACGGCCGCGACGAGGCCTCCCAGCGCGCGTACGCGGAGGCCGCACGCGACCCGGAGGCCTGGGCCGCGTTCGAGAAGACCTACCTCGAGGAGAGCACCCGATGAGCGAGAACGCCGACGTCACCCGCGCCGAGGTCTGCGTCGTCGCCTGCGCCGACGCCTGGCGCGGCTCCGGCGAGATCCTGGCCCACGCAGTCGGCCTCGTGCCGACGATCAGCGCCCGGCTCGCCAAGCTGACCTTCGAGCCCGACCTGGTCCTCACCGACGGCGACTGCTTCTTGATGAGCGAACCGCCGCCACTTGGTCGCAACGCCTCCGCCGGCGGGACGGTCGAGTCATGGGCGCCGTTCCGCCGGGTCTTCGAGATCCTGGCGACCGGCCGGCGCCACAGCATGATGGGCGCCAGCCAGGTCGACCGCTACGGCAACCAGAACATCTCCTCGATCGGCGACTGGCGCAAGCCGACCCGGCAGCTCATCGGCGTACGCGGTGCACCCGGCAACACGGTCAACCACCGCACCGACTACTGGGTCAGCAACCACAGCGCCCGGGTCTTCGTCGAGGCCGTCGACGTCGTCTCCGGGGTCGGCAACGACCGGGCCCGCGCCCACCGGGGCAGCGCGCTGCGCTTCCACGACCTCGGCGTGGTCGTCACCGACCTGGCCGTCCTCGACTACGACGACGAGGGCCGGCTCAAGGTGCGCTCGCTCCACCCGGGCGTCACGGCCCAGGAGGTCGCGGAGAACACCGGCTTCGCGATCGACACCAGCAACGCCGCCACGACGCGGCTGCCCACGGCCGAGGAGCTCGAGCTGATCCGCACGGTCCTGGACCCGAAGGGTCTGCGCGACAAGGAGGTACGACGCTGAGCGCGTCGTCCTCGCGTCACCGAGGCCGCTCAGGCGAGCAGGCCGCCGTGGAGCATCTCGAGGTACTGGTCGGCGACGGTGCGGTGCTGCAGGCGGCCGCGCGGGTTGTACCAGCGCACGGTCGACCAGATGGCGTCGCGGATGAAGCGGTAGGTGATGCCCGGGTCGAGGTCGGCGCGGAAGTCCTCCTCGGCCTGCCCCTGCTTGAGCACGCCGAGCCAGACCTTCTCCACGTCGAGGCTCGCCTTGTGGACGAAGGCGAACTCGGGCGTCGTGGCCAGCAGGGCCGACTCGTTCTGGTAGAGCGCGACCGCGAACGGCACCCGGTGGATGGTCTCGAAGGAGTTGTAGATCAGCCCGTCCAGAGCCTCGCGCGGGGTCTGGCCCCGCTCGGCGATGTCGCGGATCTCGCTCAGCAGGTTGCCCATGAAGTCCCGGAGGATCTCCGTGAGCATGGCCTCCTTCGAGTCGAAGTGGTGGTAGAGGCTGCCCGACAGGATTCCCGCCTCGTCGGCGATGTCGCGCACCGTCGTCTGCGAGTAGCCGCGCGTCGCGAACATCTCCGCCGCGATCGCCAGGAGCTGGGCGCGCCGGGACGACCCCGCGCCATTGCTGCGGCGCCGACCGCCGCGGGCCGTAGCCTCGTTGTTGCTGCTCGCCATGACCTGATCCTTTCCCACGGTCCCTCTCGCCGGACACACGGGCCGGCCGGGACGGGCAGGACTACAGTACCTAACAAGCACTTGTTCACGAGGAGTCTCGCCTGATGGCAGCACGGACCATTCCCGCCCTCCTGGCCCAGGGGGCCGCGACCCACGGCAGCCACCCCGCCGTCGTCGACGGTGGCACCACCGTGACCTACGAGGGCCTGCGGGACCTCGCCGTGGCCGCCGCCCGCTCCTTCCGTGCCATCGGCGTGGAGCCGGGCGACCGGGTCGCGATCTGGGCGCCGAACCGGGTCGAGTTCATCGTGGCGCTCCTGGGAGCGCAGTACATCGGTGCTTCCGTCGTGCCGCTCAACACGCGCTACCGCGGGCACGAGGCGCAGGTCGTGCTGCAGCGCTCGCGTGCGGTCGCGCTCGTCCTGTGCGACGGGTTCCTGACGACCGACTACTCCGCGATGCTGATGGAGGCCGGGGGCGAGGAGCCGGGGCCCGTCGTACCCGGCCTGCCGCACCTGCGCACCCTCGTCGACGTCAACTCCGCCGGCCGGGCGGGCACGCTCCCGTGGGTCGACTTCCTCGCCCTCGGCGAGCGGGTGTCGGTCGAGGAGGTCGAGAAGCTCGCGGCCGAGGTCACCCCCGACACCGTATGCGACATCCTCTACACCTCCGGCACGACCGGCATCCCCAAGGGCGTGATGAGCACGCACGCCCAGACCATCGGCGTCGCCGAGGTGTGGGCCGACGGCGCCTCGTTGTCCCCGCAGGACCGCTACGCGATCGTCAACCCGTTCTTCCACGGCTTCGGCTACAAGGCCGGCGTGATCACCTCGCTCACCGCCGGCACGACGATCTACCCGGTCGTCACCTTCGACCCGGTCGCGCTCATGCAGCTCGTGCAGGACGAGAGGATCACGGTGCTCCCCGGAGCGCCGACCATCTTCATCACGCTGATCAACCACGAGCGTCGGACCGACTTCGACCTCTCGTCGCTGCGCTTCGCCATCGCCGGCGCGACCTCCGTGCCGGAGACCCTGTTCGAGCAGATGCTCGACATCCTCGGCTTCGACACCGTCGCCCAGGCCTACGGGCTCACCGAGTGCGTCGTCGCCACCGTGTCGCGCCGCAACGAGGACCCGCGCCACATCGCCGAGACCACCGGCCCGGGCGTCCCCGGCATCGAGGTCCGGGTGGTCGGCGGCGACGGCAATGACGTCGAGGTCGGCACCGACGGCGAGGTGTGGCTGCGCGGCGACAACGTCATGCTCGGCTACTTCGAGGACCCCGAGGCCACGGCGGCCGCGATCGACGAGGACGGCTGGTTCCACACCGGCGACATCGGCCGCCTCGACGAGCACGGCTGCCTGAAGATCACCGACCGGATCAAGGACATGTTCATCACGGGCGGCTTCAACGTCTACCCCGCCGAGGTCGAGAACGTCCTGGCCACCCACCCCGCCGTCATGGAGAGCGCCGTGATCGGTGTCCCCGACGACCGGATGGGCGCCGTCGGCGCGGCCCACGTCGTCCTCCGCCCCGGCAGCTCCGCGACGCCCGAGGAGCTGATCGCCTGGGTGCGTGAGCGGCTCGCCAACTTCAAGGTCCCGCGCGACGTGGTGCTCGAGGAGGCGCTGCCCCGCAACGCCAGCGGCAAGGTGTTGAAGACGGACCTGCGACAGGGCTGAGCTCCGAGCTCCACGGACTCCGTCACTATCTCTCAAACCAAGCAAGTGCTAGGTTGTCTCCATGGCGACCGACGCACGCGTCGCGGACGGCGGGCCGGGCCCGGCGCTCCACTCGACGACCTTCCGACTGAGCTACGCCGACACCGATCCGGCCGGGATCCTCTACTACGGGGCGTGGTTCCCGTGGATGGAGCGGATGCAGAGCGAGTGGTTCTGGCTCAACGACCTGCGCCAGGACGAGCTCAAGGAGCGCCACGGGTTCTGGACGGTCACCGCCCACACGGCGTGCGACTACCTCGAGGCGGTCGGGCTGTTCGACGAGATCCGGATCGAGCTGCGGCTCGGGGCGGTCGGCCGGCGCTCCTTCGAGATGCTGCACCGCATGGTGCGCACCGCTGACGACAAGGTCGTCGCGCGAGCGCGGATCCGGATCGTCGCCGTCTCCCCCGGCATCGACTCGGTCGAGATCCCTGCACTGCTCCGCCGCCACCTCGACGCCTGGGCGCAGGGCGCCCGCCTCACCCCCACGAACAGCGACCAGCCCACGGAGGCCACCGCATGAGCTACGGAACCACCCTCGTCACCGGCGCGACCGGCGGTCTCGGCGCGGAGATCTGCCGCCGCCTCGCCGAGGACGGAGCGGAGCTGCTCCTCCTGCACCGGCGTACGGCGCCCGACGCACTCGTCGCCGAGCTCGGCAGCAGTGTCCGGGGCACGCGGCAGTGCGAGCTCAGCGCCGCCGCGTCGGTCGCTCAGGCGATCGGCGAGCTGGAGGCCGAGCACGGCCGGGTCCACACAGTCGTGCACGCGGCCGGCCCGCACGTGCCGATGGTCCACCTCTCGAAGGTCACCCCGGAGCAGTTCGCCACCCAGGTGGACCAGGACGTCGTCGCGTTCTTCAACCTGGCCCACGCGGTGCTGCCGTCGCTGCGCGCGACGCAGGGCTCGCTGACGGCGGTCACCACGGCCGCGACCGTGCGCTACCCCGTGCGCGACGGCCTCTCCTCGACGCCGAAGGCAGCGGTCGAGGCGCTCGCGCGCGGCCTCGCCGCGGAGGAGGGTCGGTTCGGCGTGCGCGTCAACTGCGTCGGGCCCGGCATGCTCACCGACGGCATGGCCGAGCGCCTGATCGCCGACGGCGACCTCGACGAGCGCGCGCTCGACGTCGCGCGGACCAACATCCCCCTGCGCAGGTTCGGCACGGCGGCCGACATCGCCGAGGCCGTCGCGTTCCTGGCCAGCGAGCGGGCCGGGTTCATCACCGGCCAGAAGCTCGACATCGACGGCGGCTACGGCGTCTGAGGAGACCGCGATGACCAACGACACGATCAACCTGGGCTTCACCCCCGGCGATGCCGTCATCGTCACCGGTGCCGGCAGCGGCATCGGCCGCGCGGTCGCGCTCGGCGCCCTCGATGCCGGCCTGCGGGTCAGCGGTTGGGACCTGCGTCCCGACGGACTCGGCGAGCTCGCCGACAAGGGCATCCACACGGCCGTCTGCGACGTCGCCGACGCCACCGCCCGCACCACCGCGCTGGCCCGGACCACCGAGGCGCTCGGCGGCGTGCCGCGCTACCTCGTCAACAACGCCGGCCCGTCCTCGCAGGTCCCGCTCGACTTCGAGGAGGCCGTGCGGATCAGCGTCGGGAGCGTGCGGGGCCTGACCCAGGACTGGCTCGACGCGGGTACGCCGGCCGGTGCCGCCATGGTCGTGACGGCGTCGGTCGCCGGCAACAGGGTCGGCACGGAGAGCGACTGGTACTCCGCGTCGAAGGCAGCCGTCATGGGCTACGTGCGCCACCTCGCGGCCCACAAGGCCGACCGGATCCGCGCCAACGGCATCGGGCCCGGCATGACCGACACCCCGCGACTGGCTGGCTTCGCCCAGTCCGACATGGGCCACCACATCCTCGGCCGGGTGCCGCTGAAGCGGATGGGGCGGCCCGAGGAGATGGCCTGGCCGATCCTCTTCCTGCTCTCGCCGCTGGCGTCGTACGTCAACGGCGTCTTCCTGCCCGTCGACGGCGGCTGGACGATCACGCAGTAGAGCTGCCCAGCCAGCCCGAGCGCTCCGGAGGGCGCAGCTCGCGCAGGGTCCGGGCCCGCTCCTCGAAGAGCTGGGCTGCCCGCTCGGGGTCGGTGAAGCACCAGAACTCGCCACGGGCCACGGCCGCGAGGAGCAGCGACGCCGCCCGGGCAGGGTCCATGCCCTGCTCCTGGATCGACGCCGCCATCGCGGCGAACGTGGCCCGTGCGAGGTCGTCCACCGGCTCCGTCCCCCGGCGGACGTCGTCGAAGATCCGGGTCCGCACCCAGCCGGGCAGCAGCGCGGAGACCTGCACCGGAGCGTCGGCGGCGCGCAGCTCGAGGTCGAGGCACTGGACCAGGGCGAGCACCGCCTGCTTGCTGGCGATGTACGCCGACTGGTACGGCAGGGTGGTCACCGAACCCACCGAGGCGACGACGGCCAGCACGCCGGGACGCTCCTGGTCGGTCATCCGCCGCACGGACGAGCGCGCGCAGTGGAACGCGCCGTCGGTGTTGACGGCGAGCACGCGACGCCACTGCTCGGGCGTCGTGTCCCAGACCCGGTCGCCGGACTCGATGCCTGCGTTGGCGACGACGAGGTCGACGTTCCCGTGCTGCTCCCACGCCGAGGCGAACAGCGCGTCCACCGCGTGGCCGTCGGCGACGTCGAGCAGGTGCGCCTCGGCACTGCCGCCGCCGGCCACGCAGGCGGTCGCGACCGCGGTCGCCCGCTCCCTGTCCACGTCGGTGACGAGGACGTGCGCGCCGCTCGCGGCGAGCTCGACGGCCATCGCCTCGCCGAGTCCCGACCCCGCGCCGGTCACCAGCGCGACGCCTCCTGCGAACCGGTCCGCCACTGCTGCGCCCATCAGTCCTCCTGGTCGTGGTCCCCCAGGTGCTCGGCGAGCATCCTGCGCACCGTGGCGCGCGAGAGCTTTCCCGTGGTCGTGTGCGGCAGGGCGTCCATCCAGACCACGGTGTCGGGCACCTCGTACCCGGCCAGTACAGCCCGCGCCTGCGCCAGCACCGCCGCGTCGTTCCGCCCATCGGCATCCACGCCCTCTGCGGGTACGGCGACCGCGACCAGCCGGTGCCCGCGCCGCGGGTCGGGCACGCCCACGACCGCCACCTGGGCGACGTACGGCGACCGAGCAAGTGCCTGCTCGACTCGAACCGGATCGACGTTGAACCCCGAGACGACGAGCTGGTCGTCGACGCGCCCGGTGATGCAGAGGGTCCCGTCGGGGTGGAGGTGGCCCTCGTCGCCGGTGACCAGCCAACCGTCGGCGTCCGTGGGCACGGCCACCTGGTAGCCGCGGGTCAGCACCCGACCCCGCGCGCCGGGCGGGACCGGAGAACCCAGGGCATCGACCACGACGACCTCGACGCCGGGGACGACGGTCATCGGGGCGTGGCCGGCGTCGGCCAGGCGACCGATGTCCGGGCAGATCGCGACGGTGCCGCAGGTCTGCGTGAGCCCGTAGCCGGACGACACCCGCGGGATCCCGGCGCGGTCGGCCAGCGGCAGCAGGGCGTCCGGCCGCACCTCAGTCGCGCCGGTCATGAACAGCCGCACCTGGGGCCCCAGCCCGTCGCCGCCGAGCACGGCGCCCGCGAGGTCGTGCAGCAATGCGGGTGGTCCCGCGACGATCGTCGCCCCCGACTCCCGCACCAGCCCGGGCAGGGCCCTCGGGTCGCGCTCGGGCACGAGTCGCAGCGACGCGCCCGTCAGCAGCGCCAGCACCAGCAGGCCGTTGAAGCCGAACGAGTGGGCCAGCGGCACCACACCCAGCAGCCGGTCGCCGCGGCCGACGTCGAGCATGACCGCCACGTCGCCGTACAGCCGCACCAGGACGTCGTGGTCCATCGGGACCGTGCTCCGGTGCCCCGCCGTTCCGGAGGTCGCCAGCACCACGGCGGGCCCCGGCGACCGCACCCCACGCGGATCGGCCGACTCCAGGTCGATCTCGCGACCGGTCGGCACGGGGTGCGGAGGACAGGCCAGTCCGAGGTCGAGCTCGCCCGCGACGGGGACCTCGGCAACGACGACCCGGGCGCCGACGCGCGCGGCGTACTCCTGCCTGGACGCGACCGGCTCCTCGGCACCGAGGGGCGCGAGGGTCGCGCCGAGCAGGTGGACCCCGGCGGCGACGAGCACCCACTCGACGGTGTTCCGGGCCTGCAGCACGACGACGTCCCCGGGCCCGACGCCGGCTTCCGCGAGCGCGGCGCCGACCGCACGAGCACGCGGCAGCAGCTCCGCCCAGGTCAGCCAGCCCCGGCCGTCGTCCACGGCCGGGTCGTCGGGATGCGTGCGGGCACGGTCGAACCACAGTTCGGCGAGGGACGCAAGCACGTGTCCCACCCTGCCGGTGACTCGTTGGTAGGTCACGCCGGGTATCACCCCTTGGCCAACCAAGCGCTCGTCCGGGCGGGTCAGATATACCTATTAGGCATAGTTCGAACCGCTACCAGAACGCTAGGATGAGGCCGTGCCGACCAAGGGAACCGACGTGCCGTCGGACGACGCTGCGCCCCCGCTCCCCCCGACCGGGTGGGCGGTCCTCGGCCTGCTCTCGTTCGGGGAGGAGCTGTCCGGCTACGACCTCAAGCGCTGGGCGGACTGGAGCCTGAAGTTCTTCTACTGGTCGCCGTCGTTCTCCCAGATCTACGGCGAGCTGCGTCGGCTCGAGAAGCTCGGCCTGGCGAGCTCGCGGATCGAGAACCGCGACGACGTCCGCGGCAAGCGGATGTACCAGATCACCGACGCCGGCCAGAGCGCCCTGCGCGACTGGGCCGCCGACGACCACGTCGACCCCGTGGTCCTCAAGCACGGCGTGATGCTGCGCCTGTGGCTCGGCCACCTCTCCGACCCCGATCGGCTGCGCCGCGTGCTCGCCGAGCACCGCGACCAGTCCGAGCGGATGCGGGTGCGCGCCGAGGCCGACCGCGAGGGCGCGACCGCCGAGCCGGGCTGGGCGTTCCCGGAGCTGGTGTTGCGCTGGTCCGAGCGCTACTACGCCGACGAGCGCGACCGCGCCGAGCTGATGCTCGCCGAGCTCGACGAGGCGTCGCGCACCTGGAGCACGTCGTCCGCGGCCGAGGCCCGGCGTACGTCGGCAGAGCTGCGGCAGCACCGCGGCTAGGAGGGAGGCGGCGATGACGGAGACGACGACACGGCTGGGCGTCCTCGAGCGCGCGACCATGATCCTCGACGCGTTCGACGACGCGCCGGGGCCCCTCGGGCTCGACGACATCGCCGAGATCACCGAGCTCCCACGCACCACCGTCTTCCGCCTGCTGACGACGCTGCGGGACCTCGGCTGGGTCCATCACGACCGCCGCGGCTACACGCCGGGCCGGCGGTTGAGCGCGACCAGCAGCGAGGGCGAGCACCTCGACCTGCGCGCTGCTGCGTCGGTCGCGCTCAACGAGCTCCAGCTCGCCACCGACGCCGTCGTCCACCTCTCGGTCCTCGACGGCGCGATCGTGCACTACCTCGACAAGGTCGGCGGAGCGCGCGCCACGACCATCCCGTCCCGTGTCGGCGGCCGGATCATCGCCACCGACTCGGTGAGCGGCCTGGCCATGCTGGCTGCCCTCCCGCCCGAGCACGTCGACGCCCTCGTCGGGCACCTCGACCGCACCCCGGGCGGGCTCGAGTCGGTCCACCACGAGCTGGCCGCCGTACGACGCCGCAAGGGGATCGCGATCCTCGACGGCCTGCCCGGCACCGGCATCAGCTCGATGGCGACCGTGATCCCGGGCCCGCGCGGGCCCCGCCCGCTCGCCGCCATCTCCGTGGTCCGGCGCGGCCACCTGCCCCTTCCCGTGGTCGGCCCGCTGCTGCTCGCCGCCGCGCGCACGACCAGCCGCACGCTGTACCCGGACTGGGTCCCCGCCAAGCGCAGCGCCGTCCTCCGCCTGGCCTGAGAGCACGCCGACCCGGCAGGAAGTTGCGCCGGGTCGGCGCCGACCCGGCGCAACTTCGTGCCGGGTCGGCGTCGGGGGTCAGCCGGCGGTCTTGCCGAAGTAGGCGTCCTGCAGGAGCGTCATGTCGCTGACCTCGCTGGCGGGCGAGGAGAGCATCGTGCGGCCCATGTCGAGGACGGTGACGTGGTCGGCGATCGCGAACGACGCCTCGACCGCCTGCTCGACCAGGAGGATGCCGATGCCGGTCTCCTTGAGCTGGTGGACGCGCTCCATCACCTCGTTGACGATGACCGGGGCGAGGCCGCCGGACGGCTCGTCGAGCATGAGCAGCCGAGGCTGGGCCATCAGCGCCTGCCCGATGGCGAGCATCTGCTGCTGGCCACCGGACATGCTGGCGGCGGGAAGCGCCCGCTTCTCGGCGAGGATCGGGAACAGCTCGTAGATCCGCTCGACCTCGGAGCGCAGCTCGGCCCGCTTCATCCTGCGGGTGTAGCCGCCGAGGAGCAGGTTCTGCTCGATCGTCTGCGAGTGGAAGACGCGCTTGCCCTCCTGCACGTAGGCGATCCCCTGCCGCACCCGCTGGTGCGCGGGCACCTTGGCGAGCGACTCCCCGCGGTAGGTGACCTCGCCGGCGACGATCCTGTTCAGGCCGCTGATCGCGCGGATCGTGGTGGTCTTGCCCGCGCCGTTGCGGCCGAGGAGGACGGTGATCTCACCGGCCCGTACGTCGAACGACACGTCCCACACGACCCGCAGGTCGCCGTACCCGGTGCCGAGGCCGCGGACCTCGAGCAGCAGCTCGTTCGTCTTCGCGGAGCTGTCGGTGCTCATCGGTCCGCCCCTTCCGCCACTGCGTCGTCGAGCACGTCGGCCAGCACCACGTGCGGCGCCGACGGCGCGTCGGGGTCGATGCCGAGGTACTCGCTCATCACCCGCTCGTTGTTCTGGATCTCCTCCGGCGTGCCCTTGGCCATCAGCTCGCCGTGGGCGAGTGCGACGATCTCGTCGGCCAGCGAGAGCACGAGCTGGAAGTTGTGCTCGACCAGGACGACGGTGCCGCCCGCGTCGCGCACCCGGCGGATCACCTCGGCGAGCCGCTCGACCTCGTCCTCGTCCAGTCCGGACGCGGTCTCGTCGAGCAGCAGCACGCCCGGGTTGCTGATCAGGCAGCGCGCCACCTCCAGCAGCCGGCGCTGGCCCAGGGGCAGTGCGGTCGCCTCGGCGTTCTCGAGGTGCCGGATGCCGACCAGGTCGAGCACCCGGTCCGCCTCGAGGAGGTCGCCCCTGCGGACCTTGCGGTAGCGCGGCAGGCGGAGCACGGCCTCGAGGACGGTGGCCCGGTGGCCGGCGTACCGACCCGCCATCACTGCCTCGCGCACGGTGATGCCCTCCGGGATGTTGGGCGTCTGGAAGGTGCGCGCGACACCGGTGCGGGCCACCCGGTCCGGGCCCATCCGCTGCAGCTGGCGGTCGTCGAGGGCGATCACGCCCGCGTCGGTGCGGTAGAAGCCGCAGATCATGTTGAGCAGCGTGGTCTTGCCCGAGCCGTTGGGCCCGATCAGCGCGGTCACGCGGCCGGGCGTCGCGGTCAGGTCGACACCCTTGAGCGCCTGGTTGCCGCCGAACGCCTTGGCGACGCCCTCGACCTTGAGCACCTTGCCGGGTACGGCGGGCACCTCGTCGCCCGCGGTGGCGGCGCGGTCGGCCGGAGCCGCCGTGGGGTCCTCGGCGAGCACCCTGCGCCACAGCGCGCGGGCCAGGCCGGACAGGCCGCCGGTGAGCAGCACGCCGCCGACGATGAGGAACGCGCCGGTGACGACCAGCGAGTACTTCTGGAAGTCGGTCGACTGGTTGAGGCCGAACTGCAGGATGAACGCGCCGAAGACGGCGCCGTACACGCTGGCCGAACCGCCGAGCACCGAGGCCGCCAGGATCGTGGTGGCGACCGTGAAGCCGAAGGCCTCGGGCGAGATGTACAGGTCCAGGCTGGCGAACAGCGCACCGGCCAGCCCGGCCGGGACGGCACCGAGGGCGTAGGCCATCAGCTTCATCCGGAACACGTTGATGCCCATGGAGGCGGCCAGGACGGGGCTCTGCTTGAGCACCCGCAGCGCGGTGCCGTGCCGGGAGACGGCGATGTTGCGCATCACCGCGAACCAGGCGACGGTCACGATCGCGATGACCATGAAGTAGTCCTCGGGCGTGAGCATCCGGCCGAACAGCGTCGGCGAGAGGATGCCGCTGAGGCCGTTGCGGCCGCCGGTGTCCTCCTTGAAGATCGCGATCACGTCGGGCAGCAGCAGCACGAGGAAGAACGAGGTCATCGCGAGCGACCAGCTGCCCAGGCGCAGCCCGGGGATGCCGGTCAGGACGCCGACCAGCAGCGCCGCGAGGCCGGCCGCGACCAGCTGCAGCGCGATGTCGGTGTGGCCGTGCACGGAGAGCAGGCCGGCCGTGTAGGCGCCGGCGGCGTACATCGCCACCTGGCCGAGCGCGAGCTCACCGGCGAAGCCCAGGCTCAGGTTGAGGCCGCTGACCAGCAGCGACAGGATCATCGCCAGCTGGAGCTGACGGACGATGGAGTACTCGAGGTTGAAGTACGGCACCAGGATCAGCACGATCCCCAGCGCCAGGGGGACGGTCCAGAGCGGACCGCCCGCGACACGACGGGCGAGAGCCGGAGCAGCCATCGTCAGACCACCCTTTCCTTCGTGCGGACGAAGAGCCCGGCGGGACGCACCATCAAGATGGTGATGAGGATCAGGAACACCGTGAGGTTGGCGAACTCACCACCGAGGTAGCGCGAGGCGTAGGCCTCGGCGAGCCCGACCAGCGTGCCGCCGACGAGCGTGCCCGGCATCGAGCCGAAGCCGCCGATGGCCAGCACCACGAAGCCCTTGAGCGCGAGCGCCGCGCCGAGCGTGGAGACGGCGAAGGTCTTGGACCCGACGAACATGCCCGCGAAGCCGGCGAGCGCGCCCGCCGCCACGAAGGCCATGAAGGCCATCCGGCGCACGTTCACGCCCCGGAGCAGGGCGGCCTCGCGGTCCTCGGCCATGCCGAGCAGGGCGAGGCCGGTGAGCGAGCGGCGGCTGTAGACGCCGAGCGCGACGACGAGCAGCACGGCCAGCACGATCAAGAACAGCTCGACCGGGTAGGCCCGGCCGCCGAGCAGGGTGATGGCCTCGTCCCCACCGAAGAAGGGGACGGTCAGGGGCTGGGTGCCCCAGGTCAGCTGGGCGATGCCGTCGAGCAGGATCGAGGCACCGAGCGTGGTGACCAGGATGTTGTGCATGTCGCCGACCGGACGGATCGCGATCCGCTCCTCGATCGCGGCGACCACCGCGACGGCCGCTGCCGCCATCGCGACCACGACGACGGCCGGCAGGTCCCAGGTCACGAGACCGGTGTAGGCCACGAACGCGCCGACCATGGTCAGCTGCGCGTGGGCGAAGTTGAAGGTCTTCGAGGAGATGAAGACGATGTTGTAGCCGATGGCGACGATCGCGTAGATCGCCCCCAGGGACAGGCCACCCCAGATCAGAGTCACGGTGATTCCCTCAGGTCGTACGGCGAACGCCGGCGGGATGGGGGAGCCCCACCCCGCCGGCGTCAGCGCATCAGTGGAACTGGCCGTCCTTGATCGGGCCGGGGGCGATGAAGGTGAACTCCTCCGGACCCGGCTGGGCCGAGTGCTTGTCAGCGGTGAAGCGGTAGGTACCGATGACCGCGGTGTCGGCCGCCTCCTGGACCTTGGGGTCGAGCAGCGCCTCGGCGAGCTTCTTCGGGTCGGTCGAGCCGGCCTCCTCGGCAGCGGCCTGGACCAGGGCGAGGGCGTCGTTGTTGTAGGCCAGGATCAGGGTCGACTTGATCGCGTCGATCTCCTTCATCCGGGCGACCAGGTCGACGACGGCGGTGTCGGCCGCGTCGTACGCCGTGCTGGTGTAGACCTGCATCACCAGGTTCTCGGTGGCCGGGGTGCCGAGGACGCCCGACGGCGGCTCGGTCGAGATCAGGCTGGTCGCGGCGACCGAGGTGTTGCCGACGATCGGCACCTTCCAGCCGAGCTTCTCGATGCCCTTGAGGACGTAGCCGAGCGGGGCGCCGTACGCGTCGAGCACGAGGGCGTCGGGGTTCTTGGCGCGGATCGCCTCCAGCTGGGCGGTCATGTCGAGCGCGGCGACGTCGTACTCCTCGTTGGCGACGACGTCGAGGCCGGCGCCGTCGAGGGTCTTCTCGGCCGCGGCGCCGTAGACCTCGCCGTAGGAGCTGGAGCCGTGCAGGATGCCGACCTTGCTGTAGCCCTTCTCCTCGAAGTACGGCGGGAACGCGTCGAGCTGGTCCTGGGCGCCGGCCGAGATGTCGAAGTTCAACGGGTTGGCCTTCGGGTCCGCGGAGGTCGCCGTCGGGCCGATGTTGAAGGACAGGATGCTGTTCTGCTTGAGGATCGGCAGGGTCGCGTCGGCGACCGTCGACGGGCCCGAGTTGAGGACCAGGTCGGGCTTGCCCTTGGCGATCGCCTCGCGCAGCTTGGTGACGGCGACGGTCGGGTCGGCCTGGTCGTCGAGGACCTCGAGCTTGACCTTCCTGCCGTCGATGCCGCCGTTGGCGTTGACGAGCGCGACGCCCGCCTTCG
This sequence comes from Nocardioides kongjuensis, assembly GCF_013409625.1. Taxonomy (NCBI): domain Bacteria; kingdom Bacillati; phylum Actinomycetota; class Actinomycetes; order Propionibacteriales; family Nocardioidaceae; genus Nocardioides; species Nocardioides kongjuensis. Next base: position 3,773,072 of record NZ_JACCBF010000001.1, read on the forward strand.
CCGACAGGACCGAGGTGGAGGCGTTGTCGGCGAGGGGTCCTTCGGCGGAGATGCCGCCGAGCACGAGGACGCGGTACTCACCGTCCTTGCTGGCGCTGCCGGAGTCCTCGCCGGCGCAACCCGCCGCGACGAGGGCCAGGGCGGCGAGTCCGCCGACCACCTTGAACAGACGTGTCTTCATCCCAGATTCCTTCTGATGACCATGGGCAGACCGGGCAGGCCCACCAGTACGACACGAGAAGCCGAGTCTCTCGCTATGACCTTCCGGGGTATTACGAATCGTCATAGTAGGTGACAAACCAAGCAAACGCTAGGGCAAGATGTGACTGTGCTCATGCCACGCCTGCCCCCGGTCGACCGGCTCGACCTCGACGACCTCGTCCATCGCTACGCCGTGCTCGTCGACCAACGCGCGTTCACGGCGGTCGGCGAGCTGTTCACGCCCGACGCGGAGCTGGTCCTGCCCGACCCGCCCACCTCCCTGCGCCCGACCGTCGAGGTGCGCGGTCGCGACGCGGTCATCGGCGCACTCGGCCGGCTCACCGGCTTCGCGGCGACCTTCCACGCGGTGGTGGGCCGCGTCGCGGACGCCGATCCCGGAGATCCCGACCGAGCGACCGGTCGGGTCGCCTGCGAGGCGCACCACGTGAGCGTGGACGAGGACGGCCGGGCCCGTGACCTGACCTGGTACCTGCACTACGACGACGCGTACGCGCGCATCGACGACCGCTGGCTGATCGCGCGCCGCGCGCTGAGCGTCGACGTGATCGCGACCGGACCGGTGCGGAAGGTCCGCGCAGACGGCTGAGCCCACCGGGCGCCGTCTCCTGGCACCCGGTGGGCTCACCGACCGATCGACCGCCGAAGCGGCTCGCGCCCTAGCCTGCCGCGAGGACCCCCGCGGCGATCTCGGAGCCGACCCTCACGGCACCGTCGACGTGCTGGAAGCCGTGGCCGGCGACGTCGCTGCTGCCGAACTCGATCGGGCCGACCGGCTGGCGCAGCACGTGGCCCCAGCGGGTGAGGCCGCCGAGGTCGAAGCTGGTGCCGTAGGCGCCGCCGGTGAGCTCCTGGTGCTGCCAGTCGCTCTCGACGTACGCGATCGGGTGACGGGCCTGCTCGCCGTAGTAGGTCGCGAGGGAGTCGAGGACCCGCTCGCGGCGCGCGTCCTCGCCCAGCGCACCGGCGGCGTCGGCGTTGACGTCGGAGACGAAGCCGACGATGACGCCGCGGGGCTCGCCCTCGGGGGTGTTGTCGTAGGCCTCGTGCACCAGCTCGTAGGGGCCGAAGGCGGTGCCGTCGAGGCCGGCCTCGCGCCAGAACGGGGTCTCGTACATCGCCTGCACCTTGATCACGAGCCCGAAGGACTGGTGCTCACGCGCGATCCGGTGCTCGGCGGGGAGCTCGGGGGTGAACCGGACGCGGCGCACGACGGTCGGGGGTACGGCGACCACGAGCCGGCGAGCGGCGTGCTGCTCGTCACCGACGTGGACGACGACGCCGTCCTCGTCCCACTCGACGTGGGTGACGTCCTGACCGAGGCGGACCCGGTCGCCGAGCCGCTGGGCCAGCTCGAGCGGGACCGACTGGAGACCGCCGACGACGCGGCGGTCGAGGATGACGTCGGCGTCGAGCAGGTTGCTGAACGAGCCGGCGCTCGCGGCCATCTGCACCGCCTGCAGCGCGGAGAACGCGTGGGCGGGCTTGGTCAGCATCGCCGGGCCGAGGTACAGCGCGACGTTGTCGCGGGCCTCGGCGTCGTCGCACTGCTCCTCGAGCCAGGTGCGCAGCGAGATGCTGTCGAGGTGGCGGGCGTCGTCGAGCTCCCAGGGCCGGGCCGGGTCCATCGCGGCGGCGAGCTCGTCGAGCTTCTTGGTGAGCTCGACGATCGCGGCGTTGGTGGCCGCCGAGACCGGCAGCTCCTCGGCGAAGCGGCGCGCGACGCGGTCGCGGCCGACGTACAGCGAGTCGCCGTCGCGGTGGCGGGAGTACATGGCCAGGCCGAGCTCGTCGACCAGCGCGATGAGCGCGTCCTGGTCGGGCGAGACCCACTGGCCGCCGATCTCGAACAGGGCGGGCTCACCCGCCTGGTCGGTCAGGTCGGTGCGCAGGCGACCGCCGACCCGGTCGCGGGCCTCGAGCACCAGCACGTCCCGGCCGGCCTCGGCCAGGCGCCAGGCGGCGGTCAGGCCGGTCACGCCGGCGCCGATCACGATCACGTCGTGGTGGGTCATCTCAGATCTCCTGGAGGGCGGGCTCGTCGGTCGGGTCGATGACGACGAAGCGCTCGTCGGGCCGGCGGGCGAGGTAGGTGAGGTAGTAGACGAGGGCCGCGGCGAGGATGCCGCCGGTGATGGCGAGGTCCACGGGGTCGGCGCCCACGAGGGCGTAGCCGACCGCCAGCACGACGAGCAGCGGCGGCAGCGGCCACAGCGGCATCCGCCAGCCCGGGGCGGTGCTCATCCGGCGCACCTTGATCGCCGCGATCGCGAGCGCGACGTACATCGCCGAGATGACCACCGAGGTGATGCCCAGCAGGGCCTCGATGTCGACGGCCCACGCGAGGACGGCACCCGGGATGCCGATGACGAGGGTGGCGACCCACGGGGCGCCGTAGCGCGGGCCGAGGAGGCTGAGCGCACGGTTGACCGCCGGCGGCCAGGCGCGGTCGCGGCCGGAGGCGTAGACCACGCGGCTGTTCTGCAGCACCATCACGATGGCGGCGTTGAGGATGGCGATCGCGATGCCGAGGTTGACCGCGACGGCGGTGGCGTCGCCGCCCCAGGCCCGGACGAACTCGGAGAAGTCGCCGGTCGCGAGGGCACCGAGGTCGTCGACGGCCAGCACGGTGGTGACGGTCGGGACCAGGATCACCAGGCCGCCGAGGCCGAGCGACCAGAACACGACGCGGGCCACGTTGCGGCGGGGCTCGACGACCTCCTCGGCCAGGTAGGCCGCCGTACCGAAGCCGCTGACGACGAAGACGCCGACGGTCAGCCCGGAGACCAGCAGGGCCGCGGTGAACGGCTCGAGACCGCTGTCGCCGAGGACGTGCGCGCTCAGCAGCTCGCCCGGACCGCGCTGGACGTGCGCGGCACCGAGCAGCGCGACGACGGCCGCCGCCACGATCTCGAGCAGCAGGAAGATGCCGGTGACCAGCGCGTTGGCGCGGATGTCGAGCAGGGCGATGCCGGTGGCGACGAGCATGACGACGGCACCGGTGGCCGCGCGGTCGAGACTGACCAGGTCCGAGAGGTAGTCGGCGGTGCCGAGCGCGATGACGGGCGGGATCACCCAGAGCAGCACGCCGGACAGGGCGAAGGTCAGCCAGCCGGCGCACCGGCCGAGGGTGTGGGTGACCATCGCGTACTCACCGCCGGCGCTGGCGACGCGGGTGCCGAGCTCGGCGTAGCAGGCGCCGACCGCGACCGAGATCAGGATGCCGGCGAGGATCGTGAGGACCACGCCGCTGCCCTGGCTGGCCATCATCTCGGGAACGATGATGAACAGGCTCGAGGCCGGCGTGATGCACGAGAGCACCAGCAGCACGGCGCCGGCCGGGCCCAGCACACGGGCCAGCCCTCCCCCGTGTCCCTCGGTTCCCTCGTGCCCGTCGGCAGGCGCGGTCCCCGCCGCCCTCGCGGTGATGGTTTCGGTCATTCCCGGACTCCTCGGCAGTGCCTCTCGACGTACTTTGAACGCCGTACAAAAGTTTGAACGACATTCAAAGTGACGTACGACACGGCCCCGCGTCAAGACCCCGGCGCGATTTGTCCAGGGGACCACTGATCGATGGCGACGTCGCGAGCGTCGCGAGGCGCGTGCGGCGGCAAGGCGCAGGCGCGAAGCCATGCTGGGCGCACGTCGAGCGTCTGCAACGCCGCCGGCGCGCGTGCATCGCGGGGCGCAGCAGGCGCGATCGATCAGTGGTTCCCTAAGGTGTGGGCGTGGCACGCACCCGATCGAACCGGCGCCTGGACCGGCCCCGCGAGCAGGTGCTCGCCACGACCCTCGAGATGATCGCCGAGCAGGGACTGGGCAAGGTCACCATCGCCTCGCTGGCCGCCCGGCTGGAGACCAGCGGCGGCCACCTCCTCTACTACTTCGGCACCCGCAACGGCCTGCTCCTGGAGACGCTGCGCTGGAGCGAGAGCCAGTACGCCGAGCAGCGGGCCCCCCTCGTCGAGCGGGCCGCCGCCGGCACCGGCGACCTCGCCACCGTGCTCGAGTTCGCCGGGGTCTTCCTGCCGGTCGACGAGCGCGACCCGCGGTGGATGCTGTGGTTGGAGCTGTGGGCGCGGGCGCCGTACGACGCCGAGCTGGCGGCCGCCCAGCGCGAGCTCGACGACCACTGGCACCACGACCTGGTCGCGGTGCTGCGCGCCTGCCTGCCCGGGGTCGCCGACGCGGAGGGACTCTCGGCCCGGCTCCGCGCGATGTGGGACGGCTTCGCGATCGCGATCGTCAACGGCGGCGGCACCGCCCAGCGCGAGGTCGCGATCGGGCACACCCGCGCGAGCCTCGTCCCCGCCTGATCGCACCGATCCCGTCCAGCGGGACCGACCGGCCCTCCCCCGGCCGGCCTCACCACAGTGAGGCCACCAACGACCAGGGAGGTTCCCCATGAGCAGGGCCCACGACGTCTTCTCCGGCCGCACCGCGGTGATCACCGGTGCCGGCAGCGGCATCGGCAAGGGGCTCGCGCAGCACGCCGCGTCGCTCGGCATGAACCTCGTGCTCGCGGACATCGACGAGGCCCGGCTCGCGGCCGTCGCCGCCGATCTGCCGGGCGAGGTGCTGACCGTGGTCACGAACGTCGCCGACGCCGACGCCGTGGAACGCCTCGCGGAGGCCGCCTTCGAGCGCTTCGGCAGTGTCGAGCTGGTCGTCAACAACGCCGGGGTGATGCGGATCGGCTACTCGTGGGCGATCTCCGCCGACGACTGGGACACGGCCATCGACGTCAACCTGCGCGGCGTCGTCAACGGCATCCGCGCCTTCGTCCCGCGCCTGGTCGCCCAGGGCACCGCGGCCCACGTCGTCAACGTCTCCTCGGTCGGCGGCTTCCTGCCCAGCCCGATGATGGCGCCGTACACCGCCACCAAGTTCGCCGTCCTCGGCCTCACCGAGTCACTGGCCATGGAGCTGCAGATGGCGCAGTCGCCGGTCAGGGTCTCCGTGGTCACCCCCGGCCCGGTCCGCAGCGAGATCTTCGCCCAGGCGCCCGACACCGAGGACCCCGCCCTGCTCGGCTTCCACCAGTACCTCGCCCAGCAGAACCTCGACGAGGGCATCCCCGGCGAGCAGTACGCCGAGATCGTGCTCGAGGCCGTCGCCGCCGGCGAGTACTGGGTGATCACGCACCCCGCGTTCACCGACGCGGGCCTCGCCGCGCGGGCGGAGATGATCCAGAACCGGACGGCTCCCTCGATCGCACTGGGCTAGCAGGCGCCGGCCCTCACCCGAACCGGGTCCACTGCTCCAGCACGACCAGCGTCTTCGTGCTCGCGACCGCGCGTCCCGAGCGCAGGATGCCGACCACCCGGCGCAGGTCCTCCACCCCGTCGACCCGGATCCGCACGAGCGCGTCCGGGTCGCCGGCGAGGGTGAGGACCTCCTCGACCTCGGGGACCTGCGCGACGAACTCCATGATCTGGGCCAGGTCGAGGTCGTCGCCGAAGTGGAGCTCGGTCATCGCCTCGATGCCGGTCGCGATCCGGCCGTGGTTGATCTTGACCGTGTAGCGCTCGATCACGCCGAGCTTCTCCAGCCGCGCGATCCGGCGCTGGACCGGCGCGACGGTGAGGCCGACGGCGGTCGCGATCTCGCGCAGCGGGCGGCGCGCGTTCTCGCGCAGCAGGTCGAGGATCGCACGGTCGGTGGCATCGAGGACGGCAGCATCGCTCACGCAACGAAATCTACTCCTGGCGAGGCCTTTGTTGCGTGTGGCGCCGGTCCTTCGCCGCACGGATTGCGGATCGACGCCAAAGCGGGCGACAAGCCTTGTGACCCGGCCCACCAGGCCCCAGGCTCGTGCGCATGACCCTCACCGCGGCCCCCACCGAACCCGTCGACCTGGTCTTCGAGCGCACCGACGAGCTCGGCTCCGCCGGCCACGAGCAGGTCGTGTTCTGCCGCGACGAGGCCACCGGCCTGCGCGCGATCATCGCGATCCACGACACGCGGCTGGGCCCGGCGCTCGGCGGCACCCGGTTCTACCCCTACGCCAGCGAGGCCGAGGCGCTCACCGACGTGCTGCGCCTCTCGCAGGGCATGACCCACAAGGCGGCCGCCGCGGGCATCGCCCTCGGCGGCGGCAAGGCCGTCATCATCGGCGACCCCGACTCGATCAAGACGCCGGAGCTGATGGCGGCGTACGGTCGGTTCGTGGACACGCTCTCCGGGCGCTACTTCACCGCCGCCGACGTGGGTACGACGGCACAGGACCTCGACGCGGTCGCCACCGCCACGCGGTACGTCGTCGGCCACAACGGCGGCTCGGGCGACAGCGGCTTCTCCACCGCGTACGGCGTGTTCAGCGCGATGAGGGCGACCGCGGAGCACCGCTGGGGTCCCGACGGCCTCAAGGGCAGGTCGGTCGGCGTCGAGGGCATCGGCAAGGTCGGCACCCATTTGGTCGCGCTGCTCCTCGAGGAGGGCGCGGAGGTCGTCGTGTCCGACGCGTCCGAGGCCGCCCTGGACCGCATCGTCGAGGCGCACCCGGCGGTGAGCACGCGCGCCACCGTCCTCGACGCCCCGGTCGACGTCTACGCCCCGTGCGCGCTCGGCGCGACGCTGACCCCGGGCTCGGTCGACGCGATCCGCGCGAGCATCGTCTGCGGCGCCGCCAACAACCAGCTCCTCGACTCGTCGGTCGCGCCGCTGCTCCAGCAGCGCGGCATCACCTGGGTGCCCGACTACGTCGCCAACGCCGGTGGCCTGATCCAGGTCGGCGGCGAGATCTGGGAGCGCGCGCCCGAGGAGGTCCGCGGCGACGTCGCCGCGATCGCGACCACCGTGCGCGCCATCCTCACCCGCTCCGACGAGAGCGGCCGGCTGCCCAGCGAGGTCGCCGCCGAGATCGTCGCCGAACGCCTCGCCGCGGCGCCCGCCCGCGGCACCACCACCGAGGGGGTCCGCGCATGACCGAGCTGCTCGACCGACCGGCCGGCGAGCCGGCTGCGCCGTACGACCTCGACGACCGGTTCCGGGTCGACGCCCCGCCGACGCTGCTCACCGGCGTCCAGGCGATCGCCCGCCTCCTCGTCGAGCACCGCGCGCTCGACCGCCGCCGCGGCCTCAACACCGCGACCTTCGTGTCCGGCTACCAGGGCAGCCCGCTCGGCGGCCTGGACCGGATGCTCGCCGGCATGCAGGACGTGCTCGACGAGAACGCCATCCGTTTCGTGCCCGGCCTCAACGAGGAGCTCGCCGCCACCGCCGTGTGGGGCAGCCAGGTCGACCTGCCGCTCGGCACGAGCAAGTACGACGGCGTGACCGGCTTCTGGTACGGCAAGGGCCCCGGCGTCGACCGGGCGACCGACGCCCTGCGCCACGCCAACATGTACGGCGTCAACCGCCGTGGCGGCGCCGTCCTGCTCGTCGGCGACGACCCGGCGTCGAAGTCGTCGACCGTGCCCGCCGTCAGCGAGCGGTCCCTGGCCGCGCTCGGCATCCCCGTGCTGTTCCCCCGCAACTCCACCGAGATCGTCACCCTGGGCCTGCACGCGATCGAGATGTCGCGCTCGACCGGCTGCGTGGTCGCACTCAAGATCGTCGCCGACGTCGCCGACGGCGCATGGGTCGTCGACAGCTCCGACGTCCACCTGACCCCGGTCACCCCGACGATCGACTGGAACGGCCACCCCTACGCCTACACGCAGAGCCCGATCGTGCTCCGCCCGGCGATGATCGTCGGCGCGGAGGCCGAGCTCGTCGGGCCGCGTACGGCGCTCGTCCACGAGTACTCCGCCCGCAACGGCCTCAACGTGGTCGAGGTCGACGCCCCCGGCGCCCGGCTCGGCCTGGTGGCCTCGGGCAGCTGCTACGACTCGCTGCGCCAGGCGCTCACCGACCTCGGCGTCACCGACGAGGCCCTCGTCGCGGCCGGCGTCCGGGTGATGCGGATGGGCATGATGAGCCCGGTCGAGCCCGAGGCCGTGCGCCGGTTCGCCGACGGGCTCGAGGAGATCGTGGTCGTCGAGGACAAGACCTCGTTCATGGAGATGCAGGTCCGCGACCTGCTCTACGGCAGCGCGAACGCGCCGCGGATCCTCGGCAAGCTGGACGCCGCCGGCCAGCGGCTGATCCCCGCCGACGGCGAGCTCACGGCAGGTCGGCTGCTCGCGCCGCTGCGCCACGCGCTCGAGGGCTGGCTGACCGTCGCCCCGCCGCAGCGCCCGCGCACCTCCCTGCCGCTGCTGCCGGTCAACCGGTCGGCGTACTTCTGCTCGGGCTGTCCGCACAACCGCTCCACCGTGCTGCCCGAGGGCTCCATGGGCGGCGGCGGCATCGGCTGCCACGCGATGGTCACCATCTCCGACCGCCCGGAGAGCGCCGTCACCGGCGTGACCCAGATGGGTGGCGAGGGTGCGCAGTGGATCGGGCAGGCGTGGTTCACCGACGCCGGTCACATCTTCCAGAACGTCGGCGACGGCACCTTCTTCCACTCCGCCCAGCTCGCCGTGCAGGCCTGCATCGCGGCGGGGGTCAACATCACCTACAAGCTGCTGTTCAACGAGGTCGTCGCGATGACCGGCGCCCAGGACGCCGAGGGCGCGCTGTCCGTCGCGCAGCTGACCCACAAGCTGAGCACCGAGGGCGTCGCGAAGATCATCGTCTGCGCCGACGACCCGGGCCGCCACCGCCGCCGCGACCTCGCGGCCGGCACCCTGCTGTGGGAGCGCGACCGCCTCGACGAGGCCCAGCGCATCCTGCGCGACACCCCGGGCGTGACCGTGCTGATCTACGACCAGCACTGCGCCGCCGACGCCCGCCGCCAGCGCAAGCGGGGCGGCCTTCCGGCCCGCACCCAGCGGGTCGTCATCAACGAGGCCGTGTGCGAGGGCTGCGGCGACTGCGGCGCCAAGAGCAACTGCCTGTCGGTGCAGCCGGTCGAGACCGAGTACGGCCGCAAGACCCGCATCGAGCAGACGTCGTGCAACACCGACTACAGCTGCCTCGACGGCGACTGCCCGTCGTTCGTCGTGGTCGAGACGGAGCCGCGCCGCAAGCGCAGGGCCTCCAGGGCGGGGAAGGCCGCGAAGGCCAAGCGCTCGTACCCGACGCCGCCGAGCGTCGCGGCCAGCACGGCCGACGAGCCGGTCACCGCGACCCAGAACGTCTTCATGGCGGGCATCGGCGGCACCGGCATCGTCACCGTCAACCAGGTGCTGGCCACGGCCGCCCTGCGTGCGGGGTACGCCGTCGAGTCGCTCGACCAGACCGGCCTGAGCCAGAAGGCCGGCCCGGTCACCGGTCACCTGCGGTTCGCCGCCGGCGACCTCGAGCCGGCCAACCGGCTCACGCCGGGCTCGGCCGACTGCTTCCTCGGCTTCGACCTGCTGACCCTCGCCGAGGACCGCAACCTGACGTACGGCGACCCGGAGACCACCCGCACGGTCGTCTCCACCAGCCGCACGGCGACCGGTGCGATGGTCCACGACCCGAAGGTGCAGCACCCCGACGAGGCCGGCCTGCTCGACCGGGTCCGCACCGCCAGCGTCGAGCTGTTCGACTTCGACGCCCTCGAGGCGGCCGACCGGATCTTCGGCAACACCGTCGCCGCGAACTTCCTGCTCGTCGGTGCCGCCCACCAGACCGGCGCGCTGCGGCTGCCCGCGGCAGCGATCGAGGAGGCCATCGAGATCAACGGAACCGCGGTCGCCGCCAACATCGCGGCCTTCCGCTGGGGCCGCGTCGCGGTCACCGACCCGGCCGCCTTCATGGCTGCCGGCGCCGCCGCCTCCCCTGCCCCGGTCCGCGCGCTCCCGGTGCCTGCGTCCGTCGCGGCAGCCGGCCTCGAGGGCGAGCTGCTCCGCCTGGTCAGCCAGCGGGCCGCCGACCTGGTCGCCTACCAGGACGAGAGGCTCGCCGACTCCTACGTCGCCCTGGTCGCCCAGGTCGCCGCCGCCGAGCGGGCCGCGACGTCGGAGACCCGGTTCAGCGAGGCCGTGGCACGCAACCTGTTCAAGCTGACGGCGTACAAGGACGAGTACGAGGTCGCCCGGCTCCTCACCGACCCGGCCTTCCTCGCCTCGACCGGTGACGCGTTCCCCGGCGGCACGATCGCCTTCAAGCTGCACCCGCCGGTGCTGCGCGCGATGGGCCGCAAGTCGAAGATCTCGTTCGGCCCGAGGTCGCACGGCTCGCTGCGTGCCCTGGCCCGGATGAAGTCGCTGCGCGGCACTCGTGCCGACGTGTTCGGCTACGCCCACCTGCGCAAGGTCGAGCGCGAGCTGCGCGACCACTACCGGACCCTGGTCACCGACCTGGCGTCCGAGCTGGGCGACGCGGCGTCGTACGACCGGGCGGTGCGGATCGCCGAGCTGCCCGACTTGGTCCGCGGCTACGAGAGCGTCAAGCTGCGCAACGTCGAGGAGTACGCCGCCGCGATGCGCGAGCTCGGTGTCACGCCGCCTGCTGTGTGAGTCGGGGACCGGCGGGGACGTCACGACCGCCGGGGTGAATCAACGCGAGGACGTCGGGTAACTCCGCTGCGGAGGGAGTGCACGGTCCGGGTCACGCACCTTGGTGCGGACGCGGTCCGGGCGCTCCCTCTGCTGGCCTCGGGGCCAGCCCGCCACCGTTGTCGACGTGCTCCCGCGTCGTGTCCCTGGGGGTTCCCACATGTCCCGTGCATCCCGCTCCGGCGCCCGCCTGCGCCTCGGCCTCCCTCTCCTGCTGCCCGTCGTGACGCTGGCCCTGACCGGACTCGCCGGTCCCGCCGTGGCCGACAAGGGCGGCGTGCCCAACGGCGCCGCGGCGGACGCGTCCCCGCCGGCAGACCCTGGCCCACCCGCGGACCACCGCCCTCCGCTGCCGGCCACGGCGAAGGTCCCCGACTCCGCCCCCGGGCGAGGTCTTCCCGGATCCGACGGCGTCCGACCGGCACCCGGCCCGCAGGGCCACCGTGCGCCGGACAGCCCGGTCACCGGCGCTCCCTCCACCGACGAACCCGGCCCGGGCGACGTCCCTCCCGCGCCCGGCGGCGCGACCGGCGCGGATCGGCAGCACCGGGTCGTCGTGTGCAAGTACGTCCGCAGGCCGGGGCTCGCGGAGGTGTACTCCCACCCGATCATCGTGGACTTCCACGCGCTGCTCGGGCAGGGCTTCGCCGGCGTCTTCCCCTACGCCTTCTCCGACGGACAGCTCGGCTCGGTCGCGATCCGCTGGGCCGAGCGGGGCGAGCGGGCCCGCGACGTCGCCGACAGCGAGTGCCCGACGAGCGGCGTGCCGACGTCCGAGCTGCCGCCCGACGCAGGGGTGCTGCCGGCCGCGCACGGGCAGGTGGCCGGCGTCGAGGAGGTGCAGCTCACTCCCGTGCGTGAGGCGCAGACGAGCATGGCCCGTGAGACCGGGCTGCCGCAGACCGGAGCACCCGCCGGGCTCGTCCTGCTGACCGTCGCGGGTGGGCTGCTGGTCGGCGGGGGTGGCGCGCTGGCCGCGGGAGCGGTCAGGAGACGGGTCGCCTCCTGACCGCTCGGGCGGGTGCGGGCTCGGCTCAGCCGATCTTGACCTTCGCGGTCTTCAGCGTCACCGGTGCGTAGCCGGGCAGCGTCCAGACCACGACGGCGCGGACCTTGGTGCCGCGGTACAGCTTGGTGTTGAGCTTGAGCGCCTTCTTGGTCGCGCCGGGGATCGGCTGCTTCCCGAGGAGCCACTGGATCTTCACCGTGGCACCGGCCGGCGCCGTCGTCGGCAGGACGACCTTGAGCTTCTTGCCGACCTTGGCCGTGCCGCTCAGCGTCGGCTTGCCACTCACCTGCAGCTTCCCGAGGACGACCGGCGCGGTCAGCGCGGACAGCGCCGGGACGCCGGTGAAGCCGGCCTTGACCGGGGTCACCTCGACCACGAGCGACCAGCCGACGACACCCGGCGGGACCACGAACGTCCTGCCCGTGCCGATCGGGGTCTTCGAGCCGACCTGGAACCACCGGTAGGTGAAGCTGTCCGGCGTCGTGGACCAGGTGCCGTCCTGCGCGGTCAGCGTCTGCCCGACCTGCGCCGTGCCGATGATGCCCGGCTTGCTCGTGGCCGTCACGGCGGTCGGCGGTACGACGGCGCCGGTGCCCACGGACTCCACCGAGCTGGGCGCGTAGCCGTCCACCGTGGCGGTGACCTCGACGGTGAGCGTCCTGCCCTCGGCGCTGGCCGGGACGACGAGCTGTTTGCCGGTGGCGTCCGGGATCGGCGTGCCGTCCTGGAACCACTGGTAGGCGAAGCCGTCCGCTGCCGGAGCCGGCGTCCAGGTGCCCGGGTTCGCCGTCAGCGTCTTGCCGACCTGGGCCGTCCCGCTCACCGACGGGGCGGTGTTGTTCACCAGGTCTCCGAGGGCGACCGCGCCGGAGGGCGCGGAGGTGGCGACCCCGTCGTGGTACGCCGGCGCCTTCGCGGTGACCTCGACGGTGAGGGCCCTGCCGGCGGCACCGGCCGGGACGCTGAGGTCCTTCCCGGTGCCGATCGGGGTCGCCGTGCCGGCCTGGAACCAGCGGTAGGTGTAGCTGTCCGGCGTCGCCGACCAGGTGCCGTTGCCGGCCGAGACCTGCTTGCCGACCTTGACGGTGCCGGTGATCGTCGGGGCGTCGTTGCTCGCCAGGTCGCCGAGGGCGACAGCAGCCGTCGGGTCGGAGGTCGCGGTGCCCTGCTGGTTGTAGCCGAGCTTCTGCGGCGTGACCTTCACGGTCAGCGTCTTGTCGAGCGCCGACGCGGGGACCACGAGGTGCTTGCCGGTGCCGAGCGAGTCCGGCGAGCCGGCCTGGAACCACTCGTACCTGTAGGAGCCCGGCATCGCCGACCAGGTGCCGTCGCTCGCCGTGACCGTGCCGCCGACCTTCACGTCACCGGTGATCGCCGGCTTGGTGATGTTGGTGAACGTGCCAGCGGCGACCGGGGCCGTCGGGTCCGAGACCACCGTGCTGTCGCCGTAGCCCGGCTTGGCTGCGGTCACCTCGACCGTGAGCGCCTTGCCGAGCGCACCGGCCGGGACCTCCAGCGTCTTGGCGGTACCGATCGGGTCGGCCTTGCCGGCCTGGAACCAGCGGTAGGTGAGTGTGGGGGTCGTCGGCGCGCCGGTCGCAGTCCAGCTGCCGTCGCTCGCCGTCACCGTGCCGCCGACCTTCACGTCACCGGTGATCGCCGGCTTGGCGGTGTTGTCGAGCCCGCCCGCAGCGACCGCGGCGGTCGGGTCCGAGGTGGCATTGGCGCTCGCGTGGCCGGCCTTGGTCGCCGTGACCTTGACCGTCAGCGTCTTGTTGAGCGCACCCACGGGGACCACGAGCTCCTTCCCGGTGCCGATGGCGCTCGGCGTACCGGACTGGAACCACTCGTAGGTGTAGGCGTCCGGGGTCGCCGACCAGGTGCCCTCGAGGGCCGTGACGGTGCTGCCGACGGTGGCGGCGCCGGAGATGCTCGGCTTGGCGGTGCTGGTGAGCACACCCTGGGTGACGACGGCCGACGGGCTGGAGGTCGCGACGCCGGTGGCGTACCCGGCCTTCGTCGCGGTGACCTCGACGGTCAGCGTCTTGCCGAGCGCGCCGGCGGGGACCACGAGGTCCTTGCCGGTGGCGTTCGCGATGAGCGTGCCGTCCTGGAACCAGCGGTAGGCGAACGCGTCCGGCGTCGCCGACCAGGTGCCGGGGTCGGCCGTGACGGTCTCGCCCACCTTCGGGTCGGCGTCCGGGATCGACGGGGCCGTGTCGCTGAACAGGGACAGGCCGAGCGTCGCGTCGACGTGCGGCTCGTCCGCGCCCGCGACCACGACGGTGTCGGCGTCGGCCAGGGTGTGGCTGTCGTCGTAGAACTCGTCGGTGAACGAGCCGTCCCACGAGGTGAAGCCGATCCGGTAGCTGCCGTCCGGGACCAGGGCGGCGTAGTTGCCGTGCCGGTCGGACCAGGTCCAGGCGACCTCGGTCCACTCGCCGCCGTCCTGGGCGTACACCGTGACGAAGGCGTCCTCGACCGGGACGTGTGCGTTGTCGGTGAGCGTGCCGGAGATCTTCGACCCCTCGGCGAGGGCGGCATCGATGTCGGGCGTGACGGTGGCCGGGCCGGCGATCGTGACGCCGACGCCCTGCTCCGGGGTCGCCGCGTCGTCGTAGAACTCGCTCAGGTAGCGGCACCCCGCGCCCCAGCAGTCCTCGGAGAAGCCGACCCGGTGGGTGCCCGGAGGCGCGTACAGCGTGTAGTCGCCGTTGGCGTCGGTGGTCGCGAAGCCGACCGGGCTCCAGTCGGTGTAGGTCTCACCGTCGTACTCGTAGGTCTCCTCGTCGAGGGCGACGACCTGGATGTCGGCGAGCGGAGCGCCGCCGTCCTCGGCAGTCACGGTGCCGGTGATCTTGCCGTTCTTCGCGAGCGTTGCGTTGAACCCGGGGTACGACGCCGGCGCGGTCACCGCCACGTTGGCGGCCGCCTCGACCGTGGCCACGTTGTTCCAGTACTCCCGCTGGTACAGGTCCGTGCAGGGCTCGCCGCCGGGGCAGCCGTCGTCGAACGAGACCCGGTAGCTGCCGGTGGGCACGTAGAGGGTGTAGGCGCCGGCGTCGTCGGCGTCGGCCCAGGCGACGGGCTCCCAGTAGGTGTAGGTCTCGCCCTCGTAGAACTCGGTGACCTTCTTCCACGCCGCGACCTCGGCGTGTGCGATCGCCGCGCCGCCGTCCTCGGCGGTGACGGTGCCGGTGATCCTGGCGTTCTTCGACAGGGCGCCGCTGATGCCGGTCACCGTCCCGCTGTTGGGGACCGTGACGTCGGTGGCGGTCTCGACGGTGTCCTTGTTGTTCCAGAACTCGGGCTTGTAGACCGCGCTGCAGGGGCCGTCGTCGGTGCAGGCGTTGTCGAACTGGACCCGGTAGGTGCCGGGGGCCAGGTAGAGCTCGTAGGTGCCGGATGCGTCGGCAACGGCGCCGCGGGTCGGCTCCCACTCCGCGGTGCCGTCGTACTGGACCTGCTGGTAGGCCGTGACCTGCGCGCCGGGGATCGCGGCACCGCCGACCTCGGCGGTGACCTTGCCGGTCACCTTGGCGTTGGGGACCATCTTGACGTTGATGCCGGTGCGGCCCGCGGACGTCAGCACCACGTTGGTGCCGGTCTCGACGGTCGAGGCGTTGGCGTAGTAGACCTCGCGCAGGTGGTTGTCGGGGACCGAGAAGCCGACCCGGTAGGTGCCCGGCGCGGCATACACCGTGTAGGTGCCGTTGCTGCCCGTGGTCGCCCAGCCGGCGCAGTCCCACCAGGTGTCGCCGTCGTAGGTGACCTGCTGGTAGAGGCAGACCTCGGCGTCCGGCACCGCGGCGTTCAGCAGGCCGGTGCCGACGCGGCCCTTGACCGCGGCGTTCGGGGCCATCACGAGGTCGACGTCCCCGACCGGCGGGACCAGGTCAGCGGCGTTGACCTCGTCGGTGCCGCCGAAGAAGGTGGCGGCGTACCGGTTGTCGTCGCTGTAGGCGCCGACGTGGTAGGTGTCCGCCGGGAGGTCGAAGCTGTACGCGCCGCCCGGCCCGCTGATGGTGTCGTCACACCAGTACCAGTCGCCGTCCTCGTTGCAGAACGCCACGACGGTCATGCCGGCCAGTGGCGTGCCGGTGCCGGCCGCGGTGACGGTGCCGCTGATGCTGCCCGCCGCGGCGTTCGCGACCGGCGCCGTGGCGGTGGTCAGCGCGACCAGGCCGACGAGGGCCAGCGCGGTGGTCAGCACCGCGGTGAGCAGGCGGACCACCGGTCCGCGGGCGTGCGCCTCCATCAATCGACTCCCCATAGTCGTGTGCGCCGCACGTCCCGGAGACCTGCGGCTGCTCGGCGGAGGTTAACCAGCGCGAGCAGCCCGTGTCCGGCGATCCGCAGAAGTTGTGCAGACCGGTCTCAAATCCGGTCCTCACCAATTCCGGGTCGGCGGTACGACGCCCCGGCAGTCGACCTCGGCGCTGGTGATCCGCTCGACCTGCCAGCCGCCGGTCGCCTGGGTCACCCGGAAGGTCATCCCGACGACGTCGCGGGAGCGGGTCCGACGGACCGACCTCGACTCCTGCGACCACCCGGAGACCTGCACGCAGGCCTCGACCTCGCGCTCCGTGTCGCCGACCGGGCGCACGCCCAGGGGCGCGACCGGCAGCGGGCCGGGGAGGTAGCGGCCCCACTCGGGCGCGGCGTGGCGCTCCATCCACTCCCGGACCGCCGGCGCGTCGGCCACGCCCGTGAAGGAGTGGTCGCCCTGGTTGATCGCCCGCGCGTACGCCGCCGCCCACGTGTCGATCGCCCGGCCCTGGGGGCTGGTGGCCACGTCGGTGTCGATCGTGGGGGCCGGCGCGGTCTGCGGCGGCGTGCTCGGCGCCGTCGGGTTCGCGTCGGTGCCGGCGTCCGTGTCCCCACCGTCGGAGGAGCAGCCGGTGGTGAGCACGAGCAGGGTCGCGGCGACGAGGACGGCGGGACGGCGGATCGAGAGCATGGGGCGCATTATCGCCTCGCGTCAGCCGGCCGCGGCCATGGCCGCCTCGACCTTCGCGGTCGGCCCGGCGACGAAGACGTACTCCACGTTGCGCAGCCGCGACACGGTCCCGACCTTCTTGCCCGAGGGGCTGTGGATGCCGATCTGCGCGCCGACGTAGCGCTTGCTGTCGAACTCGAGCATCCGCACGTCCTCGTGCCCCGCGTGGCGCAACGAGTCCATCATCTGCTCGGCGGTGATCCACGACTCGTCGTTGTAGGACACGACGACGACCTCGGCCCGGGCGCGCCGGACCAGGTCCGCGAACGCCGCGGGCATCTCCCGCTGGGCGTTGAAGACGCTCCTGGTCCCCGGGTCCCGGCTGTCGATCCGCTTGCACGCCACCCCGTAGTGCTCGGGTGCGTCCCAGCGGACGAGGGTCTCCCAGATGTGGTAGTTCGTGAAGTAGCGGTGCTGGTTGTAGGGCGGGTCGAGGTACATCAGGTCGACCGCCGGCAGCACGTCGACGGTCTGCATCGCGTCCCCGCCGATCGTCGTACCGCTGCCGGGGAGGAGCTCGGGCCGGCGCAGCACCAGGTCGTTGTGGGACCGCGGCGCCCACTGCTTGAGGTAGGCCATCTGCACGCCCGTGGTCGAGTCGACCCGGTCGGCCGCCAGCATCAGGCTGGTCAACAGGATCGGGTAGAGCGGCGAGCCCCGGTGCTCGCTCTCCAGCGCGTTGCGGATCGCGTCCACCCGGGCGCCGTTCTTGGGCTGGAAGAACCGCGACTGCACGCAGAACGTCTCCGTGAAGTAGCCCGCCTCGCCCGGCAGCGCCGCCAGCCGCTTGAGCTCGTTGTCCAGCTCCTGCAGGTCGACGTCGCGTGCGTCGGTCGCGACGTAGCAGTCGCTGAGCACCTGGCTGTACGTCGCCAGGTCGGTCGCCGTCACGACCAGGCCCCGTCGCTTGAACTCCTGCGCGACCCGCGTCGTGCCGGTGAACAGGTCGACCGCCGTCCGTGCCCCCACCGCCTCGGCGATGTCGCCGAGCACGGGGACCAGGGTCCGCTTGGACCCCAGGTACTTGAGCACGGACCGAGGCTACTTCGCGCAGCGGCGGACGGCGGGACCCGGGCCGCGCGGCCCCACGCCGCGCGGCGGGCACGGGCACGGCGAGTCTCGGGGGGATGATCGTCGCCGTGCCCAGGCAGCCAGAACGCTAGGAACCGGCCTTGACACGCGCTCCGGCGAACTGTGAAAGGGCCGGGCAGGTCAGAGGTTCCACCGCTCGATCACGCGGGTGCCGCGGTCCTGCCCCAGGATCGAGACGGCTGCCGTCCCGAGCTGGAGGGAGGCCCCGAGGCGCAGCGGCTGACCGATCCAGCGGGCCGCCAGTGCGCGGGAGAGGTGGCCGTGGGAGAACACCAGCACATGACCCTCGGCACCGAGCACGCGGGCGATGACCCGGTCCAGCCGCTCCTCGACCTCGGCGGGGGACTCGCCCTCCGGGGTCGGACCGGTCCAGACCTCCCAGCCGGGGTCGAGGTCCGCGATCTGCGAGCGGGTCATGCCCTCGTAGGAGCCGTAGTCCCACTCGCGGAGGTCCTCGTCGACGACCGCGTCCGGGTAGCCGGCGAGGGCGGCGGTGCTCCTGGCCCGGGTGCGTGGCGAGGTCAGCACCAGCGCGAAGTCGGTGCCACCGAGCCGCTCCTTGAGCTCGAGCGCCTCGGCCTCGCCGTCGGGGAGCAGGGCGAGGTCGGTGCGGGACGTGTGTCGTCCGGAGCGGCTCCACTCGGTGGCGCCGTGGCGCACGACGTACAGGCGGCCAGGCCCCGATCCGGCGCGGCTCACGACCGGGTGACGTGCAGCGCGAGGTCGACCAGCCGGTTCGAGTAGCCCCACTCGTTGTCGTACCAGCCGACGACCTTGACCTGCCGGCCCAGCACCTTGGTGAGCGGCGCGTCGAAGATGCACGAGGAGGGATCGGTGACGATGTCGCTCGAGACGATCGGGGCCTCGGAGTAGGTCAGGTACGGCGCGAGCGGGCCCTCGTCGGCTGCGGCTCGGATGATCGCGTTGACCTCCTCCACGCTGGTGTCGCGGCCCGCCTCGAAGGTGAGGTCGGTCAGCGACCCGGTCGGCGTGGGCACCCGGACCGCGTAGCCGTCGAGCCTGCCCTGCAGCTCGGGCAGCACCAGCCCGATCGCCTTCGCCGCGCCGGTCGAGGTCGGCACCAGGTTGATCGCCGCAGCACGCGCGCGGCGCAGGTCCTTGTGGATGTTGTCCTGCAGGTTCTGGTCCGCGGTGTAGGCGTGGACGGTGGTCATCAGGCCGCGTTCGATGCCGAGGGCGTCGTGCAGGGCCTTCGCCATCGG
This sequence comes from Nocardioides kongjuensis, assembly GCF_013409625.1. Taxonomy (NCBI): domain Bacteria; kingdom Bacillati; phylum Actinomycetota; class Actinomycetes; order Propionibacteriales; family Nocardioidaceae; genus Nocardioides; species Nocardioides kongjuensis. Next base: position 3,792,083 of record NZ_JACCBF010000001.1, read on the forward strand.
CGCCAGGCAGTTGGTGGTGCACGAGGCGTTGGACACGACGTCGTGGCTCTCCGGGTCGTAGTCCTCGTGGTTGACCCCCATCACGACGGTGATGTCCTCGTGCGACGCGGGGGCGGAGATGATCACCTTCCTCGCGCCGCCGCTGGTGATGTGGTCACGGGCGAGCCTGGCGTCGGTGAAGAAGCCCGTGGACTCGACGACGACGTCGACGTCGAGGTCGCCCCACTTGAGGGCCTGCGGGTCGCGCTCGGCGAAGGACCGGATCTCGCTGTCGCCGACGAGGATCGACGCGGCGGTCGAGGAGACCGGTACATCGAGGCGGCCCAGGATCGAGTCGTACTGGAGGAGGTGCGCGAGCACCGCGTTGTCGGTGAGGTCGTTGACGGCGACGACCTCGATGTCCTCGCCGCGGGCGCGCACCGCCCGGAGGAAGTTGCGGCCGATCCGGCCGAATCCGTTGATGCCGACACGTACTGTCATCAGTTCTCCTTGCCGGCCGGGGTGTCGCCCCGAGCCGTGGTCGGCGAGCCCGTCACGGGGTGGGACGCGGGCTCGTCTGGGTGGGTCGTGCCGGGGAGCCGTTCACCCCAGCAGGTCGCGTACGGCCGCACGGGCGGCGGCCGGGTCGGCGGCGTCGAGGGCCGCCGCTGCCGCGGCGCGGCAGTCGTCGAGGCTCACCCGGCCGAGCGCGACACCGACCGGACGGACGGCCGCGGGTGCCATCGACAGCGAGGTGATGCCGAGACCGACGAGGACACAGGCCATCAGGGGGTCGGCGGCCGCCTCGCCGCACACGCCGACCGGCTTGTCGGCCGCGGCGCCGGCCCGGGCGGTGGTCGCCACGAGCTGGAGCACGGCGGGCTGCCAGGCGTCGGTGAGGTGGGCCAGGTTCGTGGCCATCCGGTCCGCGGCCATCGTGTACTGGGTCAGGTCGTTGGTGCCGATCGAGAGGAAGTCGACGGCCTCGAGCATCCGGTCGGCCAGCAGCGCGGCGCTCGGGACCTCCACCATCACGCCGGCCCGCAGGCCGCGGTCGCGGACCTTGCCGGCGAACTGCGCCGCCTCGGCCACGGTGGCCACCATCGGGGCCATCACCCAGGTCTCGACCCCCGACTGCTCGGCGGCCAGCTGGAGCGCGTCGAGCTGCCGGTCGAGCAGCCCCGGGTTGTCGAAGGACAGCCGCAGGCCGCGGACGCCGAGCGCCGGGTTCTCCTCGCCCTGGTGGGTCGCGAACGCGATCGGCTTGTCGGACCCGGCGTCGAGGGTCCGCGCGACGACGTACCTGCCCACGCCGAAGGCCTCCAGCACGCCCCGGTAGATCTCGGCCTGCTCCTCCACCGTGGGCTCGTCGGCCCGGTTGAGGAAGGACAGCTCGGTGCGGAACAGCCCGACGCCCTCCACCGGCGCGCCCGTGGCCGCCTCGGCCGTCGGGACGTCCGCGACGTTGGCCAGGAGCTTGACCGCGACGTCGTCCGCGGTGCGGGCCGGACCCCGCCACCTCGCCACGGCGGCGCGCTCCTCGGCGTCGGCCGCGGCCCGGGCTCGGGCGCCGTCGGGGTCGGCGCCGGTGCTCACCGTGCCTGCTGCCCCGTCGACGAGCACCCAGGCGCCGTCCTCGATCTCGCCCGCTCCGGCGACGCCCACGACGCAGGGGATGCCGAGCTGGCGGGCGATGATGGCCGTGTGGCTGGTCGGGCCGCCCTTGCCGGTCACCAGCGCCAGCACCATCGCCGGGTCGAGCAGCGCCGTGTCCGACGGCGCCAGGTCCTTGGCGAGGAGCACCGAGGGAACGAGCGGCGTCGGGACACCGGGCTCGGCGACACCCACGAGGTGCGCGGTGATCCGTCGCTCGATGTCGTGCAGGTCCGAGACCCGCTCCGCCATCAGCCCTCCCATCTGGGTGAACAGCCCGGCGAAGTGCTCGACCGCGGTGTGCAGCGCGCGCAGCAGCGGCTCGCCGGCCGCCAGCTGACGGCGCACGACGGAGCGCAGGCCCTTGTCGCGCGCCAGGCCCGCGCTGGCCGACAGCACCTCGGCTGCTGCACCTGACACGTGGAGGGCCTTCGCGGTGAACCCGTCGGCGACGACGGCCGCCGCCGCGTCGTACGCCGCGAGGGCCGCCGCGGCGTCGTCGTGGACGACCTCGGCGAAGGCCTCGATCGCGGCGGCCGGGATCTCGCTCCGGGCCAGCAGGGCCGGGCCGTAGACGACGCCGGGGACCACCGGCGTGCCGTGCAGCTCACGCTTCGTCTCTCGCAGGAACTCAGTGACCACGATCACAAATTAGCCACACAGACCCCTAGACAGTCAACAGATTCGGGGATAAAACAACAGAAACACAGATTCGAGGTGAAGGAGGTCCGCATGTACGCCGAGGAGCGCCAGCAGGCCATGACCCGGCTCCTGCAGGACCGTGGGCGAGCGTCCGTCGCCGACCTGGCGGGCGAGTTCGCGGTCACGACGGAGACCGTGCGCCGCGACCTCTCCCTGCTCGAGCGGGCCGGCCTCGTGCGCCGGGTCCACGGCGGCGCGGTCCCCGCGGACTCGCTGGCCGTGATGGAGGCGGCGCTCGCCGAGCGCGACACGGCCCGCGTCGACGAGAAGGAGACGATCGCCCGGGCCGCGCTCGACCTGCTGCCACCGGCGGGGGGCACGATCCTGCTGGACGCGGGCACCACCACCGCCCGGCTGGCCGGGCTGCTCCCCCGCGACCGCCAGCTGGTCGTCGTCACGCACGCCATCCCGGTCGCCGCCCGCCTCGCCGGGCTTCCCCACGTCGAGCTGCACCTGCTGCCCGGCCGGGTGCGCCCGACCACCCACGCGGCCGTCGGCGCCGGCACCGTCGGGGCACTCGGAGCGTTCCGCGCCGACGTCGCCTTCCTCGGCACGAACGCGGTCGCCGTCGAGCACGGCTGCTCGACCCCGGACCCCGACGAGGCGGCCGTCAAGCGGGCGATGGTCGACGCCGGACGGCGCGTCGTCGTGCTGGCCGACTCCTCCAAGCTCGACCACGAGGCGACGGTCCGGTTCGCCGCGCTCGACGAGGTCGACGTGCTCGTCACCGACGCCGGCGCGGACGCCGAGCAGCGGTCCCGCTTCGCCGCCGCCGGCCCCGAGGTGGTCGTCGCATGATCACCACGCTCACGGCCCACCCGAGCGTCGACCTCACGGTGACGCTCGCCGGCCGGCTCGACCGCGGCGCCGTGCTCCGCGCCGACCGGGCGGCGGCGCAGGCGGGCGGCAAGGGCGTCAACATCTCCCGCGCCGCGGCCGCGGCCGGCGTACCGACGCTCGCGGTCTTCCCCGCCGTCGCCGACGACCCCTTCGTGCACGAGCTGGTCGCTGCCGGCGTGCCGGCCGAGCCCGTCGGGCCCGCGGGTGCGATCCGCACCAACATCACGATCAGCGAGGCCGACGGGACCACCACCAAGGTCAACAGCACCGCCGGCCCGGCCGCCCCCGAGCTCCTGGGCGCCCTCGAGCAGGCCCTGCTCACCGCAGCGGCCCGTGCCCGGTGGGTCGTCCTCGCCGGCTCCCTCCCACCGGGCACGCCCGACGACTGGTACGCCGACCTGGCCGCCGGCCTCGGGCGGACCCCGGCGCGGATCGCGGTGGACACCAGCGACGAGCCGCTGCGCATCCTGGTCGACCGGCTCGCGCCCGGGACGGCACCCCACCTGCTGAAGCCGAACGCGGAGGAGCTCGCCTCGTTGACCGGGCACGCCGGGGCGGACCTGGAGGACGACCCCGCCGTCGCCGCTCGCGCGGCCCGGGAGCTCCTCGACCGCGGCGTCGACGCCGTCCTCGTCACGCTCGGAGGGGCGGGCGCCGTGCTGGCCACCGCGGCGGGCACGTGGCACGCGAGCACGCCGCCGACCACCGTCGTGAGCACGGTCGGCGCCGGCGACTCCAGCCTCTTCGGCTACCTCCTCGGGGACCTGCGACAGCTGGCCCCCGAACAACGACTTGCGCTCGCCGTGGCCTACGGCAGCGCGGCGGCCGGGCTCCCGGGCACGACCATCCCCACCCCGTCGCAGGTCCACCCGGAGCTGGTCTCCGTGCGGTCCCTCGACCCCACCGAAGGAGCACTCCGATGACCCAGCTCATCACTTCCGACCTCGTGCGGCTCGACGTCGCACCGGGTGGCGACAAGGAGGCCGTGATCCGGGCCCTCGCCGACCTGGTCGCCGCAGCCGGCCGGACGACGGACACCGACACGCTCGTCGCCGACGCGCTGGCGCGGGAGGCGACCGCGCCGACCGGCCTCAAGGGCGGCATCGCCATCCCCCACTGCCGCACCGCGGCGGTGGCGGAGCCGACCCTGGCCCTGCTCCGTCTCGCCCCGGGCGTCGACTTCGGCGCCAAGGACGGGCCCGCGGACCTCGCCTTCCTGATCGCCGTGCCCGAGGGCGGCGACGCGAACCACCTGTCCATCCTGACCAAGCTCGCGAAGGCGTTGGTCAAGCCCGAGTTCTCCACGGCGCTGCGGTCCGCCGCCACCGCGGCCGAGGCGGCCGCACTCGTCGAGGGTGCACTCACGCCGCCCGCGACCACTGCTCCCCCCGCCCCGGCAGCCGCTCCCGCAGCCGGCCCGGCCGACGTACGACGCAGCCTGGTCGCCGTCACCGCGTGCCCCACCGGCATCGCGCACACCTACCTCGCGGCCGAGGCCCTCAAGGTCGCGGCCGAGAAGGCCGGCGTGGACATCCACGTCGAGACCCAGGGGTCGGCGGGCTCCACCCCGCTCGCCGCCGCCACCATCGCCTCGGCGTCGGCGGTCATCCTCGCCGCCGACGTCGGGGTCAGGGACAAGGGACGCTTCGCCGGGCTGCCCGTCGTGACCTCGGGGGTCAAGAAGGCCGTCGACGCGGCGGACGACCTGATCCACGAAGCCCTGCGCAGTGCCGACGACCCCGCCGCCCCGCGGGTCTCCGGGCGGGCCGAGTCCTCGCACGCGGTCGACGCCGCGGAGGGCTGGGGAGCCCGGGTCCGCCGCGTGCTGATGACCGGCGTCTCCTACATGATCCCGTTCGTCGCGGCCGGTGGCCTGCTGATCGCGATCGGCTTCCTGCTGGGCGGCTACGACGTGGCGCTGCCGTTCGACGACTCCGGCACGTCCGCGGCCGACGCGGTCATCTCGAGCTCCAGCATCACGAACCTTCCGCACGTGTCGGACTACGGGGTGCACGCGCTCGGCGACAGCGGGCTCGCCCTGTACCTCGGCGCGCTGCTGTTCAAGCTCGGTGCGCTTGCCTTCGGCTTCCTGGTCCCGGCCCTGGCCGGCTACATTGCGTTCGCCATCGCGGACCGTCCCGGCATCGCCCCCGGGTTCGTGATGGGTGCGGTCGCCGGCGTGATCGGAGCCGGCTTCCTCGGCGGCATCGTCGGCGGGGTGCTCGCCGGGCTCGTCGCGCACTGGATCGCCGGCCGACCGGTCCCGTCCTGGGCCCGCGGCCTGATGCCCGTCCTGGTGATCCCGCTGGCCACCACCCTGGTCACCGGCCTGCTGATGTTCGTCTTCCTGGCCCGTCCGCTGGGCAGCCTGATGACCAACCTCAACGACGGCCTCAACTCGCTGCAGGGCGGCTCGGCGATCCTGCTCGGTGCCATCCTCGGCCTGATGATGGCCTTCGACATGGGCGGGCCGCTCAACAAGGTCGCCTACGGCTTCGCCACGACCGGACTCGCCGCCGCTGCCACCGCCACCGACGCTCCGCAGCTCAAGGTGATGGCAGCGGTGATGCTCGCCGGCATGGTGCCGCCGATCGCCCTGGCTCTCGCCACGGTCGTGCGTCCCGGCCTCTTCACCGTCGCCGAGCGCGAGAACGGCAAGGCCGCCTGGCTGATGGGCGCCTCCTTCATCACCGAGGGCGCGATCCCGTTCGCCGCGGCCGACCCGCTGCGCGTGATCCCCTCGGTCATGCTGGGCAGCGCCGTCACCGGCGGGCTGGCCGAGGCCTTCGACGTCTCGCTCCGGGCCCCGCACGGCGGCATCTTCGTGCTCTTCGCCGTCGACAACGTCCTCGGCTTCGTCATCGCACTCGCCGCCGGAGTGGCCGTCGCCGCCATCACCGTCCTCGCACTGAAGAGCACGGCTCGCACCAGCGACGCCGCCCTCGAGACCGTCTGACCGTCCCACCCACACCCAGGAGGAACCCATCATGCCCGTGCTCTCCGTCGTCGTCGGCTCCGCCGTCGGCCTGCACACCCGCCCCGCGTCGATCATCGCCGAGAAGGCCGACGAGCTGGCCGAGGCCGGCCACGACGTCTTCCTCGCCATCCCCGGCGACGAGCCCGTCGAGGCGAGCTCGGCCCTGATGATCATGACCCTGGGCGCGGCCAAGGGCGACACCGTCGAGGTCTCCGGCGACGACGACGCCGCGGTCGAGGCCATCGCCGCACTCGTCGCCCAGGACCTCGACGCCTGACCGGACGCACGCTCACGCGCCGGCCCGGTCACCAACCTCGCCGCAGAGCGACGCTGGCCCAGTACCCGAACCGCCGCCACGACGCACGCCCGTCGCGCGGACCCTCCCTGGACGCCAGGTAATCGCGCCAGGCGCCGTGACTGGTGATGTCGCGCTCGACCCGGGCCGCGTCGGCGGTGCAGACGAAGCCGAGGACCTCGCTGCCGTCGGCGAGCTCCACCGGGCCGAGCGCGAGCGGGGCTCCGACCGTCGTGGCGAACCCGCCGAGCTCGCTGACGGGAAGCTGCCACACCTCGACCTCGATGCCCCGGCCCGGAGCCGGCGCGGGCTTCGGCAGCCGGGTCAGTCCCGGGCGGGGCAGCGGGCCGTCGACGAGGAACATCCGGTAGTCGCGCGCCGTCCGGGTCGTGCTCACCAGCGTGGCTCCGTGGGAGACCAGTGCGGGGTTGAGCGGTTGCCCACTCAGGTGCGCGCCGGCCACCGCGAGGAGCACCGTGTCCCGTTCGCCGGCAGCGGGCGGGGTGACACCGAGGCCTGGTTCACCGCACCAGCGGGCGCCGAGCTCGGCGAGCAGGTCGTCGCCGCCGGCCGGCGCCAGCAGCTGCACACCGAACGGGAGACCGTCGGGCCGGGCCGGCCCCGGGACGGCGATGGCGCACAGGTCGAGCAGGTTCGTCATGTTGGTGAAGGTGCCCAGCCGGCCGTTGACCCCGACGGGGTCGGCGGCGACCTCGGCCAGGCTCGGGTGGCCGGGCGTCACCGGGAGGAGCAGGACGTCGACCTCGGCCCACGCGGCCTCGGTCCGCCGGGCCAGCTCGGCCAGCCGGGTGAGTCCGGCGAAGGCATCCGCAGCGGTGAGGGAGGCGCCGTCGCGGACGATAAAGCGGACCGTCGGGTCGACGGCGGCGTCGTCGTCGAGCGCATCGCCGAAGGCGAGCCAGCGCTCGGCCAGCCACGGCCCCGAGTAGAGCAGCTGGGCGGCCTCCAGGAACTGCCGGACGTCGATGCGCCGCACCTCACCGAGCGCCTCCGCCTCGGTGAGCGCCTCCGCCCACGCGGCTGCGTGCTCCGGGTCGAGGTCGAGCGGGAGGTCCGGGACGCCGATCGTGCAGGTTGCCGGGACCGGACGTTGCTCGAGGCGGCGCGCGTACGGGTCCTCCGCGTCGTACCCGACCATCTGCTCGTACGCCGCCCGCGCGGTCGTGACGTCGCGGGCGAAGACGGTCACGCAGTCGAGGGTCCGGCAGGCCGGGACCACCCCGCGGGTGGAGACCAGTCCCTTGCTGGGCTTGATGCCGACGATCCCGTTGAACGCCGCGGGGACGCGCCCGCTGCCGGCGGTGTCCGTGCCGAGGGCGAAGTCGACCTCGCCCCTGGCGACGGCGACCGCGCTGCCCGAGCTCGACCCGCCGCTGACGTGCTCGTCGGAGAGGACCGAGCGGCACGCGCCGTACGGCGAGCGGGTCCCGACCAGACCGGTGGCGTACTGGTCCAGGTTGGTCTTCCCGACGACGACCGCGCCGGCGCGGACCAGCCGGTCGACCACCGGTGCGTGCTCGGCGGCCACGACGGTGCGCCGCGGGTCGCCCGCCGTCGTGGGCACGCCGGCGACGTCGATGTTGTCCTTGACGGCGAACCGCAGCCCGTGGAGCGGTCCGGGGCGTGCCGGGGCCTCGTCGACCCGGGAGATCCAGGTCGTCATGCGCCCCACCTCGCGCGCTCGGCCACGAAGGCGTCGCGGCGCCGGGCCCGCAGCGGCGCGATCTCGTCGGCGTGCGCCAGCTCGAGCGCGCGCACCTCGCTGACCGAGAACGTGGCCGGCGCCGTGACGAGGTCGGCCCGGCCGGCCTTGATGTCGGCCCGGGCGTCGGCGAGCTCGTCCGCCGAGACCGGCACGAACCGGATCCTGTCGAACTGGCGCAGCAGCCACGGCCGGGGATCACGCTCGGACAGCCGCCACACCGGGACCGTGCGACCGACGAGCTGGTAGCCGCCGGGCCCCTCCATGCCGTACACGCACAGGTAGATGCCGCCGATCCCGACCGCGTTCTGCGGGGTCCAGGTCCGCGCCGGGTTGTACTTCGTGGTGACCAGCCGGTGCCGCGGGTCGATCGGCACGGCGACCGGCGCCCCCAGGTAGACGTCGCCGAGGCCGACGACCAGGTACGTCGCGGCGGCGACGACGTCGAACACCTCGTCGCGGGCGTCGAGGTCGTTGACACGGCGGATGAACTCCACGTTGTCCGGGCTCCACGGGGCATCGGGGTTCACCGTGGAGTACCGCCGCATCGCCTCGTGCGCCTTCGGGTGGTCGAACGCGATCGGCAGCGTCACCGAGCGCGCGTCGAGCACCGCCGTCGCCGGGTCGTCGAGCCCGGTCGCGAGCTCGCCGAGCAGCCCGGCGAGGCGGGCCGACGAGAGGGTGGTCTGGTCGACCGCGACCAGGAGGGAGCGGACGCCCTCGACGATCTCGACGACCCCGGACGGCCGATGGGCACGCAGCGCGTTCGCCAGCAGGTGGATCCACACCCGCACGGTCAGGTCGAACTCCATCGGTCCCGCCTCGACGAGCAGGTGCCGGTCGCCGGACGGGCGGATCGTGAAGGCCGGCTGGTGGCCGTCGGCCGGGCGGTCGACGAGCGCCGCGGGGCGGTCGGAGCGGACCGGCGCCGCCTCCGGCTCGATCCGCTCGGGCGCGACGGTGCTGCGCCGCAGCGTCTCGGGGTCGGCGGGGTAGCCGAGGTGGACGACGCGGGCGGCGAGCGCCGCGGCCGCCTCCTCGGGCGTCACCGCGACGAGCCGCACCCGGTCACCGGGCCGCAGCTGCCCGAGGATCCAGCGGTCGGCCTCGATGGTCACCGCCGGGACGACGAACCCGCCGAGCGAGGGGCCGTCGACGCCGACGATGACGGGCGTGTCCCCGGAGAGCATGATCCCGCCGACCGGGTACGCCGAGTCGTGCAGGTTCGAGGGGTGGAGGCCCGCCTCGCCGCCGTCGCTGCGCGACCAGGACGGCGTCGGGCCGATCAGCCGGATCCCGGTCCGGTCGGCGCGGTGGTCGACCGTCCAGGTCGTGGCGAAGAAGTCCGCGACGCCTTCGGGGGTCAGGTGGTCGGGCGCCCCGTGGGGACCGGGGATGACCCGCAGGGTCCACGAATCGCCCATCGTGGGCAGCGACACGACGCTGGGCGCGAGCTGGTTGTGGAGCGGGCCGAGCGGGATCACGTCCCCCTCGACCAGGGCGCGGCCGTCCAGCCCGCCGAACCCGCCGAGGACGAAGGTGGACCTGCTCCCCAGCACCCGCGGCACGTCCAGGCCGCCGGCCACGGCGACGTACCCGCGCATGCCGGGACCGTCGAGCGGACCGACGTCGAGGACCGATCCCGCTCGCAGCCAGCGGACCTCACCGGGCGGCAGCGGCCGTCCGTCGACGCTCGCCTGCCGGGCGGCGCCGCCGACGCAGACCAGCCGGTCCTCGTCGGTGGTCAGGACGGGGCCGGTGACGACGCACTCCAGCCCGCCCACGTACGCCGGGTTGCCGACCGCTGCTGCCACCAGGGCGAAGCTCAGGTCGTCGAAGGCTCCCGACGGCGGGACGCCGACGTCCCAGTAGCCGGTGCGCCCGCGGCCGTCCTGCACGGTCGTCTGCACCCCGGGGCGCAGGATGGTCACCTTCCCCATCACGCCCACCGTCCGATCAGCCGGACGGGGGTCGGGTCCCAGCCGTTGCACGGGTTGTTGAGCTGGGGGCAGTTGCTGATCAGGACGAGCAGGTCCCGCGACGCCCGGATCTCGACGTGCTTCCCCGGCGCCGACAGCCCGTCGTCGAACGTCAGGGTGCCGTCGGGCTGGACCGGCACGTTCATGAAGAAGTTGATGTTGTGGCCGAGCTGGCGCTGCCCGATGCCGGCCGGAGCGCCGTACCGGAGGAAGGTCTGCCGACACGCGTGCTGGTGCCGGGTCTGCTCGCCGTACCGGATCACGTTCGACTCCTGGGCGCAGGCGCCACCGATGGTGTCGTGGCGTCCGCAGGTGTCGTCGCTGATCACCGCGAGCTCGTCCAGCCGGGTCGAGAGCAGCCGGGCGCCGGTGGTCAGGTAGACCGCTCCCTGCTCGCGCACGGTGTCGAAGGCCGAGTACCGGTTGTCGACGTCGTGGGCGTCGTACAGGAGCGTGTCGACCGCCTGGTTCCCGTGCAGGTCGACGATCCGCAGCGTCGCCCCGGCCGGCAGCTCGACCAGGGCTCCGTCGCCGGCGCCGACGACGGTGTCGAGCAGGAGGGTGGTGTCGATCGTGTCGGTCATGCGAGGGTCCTCCGGCTCATCTCGAGCGAGCGTGACGTCTCGGCCCGGAACTGGGTGCTGGGGTCGTCGGCCGCCACCGGTCCGGCCGGTCCGACGGCGACCTCGACCCCGGCGACCGGGTGGTCGAAGGTGGCGAGCGGGTGCTGTGCGGTGCTGAGCACGAGGAGCAGGTCGACCTCGGAGCGCAGCGTGACCGTGTCGCCCGCGACCGCGTGCCCGGCCTGCCAGGTGAGCGAGGCAGCCCGGTCGTCCGCGATCGCGACCCGGGTGAACAGGTTGACGCAGCCGTGCAGGTCGGCCTCCCCGAGGCCGTGCTTGAGGAGCTCGAGCAGCAGCTCGGAGCGGGCCGCACGCCGCCAGGCGTTCCGGTCGGTCTGGTACGACGTCGGCGCGAAGCGCGCCAGGTGCGCGTCGTGGCCGAACCCGGTCAGGCAGTCGTGCCAGTCGAGGCTGGAGTGGGTGAGCGAGGCGAGCGCGAGCCCGCGATCCGACATCAGGGTCATCGGCGGGCGCAGGCACGCCGACATCTGCGCCTTGAGGGTGTCCGGCAGGTTCAGCCGGTCGAGACGGTCGGCCGCGAACAGCAGCAGCGAGGCGTTGGCGTCCGGCCCGAGCGCCGTCAGGGTGACCAGGCGTCCGGCGGGGACGGTCGCCGACCACGCGGCGTCGCCCGGCATCTCGTGGCGGTACGTGCTGCTCATGCGCCGTCCTCCACGGCACCGACCGGGAAGGCCCGCACGCGCACGGGCAGGGGCTGGCCGATCGCCTCGTGGTACGCACGGCGCTGGACGGCGTACGCGATCGCACCACCGGCCGCGGTGATCGCGAGCGTCACCAGCGGGAGGTAGTGCAGGTACCAGCCCTCGCCGGCCGGGTCGTAGACCTCGGCGCGGGGCCACGCGAGGTTGATCGTCATCAGGGTGCCGTAGCCCACCGCGACGGCGTTGACGACGATCCCCCAGCGCCCGAGGGAGAACAGCGGCCGGCCGTTCTCGTCGGTGCCCTCCGGAAGGGCATCCCCCCGGAGGCGCCGCAGCAGCAGCGGCGCCGTCACCATGAGGTAGGCGATGTAGAGCAGCATGATGCACACGCTGGCGAGGCCGAGGAAGAGACCGGCGTTGCCGACGTTCACGAGCAGGCACACCGCCGCACCCACGCCGGGGACGACGGTCGCGACGACCGGGGTGCCGGTCGTGGGCGACACCGCCCGCAGCCGCGAGGAGAAGGGCAGCACGTCGTCGCGCGCCATCGAGAAGATCATCCGGGCCGCCGCGGTCTGGATCGCGAGCGTGCAGACGCAGACGGCGAACGCGACGTCGAGCAGCAGCAGCTTGCCGACGGTCGTGTCGAGCTGGCTGGTGATGACGTACGGCAGGCCGCCCAGTCCGAGGTCGTCGGCACCGAGGCTCGGCGCGGCCATGAGCGCGGCGACGATGAGGAAGGCGCCGGCGAGACCGGAGGCGGTCATGCCGCGCAGGATCGTGCGCGGCGTCGTCGCCCGCGGCTTGTGGGTCTCCTCGGCCAGCTCACCGGCGCTGTCGAACCCGACGAGGACGTAGGCCGCCATCAGCGCGGAGATCAGCAGCGGGGCGACGTACCCGGTGCTCGCATCGAGGTTCGTGGTGTGCAGCACGACCGACGGGCCCCGCTCGGCGTGCCCGAGGAGGAGCACCACGAGGAGGCCGACACCGATCAGCTCGCACGTCACCCCGACCGAGTTCACGATGGCGGTCAGGCGCACGCTGAGCGCGTTGAGCGCCGTCGTCGCGGTCAGGAGCAGGCAGCCGAGCAGGACGGCGTTGGCCGCGCCGTCGCGCGAGCCGAGGGCCGTGTCGCTGCCGATGACCTGGAAGCCGCTCCACACCGAGGGCAGCACCACCTGCAGCGCGATCGCCGCCGCCGCGACCGTGATGGTCTGCGCCAGCACCATCGTCCAGCCGGCGGCCCAGCCCACGACGGAGCCGCCGAGACGCCGCGCCCACTGGTAGATGGCGCCCGAGAGCGGGTAGCGGGCGGCGAGCTCGGCGAAGCAGAGCGCCACCATCAGCTGGCCGGCGAAGACCGCCGGCCACGTCCAGAAGAACGCCGTGCCCCCGAAGCTGTAGCCGAGGCCGAAGAGCTGGAAGACGGTGGTCAGGATCGAGACGAAGGAGAACCCGGCCGCGAACGACGCGTAGGTGCCGACCCTTCTCGAGAGCTGCTGCCGGTATCCGAAGGTGCGCAGGTCGCTCGCTGCGGCCTGGTCTGTCGTGGTGCTCATCTGCTCCTCCGAGCTGTGAGCCCGGAATGCGCACGGCAACCCGGGGCCTTGAGGCCTCCCGGGCTTTTGTCCCGCCGTGGAACGGAGCCCGCCGGGCTCCGCCTCCCCTCTCGGACCAGACCTCCCGACAACCAGCCAGCCGGGAACGGAACCCTAGGGGCGCCCCACCTGTCGTTCGGTGGGTCGTCGCCCAGTCAAGGTCGCGTGTGTTTCCGGTGTCGTCACCGTCCATGAACTGTCCGTAACGGATGGTGGAGGCGCGACCTGACCCGGAAATGCAGAGAGCCCACGTCGTGGGACGTGGGCTCTCGCGAGTGACCTCGCTTGCGCGCCTGTAGGGATTCGAACCCCAAACCTTCTGATCCGTAGTCAGATGCTCTATCCGTTGAGCTACAGGCGCCCGTCGCTGTGCGACCGAATGAGAATAGCCGAGGCGACGCGCAGATGCCGAATCACCGACGCCACGAGCGGCGGTGCGGGTGTGGAAGCATGACGCCATGACCTCCTACGAGCCCGCGGACCGGGCCCTCTTCGAGGAGGAGGCGACCGGTCTCTACGAGCAGGTCCTGGCCGAGGGCGGGCTGGCGGCGGACGACCCGCGGCTGGTCGAGGGGTCCGCCGTACGACAGGCGTTCGACCTGCTGGTCGAGCTGGGCCTGCTGCAGCTGGACGCGTCGCGGCAGACCTGGCGGCCGCTGGAGCCGAGCAACGCGCAGTCACGGGTGGTGACGCCGCTCGGGAACGAGGGGGCGCGGCTGCTCGAGGAGTCGGCGCGGTGGGCGTCGGCGTTCGCGCACCTGACCCAGAGCTGGCGGCGCTCGCCGGCCGCGAGCGAGTCGGGCCCCTTCCTCTACCTGCACGGCGAGGCGATCAACCCATACCTGACGACGCTGGTCAGCGAGGCCCAGGAGGAGCTGCTGACCGCCCAGCCGCAGGCGACGCGCAGCGCGAAGACCGTCTCGGAGGCGACGGTGCGCGACGTCGAGGCGCTCAAGCGGGGCCTGGCGATGCGCACGCTCTACCAGCACAGCGCACGGCGGCACCCCGCGACGCACAAGTACGTCGCCACGGTCACCGAGCACGGCGCCGAGGTGCGCACCCTCGACGAGTTCTTCAACCGGATGATCGTCGTCGACCGCCGGGTCGCGCTGATCCCGGCCGCCGACAGCCTGGCGACCGCGGTCGTCGTCCGCGAGCCGGCGGTCGTGGCCTACCTGGTCGACGTCTTCGAGCGGGCGTTCGCGCGGGGGCGACCGTTCGCGAGCGCGGGCCACAGCGTGACCAGGGAGATCGCGTCCGAGCAGCGCTCGATGACCATCCGGATGCTCATCGAGGGCCACGCCGACGCGGTCAGCGCGAAGCGGCTCGGCGTCAGCCCGCGCACGTACGCCGGCTACGTCGCCGAGCTCAAGGAGGAGTACGACGCCGAGACGCGCTTCCAGCTCGGGTACACGATGGGGACGTTGGGCATCGCCGGTCAGGACGACGACGTCACGTCATCCTGAGCGGGACCCTGTTGGGGAGTCGTCAGCGCTTGGCGTGGGGGGCGACCCGCCAACCCCAGCCCGTGTCGGCCTCCGCAGCAGCGGGGAGCGAGATGATGCCGGCCGCGGTGATCAGCGCGGCCAGACCGAAGGCGGTCTTGCGAGCGAGCTTCTTCATGAGCTTTCCCCTCACTGGTGGGCGGCCGAGCCCCGTCCCTCCGGATCAACCCGAACCGCTGGCGCCTTCCCCCATGGCGGCACCGTCAAACATCTTTCCTCACGGCTCTCGAATAAGCGAGACCCCCGGCAGGGTCTGCCGGGGGTCTCGTCTGCGGCGGAGGCGGAGGGATTTGAACCCTCGATGGGCGATAAACCCAAACCGCATTAGCAGTGCGGCGCCATAGACCGGACTAGGCGACGCCTCCTCCACTGCGCCGATCCACGGATCGGCCAGCGTGCCAAGGCTACTAGGACCGCGCGCGCCTGTCCCAATCGGGCCCGACCCGGGATCCGGCCGCCGAGCGGTCAGCCGGCGGCGCGCTGCAGGTGGGCGCGCACGTCGCGCGCGAAGTCGTCCTTGTCGCCGGCCACGAGCTGCACCGGGATGGTCGTGCTGCGCCCGTCGCGCAGTCGCAGCACGAGGCAGTCGATGCCCGACGGAGCGGCCGCGACGGCGTCCTCGACCTCGCTCCAGCGGGCCTCGGTCGCGCCGGCCGCGCGGATCATCCGGACCCGATAGCCCGCATCGGTGAGCCGTACGACGACCAGCCGGGAGCGCAGCCACCACGCCAGGCCGATCAGCCCGAGCACGCCCAGGCCCAGCACGAGCACCAGGAGGTCGGCGTTGAGGTCGGCCGTCGCCACGACCGCGGTGACGACGCCCAGCACGAGCGCGAGCACGACCAGGTAGGCACCGACGAAGCGCGCCATCACCGGCGGGGCGAGGCGGTAGTCGGTGACCGGGGTCGGTTGCGCGCTGCTCATGGCCGCATTGTCCCGGGCCGGCCGCGGACCGGCCAAAGCGGCGGTGGCGCCTCATCTAGACTCGGCCCGGTGCCCGGCCGACGCGTGCGTCGTACCGGGCCCGGGAGAGGTGCCGGAGTGGCCGATCGGAACCGCCTTGAAAGCGGTCGTAGGGAGACCTACCGCGGGTTCGAATCCCGCCCTCTCTGCTGAGGAACGCGACGGTCGGGCGCGGAGCCTGCCGCACGGTCAGGACACGCAGGACCGCTCGACCTCCGCGACGCACCGGTCCCTGCCGGCGCCCCCGAGCGCCCGGTCCGAGCCGGCCCTGCCCTTGAGCACGTCCGCGCCCCGACCGCCGGTGAGCACGTTGGCCGCGGCGGAGCCGACGATCTTGTCGCGCTTGCGGCCGCCGATCACGTTCTCGACATCGGTGCGGACGTCGTCGCCCTCGCCCTTCGCGCCGTCGTTGGCGAGGTCGTCAAGACGGATCACGAGGCGGGTGGTGCGGGTTGCGTACGTCGCGAGGTCGACCCCGGCGCCACCCCCCAGGACATCGGCGCCGAGGCCGCCGTCGAGCACGTCGTCGCCGCCACCGCCGAGGAGCACGTTGGCACCCGCCGAGCCGATGAGCCGGTCGGCGGCCTCGCCCCCGGTGGCGTTCTCGACGTCCGGGCCGACCAGGTCGCCCTCGCCGGCCTCGCCGTCACCGGCCGCACCGTCGAGGGTGACCGCGACCGGGGCGGTCCGGCCGGCGTAGCTCACCGTGTCCGTGCCCGGCCCGCCGCGCAGCACGTCGGCACCCGCTCCGCCGTCGAGCACGTCGTCGCCCGCTCCGCCGTCGAGCTCCTCGCCTCGGGCCGACCCGGTCAGCCGGTCCGCGCCGGCACCGCCGACGAGCTTCTCGACGTTGGGCTGGACCTGGTCGCCCTCCTTGGCCTGCCCGTCGTCGCGGAGGCCGTCGAGGTCGGCCTCGACGGGCGCGGTGTGGTCGGCGTACGACACCGTGTCGGTGCCGGGCCCGCCGTCGAAGGTGTCCCCGCCCAGGCCGCCCAGCATCACGTCGTCACCGGCACCGCCGATGAGTCCGTTGACGTTGTCGTTGCCGACCATGAGGCTGCCGCCCGAACCCGCGAAGACGCAGTCGACCGAGGCGTCGAAGCTGTCGTCCTCACCCGGCTCGCCGTTGCCGCTGGTCGCACCGAGCACCGCCGTGATGGCCGCGGTCCGGGATCGGTAGTCGACGCAGTCGTTGCCGACCCCGCCACCGCCGAGCAGGGTGTCGGCCCCCGGCCCGCCGTCGAGGAGGTCGCCCTGCTCGTGGCCGTCGAGGACGTCGTCGCCGGCACCGCCCTCGAGCCGGTTGACGGTGACAGTGCCCTGGAGGTTGTCGTCGCCCGAGCCGCCGACCAGGTTCTCGGCGCCGCTGATGTTGTCGCTCTCGCCCGGCTGGCCGCCGCCCATGCCCACACCGGCACCGAGGAAGGCGGTGACCGGCTGGGTGCGGTTGGCGAAGGTCACGGTGTCGATGCCCGGACCACCTTGGAGGTCGTCGTTGCCCAGTCCTCCGTCGAGGAGGTCGTCTCCCCCGCGCCCGTCGAGGGCGTTGCCGCCCGCGGTGCCGGTCAGGTGGTCGTCGTGCTCGGAGCCCTGGACGTTCTCGATGTCGGCGCTGAGCGAGTCGTTCTCGCCCGGGACGCCGTTGCCCGTCGCCGTGGCCAAGGTGACCACGACGCCTGTCGCCGCACTCGTGTAGCCGACCGTGTCGGTGCCCGAGCCGCCGAACACCGCATCGCCGCCCGGACCGCTCTGGATCCCGTCGTTGCCGGGCCCGCCGTCGATGTTCGCGGGCAGCGCGAGGCCGACCACCGAGAAGCCGTCGTTCCCGCTCCCGAGAGCGACCAGCAGCGAGGCGAGTCCGGGCCGCGGGCAGGACACCGTGTTGGAGGTGCCGGCGTCGACCGCGCAGCCGGCGCCCGGAGCGGGGGCGACCGCGAGGTCGCGGACGTAGACCTTGGTGGCATCGGCGCTCACGACGATCTGGTTGTCACCGCCCACGCCGTCGTTGATCGACAAGGTCGTGCCGTCCGAGCTCACGCTCACGCCACCGACGGCATACGACGGCGGCGCGGCCACGAGCCCGAGGGCGGTGCCGGCGAGGAGGGCTGCAGCGGCGGGGATCAGGCGCGGGGAGAGGTTCATCGGGCGAGCGTCCTCGGGTCGGCGACAATTACAGAGCGAGTGCTCGGTAATTGTGCACAAGAGAGCCCGACCCGGCAACCGGATCGGGTGGAGGAGGCTCAGGCGGCCGGCGGACCGGCCTGGAGGATGCCGCGCACGGCGTGCTCCACGGCGTACGCCGCCAGCGGGTCCGAGGGGCGGCGGGAGGTGATCAGCAGGCGCACCGGGATGTCGTCGATGCAGTAGCGCACCAGCCGGGTCGCGGCGTCGTCGGCGCGGCCCCAGAGCCGCTCGGTCAGCTCGGTCACGAGCGCGGCGACCGCGGCGCGGTGCGCCATCAGCTCCTCGACGACGCTGTCGGGGACCGGCCCGGACGCCAGCTCGGAGGCGCGGGTGGCGAGCAGCACGAGCGCGGAGTCGGCGGTGGTCTCGGCGTACGCCGCGGGCGTGAGGGCCGCGGCGACGACGACGTCCTCGGCCGATCCGGTGCGGGCGGCGGCGACGACGCGCTGCCGCTGGACCGTGAGGTAGGCCGCGATCTCCCGGGCGAAGGCCCGTGCCAGCAGGTGGTTGCGGGACTCGAAGTGGTGGTAGATGGCACCGTTCGAGACCCCGGCCCGGGCGCTCACCGCGCGGATCGTGACCGCACCGATCCCGTCGGCGACCCAGATCGCGCGCACGTGGTCGAGGAGGACGTCGAGGTCCAGCTCCCGGGGTCGGGCCATGTCAGTGCCCGCTCACAGGAGCGGCGCGAACCGGCTCGGCTCCGGGCGGACGGCGGCCGCCTGCTCCGCCACCCGGCTGCGCCGACCGCGGTTGCCGGTCAGGGCGAGGTCGAGGCGGATCAGGAACCAGCCGAGCACCAGCCCGACGGCCAGGCCGTAGACGACCGACAGCGCTGCCTCGGTGACCGAGACCGCGGGGTTGGCGAGGGCGGTGGCGGTGGGCGAGGTGGCGGCGACGCCGAAGGCGCAGACCCACCAGCCCTGCCGGCGACGGGCGCGCATGTGGCAGCCGTAGGCGAGGGCGGGGACGCCGAGCACGGTCGCGACGGGGCGCGGGAACGCACCGAGGTGGTCGCGGCTCCAGGCCACCCACTCGAGGAGCTGGTCGACGAGGCCGGTGGAGCCGTAGCGGCGCAGCATCTCGGCGTACAGCAGGGTCACGGCGAGCACGACGACGCCGATCGCGACGATGACCAGCCCGCGCCGGCCCAGGCCGTGGAAGCCGGCGCCGAGGCGGTGGACCAGCACGATCGCGCCGAGGAAGGCGAGCCCGAGGCCGACGTACTCGAAGCGCTCCTTGTGGATCGCCGGCTCGAAACCGACCGTGGCCATCGCCCCGATCCCGGCGACGAGCAGGCCGACCACGCACTCGCGGGCGGCGGTGGCGATGCCGGCCGCCGGCACCGTGATCATCACGCCGAGCACGGCGGCCACGGCGGAGGTGCCGACCGCGGCGCCGGTCAGCAGCAGGTCCTGGTCGGTGAGCACCGCGACCAGCCCGCAGGCGAGCGCGAGCGGCGCGAAGACGAACGGGCGCCCGCCGGTGCGGGCGGCCAGGCCCCAGGTGAAGGCGGTCGCCACTGCGATCGAGCCGGCCGTGCCCAGCCAGTCAGGCCCGACCGGCACCATCGCGCAGACCAGCGCGGCGGTGCTGGCGGCGACCACGACGAACCAGATCGTCAGCGGCCAGCGCGACGCCCCGAACTCACCGATGCGCTGCTCGAGCGGGACACGGGAGGGGGCGCGGGACACGGAGAGGCAGCCTACATTCGCCTGTTCAGCAGGGACGGATTGACGCGACGGGCCTCCTCCAGCACCGTGCGCTCGATCACGGCACGGACCACCTCCGGCTGCTCCGGGGAGCCCGGTCCCGCCTCGGCCACCACCTCGCCGTACGGGTCGACGACGAGGGAGTGCCCGCAGTAGCGGTCGGCGGGCTGGCCGACGGCGGCGACGTAGGCCGTGTTCTCGATCGCACGCGCGGTCACCAGGGTGCGCCAGTGGTGGACCTTGCGCGGCCCGGCGACCCACGCCGCGGGCAGCACGATCAGCTCGGCACCGCGGTCGACCAGCGCCCGGGCGAGCTCGGGGAAGCGGAGGTCGTAGCAGGTCATCAGGCCGACCTTCCAGCCGTGCAGGTCCACGACGACCGGCTCGATCGGCCCGGCGGAGAGCCGGTCGGACTCGCGGTGGCCGAAGGAGTCGTAGAGGTGGATCTTGCGGTACGACGCCGTCGCCTCGCCGCGCACCAGCAGCGTGTTCCACGGCCGGTCGGGGTCGGGGCCCTGCTCGAACATCCCGGCCACCAGCGTGGTGCCGTGGGCGGCCGCCGTCTCGGCGAGGACGGTGCCGAAGGGGCCGTCCACGGGCTCCGCGTAGGGACTGACGTCGGAGCCTGCCTCGCCGAAGTCGCGGGCGAAGACCTCCGGGAAGACCACGAGGTCGGCGTCGCCGGCGTGCTCGGCGGCCAGCTTCGTGACGGCGTCGCGGTTGGTGGCGGGGTCGAGCGCCGACGCGGCCTGCACCAGCGCGAGGCGGAGCGAGGGGGCTGTGGGGCTGCTCACGGTGCCAGCCTAGAGCTGTGCTTGAGAGGATCGAGAGATGGTGATCGAGCTCGGACTGGCCGGATTCGCGGCGATCGTGCTGGCCGGCGGGCAGGGATCACGGCTCGGTGGCGTCGACAAGGCGTCGATCGAGGTGGACGGCCGTCCCCTGCTGGAGCACGCGCTGGACGCGGTGGTCGACGCGAGCGAGGTGGTCGTGGTCGGTCACCAGGTGCCGACCGACCGGCCGGTGACCTTCGTGCGCGAGGAGCCCCGGTTCGGGGGACCCGCTGCCGGGCTGCTGACCGGGCGCGACGTGCTGCTGCGCTCGTTCCCGACGATCGCGGTGCTGGCGGTCGACATGCCGCGGCTCGCGCCGGGCACCTTCCGCCGCCTGCAGGAGGCGGCGGTGGGCCACGAGGGGGCGGTGCTGGCCGACAGCGACGGTCACCGGCAGCTGGCGTTCGTCGTGGAGACGGCCCGGCTGGACGCCGTACGCCCGGACCACGAAGGGCAGCACGGCCTGTCGATCAGGGCGCTGCTCGAGCCGCTCGACCTGGTCGAGGTCGCGCCGCTGGGCGACGAGGCACGCGACATCGACACCTGGAGCGACCTGCGCGACATCGCGGGCGACTCCTGAGCCCGCCCTGATCTGGAGTGGTCCCGGAGTGTCCCGAAAACCTTGCACCGGCGGGGCCCTCGGGTGATTCTGGACAGGTGAACCTCCACGACTGGATCGATGAGTTGTGTGACGCCCTCGACATCGAGGCGGAGGCCGACGAGGGCCTGCTGGGCGACCTCGCCGGCATCGCGGTCGAGAACGTCCACCCGGCCGCGGGGCTCGTGACCGCCTTCCTGCTGGGGTTCGCCGCAGGTGAGCAGGGCGCCGACCCGGACGCCGTCGAGCGGCTCGCCGCGAGGGCGCAGGCGCTCGCCGAGTCGTGGGACCGGCCGGCCGGTGCGGCCGACGAGGAGGACGAGGACCTCGACTTCGAGGAGCTCGCCGACGCCGACTACTCGGACGAGGACTCGCTCGTATAGGCCAGACTGCACCCATGCGTGCCGTCACCCAGTCCGCCCCGGGCGGGCCCGAGACCCTCGTCGTCACCGAGCTGCCCGACCCGGTCCCCGGTCCCGGCGAGGTGCTCCTCGAGGTGGCCGCGACCGCCGTCAACCGGGCCGACCTGCTGCAGCGGCAGGGCTTCTACCCGCCGCCACCGGGCGCCTCGGACATCATCGGGCTCGAGTGCAGCGGCACGGTCGCGGCCCTCGGCGAGGGCGTGACGGGCTGGGCGGTGGGCGACCAGGTCTGCGCGCTGCTGGCCGGCGGCGGCTACGCCAGCCGGGTCGTCGTACCCGCGGGACAGCTGATGCCGGTCCCCGACGGGGTCGACCTGGTCAGTGCCGCAGCCCTGCCCGAGGTGGCGTGCACCGTGTGGTCGAACGTGTTCATGATCGCCGGGCTGCGCCCCGGGGACGCCTTCTTGGTGCACGGCGGAGGCGGTGGGATCGGCACCTTCGCGATCCAGCTCGCCGCCGCCTCGGGAGCGCGGGTGTTCACCACGGCAGGCAGCGCGGAGAAGCTCGAGCGGTGCCGCGAGCTCGGTGCCGAGGTGGCGATCAACTACCGCGACGAGGACTTCGTCGAGGTCGTCCGGGCCGCGACCGACGGCGCAGGGGCGGACGTCGTGCTCGACAACATGGGCGCGAAGTACCTCGCCCGCAACGTCGACGTGCTCGCCGACGAGGGCCGCCTGGTCGTCATCGGCATGCAGGGCGGCACGAAGGCCGAGCTGGACCTCGGCCGCCTGCTCTCGAAGCGCGGCGCGGTGATCGCGACCGCCCTGCGGTCCCGTCCGGTCGAGGGGAAGGCCCGGATCTGCGCGTCTGTCGTCGAGCACGTGTGGCCGCTCGTGGCCGACGGGACGATCCAGCCGATCGTCTCCGCCGTGCTCCCCCTCGACGACGTCGCCGAGGCGCACCGGATGATCGAGTCCGGCGACGCCGTCGGCAAGGTCCTGCTCACCCCCTGACCCGCCCGCTGGGTCCGGCCGTCAGTCGGTCCTGCGGTCGTCGAGGCACAAGATGTTGTCCTCGCTGTCCTTGAACCACGCGGCGTGGCCCATGTCGCCCATCGCCGCGACGTCACCGTCCCAGGTGATGCCCGGCAGGTCGTAGTGCTCGAACGTCAGGCCCCGGTTCCTGAGCTCCTCGACCACGGGACGGACGTCGGCGACGTGCAGCTGGGCGATGGTGTGGCCCGCCTGGCCGGCGTACTGCGTCTCGTAGAGGAAGAAGTCCGTCCCGCCCGTGCGGTAGACGAGCCCGCCCGGGTTCTCCTCGACCGGCTCGAGGCCGAGGGTGTCGGCGTAGAACTTCCGGGCGCGGGCGAGGTCGCCCGCCGGGATGTTCGCGGTGACCTGGCAGTCCTCCAGCAGCATCGGACGGGTCCCGTCAGGCGCTCTGGAAGTGCGGCTTGTGGAGGTCGTGGAAGGTCGCGCCCCGCATCGCGTACTCCAGCTCGCGGCGTACGTCCTCCGGCGGCTCCATCCGCTCGCCCTCGCGGGCCGCGGCCTCGCTCGTGAACGCGACGGTCTCGACGAAGGAGCCGTCGGCCTCGATCGCGAGGGTGCCGCCGAGGATCTCGGGCCGCATCTCGTGCAGGGTCTCGGTGTCGGCCATCATCGCCTTGAGCCGGCTGGGGTCGTCGACCTTGCCGCGGATGATCTGGACGAAGCCGGCGTCGTCGGAGCCGCCGTCCAGGAAGAGCGTGACGTCGTCGCAGTCGTGGAACTCGGCGGGGCCGTCCATGAGGGCCATGAACCGCTCGGCCCAGGCGCTCTGCTCGGGGCGCGCGGAGTTGGCCATGGCCTCCTCGCGGGACGCGAACCGGACCACGGCCATCAGCTGGTCGTCGTCGGTGAAGCCGTAGGTGCCGCCCAGCCAGCCCGTCGCACCCGGCGCCAGGTCCCTGCGCCACTCGTCGAGCATCGCGTCGGCCTCGTCCTGCCGGGTGCAGGGGGCCTGGATCATCTGGATGAACATGTGCTGCTCCTCGGTCGTCGGATCGGACGTGGATGTCCTCAGGACCGGTCGAGGTCGCTCATACCAGGCCCCGGCCGGGCCCATCGGCAACCTACGCCCGCGCGGCGTACCGGGCATCGCCCATCGGGGGGATGAGCGGGGATGGGTAAGTTGGGGGCATGAGCGAGAACGCCTCCGGGAGCGAAGAGCAGATCGTCGTCATCGGTCCGGACGGGCAGCCGATCGGCACCGTCCCGGCGTCCGCGGTCGAGCAGGCCGAGGCGGCCGGCGGCCGTGACGACGACGGTGAGGACGGCGACGGCGAGCGCGCCCTCACCGACCTGGTCGAGCAGCCCGCGAAGGTGATGCGGATCGGCAGCATGATCCGCCAGCTGCTCGAGGAGGTGAAGGCGGCCCCGCTCGACGAGGCGAGCCGCAGCCGCCTCGCGGCCATCCACCGCTCGTCGATCGCCGAGCTCGAGCAGGGCCTGGCCCCCGAGCTGGTCGAGGAGCTCGAGCGGCTCTCCCTGCCGTTCTCCGAGGACGCCACCCCGTCCGAGGCGGAGCTGCGGATCGCCCAGGCCCAGCTGGTCGGCTGGCTCGAGGGCCTCTTCCACGGCATCCAGACCGCGATCTACGCCCAGCAGATGGCCGCCCGCGCGCAGTTCGAGCAGATCCGGCGGGCGCTGCCGCCGGGCATGAGCCTGGGCGGTGCGGCCGCCCCCGGTGGTCACCCGGCCGAGCAGCCCGCTCCCGAGCAGGCCGACGGCGGACAGTCCTCGTCCGGCGGGATGTACCTGTAGGGATCAGGCGCGGGGTCGGCGGCCCAGGCGCGAGACGAGCAGCAGCCCGAGCAGGCCGATCAGGCTGATCGCGCCGCCCGAGGCGAGCACCCGGCTGATCTGGGGCGGGTCGCCGAGCGGGTCGGCGGGCGGGTGGAAGCTCACCGGCTCCGGCGTCGGCTCCGGGGCGGGCGGAGGCTCGACGGAGGCGAGGTACTGCTTGAGCATCGCCGCGACCTTCGGGGTCAGGCCCTTGGGCAGCAGCACCGCGCCGCCGCAGGGGTCGGCGACGATGCCGTCGACGGTGTCCTTGGTGAAGAAGAGGTACGACGTCCCCTGGGTCACCCCGGGCTGCGCGCCCACCGGCCAGTCGATGGTGACCGCGGCCTGCTGGCCCTTGGGCACGTCGCCCAGCCAGGAGCGCTCGACGGTGACGCCGTAGCCGACCCGGCCGGAGCCGGTCACCGGTGCGGCCGCGTCGACCCGGCCGACGAACACGTCGTCGGCCGCGGCGGCACGCTGGTCGACGGCCGCCTCGTTGGTGATGTCGATGGGAGCGCAGTCGGCGGGGAGCCCGCCGGACGCGCCCTCGGCACTCCCGACGGCAGCACCCGGGAGCGCGACGAGCGCCACCGGCACCGCGAGCAGGGCAGCGCGGAGCAGACGGGGGGACCTCACAGGCCCATCCCACCAGATCCGGCGACCGGGAACCAGCGGCCGATCTCGACGGCGGCCCCGTCGTCGTCGACGGAGTCGGTGACCGCGTCGGCGTTCTCCTTGACCTCGTCGACCGACTGGCCCATGGCCACGCCGCGGCCGGCCCACCGCAGCATCTCGATGTCGTTGCGTCCGTCGCCGATGGCGAGCACGTCGGTGCGGTCGATGCCGAGCTGCTGGGCGACGTACTCGAGGCCGGAGGCCTTGGAGATCCCGACCGGCGCCAGGTCGAGCCACGCGGTCCAGCCGACGACGTAGTCGGTGCCGTGGAGGCCGAGGTTGGCGGCCAGCGCGACGAAGTCCTCCGCGGTCGCCTTCGGGTCGCGGATGATCACGCGGCTGACGGGCTGGGCGACCATGTCGTCGACGTCGGCGATGATCGTCGTACCGCCGAGCTCGCCGTCGGGGAACGGGCCGGACACGCGGTAGCCGACCCCGCGCTCCTCGACCGCGACCAGCGCCTCGGGGTGCTGGGCGAGGACGGCGGCGACAGCGGGGCGGGCGTCGAAGGTCACCTCGTGGACGACCTCGGCGGGCGGGTAGCGCAGCACCACGGCGCCGTTGGCGGCGACGATCCAGAGCCGCTCGCCGTGGCCGTGCAGGTCGAGCTTGTCGGCGACGACGGTCATGTTGTGGGGGGCGCGGCCCGAGGACAGCACGACGTGCGCGCCGGAGTCGAGGACCCGCTGGACGGCGTCGTGCACCGCCGGGGTGACCTCCTCGTGGCTCATGCCGAGCCCCGCCACCCACTTGAGCAGGGTGCCGTCGATGTCGAGCGCGACGAGGCGGGGCTGCCAGTCGCTCACCGGGGTCCCCGCGAGGTCGTGCTCCGGGGGAGCGAAGCGGGGGAGGCGTGGAGCTTCGTGGGGTGGTTCATCGTGCGACGGGCTCCAGGACCTCGAGTCCGCCCATGAACGGCTGCAGCGCCTTCGGGACCCGGACCGATCCGTCGGCCTGCTGGTGGGTCTCGAGGACGGCGACGATCGCGCGCGTGATCGCGGTCAGGGTGCCGTTGAGGGTGGCGATCGGAGCGGTCCTCTCACCGAACCGGCCGCGGGTGTCGAGGCGGCGGGTCTGGAAGTCGGTGCAGTTGGAGGTCGAGGTGAGCTCGCGGTACTTGCCCTGGGTGGGGATCCACGCCTCGCAGTCGAACTTCCGGATCGCGCTGCCGCCGAGGTCGCCGGCCGCGATGTCGACGACCTGGTAGGCGAGCTCGAGCTTGTCGAGGAACTCCTTCTCCCACGCGAGCAGGCGCTGGTGCTCGGCCTCGGCGTCCTCGAGCGTGGTGTAGACGAACATCTCCACCTTGTCGAACCAGTGGACCCGGATGATGCCCTTGGTGTCCTTGCCGTGCGAGCCGGCCTCCTTGCGGAAGCACGGGCTGAAGCTGGCGTAACGACGGGGCAGGCTGTCGGCGTCCAGGATCTCCTTGGAGTGGTACGCCGCCATCGGCACCTCCGAGGTGCCGACGAGGTAGAGGTCCTCGCCCTCGATGCGGTAGATGTCCTCGCCGCCGCCCTGGTCGAGGTAGCCGGTGCCCTCCATCGCCTCGGTGCGCACCAGCGACGGCGCGATCACCTGCGTGAAGCCGGCGTTGCGGGCCTGCTCCATCGCGAGGTTGACCAGCGCCAGCTCCAGCTGGGCGCCCACCCCGGTGAGGAAGTAGAAGCGGCTGCCGCTGACCTTGGCCCCGCGCTCGAGGTCGATCGCGCCGAGCATCCGGCCGAGCTCGATGTGGTCGCGCGGCTCGAACCCCTCCGCCGCGAAGTCGCGAGGCGTGCCGACGGTCTCGAGGACCACGAAGTCGTCCTCGCCTCCGGTCGGGGTCTGCTCCGAGACGACGTTGGGGATCGCCTTGAGGGCGGTGGTCCACGCCTCGTCGGCCTCGGCCTGCGCGGCCTCGAGGTCCTTGACCTCGGCGGCCAGCTGCTTGACCTGCGCGAGCAGCGCCTGCTTCTCCTCGCCCTGCGCCTGCGCGACCTGCTTGCCGAAGGTCTTCTGCGCGGCGCGCTTCTCCTCGAACGCGGCGATCGCGGCCCGTCGTACGGCGTCGGCCTCGAGCGCCCGGTCGACCACGTCGGGAGACGCCCCGCGCTTGGCCTGCGAGGCGCGGATGCAGTCGGGCTCGTCGCGGAGGATGCGCGGGTCGATCATGAGGTGAGGTTATCCGCCGACCCCGGCTGCCCGCGCATCGGTTTCGCCCCGAGCTCGTCGAGTAGCCGCCGGAGCGAGGGACGAGCGGAGGCGGCGTATCGAGACGCCAACCGCGTCTCGATACGTCCACGCCCTCGTCCCTCGGGCGTGGACTACTCGACGATCTCTCGTCAGTACGGCGCGATGGGGTCGGGGGCGGGGAAGAGCGCGTCGAGCTCGGCGAGGTCCTCGGCGGTGGGCGACCACTGGTCCGCCCGCGCGTTGGCGGCGACCTGCTCGGGCGAGGTGGCACCGGCGATCACCGACGCGACCGGGTCCTGCGCGAGGAGCCAGCCGATGGCGACGGTGACCTCGGAGATCCCGCGCTCCCGGGCGAAGTCGGAGTAGGCCTTGAGCGTCGGGGACACGGCGTCCTCGAGCAGGTGCTGGCGGGTGTGCGAGAGGCGGGATCCCTCGGGGGCGTTGCCGGAGGCGTACTTGCCGGTGAGCAGGCCGTTGGCGAGCGGGAAGTACGGCAGCACGCCGATGCCGAACGCACGGGACGCGGGCAGCACCTCGAGCTCGGCCCGGCGGTCGGTGAGGTTGTAGTGGTTCTGGGCGGAGACGAACCGCTCGACGCCGAGCTCGCGGGCGACGTACTCGGCCTGCGCGATCTGCCAGCCGGCCCGGTTGGAGTGGCCGAGGTAGCGCACCTTGCCCTCGCGGACCAGGTCGTCGAGGGCGGACATCGTCTCCTCGATCGGGGTGCGCGGGTCGGGGGTGTGGAACTGGTAGAGGTCGATCCAGTCGGTGCCGAGGCGGCGCAGGGACGCCTCGACGGCGGTGCGGACGTAGCGGCGCGAGCCGCGGGCGCCGAAGTCGGGGCCGTTGGCGCCGCGCATGTCCATGCCGAACTTCGTGGCGACGACCACGTCGGCGCGGCGCGAGCCCAGCGCTGCCCCGAGCCGCTCCTCGGACAGGCCCGGCGTGGCGCCGTAGGTGTCGGCGACGTCGAAGAAGGTGATCCCCGCGTCGAGTGCGGCGCCGATCACGCGGTCGGTGCCCTCCTGGGACTCCGTGGCAGCGCCGGGGCGGCCGAGGTTGTTGCAGCCGAGGCCGACGCGGGACACGACGAGGCCCGAGCGGCCGAGGGTCACGGAAGAGGGGGCGGTCATGACTCGACGTTATCCTCCACGGGTGGTCACCTCCGGAAGGTGTTCGGAGGCGGCCCGTGCTCCGGGTGCGTGCATGGCAAGGCGGCGGAGCGAAGTCCTACCTTGTCGTCCAACGAGCGACGCCAACGCCGCCAGGTGCGTGCCCGGGGTGCGGGGCGCCCGAAGACCTTCCGGAGATGACCACCAGTGCTCGACCGCCCCCGCCGGACCCCTCTCCTGGCCTCGCTGATCCTGCTCGCCCTGTTCGCGGGGGTGGCCGGAGCCGTCGCCGCCGACTGGTCGTGGGTGGTGGAGCTCGACAGCCACGGGGAGTCCGCGCGCAACTGGGCCGGCGACCAGGGCTGGCTGGAGCACCCGCTGCGGATCGTCGAGATCGTCTTCGGGACGGCCTGCATGACCGCGATCACCACGGTGCTGGGCGTCGCCCTGTTCGTGAAGGGGCACCGGCGGGCCGGGATCCTGGTCGCGGCCGTGATGGCGGCCACCGCGCTGGCGACGTACGGCGCCAAGGTGCTCGTCGGGCGCGGCCGACCCGTGTGGCAGGACCCCGAGTACTTCCTGCACTCCAACGCCTTCCCGTCGGGCCACACCTCCTCGGCGGCCGCGTTCGCCGGCCTGGTCGTGCTCCTCGCCGTGATGCTCGTACGACGACCGGGCATCCGCCGCCTGCTCTCCACCCTCGCGGTCCTGGTGTGGGCGCTGGTCGCCGCGGACCGGATCCTGCTCGGGCGGCACTACCCGAGCGACGTGGTCGGCGGCACCCTGCTCGGCATCGGCGTGCTGCTGCTCGGGGTGGCGCTCTACAACCCGCTCCCCCGCAGCCACGCCCTCAAGGCCGAGCCGCTGCCCGAGCCGTTCCCCTCGGCCCGCAAGCTGGCGGTCGTGCTGAACCCGATCAAGGTCGAGTCGGTCGAGCAGTTCCAGACCCTGGTGACCCAGATGGCGCTCGAGTCGGGGTGGAACGAGCCGCGCTGGTACCTCACCACCGTCGAGGACTCCGGCACCGGCCAGGCCGAGCAGGCCGCGGTCGAGGGCGCCGACCTGGTCATCGTCTGCGGCGGCGACGGCACCGTGCGCGAGGTGTGCGCCGAGCTCGCCGGCACCGGCATCCCGGTGGGCGTCGTCCCCGCGGGCACCGGCAACCTGCTCGCCCGCAACCTGGAGATCCCGCTCTTCATCCGCGCCGCCATCGACATCGCGCTCACCGGCCAGGACCGGGCCATCGACATGGTCGAGGTCGACGGCGACGGCATCGAGCGCACCCACTTCATGGTGATGGCCGGCATGGGCTTCGACGCCGCGATCATGGAGGGCGTCAACGAGGACCTCAAGAAGAAGGTCGGCTGGCTCGCCTACGTCCTGTCCGGCCTGAAGGGCCTGATGTTCCCGGCGATGAAGCTGGAGATCTCGGTCGACGACATGCCGTTCACCAAGCACCGCGCCCGGACCTGCGTGATCGGCAACGTCGGCAGCCTGCAGGGCGGGATGAACCTGCTCCCTGACGCTGCGATCGACGACGGCCTGCTCGACGTCGTGCTGCTCTACCCGCGCCGCTTCCTCAGCTGGATCCCGCTGGTCCTGCGCGTGCTGACCCGCCGCGAGCACAACGCGGGCGAGTCGGTCGCGCGGATGACCGGGCGCAAGGTCGTCGTACGCGCGGCCGGCGAGGTCCCGCGCCAGCTCGACGGCGACACGATCGGACTGGGCTCGGAGCTGCGGATGGAGTGCATCCACGGCCGGGTGCTGGTGCGGGTGCCGCGCGGCTGACCGGAGTCAGCTGCGGGCCAGCCGCGCGTGCGCGACGGCCTCGGCCTCCTCGGGCGAGAGCTCCTGCTCGCTGCTCCAGCCGGCGACCGACTTGGCGTAGGTGCGGGCCTCGTTGCGCCCGCGGATCGAGGTGAGGACGACCCCGTCGCCCGCGTCGTCCAGCAGCGCGAGCGACCACGACAGCCGCCCGCCCATCTCGTCGAAGGCGTCGTAGCGGACCACGGCCAGGTGGCGCAGCGCCCCGACCGCCTCGGCCCGCAGCGCGGCGACCTCGCGACGCAGCCCGGCGGCGTCGGCGGGGAGGTCGTCGGCGTGCGTCGTACGGCCGGGTCGTCCGTTGCGGAGCGCCACGGCGAGGGCGGCGACGGCCACGAGGAGGGCGAGGAGAGCGAGGACGACGGCCATGGGGCGACCGTAGTCGGCGAGACTGCGCGGCTGGGGCACACGCGCCGCCACTACCCTTGCCGCATGGTCCGTATCGCGTACCAGGGGGAACCCGGCGCCAACTCGCACATCGTGTGCAAGCAGCACTACCCGGACGCCGAGGCCGTCGCGTGCGCCTCCTTCGAGGACGTCTTCGCGGCCGTGGCCAGCGGCGACTGCGACCTCGCCCTGATCCCGATCGACAACTCGATCGCCGGCCGGGTCGCGGACATCCACCACTTCCTGCCCGACTCGGGGCTGCACATCATCGCCGAGCACTTCCTGCGCATCCAGTTCCACCTGATGGTGGTGCCGGGCGCGTCCGCCGAGACGCTGCGGACCGTGCACAGCCACGTCCACGCGCTGGGCCAGTGCCGCAAGGTGATCCGCGAGCTCGGGCTGACCCCGCTCATCTCCGGCGACACCGCCGGCGCGGCCCGCGAGATCGCCGAGGCCGGCGACCCGACCCAGGCCGCCATCGCCCCGCCGCTCGCCGCGGAGATCTACGGGCTCGAGATCCTTCGCAGGGACGTCGAGGACGAGGACCACAACACGACCCGGTTCGTGCTGCTCTCCCCCGAGTACGTCATGGCCCCGCAGGGCAACGGCCCGGTCGTCACCAGCTTCGTGTTCAACGTCCGCAACCTGCCCTCGGCGCTCTACAAGGCGCTGGGCGGGTTCGCGACCAACGGCATCAACATGACCAAGCTCGAGAGCTACATGGTCGGCGGCGAGTTCGCGGCCACCCAGTTCCTCGCCGAGGTCGACGGGCACCCCGACGACCCCGGGCTCAAGCGGGCCCTGGAGGAGCTGACCTTCTTCACCACCGACATCAAGGTGCTCGGGGTCTACCCGGCCGACCCGTTCCGCGGCTGAACCTGCGCCCGACCGGGTAGCGGCCCGTCGTACGCCGGGATAACGCAAGTGTCCCGGACACGTTGTGACAGGTGTCTCCCCCACCGGCGTCGGGCGCACTAGGGTCGGCGGTGACAGTCGGGGAGAGAGAAGGTGAGCCCGGCGCGCTGCGTCGGGCACAGCGAAAGGGTCAGCATGGCAACGTTCTTCGAGCACTTCTCGCCCCAGGAGATCGCGCGGATCAGCGCGACCGGACGGCGGGTGAAGCTCCCCGAGGGCTGGTCGCCGATCTGGGAGGACACCCCGGCCGACAAGGCGTACGTCATCCTCGAGGGCACCGTCTCCGTGCGCCGCGACGGCACCGAGATCGCCCAGCTCGGCGCCGGTGACATCGTCGGCGAGGCCGCGATCGTCGGCCAGAAGCTGCGCAACGCCACCGTCGTGGCGCTCACGCCGCTCGACACGATCCACCTCACCGACGACACCCTGCGCGAGCTCGACGCCGAGTGGCCCGCGTTCCACCAGGCCCTCGTCGACGTCGCGCAGTCGCGCCTCGGCGACGCCTGAGCTCCTGACCGTCCGTCGATGAGCACGCCCGACGACCCCGCCGGCGACGGCGGGGTCGTTGCCGCGCTCGAGGAGCACCTCCTCGGCGAGACACCGTGGCTGACCCAGGAGGAGGTCGCCGAGCGGGCCGGCGTACCCCTGGCGACGGCCAACGAGCTGTGGCACCTGCTGGGCTTCGCCCACGTCCCCGACGACGAGGCGGCGTTCACGACCGCCGACGTCCGGGCGCTGCAGCTGACCAACGACCTGATCCGGCTCGGGATCCTCAGCCAGGAGCGTCAGGACGGCCTGGTCCGCACCTGGGGGCGCAGCTTCGCCCGTCTCGCCGACTGGCAGGTCGCCCTGCTGGCCTCGGTCGCGGGCGAGCTCGGCGCCGACCCGACCGAGGGACTGCTCGCGATCTCCGACGAGGCGCTGCCGCGGGTCGAGGAGCTGCAGAGCTACGTGTGGCGACGCCACCTGCTCAGCGCCAGCGCCCGGCTGCTGGCCGAGCAGACCTCCGGCCCGACCGCGTCGCTCGCCGTGTGCTTCGTCGACATCGTCGGCTACACCTCTCGCTCGCGCACGCTCAGCGACCGCGAGCTGGTGTCCTGGCTGGAGTCCTTCGAGTCCACCGTGCTGGGACTGACCGTCGACCGCGGCGGCCGGATCATCAAGAACATCGGCGACGAGCTCCTCATCGTCGCCGACTCCCCCGAGGCGATGGCCGACCTCGCGCTGGAGCTGACCCGTCGTGGCGCCGACCCCGAGGACCCGTTCCCCGCCGTCCGGGCCGGCATCGCGTACGGCGAGGTGGTCACCCGCCTCGGCGACGTGTTCGGTCCGGTGGTCAACATCGCGGCCCGGCTCACCTCCGTGGCCCGGCCGAGCTCGGTGCTCGTCGACCTCGGTGCCTACGAGGCGCTGACCGGACGTGAGGACGACGAGTCCGACGAGCACACCGGCACCTACCGCTTCCGTCGGTTGCGGCGGGTGTCGGTGAAGGGGTACTCGCGGCTCAAGGTCTGGGCGCTGCAGGAATCGCCTCTCCAGAGGTGAAACGTGCGCTTGCCGACCGTTGCAACGGTCGGCAAGCGCGGGAATCGCCGCTGAAGAGGCGATTCCCGCAACCAGGTCAGCGGATGGTGACCTGGCGGTTCGCGAGTCCGTTGCGGGCCGAGCGCTGCTCGGTGGTCAGCTCGCTCGTGTCGGCGAGGGCCGCGTCGAGCTTGGCCTTGAACGCGGCGGCGGCCTCCTCGAGCGGCTCGGGGCCGGTGCCGACGGGCAGGTCCCAGACCGGGGCGAGCAGTCCGTGGGCGCGGAACATGCCGACGAAGCGGGCGTCGGGGACGATCACGTCGTCGCCGGAGACGTGCAGCCGGGCGAGCGCGTCGAGGAGGGCGTCCTCGGGCTCGGGCATCACCCAGCGCAGGTGCTCCTTGGCACCCATCCGGGTCCAGTACGCCGCCGTGACGCCGGCCAGCCGCGCGGTCGGTGCGGCCGCACCCTGGGCCTGCTCGAGCGCCTGGGCGAGCTCGGAGCTGGCGTCCATGTCGGAGACCCAGTAGTCGAAGCCCTCGTGCACCTCGACGGCGAGGTCGTCGCCGGCGACGAGGTCCTGGAGGCGGGGGCCGGGTCCCGGGGGCGCGGTCAGCCCGACCATGCCGGCGCCGGGCTCGGCGGCCAGCGCCTCGAGCAGCACGGCGCCGAGGTCGCGGGCCGGGTCGCCGAAGTTGTGCTGGACCTGCAGGCCGAGCCAGACCTCGCCGCTGTCGCGGACCAGCGCGGGCGCCGCCATCGGGAGCAGGGTGCACAGCCGGACCACGCGGTCGGCGTACTCGCCCTCGAGGGTCAGCGGCGCGGTCGCGGCGGGCACCAGCTCACGCAGCGCGACGATGTCGCACTCGGAGGGCAGGCCCTCGAACGGTCGCTTGACGAAGACCTGGCCGCCGCCGGGCGCACCGTGGCACGCCTTGTAGCGCTTGCCGGAGCCGCAGGGGCAGGGCTGCCGGGGGCCGACCTCGCCCGCGGGTGTCTCGGCAGCGGTCTTCGTGCGGTTCTTCTTCGCCATGCGCGGAAACCTACTCGGCAGGGCCGAGACGCTGCTCCAGCAGGTCGAGCATCAACCGCGGCCGGTCGGTGATCACGGCCTTCACCCCGAGGTCGAGGCAGCGGTCGAGGTCCTTCTCCTTGTTGACCGTCCACACGTGGACGTCGCGCCCGGAGCGGGCGATCGACTCGCCGACCCGCGGGTGGTCGCGCAGCATCTTGATGCCGGGCCCAACGATCCAGTCGCGGCCGATCACCCGGCGCAGCATCGGCCAGTAGTTCGGCTTGTCGAGCAGCTGGACCAGCTGGATCTCCGGCGCCAGCCGCTCGACGCGCTGCAGCGCGGTGAACGAGAAGCTCATCACCCGCACCGGCGCACCGGCCTGGTCCCAGCCGAAGTCGCGGAGCATCTCGACCAGGCGCTTCTCGACCAGACCGCCGTACCGCGTCGGGTGCTTGGTCTCGATCGCCACCTCGACCCGGCGGTCGTAGTCGGCGACGGTCTCGAGCAGCTTGCGCAAGGTGAGCACGCCGCGCAGGTCCTGGTCCTCGTCGGGCGCCTCGTCATCGAGGTCGGCCCAAGGGTTCTTCCAGGCCGCGAAGTCGAGCTCGGAGAGGTCCGCGAGCTCCATCGTCGACACGATGCCCTTGTTGGCGGCGGTACGACGCAGGTCGCGGTCGTGGACGCAGACGAGGTGACCGTCGGCGGTGAGCCGGACGTCGCACTCCAGTCCGCCGGCGCCGGTGTCGAGCGCCTCGAGATAGGCGCCCAGGGTGTGCTCGGCGAGCTCGTGACTGGCGCCGCGATGGGCGACCACCTGGGGACGTACGGTGGGCACGGGAAGATTGTGGCAGGTGCGGGGGTCCGGGGGTCTCAGGGTCGGATCCGGGTCGGACCGGGGTCGTTCCCCGATGTGTGGCGGAGCCGGGCGAGGCACCGTTGAGGCATGAGCAACTACGACAGCTACTCCAGCCCCCAGAACCCCGTCGCGCCCCGCCGGCTGACCCGCCGCGAGCACGACAAGATGATCGCCGGCGTCTGCTCCGGCGTCGCCGCGCACCTCGATGTCGACGTCACGGTCGTACGGCTGCTGATGGTCGCCGCGACCGTGTTCAGCGGCGGCGCCGCGCTGCTGGTCTATCTCGCCGGCTGGTGGCTGATGCCGCGCGGCTGACACCCTGACCCCGTGACCTCCGCCGACCTCGTCTCCCGGCTCCGCGCCGCGGGCTGCGTGTTCGCCGAGGAGGAGGCGGAGGTGCTGACGTCCTCGGCGAGCACCCCCGCGCAGCTCGAGGAGATGGTCGCCCGCCGCGTCGCCGGCGACCCGCTCGAGCACGTCGTGGGCTGGGTCGCCTTCGACGGCGGCCGGGTGGCGGTGGAGCCGGGCGTGTTCGTCCCGCGCCAGCGCACGGCGTACCTCGTCGAGCTGGCGGCCCCCCTGCTGAGGACCGGCGACACCGTGCTCGACCTGTGCTGCGGCAGCGGGGCCCTCGGGCTCGCGCTGGCCCGCCGGGTCCCGGGGATCACGGTGCACGCGTCCGACATCGACCCGGTGGCCGTGGCCTGTGCCGCCCGCAACCTCGCCCCGGTCGGAGGATCCGCCGTCGTCGGCGACCTGGCCGCGTCGCTCTCCCCGTCGCTGCAGGGCACTGCAGCGGTGGTCGTCGCCAACGTCCCCTACGTGCCGAGCGCCGCCGTGGCGCTGATGCCGCCCGAGTCGCGCGACCACGAGCCGCGCGGCACCGTCGACGGCGGCGACGACGGGCTCGACCTGCTCCGCAGGGTGGCGTCCCTCGCCCCGACCTGGCTGCGGCCGGGCGGAGTGCTGTTCTGCGAGGTCTCGCTCGACCAGGCACCGGCCGCCACGGCCGCGTTCGCGGACGCCGGGCTGGTGGCCCGGGTGCACCGCGACGAGGCGCGCGAGACGACCGCCGTCAGCGGACGCCGGGCAGGCTGAGCTCCTCGCCCTCCCACCGGCGCCGCAGCCAGCGGTCGTGCGAGGCGACGACCACGGCTCCCGGGCTGGCGCCGATCGCCTCCTCGAGCTCGGTGACGAGCGCGAGCGAGAGGTGGTTGGTGGGCTCGTCGAGCAGCAGCAGGTCCGGCTCGGTCGCGACCGCGATCGCCAGGGAGAGCCGGCGCCGCTGGCCCACCGACAGCAGCACGACCGGCTTGGCGTGCTCGCGCGGGTGGAGCAGGCCCAGGCTCCGCAACGGCCGTCGTACGGCGAGCTCCGGGCCGACCGCCTGCTCGTAGGTCGCCTGCGCGCTGGCCGTGAGGTCCGGGAACAGCGGGTCCTGGGTGAGCTCGGCGACCCGCTGGGCGCCGACCTGCACCACACCGCTCGTCGGCGCGACCCGCCCCGACACGACGCCCAGCAGGGTCGACTTGCCGGTGCCGTTGGCGCCGGTCACCAGCAGGTGGGCGCCACTGTCGAGGTCCAGGACCGGAAGCCGCAGCCGCCCGTCGACGACGAGGTCGCGGACGGTCACCGCCCGGCCCGTGCTCGGGGCGGACACGGTCAGGCCGGTCGAGAGCCGCAACGGAGCAGGCGGCTTGCGAACCTGGTTGCGCTCGGCCTCCTCGAGGCGCCGCTCGGCGTCGCGCTTGCGGCGGGCGAGCGCACGGTCGACGTTGGCGCCCTTGAACGCGTGGATGAACTTGTCGTTGTCCCGCGGCCCACGGCCCGGCGCCACCGCGCTCTTGTCGATCCGCGCCGCCTCGCGCAGCCGCTCGAGCTCCTCCTGCTGGGCCGCGAAGGTCTCCTCCCACCGGCGTCGGGCGGCAGCGCGGGCCTCGGCGTACGCCGTCCAGCCGCCGCCGTACCGCCGCCCACCGCGGCCGTCGGTGCCCATTCCCACCGGGTCGAGGTCGACCAGGTCCGTGCAGACCTCGTCGAGCAGCACCCGGTCGTGGCTCGTGAGCACCACGACGCCGGGCAGGTCGCGCAGGAACGCCACCAGCAGCGCGACCGCCTCGTCGTCGAGGTGATTGGTCGGCTCGTCGAGCAGCAGGCACTGCGGACGGCGGGTCATCAGCGTCGCCAGCGCGAGCCGGGTCCGCTGCCCGCCGGACAGGCTGCCGACCCGCCGGTCCGGCGCGAGGTGGTCGAGACCGAGCTGCTCGGCGGCCAGCAGCGCCCGCCGGTCGGCGTCCCAGGCGTCGTGGGCGAGGGCGAGGTCGAGCGCGGCGGCGTACTCGTCCGCGACGGCGGGGTCGTCGAGCCGGTCGGCCAGGGTCTCGACCTTCGCGACGGCCTCGCGCAACGGCCGCAGCGCTGTTGCGAGCACGTCGGCCACCGTGTCCGCGTCCGCGAACGGCGGCTCCTGCGTGAGGAACGCCAGGTCGGCGGGGCGCTCGATGGTGCCGGTGACCTGCGCCGTGGCCGGCAGGTCGCCGGTGACCGCCCGCAACAGCGTCGACTTGCCCGCCCCGTTCTCCCCGATCAGGCCGATCCGGCGGCCCGGCTGGGCGAGCAGGTCGATCCCGTCGAGGACGGTACGACGGCCGAAGGCGACCGTGAGGTCACGGACGACGAGCGGGGCGAGGGAGGCGGTGGTGGGTGCTGACATGGCTGATCCGATCGGCGACGGGGTCGGACTCGCCGGGCACTGGTCGAGGGACTCAGGGACGGCCGCGGGCGCGAGTCGTGGTCAGGCGAGGATCAGCATGATGGGTCGAGCCTACGGGGCGGGTGGGTGCGGGCGCGACTCATTTAGGCGCGCGGTCGGCGCTCGGCCCGGAGCTCAGATCCCCCCGAGGATCCGGGCCCGGGTGGCGTCGTACTCCTCCCGGCTGACGAGGTCCCGCCTCAGCAGGTCGTCGAGCTCGGCCAGGCGCTCGGCGGGGGTCTTCTCGGCGGGCGTGGGCGGCAGCACCGCGGCGCTGGGGGCGCCCGGCAGGACAGGGCTGATCGGCCCCGCGGAGTCCCAGTCGATCTCCCACTCCCTCGACTCGGGGTCGACGAGGACGGGCAGGTCGCCGGTGTAGAGCAGCGGCATCCGGAAGTCGGAGATGACCGTGCGGCTCTCGACCTCGAAGGGCGCGACGTCGTCGCCGTGGATCCGCAGCCGCAGCTTGAGCAGCGGCTGGTCGTTGATCCGGACGTTCGTGGGGTCGAAGGAGAGCACCTGGGCGCGGGCGGGGCGGCCGTTGCTGCGCAAGCGGTACAGCTTCTTCGCGGAGCGGTAGCGACCGCGGCCGACGAGGACGCCGATGACCAGGTCGAGGACCGTGATGCCGATGCCCGTCGGCAGCAGCCAGCCGCTGCCGGGCTCCTCGCCCCCGATGGCGAGGCCCATGACCAGGAAGATCGGGCCGACGACCCCGCACAGGAGCAGGAACAGGACGGGCGGCAGGTAGCTGCCGATCACGGAGGGCGGCCGCGGCGCGTCCCGAGGTGCGGGAGTCATGGCCGACAGCGTAGGGCTCCGGCGCGGCGGCGTCCCTCGTACGTCACCGCGTCGCTCCAGGTCGCGCGGCGAGCTGGCGGGGCAGGGTGGGGGGTGGGGCGGGCGTGCCGCTGTAACACGTGGTTCGCTGCTCTACCCGCCCCGAGACCACCCCGAAGCCACCCTGTACGGGTCTGCCACAGGTGACACGCGGCTCGAAGAGCGGCGAACCACGTGTTACAGCGCCTGTGGGCGAGGAGCGCAGCGGCGTCGTACGTCCGGGCTCAGGCCTGGGTGCGGAGGTAGCGACCGAAATGGGGCACCGTGAACGCGATCCGGCCCCGTTCGCCGGAGTAGATCAGGCCCTTCTTGAGCAGCGCGTCCCGCGCCGGCGAGAGCGACTGCGGCTTCTTGCCGAGGACCGACGCGACGTCGGCGGTGGCGACCGAGCCGACCGGGTCATCCACACCGTCGTCGGAGGCGGCGACCGCGGCGTCGGCCATCGCGCGCAGGTAGTCGCGCTCGGCCGGGGTGGCTCGCTCGTAGCGGGATCCGAAGAAGCCGACGGCGAGCTCGGTCTCGGCCTCGGGGCCGGCGACGGCGACGTCGTCGGCGGTGATCGGGGTGCGCGGGGCCAGGTCCCACACGGAGCGGCCGTAGGCCTGGATGAAGTAGGGGTAGCCGCGCGTGGCGTCGTACATCGCGGCGAGCGCCTCGGGCGTGAACTCGGCGTCCTCCTCGGCGGCGGGCGCGACGAGGGCGCGGTCGGCGGCGTCGCGGGAGAGCCGGTCGATGCGCTGGTAGGAGAAGAGCCGCTCGGAGTACGACTTGCTCGCCGACAGCACCGCCGGGAGGTGGGGCAGGCCGGCGCCGACGACGATCACGGGCAGGCCGTTCTGGCTCAGCTCGTGGCAGGCGGCGCACAGCGCGGACACGTCGTCGGCGCCGAGGTCCTGCATCTCGTCGATGAACACCGCGACGCCCTTGCCGACGTCGGCGGCGAGGCCGCCCACGTCGGTGAGCAGCTCGACCAGGTCGATCTCGACGTCCCCGGAGTCGGCGCGACCACGGACCACGGGTGCGTCGATGCCGGGCGACCACTTGTCGCGCAGCTTGGCGTCGGTGCCGGCCTCGCGCTGGGCGAAGGAGCGGATGACGCCGAGGACATGGGTGATGCCGTCGGCCGAGGCGGGCTCCCCCGAGACCGGGCCGAGCTCGCGGACCGCCTGGTGCAGCGCCGAGGACAGCGGCCGGCGCAGCGACTGGTCGGGCCGTGCCTCCAGCTTGCCGGTCCCCCAGCCCTTGCGTACGGCGGCCGAGCGGAGCGCGTTGAGCAGCACCGTCTTGCCGACACCACGCAGGCCGGTCAGCACCAGGGAGCGCTCCGGGCGGCCGCGCGCGACCCGCTCGAGGACGACGTCGAAGGCCGTCAGCTGCTCGTCGCGACCGGCGAGCTCGGGCGGGCGCTGCCCGGCGCCGGGGGCGTACGGGTTGCGGATCGGGTCCATGATCCGACGCTATCGAGGTGTCTAGCGGGTTCCCTAGATTCGGCTAGCGTGTCGGATCGCCGGCTGGTCAGGCACCGGTGGCGGGCAGCGCCCCGGACGGCGCGCCGGCCGTGGCGGGCGCGACGGCGCCGTCGGGGACGGTGATCGACGTGATCACCGGCTGCACCTCGCTCTCGCCGAGCACACCCGCCGGCACCTCCGGCTGGACCGGTACGACGACCGCCGGGTCCACGCCCTCGTCGATCGGCAGCACGCAGTCGGGCGTGGCCGGCTGGCCGGGGACCACGATGTAGTCCTCCACCCAGGCGGGGTGGTCGACGACGTCGTGCGCGGCCTCGACGACCACCTCGACGGCGGATCCCGGCAGCTCGCTCCAGCCGCCCCCGGCAGGCGGAGCCACCGAGGTCTCGGCGGTGGTCTCCACGACCGGCGCACCGGGTCGGGTGGCGCCCGTGGCGGTGAAGCCGGCGCCGGGCGCGGTGCCGTCGGGCACCCAGACGCGCTCCTCCTCGGCTGCCGAGATCTCGGACGTGGCACCCTCGACCCAGCCGGTCCCGGCGGGCTGCTCGCCGACCGGGAGGTCCCGCTCCTCGGTGCTCGACGAGGCGACCCGCGTGCGGCCCGTCGGGGTCGAGCCGGCGGGCGGCGTGGTGCCGTCGGCGACCCAGGCGGTCTCGACGTGGGACTGCTCGGGCGCGGCAGGGACGGCCTCGTGGTCGACGACCCAGACGTCCTCGGTGACGGCGGGCTTCACGACGACCTCGCGGGTCTGGCCGGTCGGGGACCAGCCCTTGCCGTTGTCACCGGCGTTCCAGCCCTCGCGCTCCCAGCGGGTGTTGCCGTTCTGCTGCTGGACGTACTCCCACTCGACGGCCGTCTGCGCGGGGGTCACGACCCGGGTCTCGGTGTGGCCCTGCTCCGGCGACCCGGGCGAGGCCGCCTTGTCGACGACGGTCCAGGCGTGCTCGCGCTCGACGAGGTCGGTGGTGCGGGTCCAGTGCACGAGGACCACGGCCGCGGCGGTCTCCCGGGCGTACTCCCGCTCGAGCGTCACCGTGGTCCGCTGCCAGCGCCACGCGGTGCCGGTGACGGCCGGGACGGTGTGCCCGGTCGCCGGGTGCTCGATGGTCCCCCACTGGGCCGGGACCTCGGGCTGTCCGCAGCCCCGCTGGTCGCCCGGTCGGGCCGGGGTCCCGGGGGTCGCGGCTGCCGTGGGGAGCAGCCCGGAACCGGCGCCGACGACCGCCACGAGGGCGAGCGAACCAAGGGTGAGGTGCCTGCTGTGCATGGGAGGGCCCTTCTGGAACGGGGTTGGAGGGGGCTCCCGAGCACCGCCGATGACCGGACAACACCCCGGCCCCGAGGGGGTGACGGCACCGGGCCGGAAACAGGACGAAGTCCCAGATCGCCTGGTCAGGTCGGATCCACGTCCTAGGCTGGGCGCGTGCCCGAGCTGCCCGAGGTGGAAGCCCTGGCCCTCGACCTGCGGGGCCGGCTGGAGGGACGCGCCATCACCCGCGTCCACGTCGCGGCGTTCAGCGCCCTCAAGACCTACGACCCGCCGCTGTCGGCGATCGAGGGCACCCTCGTCGACGACGTACGACGCCACGGCAAGTTCCTCGACATCGAGGCCAGCGGCCTGCACCTCGTGCTCCACCTCGCCCGGGCGGGCTGGGTGCGCTGGAAGGACGAGGTGCCCGCACTGCCGCCGCGCCCCAGCACCAAGTCCACGCTGGCGGTGCGGGTCGTCCTCGACGAGCGCGACGGCCAGACGCCGGGTCTCGACATCACCGAGGCCGGCACGAAGAAGTCGCTGGCCCTCTACCTCGTGCGCGACCCGCTCGACGTCCCCGGCATCGCCAGTCTGGGCCCGGACCCGCTGACCGACGACTTCACCCCCGAGCGCCTCGCCGCCATCCTCGCCGAGGCCGGGCGCAAGCAGCTCAAGGGCGTGCTGCGCCACCAGGGCACCATCGCGGGGATCGGCAACGCCTACTCCGACGAGATCCTGCACGCCGCCCGGATGTCGCCGTTCAAGCCGGCCGACAGCCTGTCCGAGGACGAGCTGGCGATCCTGTACGCCGCCGTCCGCGACACCCTCGGCGACGCCGTCGAGCGCTCCCGCGGGCTCGCGGCCAGCGAGCTCAAGGCCGAGAAGAAGTCGCACCTCGCGGTGCACGGCCAGACGGGCAAGCCGTGCCCGGTGTGCGGGGACATCGTGCGCGAGGTGTCCTTCGCCGACTCGAGCCTGCAGTACTGCCCGACCTGCCAGACCGGCGGCAAGCCCCTCGCCGACCGCCGGATGAGCAAGCTGCTCAAGTAGCCCCGAGGAAGGCCGATCGGGGATCCATGGCCACGTCGCCGCCCCCTGCCCGCGCGGCTCGCCGCGCCGTGCTGACCGGCGCCGCCGCCGGCGTGGGTGCGGTGCTGGCCCGGCCCGGCGCCGCCCTCGCCGCCCCGGACGTGCGCGGCTACCCGGCCACTCCCGTCCCGGACGCGGCGACCTGGCACGGCATCCGTCGGTTCACGGCCGGGTACACGCCCGCGCTGCGCGCCCAGGTCGCCGAGGCCGGCGGCTTCGACGCCTGGTTCGCCCGCCAGCTCGACGGCTCGTACGACGACGCGTGGTACGAGACGACCTCCCGCTGGTGGTTCTCCGTCAACGCCGACGCCGCCACCGTGTGGCAGCGCGACCGCGCCGACGTCGAGTCGCTGTGGTGGGCCGACGCCAACTACCAGAGCTGGGCGATGGTCCGGCGCTTCGGCTCGCAGCGCCAGGTGCTGGAGGCGATGGCCGAGCTGTGGGAGCACCACCTGCACGTCACGGCGCAGGGCGCGGTCGGACCGTTCCGCACGCCCTACGGCAAGGAGATCCGCAAGCACGCCCTCGGCAGGTTCTCCGACCTGCTCGAGGCGGCGATCACGCACCCGGCGATGAGCGTCTACCTGGGCAACGCGAACTCGACGAAGTCCGCCCCCAACGAGAACCTCGGCAGGGAGCTGCTCGAGCTGCACACCGTCGGCGTCGGGCAGTACGACGAGACCGACGTCAAGAACTCCGCGCGGCTGCTGACCGGGTTCAAGGTGGGCATCTGGACGACCTGGGCCACGTCCTACGACCCGAACGCGCACTGGACCGGGCCGGTGCGGGTGATGGGGTTCA
Source organism: Nocardioides kongjuensis (assembly GCF_013409625.1). Classification (NCBI taxonomy): domain Bacteria; kingdom Bacillati; phylum Actinomycetota; class Actinomycetes; order Propionibacteriales; family Nocardioidaceae; genus Nocardioides; species Nocardioides kongjuensis. Next base: position 3,834,785 of record NZ_JACCBF010000001.1, read on the forward strand.
GCCACCCCAACAGCGACCCCGACGGGCGCGCCGCCCTGTCGGCGTACCTGCGCTACCTCGCTCGGCACCCCGCGACCGCCCGCCGTGTCGCGCGCAAGCTCGCCGTCCGGTTCGTCTCCGACACGCCCTCCGACGCACTGGTCGACGACCTGGCCGCGGTGTACGCCGACCACGACACCGACATCTCCGCCGTCCTGCTGGCGCTGGTCGCGTCCGCGGAGTTCAAGGCGGCCGCCGACGCCAAGGTGCGCACCCCACCCGAGGACGTGGTCGCGACCTACCGCGCGCTCGGGGTGGAGCTGACCGGCAGACCGACCGGCCTGGGCGACGAGACGGCGGCCAACACCATGCTGTGGCAGGCGCAGCGGATCGGGGCGAAGCCGTTCGACTGGCCGCGCCCCGACGGGCGCCCCGACACGGCTGCGGCCTGGTCGTCGACGTCGCGCTTCCTCGCCTCGCTGGACATCCACTCCACGATGAGCGGCGGCTGGTGGCCCGAGCAGGGAGCGCGCTACCGCGAGCCGGTCGACTGGCTGCCGAGCGCGCCGAGCGGCGCCGCGACGGCCTCCGCCGACCCGGCGGTCCCGGCCGCCGGCGAGGCGCCGCTCGTCGTCGCTCGCCCGAAGAAGGACAAGAAGAAGAAGAAAAAGAAGAAGAAGCGGAAGCCTCCCGCCCCACCGCCCGCCACCCCGCAGGCGCCGGACCCGGTCCTGCCGGAGCCGCCGGCCGAGCCGCAGCCGCCGACCACACCGGTCGCGAGCATCCGCTTCGACGAGCTCGTCGACCACCTGTGCCGCACCATGCTCGGCCAGCCGGTCGCGCCGACCATGCTGCAGGCGGCCTGCGAGGCGGCCGGGTGCGCGCCGACCGACGTGATCACCTCGCAGCACCGGATCGTCGCCTGGGAGATGCCGCGCCTGCTCACCGTCCTGCTCGACTCACCCCTGCACATGACCCGGTGAGGTGCCGATGACGTCCTCGTGCTGTGACGAGTTCGCCGCCCTGGCCGGCGGCCTGACCCGGCGTGGCCTGTTCCGCGGCCTGGCGGGCGCGACGGCAGCGGTGACGACCACCACCGCGATCGGCGGGGCGTTCATGTCGACGTCGTACGCCGCCACGCCGAGCGCCCCTGCGGTGCTCGTCGTGCTGTCGATGCGCGGTGCCGTCGACGGGATGAGCCTGGTGGTCCCCCACGCCGACCCGGTCTACTACGCGGCGCGACCGCGGATCGCCGTGCCGTCGAGCAAGCTGCTGGCCAAGGACGCCTTCTTCGGCCTCCACCCCGACCTCGCGCCGCTGCTGCCGTGGTGGAACGCCGGCTCGATGGCCGCCGTCCACGCGACCGGGCTCCCGGCGCCGAACCGCTCGCACTTCGCGGCCATCGAGGCCGTCGAGGACGCCGACCCGGGCTCTGCGGCGCGGATCGGGTGGCTGAACCGGCTGATCGGCCGGGACTCGGTCGACGACCCGCTGCAGGCCGTCCAGCTCGGCGACTCCGTGCTGCCCGCCTCGCTGCTGGGACCCGAGCCCGCGGTGGCCGTCGACCGGGTCGAGTCGATGGTGCTCGCCGGTGCGGACCGCTGGGACACCCACGGCCGGCGCCCGCAGTCGATGTCGACCATGTGGGCAGACGCCGCCGGCCCGCTCGGCGTGGGCGCCCGGTCGGCGATGAAGGCGATCGCCGACTTCGCTCCGGTCCGCGCCTCCTCCCCGACGCCCGCCAACGGCGCGGTCTATCCCGACGGCGACCTCGGCGCGAGCCTGGCCTCGGCGGCGCGCATCATCCGGGGCGACATCGGGGCCGAGGTGATCACCATCGACACCGGCAGCTGGGACCACCACGTCGACCTCGGCACGCTCGAGTGGGGCCAGATGCAGCGGATGACCAAGGAGCTGGCCGGCGCGCTCGCCGCCTTCCTGACCGACCTCGGGCCACTGACCTCGAAGGTGAGCGTCGTGACGCTCTCGGAGTTCGGGCGTCGTACCAGGGAGAACGCGAACTACGGCCTCGACCACGGCTACGGGAACGTGATGCTCCTGCTCGGCGCGGGCGTCGTGGGCGGCTACCACGGGCGGTGGCCGGGCCTGGTCAACGACGTCGACGGCGACCTGCTGGTCACCACCGACTACCGCAGCGTGCTCTCCGAGGTGGTCGTCGGCCGGCTGGGCGCGTCGTCGGCGCAGGTGTTCCCCGGCTTCCAGCCGGAGAGCGTCGGCGTCATCGCGCCAGCCAGTCCCTGACCTCGGCGTCGTGCTGGCCCAGGGTCGGCGGCGCGACGTGCCGCTCCCGGCCGATCCGCTCGCCGCCGAGCGTCTCGAGCCGCAGGCTCGGGCCGGGCAGCTCGATCTCCCCGAGGGTGGGGTGGTCGACGCTGATCACGAGACCCTGGCTGCGGGTCTGGTCCCACTCGTAGACCTCGTCGACCGTGCGGATCGAGCCGGCCGGGATCCCCGCCGCCGCGAACCGCTCCAGCCAGGCTGCCCGCGGCTGCGTGGTGAGCCGGTCCTCGATCACCTTGACCAGGTCGGCGTGGTTGCCGATCCGGTCGCTGTTGCGGGCGAAGCGCTCGTCCGCGGCATCGAGGTCGAGCACGCCGGCGAAGGTGGCCCACTGGGTCTGCGAGCCGACGGCGATCTGCACGAAGCCGTCCGAGCAGCGGAAGGCGCCGTACGGAGCGATCTGCGGGTGGTGGTTGCCGGTGGGCAGAGCGACCTCGCGGGCGACGGTCCACTTGGTGCCCTGGAAGGCGTGGGCGCCGATGACGCTGGCGAGCAGCGAGGTGCGGACGACGGTGCCGCGGCCGGTCCGCTCGCGGGCGGCCAGGGCGCTGGCCACGCCGATGGCGCCGTTGAGCCCGGCGAGGATGTCGCCGATCGGCACGCCGACCCGGGTCGGGTGCTCCGCGTCGGGGCCGGTCATGCTCATCAGCCCGGTCTCGCCCTGCGCGATCTGGTCGTAGCCGGGACGCGAGCCCTCCGGGCCGTCGTGCCCGAAGCCGGTGATCGAGAGCACGACCAGGCGCGAGTTGAGCTCCTCGAGCACCGACTGCGAGAGGCCGAGCCGGTCGAGGACGCCGGGCCGGTAGTTCTCGACGAGCACGTCGGCGCGGGTGAGGAGCTCCTTGAGCACGGCGAGGTCGCCTGCGTCCTTGAGGTCGAGCTGGACCGACTCCTTGTTGCGGTTGGCCGCCAGGAAGTACGTCGACTCGCGCTGGTCCTGCGGCCCGACGAACGGCGGCCCCCAGCCGCGGGTGTCGTCGCCGCCGCGGGGCGGCTCGACCTTGATCACCCGGGCACCGAGGTCGGCGAGCACCATCGTGGCGTGCGGGCCGGCGAGGGCGCGGGACAGGTCGATGACCAGGGTGCCGGTGAGGGGCCCGTCCAGCGGGGCGGTCGGGGCGGTCACGTTCTCAGGACCCCAGCTTGACGTTGATCTGCTTGGTCTGGGTGAAGCCCGCGATCATGCCCTCGAGCGAGACCTCGCGGCCGATGCCGCTCTGCTTGTAGCCGCCGTACGCCTGGCCGACCATCTGGCCGCCGCCCTGGTTGACCTGGACCCAGCCGGCCTCGAGCCGGTGGGCGGTGTCGATGGCCTGGTTGACGTCCTGGCTCCAGACATAGGCCGCGAGGCCGTACGCCGAGTCGTTGGCCATGCGGACCACCTCGTCGGTGTCGGTGAAGGGGATCGCCATCACGACGGGACCGAAGATCTCCTCGCGGGAGAGACGGAAGGTGTTGTCGGCGCCCGAGAAGATCGTCGGCACGTGGAAGAAGCCCTCGGCGAGCGCGCCGGTCTCGGGCGGCAGGCCGCCCAGCTCGACCGTGAGCCCGGGGTTCGCGAGCCCCTCCTCGAGGAAGCCCTTGACCGAGCGGAACTGGACCTCGTTGATGACCGCGCCGATGTCGGAGGCCTCGTCGAGCGGGTTGCCGACGACGAGCTGGCCCATCCGGGCGACCAGGCGCTCGAGCACCTCGTCGTGCACGTCACGGTGCAGGAACAGCCGGGACCCGGCGGTGCAGCTCTGGCCCTGGCGGTGCACGCGCGAGGAGAGCAGCAGGCCCTCGATCAGCTCGTCGGTGACCGCACCGGGGAACACGATCGACGGGTTCTTGCCGCCGAGCTCGAGCGAGACGTGGGCGAGCCGCTCGCCGGCCTCGCGGGCGATGTGGCGTCCGACCTCGGTCGAGCCGGTGAAGGAGACCTTGTCGACGCCGGGGTGCTCGACGAGCGCCGCGCCGGCGGTCGCACCGTCGCCGGTGACCACGTTGAGCACGCCGTCGGGCAGGAACTGCTGGCAGATCTCGGCGAACAGCAGGATCGCCAGCGGGGCGTCCTCGGCTGCCTTGAGCACGACCGTGTTGCCGGCGGCGAGCGCGGCGGGGACCTTGAATCCGGCGATCATCAGCGGCGAGTTCCACGGCAGGATGCCGCCGACGACGCCGAGCGGCTCCTGGCGGGTGTACTGCAGCTGGGTCGAGCCGGCCGGCAGCGTTGTGCCCTTGACCTCGCCCGCGACGCCACCGAAGTAGCGGAACAGGTCGGCCAGCACGTTGGCCTCCGGGCGGGCCTGGGTGCGCAGCGCGTTGCCCGTGTCGGCGGCGGTGACCCGGGCGAGCTCCTCGGCCCGCTCCGCGATCGCGTCGGCGATCTTGAGCAGCGCCTTCTGGCGACCGGTGAAGTGCTGGTCGCGCCAGGCCGGGAACGCCGCACGGGCGGCCTGCACGGCGCGGTCGACGTCCTCCTTGCCGCCGTCCGGCACCTGCGCGAGCACGTGGCCGTGGCGGGCAGGACTGAGGACCTCGCGCCAGGCGCCGGTGAGGCTCTCGACCCACTGGCCGCCGATCAGCATGAGCCGCTTCTCGGGCGGGGCGGAGGCGTCGGTGGTGTCGGTCGGGGTGAGCAGGTTCTGGGTCATCGTGAGGTCCTTGGTTCGCGAGGAGAGGTCAGCGGGTGGCGTCGTACGCCTCGGTGAGGGCGGCGTCGAGGATCGCCAGTCCCTCGGTGGCCTCGGCCGCCGAGATGGTCAGCGGCGGGACCACGTGGATGCGGTTGAAGTTCGAGAACGGCAGCAGCCCACGGCGGGTGCACCCGGAGATGATCGCGGCCATCGCCGGGCTGGAACCACCGTACGGCGCCAGCGGCTCGCGGGTCGCGCGGTCGCTGACCAGCTCGATCGCCCAGAAGGCGCCGGTGCCGCGCACCTCGCCGATCCAGGGGTGGCGCGCGGCGAGGTCGCGCAGGCCGGGCTCGAGGATCTCGCGGCCGAGCGCGTCGACCCGCTCGACGATGTTCTCCTCCTCCATCGTCTCGATGGTGGCCACGGCGGCCGCGCAGGCCAGCGGGTGGCCGGAGTAGGTGAGGCCGCCGGGGTAGGTCCGCTCGGCGAACGTGCGGTGGATCTTCTCGGAGATCGCGACGCCGCCCAGCGGGACGTAGCCGGAGTTGACGCCCTTGGCGAAGGTGAGCAGGTCGGGGACGACGTCGCCGTGCTCGACCGCGAACCAGCGCCCCGCGCGGCCGAAGCCGGCCATCACCTCGTCGGCGATGAACACGATGTCGTGGCGGTCGCACAGCTCGCGCACGCCCTTGAGGTAGCCCGCCGGCGGCATCATGATGCCGGCCGTGCCCGGGATCGACTCGAGGATGACGGCCGCGATCGTGGACGCGCCCTCGAGGGCGATGACCTGCTCGAGGTGGGCGAGCGCGCGCTGGCACTCCTCCTCCTCGGTCGTCGCCGAGAAGGAGCTGCGGTAGAGGAACGGGCCGAAGAAGTGCACGGTGCCCGTGGAGCCGTTGTCGCTCGGCCAGCGACGCGGGTCGCCGGTGACGTTGACCGCGAGCTGGGTGCCGCCGTGGTAGGAGCGGTACGTCGAGAGCACCTTGTGCTTGCCGGTGTGCAGCCGGGCCATCCGGATGGCGTGCTCGTTGGCGTCCGCGCCGCCGTTGGTGAAGAAGACCTTGTCGAGGTCGCCCGGCGTGTGCGAGGCGATGAGCCGCGCTGCCTCGGACCGGGTGCCGTTGGCGTAGCCCGGCGCGATGGTGCACAGGCTGGCGGCCTGCTCCTGGATGGCCGCGACGATGCGCGGGTGCTGGTGGCCGAGGTTGGTGTAGACCAGCTGGGAGGTGAAGTCCAGGAACCTCGCGCCGTCGCCGTTCCACAGGTAGGAGCCCTCGGCCCGGGTGACCACCATCGGGTCGAGCGTCGCCTGCGCCGACCAGGAGTGGAAGACGTGCTGCCGGTCCAGGTCGTAGGCGCGCTCGGCGTCGGCGGTGAGCGCGGCCGGGCCGGTGGGGCGGGCGGTGGCGATGGCGGTCATGGTGCGGATTCCTTCCACGTCGGGACACTCCATCCTCGGGCTGGCGGCGACTCCTCGCGCCCGGCAGAATGTTGGAGTTCGCGCACATCACCGACAATCCGTCGGGCTCGGTCCGTCGGTGTGCGCGAGCGGTGCCGACCCGAGGAGACGCCATGGCCGTGCTGACCGTCGCCGAGGTGCTGCGCATGCCCGTCGTGCGGCAGGCCGGGCCCGAGGTGCTCGCCGGTGCGGCCGGCCTCGACCGGCCGGTCCAGTGGGTCCACTCGGGCGAGCCCGCCGACATCGCCTCGCTGCTGCGCGGCGGCGACCTGCTGCTGACCACGGGCATCGCGCTGCCCGACTCCGACGACGAGCTGCGCGCCTTCGCGACCAGCCTCAGCGAGGGGGACGTCGCCGGCCTGGTGATCGAGCTCGGGCGCCGCTGGCGCACCGTCCCCCCGACCCTGGTGGCCTCCTGCGACGCGCTCGGCCTGCCCCTGATCGCGCTCGTCCGCGAGGCACGGTTCGCGGCGGTCGTGCAGGCGGTCGGCGAGCGGATCGTGGACGAGCAGCTCGACGAGCTGCGCGAGGCGCAGCGGGTGCACGACACCTTCACCGAGCTGAGCATCGCGGAGGCCGGGCCGAGCGAGATCCTCGACGCCGCCCAGCGGCTGGCCGGCGTCGCGGTGGTGCTCGAGGGCGAGGACCACCGGGTGACCGACTACCGCTCGGGGCCCGACGCCATCGGCGGCTTCCTCAGCGACTGGGCCGAGCGCTCCCGGGAGGTCCGGCTCGAGGGACGCACGACCTGGGACCGCGGACAGGGCTGGCTGGTCACCCGCCTCGGGCGGCGCGAGCGGCGCTGGGGGCGGCTGGTCATCGCCTCCCCCACCGAGCCGCCGCAACGTCTCATCGCCGTCGCCGAACGCGCCGCCGCGGCACTGGCCCTGCACCGGCTGCACGAGCGCGACCGCGACAGCCAGGTGCGTCGTACCCACCACGAGCTGTTGCTCGGCCTGGTCAACGACCCGGCCAACGCCGAGATCCACCTGCGCTGCGAGCTGGCCGGACTCACCGTGAAGCGCCGCCAGCTGGTCGGCCTGACCATGCGCCCGGCCGCCGACGGCCCGGACCCCTCGCGGCCGGCGGCGCCGGTGCTGGACGAGCTGATCGCAGCGACCGTGCACGCCGCCCACGAGCTGAAGCTGCCGGTCCTGGCGACCCAGAGCGACGGGCGGGTCCGCGCCCTGCTGTCCCTGCCGGCCTCCGCGGACCCGGTGAAGGAGGTCGACGACCTCGCGACCCGGGTCGGACGGCGCCACCGGGCGGTCGTCGGCGCCGGGCGACCGGTCACCGGGCTCGCCGAGGCCGACCAGACCATCAAGGAGAGCGCGCACGTCGTCTCGTCGGTGCGCGCCCCCGACCCCGCCCGCCTGGTGCACCGGCTCGAGGACGTCCACCTGCGCGGCCTGCTCACCCTGATGGGCGACGACGACCGGTTGCACCTGTTCCGCGAGCGCGAGCTGCGCCAGCTGCGTGCGTACGACGCGCAGCACGGCTCGGGCCTGGTCGAGGCGGTCCGCGCCCTCGTCGAGCACCCGGCGAGCAAGTCCCTCGCCGCCGCCAGCCTCCACGTCTCGCGTGCGGTGTTCTACGACCGGCTGGCGAAGGTGGAGAAGGTGCTCGGCGCCGACCTCAACGACCCGGACATCCGGGTCTCCCTGCACGTCGCGCTGCTCGCGGAGGAGCTGGCGGAGGAGCTGACCGGTCCGGCCTGAGCCGGGACAGCGAGACAGATCGTCGCGAACTTTGACTTCATCCGACATTCTGTCGGAGAGCAGTGTGACCTGGCCCTCCTAGCCTCAGCGGAAACCTCCGGACTGAAGGGAGCGCCGCATGAGCGCAGGTCACGAGCTGAAAGCAGGGCTGTCCCAACGACAGCTCAACATGATCGCCATCGGTGGCGTGATCGGTGCCGGCCTCTTCATGGGGTCCGGTGCCGTCATCAAGGCCACCGGACCGGCGTCCTTCCTGACCTACGCACTCGCCGGGGCCCTGGTCGTCCTCATCATGCGCATGCTCGGCGAGATGGCCACCGCCAACCCCTCGACCGGGTCGTTCTCCGACTACGCACGCAACGCGCTCGGCGGTTGGGCGGGGTTCTCCGCCGGCTGGCTGTACTGGTACTTCTGGGTGGTCGTCGTGGGCTTCGAGGCCGTGGCCGGCGCCAAGATCATCCAGTACTGGGTACCGGACGCCCCGCTGTGGCTCGTGTCCCTCGTCCTGATGGTGGCCATGACCGCCACCAACCTGTTCTCCGTGTCCTCGTTCGGCGAGTTCGAGTTCTGGTTCGCGAGCATCAAGGTGGCCGTGATCGTCGGCTTCATGGTGATCGGCACCCTGTTCGTCCTCGGCCTGCTGCCGGGCTCCGAGGTGAGCTTCCACAACCTGAACGACCCTGACACCGGCGGCTTCTTCGCCACCGGACCGAGCGCCGTCACCGCCGGGGTCGTGATCGTGATCTTCTCGATGGTCGGCGCCGAGATCGCCACCATCGCCGCCGCCGAGACGCCCGACCCGCGCAAGTCGGTGGCGAAGGCGACCAACTCGGTCATCATGCGCATCGCCGTCTTCTTCATCGGCTCGATCTTCCTGCTGACCTGCATCCTGCCGTGGAACGAGTACGACGAGGACACCTCGCCGTACGTCCAGGCGCTCAGCGAGATCGGCATCCCGGGCGCCGCCGACCTGATGAACGCCGTCGCGCTCACCGCCGTGCTCTCGTGCCTCAACTCCGGCCTCTACACGGCATCGCGGATGGTCTTCGTGCTCGCCGCCCGCCGGGAGGCGCCCTCCGGCCTGCTCGTCGTCAGCCGGTCCGGCGTACCGCGCAACGCGATCCTCGCGTCCTCCTTCATCGGCTTCCTGTGCGTCATCGCCGCCGCGATCTCGCCGGAGACCGTCTTCCTGTTCCTGCTCAACTCCTCGGGCGCGATCATCCTGTTCGTCTACGGCCTGGTCGCCGTCTCGCAGTTCGTGCTGCGCCCGAGGACCGACCCGAGCAAGCTGCTCGTCAAGATGTGGGGCTATCCCTACCTGTCGATCGTCGCGATCGTCGGCATCGTCGCGGTGCTCGTCCAGATGGGCCTCAACGAGGAGGTCCGGATCCAGCTGCTGCTCAGCCTGCTCGCCTGGGCGGTCATCCTCGTCGCGTACTTCGCGGTGCGGGCGATGGGCGGCAGCACGCCCGCCGGCCCCGAGGACGTGCCGACCGGCCGGGCACGGCGCGTCCTCGTGCTCGCCAACGAGACCCTGTCCCACGACGAGCTCCGCACCGCACTCCACCGGGTCGACGAGGACGGCAGCGCCGAGTACTACGTCTGCGTGCCGGCCAACCCCATCGACACCGGGCAGGCGCTGACCAAGGGGGCGGTCTACGTGTGGGACGCCACGACCGAGGCGGCCCAGAGCCGGCTGGACGGCCTGCTCGCCACCCTCCACGCCGACGGCCACCGGGCCGAGGGTGCCCTCGGCGACTACCGCCCGCTGCGCGCCCTGGACGCGGCCGTGGCTGCGTTCGGTCCCGACCAGATCGTGATCTCGACGCTGCCGCTCGCGGAGTCCAACTGGCTGCGCTACGACGTCGTGGACCGGGCTCGCGAGAAGTACACGATCCCCGTCGAGCACGTCGAGGCCGGCTCGGCGCTGGCAGGCAGCTGATGAGCGTCCTCGTCGGCCTGCTGCCGGACGACAGGTTCCGTGCGCCGCTGCGGCTGGGCATCTCGATGGCGCTCTCGAGCGGTCTGCCGCTGCGACTGTGCACGATCGTGAGCGGGACCTCGAGCGGCCTCAACGCCGTCGACACCGAGTACCTCGACACCGTCGAGAAGTCCGCCGCCGCCGGCCTGGCCGAGATGGCCGGGCTGGTGGCGAGCGAGGTCGCCGTGACGACGGAGGTGCGCCGCGCCCGGTCGGTGTCCGCGGGACTGCTCGAGGCGGCGGCCGACGCCAGCTACCTGGTCGTCGGCTCCTCGCCCTCGGGCGTGCTCGGCCGGGTCGCGCTCGGCGGCATCGGCGACCGGCTGCTGCACGGCTCCAGCATCCCGGTCGGGCTCGCGCCGCGTGAGTACGCCGTCGACTCGCGGACCCGGATCAACCGGCTGACCGTCGCCTTCGGCGGCACCGCCTCCGCGGACCTCATCGCGGCGACCGCCGTGCGCGCCGCGGCCCTGGGTGCGGAGCTGCGGATCGCCAGCTTCAACGTCCATCCCGTGTCGCTCTTCGGGTCGATGATCGAGACCGGCCCCCAGTCACTGGTGGTCGAGAGGTGGGCGGCGGCGAAGCGGGTCGAGATCGACGCGGCCCTGCAGGCCGCCCGGTCGAGCGCCGCGACCGACGCCGAGGTGGTGGTCGGTCAGGGGAACAGCTGGGCGGAGGCGCTCTCGGGCGTCCCGTGGCGTGCGGGCGACGTCCTCGTCGTCGGCTCGGGTGCGGGTGGCCTGGCCGAGCGGGTCTTCATCGGCTCGCAGGCGTCCAAGGTGATCCGGCACTCGCCGGTGCCGGTCGTGTGCGTCCCCCGGCAGCTGGTACCGGCCCCTTCCTAGGATGGAGCCATGATCCCCAGCATCGAGATCGACGGCGTGCCCGACCCGCTCCCCGAGGGCCTGGTGGTGCTCGACGTCCGTGAGGACGACGAGTGGGCCGCCGGCCACATCGACGGGGCGGTCCACATCCCGCTGATGGAGCTGCCCGCCCGGCTGGGCGAGTTCGTCGAGCTCGAGGCGCCGCAGACCCTCGTGGTCTGCAAGGGCGGCGGCCGCTCTGCCCGCGCGGTGGCGTACCTGGCGCAGCAGGGGTACGACGTCGTCAACCTGGTCGACGGCATGCTCGGCTGGGAGCGCGCGGGCCGGGCGATGACCGCCGACGGCGACCAGCCGCCGTACGTCGTCTGACGGCCCACCGACGAGACGGCCCCGCTGACCTTCCGGTCAGCGGGGCCGTCGCCGTACGACACTCAGCGCGTCACTGCGAGGGCAGGTCGGAGAGCAGGCTCTCGAGGTCCGACGGCAGGTTCGACGGGAGGTCCGACAACAGGCTCTCGAGGTCCTCCGGCGACGTCGGGAGGTCCGAGGGGACGTCCGTCGGCAGGTCGGACGGCAGGTCGGACGGGAGGTCCGTCGAGTCGTCCGAGTCACCCGAGTCGGAGCCGGTCGAGCCGGAGCACGTCTCGGCCTCGTACTTCGTGTAGGCCTCGACCTTCTTCTGGTCGTCCTTGGGGATCAGCTCGTCCTCGAAGGCCTGCTGGTCCTTGGCCTCGAAGCCCTTCTTGACGGTGTCGCCGTCGAGGTCCTTGAGCGCGTCGACCTGGATCTCGAAGCCCTCGCGGGCGTCGTCCGGGATGCCCTTCGGGGTGCCGACCTTCTCGGCCTTCTCGGCCTGCTCCTTGAAGATCTCGGCGACCTTGTCGTAGTCCTTCTTCTCGAGCGCCTTGAGGAAGCCGGTGTCCTCGAGGGTGCTGTTGGCGGTGGCGCAGAACTCCTTGACGGACGCGTCGGTCGGCGCGCCGCCACCGCAGGCGGTGAGCGAGAGGGCGAGCAGGACGACGGCACCGGCGGAGGCCAGCGGGCGCTTCGTGAGCGTCATGTGTTTCCTTTCGTGGTGGCGGCGTCAGCCGCCGAACTGGTCCGCACAGGTCTTCTGCGCGTACTCGGTGAACTTGGTGACGTCCTTCTCGTCGTCCTTGGACACGCCAGGGATCGAGTCGTCGCCGTCCTTCGAGCCGAAGGACTTCTTCGCCTCGTCGTAGTCGAGACCGGTCACGGTGTCGACCATGACCTCGAAGCCGTTGCGCTCGGCGTCGGAGATCTTCTCCGGCGTACCGATGTCGCCGAGGTCGCCGTACGCCTTCTGGACCTTCTTCCACTCACTCTCGGTGGGCTCCTCGCCCTTGATCGTGGTGATGACCTTGAAGATGTCCTCGAACCCGCCGCAGAACTCCTTCTCCGACGCGTCGGTCGGGTAGTCGCTGCCACCGCAGGCGGTGAGGCTGAGGCCCAGCAGCACGGCAGCGCCGGCGGCAGCCAGCGGGCGCTTGATCGGGGTCATGTCGGTTCCTTTCCTTCAGGGAGTGGAGCACTCGGCACGCCCCGGGCGGGAGCGCGGCCGCGCGGGCAACCACGCGGTCACCCTGCCCCCACCGGTCTCAGACTATTCACAGGTAGGGCGAACAACAGGTTGCGGCCCCGTGACCGGCGTGGTGCGACAACCCCCTCAGCGGCCCCAGAGCGCGGCCGGCGGGACCTCGAGCAGCCCCTCCAGCGCCGCGATGTACGACGCCCTCGGGACCTCGCGCACGCCCAGGGTCACCAGGTGCCGGGTGGCCCACTGCACGTCGACCAGCCGGTTGCCGGCCGCACCGTCGTCGTCGGCACGCAGGCCCTCGACCAGACCGACCAGCGCGGCCTTCGACGCGTCGGTGACGTGGTGGAACATCGACTCTCCGGCGAACAGCCCACCGATCGCGACGCCGTACAGACCGCCGACCAGGCACCCGTCCTGCCAGGTCTCGACCGAGTGCGCCCACCCGAGGCGGTGCAGGTCGCCGTAGGCGCGGGCGATCCGGGCATCGATCCAGCCGTGCGGCCGGCGCGGGTCGGCGCACGCGGCGACCACCTCGTCGAAGGCGGTGTCGACGCGGATCTCGAAGTCACGCGCCGAGCGGCGCAGCGAGCGCGACACCTTCAGCTCGTCGAGCTGAAGGATCCCGCGGTAGGCCGGACTCCACCACCCGACCGCCCGGCCCTCGGGCATCGGGAACAGCCCGCTGCGGTACGCCGCGAGCAGGGTCCCCGGCGCGAGGTCGGCCCCGACCGCGACCAGGTCGCTGCCGTCGTGGGTGCCGTCGCCGTCGTCCTCGTCGTACTCGTCCGGATCGTCGAGCACCGGCAGCGCCGCCAGCTCCGCACGGGTCGGGAAGACCCAGGGGCTGGACTCGGGCTCGACGGGCACGAGCCGAGCGTAAGGGCTGCGACGTGCCCGGCGCTCCATCCGAATTGGTCGAGATCCGCCGCACAGCACGGCCCATCCGCGTGGTGGGGCACTGGCTAGGCTCGGGGACATGGCTTCGCTGAGGAAGGGACTGGCGCTGCGGACCGCGCAGCAGCTCGCGCCGAAGGTCACCCGGCTCGCGCCGGGGCTGACGCAGTCCTTCGTCCGTGAGGCGCTGCACCGCGCACTGGTGGGCGTCGGGCCGCTTCCCCCGGCGGCGGAGGCGGCCCGGGTGCAGCTGGACGAGCAGCGGGGCAACGTCGACAAGGCCGTGCGGGAGCTGATCGAGAACCACGTCGCCTACGCCAGCGTGGAGGGCCTCGCGACCAACCTGGGCGGGCTGGTCACCACCGCGATCGTGGCCCCGGCGAGCATCACCGGGCTGGCGCTCATCCAGTGCCGGATGGTGGCGGGCATCGCCCACCTGCGCGGCTACGACCTCGACGACCCCCGGGTGCGCAACGCGATCCTGGTCTGCGTCCTCGGCGAGGACACGGTCCAGGCGATGGTCAAGCGCAAGCAGCTGCCCGCGCCGCCGATGGCGATCGCGACCGCGCCGCAGCACGATCCCGGCCTGGACCGGACGGTCTCGACGGTGCTGGCCGGCGAGCTGGTCGGCCGGGTGATCGGCAAGAGGCTCGCCACGACGGTCGGCAAGAAGGTGCCGCTGGTCGGCGGTGCGGTCGGCGCGGTGGCCGACGGATGGAGCACCTACCGGGTCGGGCGGTACGCCGGCCGGGAGTTCCTCCCGCTGCGGCGACCCTGAGCCCTCACTGCTCCTGCGGCTCCTGGGGAACCCGGTTGCGCGCCTTGCGGTAGACCCCCAGCGCCTGCCGGCCCTTGCCGCTGCGCTCCAGCCTCTGCACGGTCCACTCCATCGACCGCATCAGCCGGGGCGTCCGGGCGCGGACCAGCTCACGTCGGGCGGCCTCGAGCTTGCGGCGCAGTCGCTCGTTCTCGGCGTGCGCCTCGGCGTTGTCGAGCAGCAGCGCCTTGATCGCGTCGACCGCGGCCGCGGCGACCTGCCGCTCCGGCGGGTGGTCGGGGTCGACCCACTTGCCGGCCGGGGCGGGCGCGCCGCGCAGGTCCTCGAGGTCGCCGGTGACGTCGTACCCGCGGCGGGACAGCTCGGCGATCCAGCTCTCGGTGAGCTCGTGCACCCACGGGTACTGGTCGGGCGGCAGGCCGAGACGGGCGGACTTTGTCCGCTTCGAGAGCGTCTGGTGGGCGAGCAGCTCACGGACCAGCGGCCGGTAGTGCTGCGGCGGCAGGTCGCTGGCGGCGGTGCGGTTGATCCGGCGGATCAGCGCCGACTCGGGGACGCCGAGGCTCGGGTTCGCGCGCCGGGTGGTCAGCTTGAGGTCGAGGCCGTCGAGCCCGAAGGTCGTGCTGAACCGCTCCCAGAGCAGGTCGGGCGAACCGCCGGACGGTGGCACGGTGACCAGGTGGACCCGCTCCGGCGGGATGTCCGAGCCCCAGCGGTCGAGGATGTCGGGGATCTCCTGGACCCCCCAGAACCAGGCACCGACGCGGTGGGCACGGTCGGGGTCCTGGATCAGCTCGAGGAAGCGGCCGTAGCCGAACCGCGCACGGTGCTTGACGTTCTCCTGCCACTCGGCAGGGATCTGGCGGACCAGGTCGCGCACGGAGAGGATCAGGTGCACCTCGGTGCCACCGTCGCTCGTGTCGCCACCGGGCCGGTGGCCGAGCGAGGCGAGCGCACGGGCGACCTGGCTGCGCGAGGCGGAGGCGAGGATCTCGTGGCTGATGATCGCGGTGCCGTCGTGTGCCCGGACCTGCTCGGCGAGCCGGTCCCACGCGCCGACGGCCTGGGCCTCCAGACCGCCCCAGCGCAGCCGCATCAGGTCGAGCGCGGCGAGGAAGTGCTCGTCGAAGCGCTCGGCCGGGTAGAGCACGTCCTGCCTGAGGAGCCTGGACCGGTTCTTGTAGAGGACGTCCTGGAGGTACGACGTCCCGGTCTTGGGTGTCCCGACGTGGAGCAGGACTCGCCGACTCACCGGGGTCCCCGCTGAGCGGTGCGGTGGATGCGAAGCAGGCGGGGAGCGAAGCGATCGACGCCAAGGAGCGAAGCGGGGGAAGCGCCGAGCTCAGTGGGGTGGTTCACGCTTCCTCCTTGGGCACGGTCACGGGGTCGAGGAGCAGGCCGAGCGCGAGGGCCAGGACCTGGGCGTCGACCGGTGCCACCGGCTCGGACCCGAGGGGGCGCGGCAACAGGCGGTCGAGATCGCCGAGGACAGGGTAGCGAGCAGCAGCGAGCTCGTGACGGGTGCGTTCGGCCTGCGTGCTGAGCCATCCGTCCCACCGCGGCGGCAGCGTCGGCGACGGGCCGCCGAGCCCGTCGAGACGCTCACCGAGGGTGTTGCGGAGGAGCCGCGGGCGGTCCTCGGAGGCCACCAGCAGGCCGAGTGGCTCGCCGACCCGGCGGACCAGGTCGACGGCGTGCGCACCGAGGCGCGGCGGGCCACCGAGCCGGGTCACCCCGAGCTCCTCGGCCAGCAGCCGGTCGTCGAGGACGACGCGGACCCGCTCGGCGCCGTACTTGTAGGCAGCCGAGCGCGCCATCCGCGCCAGGTCGGCGCGCGGCGGCAGGTGGCCGGCGCCGGCGTTGGCGCGCACGAACCCGCGCCAGGAGGCGCCGCCCTGGTCGAAGCTGCGGGCGGTCCAGGCCTGGACGAGGACGGTCTCGAGGTCGTCGGCGAGGAGGTACGCCGTCGGCCGGCGCCCGCCCGGCCGGTGGCCCTGCGCGGTCAGCTCGGCCCGGACGGCGTCGGCGCGCCAGGGCATGCCGACGACGACGAACGAGCGCACCCAGGGGCGTCGTACGGCACGGACCTTCTCGACCAGCGTCGGCTCCGGCTCCGGGAGCGCGGCGGTGACCGCGATGTCGTCGGCGATCAGGGCGCTGGCGACCCGCAGCAGCTCGTCGTCGCCCAGCGCGTCGGGGTCGACCGGGCGCGGCCCGAACCGGTCGGGAGACTCCTCGACCCCCACGAGCGCGAGCTCGCTGCGGCCGCGCCCGGAGACGCCGGCGGCGAGAACTCGCTCCGCGGTGGCCGCCGGGACGGTGCGCCCGGCCGCGGCTGCGTGGAGGTTGAGGCGGCGCAGCAGCGCGAGCTGCTGGGCGCCGGGGAGCTCGGCGCCGAGCGCCTCGCCCTCACCCGATCCGTCCTCCGGCCAGTCGAGCCACGGCGTCGTCGCGCCGCTCCGCAACGCGGCCACCCAGCCCCAGGCGCGTCCTCGACCACTCATCCCCCAACGGTAGAGGGGCGTCAGGAATCGGCGGAACCGAGGGCCCGGACGACCGCCGACGGGCTGGGCCGGCCGAGCTGCTGCGCCATCCAGACGCTGGTGCCGACGACCGCGTCGAGGTCGACGCCGTGCTCGATGCCGAGCCCGGTGAGGAACCAGACCAGGTCCTCGGTGGCGAGGTTGCCGGTGGCGCTCTTGGCGTACGGGCAGCCGCCGAGGCCGCCCGCCGAGGCGTCGTACGTCGTGACCCCGGACTGGAGCCCCGCGTGGACGTTGGTGAGCGCCTGGCCGTAGGTGTCGTGGAAGTGCAGCGCGAGCCGCTCGCAGGCGACGCCGGCATCGGCGAAGGCCGCGACGAGCGCCTTCACGTGGCCGGCGGTCGCGACGCCGATGGTGTCGCCGAGGCTGAGCTGACCGACGCCGAGGTCGAGCAGCCGCGTGCCGACGGCGACGACCTGCTCGATCGGGACGGCGCCCTCCCACGGGTCGCCGAAGCACATCGAGACGTAGCCGCGGACGTCCATGCCGGCGGCCAGGGCAGCCTCGATGGTCGGCTCGAACATCTCGAACTGCGACGCGAGGGTGCGGTTCAGGTTCTTGTCGGCGAAGGTCTCGGTGGCCGAGGCGAAGACCGCGACGTGGCGCAGGCCGAGCCCGACCGCCCGGTCGAGCCCGCGCCGGTTGGGCACCAGGACCGGCAGCTGGCGAGCCGCGTCACCGAGGTCGGCGGTGAGTCCGGTCATCAGGTCGGCGGCGTCGGCGAGCTGCGGCACCCAGTCGGGGTGCACGAAGCTGGTGGCCTCGACGACCGGCAGCCCGGCGTCGAGCAGCCGCTTGACGAAGGCGGCCTTGACCTCGGTCGGCACGACGGACTTCTCGTTCTGCAGGCCGTCGCGCGGCCCGACCTCGTAGATGGTGACCTTCGAGGGCAGGCCCGGGTCGGGGACCACCATCGGCAACGTGCTCATGACTCGCTCCCCTCGACGACGAACAGCTCGGCACCCAGGGCGACCTGCTGGCCGGTGCTGGCGCCGACAGCGGTGACCGTGCCGGCGTACGGCGCCTTGAGCGCCAGCTCCATCTTCATCGCCTCGACGACACCGAGCACGTCGCCCTCGGCGACCGCGTCGCCGACCGCGACCAACACGTCGAGGACGGTGCCGGGCATCGGCGCGACGACGGTGCCGTCGCCGGCGGCCGCGCCGTGGTCGGCGCTGGCATCAGGACGGTCGAAGACGTAGCGCTGGCCCTGGTGAGCGAGCTCGACGCGGTGGGCGGTGGTGCGGGCGACCGTGCCGGCGGGGACGCGGGCGACCGGGACAGCGGGCTCGTCGAGCTCGACCACCGGAGCGGCCGCTGGGGCGCCCATCCGGAAGCCGTCGGCGGCGAACGGGCCACTGCCGGCGGTGTTGGCGTCGAGCCAGAGCCGCGCGGCGATCGCCCGAGCCGGCGCGGGATCGGGGGCCGGGACGTCGTGCCGGTCGAGCCAGGCGGTGTCGACGCCGCCGGGGACGGCGAACTCCTCACCGGCCGCCAGCACCCGCAGGAAGCCGGTGTTGGTGGTCAGGCCGAGGATCACGGTGTCGTCGAGCGCGGCGACCAGGGCCCGGCGGGCGGCCTCGCGGGTCGGCCCGGAGACGATGACCTTGCCGAGCATCGGGTCGTACGACGTGCTCACGACCTGGCCGGACTCGAGGGCGTGGTCGACGCGCGCGGCCTCGGGCCAGGAGACGACGCTCGCCGTACCGGCCTGCGGGAGGAAGCCGCCGAAGGCGTCCTCGGCGTAGATCCGGGCCTCGATCGCGTGGTCGTGGAACCGGAGCCCGGACTGGTCGAACGGCAGCGGATCGCCCGCGGCGACGGCGATCTGCAGCGCGACCAGGTCCGTACCGCTGTGGATCTCGGTGACGGGGTGCTCGACCTGGAGGCGGGTGTTCATCTCGAGGAAGTAGAAGTCGCCGGTGCTGGCGTCGAGGAGGTACTCGATGGTGCCGGCGTTCTCGTAGCCCACGGACACGGACAGGGCGACCGCGGACTCGTGGATCCGGGCACGCAGCTCGTCGTCGAGCGCGGGGGCGGGAGCCTCCTCGAGCACCTTCTGGTGGCGACGCTGCACCGAGCACTCGCGGGTGCCGAGGTGGACGACGGTGCCGTGGCTGTCGCCGAGGACCTGGACCTCGATGTGGCGACCACGCTCGACGTACTTCTCGACCAGGATCGTGTCGTCGCCGAAGGCACTGGCGGCCTCGCGCTTCGCGGCCGCCACCGCGGCATCGAAGTCGGCGGCGGCGCGGACCACGCGCATGCCCTTGCCGCCACCGCCGGCGGCGGCCTTGACCAGCACCGGGTAGGCGAAGGTCGCGGGATCCTCGTCGATGCCGTACGACGGCACCACCGGGACGCCGGCGGCCACGGCCAGGTCGCGGGCCGCGTCCTTGCGGCCCATCTGCTCGATCACCTTGGGGCCGGGCCCGACCCAGGCGATGCCCGCGTCGGTCACGGCGGCGGCGAAGCCGGCGTTCTCGGAGAGGAAGCCGTAGCCGGGGTGGATCGCGCCCCCGTCAGCCAGGCCCGCCTCCTTGGCTGCGGCCAGGACGGCGTCGCCGTCGAGGTAGGACGGCACGCGGAGTGCGACGTCGGCGTCGCGCACGTGCAGCGCGTCGGCGTCGAGGTCGGTGTGGACCGCGACCGTGCGGATGCCGAGGTCGCGGCAGGTGCGGAAGACCCGGCGGGCGATCTCGCCCCGGTTGGCGACGAGGAGGGTGGTGATCATCGCGGCCTCACATCCGGAAGATGCCGTAGTTGGGGGCAGGAGTCGGGACCGCGGAGACGACCTCGAGCGCCATGCCGAGCACCCGGCGGGTGTCGGCGGGGTCGATCACGCCGTCGTCCCACAGCCGCGCGGAGGCGTAGTAGGGCGAGCCCTGGGTCTCGTACTGGTCCTTGATCGGCTGCTTGAACTGCTCGTCGTCCTCGCGGCCGGCCACCGTCGCGAGCACGTTGGCCGCCTGGTCGCCGCCCATCACCGAGATCCGGGAGTTGGGCCACATCCACAAGAAGCGCGGGTCGTAGGCCCGGCCACACATGCCGTAGTTGCCGGCGCCGAAGGAGCCGCCGATCACGACGGTCAGCTTGGGCACGACCGAGCAGGCGACCGCGGTGACCAGCTTGGCGCCGTCGCGGGCGATGCCGCGGTTCTCGTACTCGCGGCCGACCATGAAGCCGGAGATGTTCTGCAAGAACAGCAGCGGGATGCCGCGCTGGTTGCACAGCTCGACGAAGTGCGCGCCCTTGAGCGCGGACTCGGAGAACAGGATGCCGTTGTTGGCGACGATGCCGACCGGGTGGCCGTGGATCCGGGCGAAGCCGCACACGAGCGTCTCGCCGTACAGCTGCTTGAACTCCTGGAGCCGGCTGCCGTCGACCAGGCGCCGGATCACCTCGCGGACGTCGTACGGCGTGCGGGTGCTGACCGGCACGACGTCGTAGATGCTCTCGGGCGGCTCGTGCGGGTCCTCGGAATCCATGCGGTTTGGGACCAAACCGCGCGAATTCGGCGCGGAATCCTGCGGTTTGTGCCCAATCGGCAGGGTGGCGACGATGCTGCGCAGGATCCGCAGGGCGTGGGGGTCGTCGTCGGCGAGGTGGTCGACGACGCCGGACTTGCGGGCGTGCACGTCGCCGCCGCCGAGGTCCTCGGCGCTGACGACCTCACCGGTCGCGGCCTTCACCAGCGGCGGGCCGCCGAGGAAGATCGTGCCCTGGTTCCTCACGATGACGGTCTCGTCGGACATCGCCGGGACGTAGGCGCCGCCGGCGGTGCACGAGCCCATCACGGCAGCGAGCTGCGGGATGCCGCGCGCGGACATGTTCGCCTGGTTGAAGAAGATCCGGCCGAAGTGCTCCTTGTCGGGGAACACCTCGTCCTGCATCGGCAAGAAGGCGCCGCCGGAGTCGACGAGGTAGACGCACGGCAGGTCGTTCTCGGCGGCGACGGTCTGCGCCCGGAGGTGCTTCTTGACCGTCATCGGGTAGTAGGTGCCGCCCTTCACGGTCGCGTCGTTGGCCACCACCATGACGTTGCGGCCCTCGACCCGGCCGATGCCGGCGACCACACCGGCCGCCGGCACGGCATAGTCGTCGTCGGTGCCCGGCTTGCCGTACATGCCGTACGCCGCCAGCGGCGCCAGCTCCAGGAACGGGCTGCCGGGGTCGAGCAGGCCGTCGACCCGGTCGCGGGCCAGCAGCTTGCCGCGGTCGGTGTGCTTGGTGCGGGCGGCCTCGCTGCCGCCCTGGCGCACGCGCGCGAGCCGCTCGCGCAGGTCGGCGGCCAGGTCCCGGAGGGTGGGCTCGGAAGTCTCGGACACGCGAACAGGTTAATGATCATTAACCTGTTCGCGCAATCCCCCGTCCTCAGCGCAGCCGGAGCAGCGCCCCGGGGCCGAACAACGGGCCGGCGACGTAGACGTGGTCACTGACGTCGACCCCGCCCGGGTTCTTCAGCTGGCCGGCGGCGAGCTCGCGCACGCGCGGCGTGGTCCCGCGCGGCCGGACGAGGAACAGGCCGCCCTCCTCGGCACCGGGCAGTCCCATCTCGAAGGCGAACCAGCTCTTCTTCGACAGCTCCAGGACGTAGATGCCCTTCGGGCCGGCAGCCAGGTCGGTGATCGAGGTGAACCCGTCGGCGTACCGCTTGCAGGCGCCCTTGCGCGGGTGCTCCGGGTCGCACGTCGCGTTCTTCGTGCCCGGCTTGATCCGCCACACCTGCGAGGTGCCCGGGGTCGCCGGGAAGCCGCGCAGCTCGCCGACGTACCAGTAGCCGTCGGCGCCGACGGTCACCGACGTGGCGACGGGCTCGGAGACGATCGGGGTCCCGGCCGGCGGGAGCGGTCCGCCCATCTCCGGGGGCACGTCGGGCAGCCCGGCCGGAACCGGCACGGTGCGGGGCATCAGCCGGGCGACCGTCCGGATCTTCCCCGTCCTCGGCCACACCCGGAGCAGGTCGTTGCCGGCAGCGTCGGAGACGAGCACCGTGCCGTCGTCGAGCGCGACCACGCCGAACGGGTTGCTGTCCGCCGGGAAGCCCTCCTGGTCCCACGGGTCCGGGTCGGTCTTCTGGTAGGCGCTGATGTCGGCGACCACCCTCGGCGCCGGCCAGCCGCGCTTCCACTTGAACAACGTGGTCGCGGGCGCAGGTGCCGCGGCGCCGCGCAGCACCGACGGGCGCTGCTCCGGCGGCGGGCCGGACGCACCGGTCAGCAGGTAGATCGTCCCGTGCGGACCCTTGGAGATGGCCGGCGGGAACTCCGTCGGGAGGTTGCCGAGCGGCACCACGCGCGCCGCGTTGTGCCTGCGCTCCACGACCAGGCTGAAGTTGCCGCCCGTCTCCGTGACGAGCGTGCGGCCGTGGCCGAGCGCGTCGACGCCGCGGGGGCCCATCAGCGGGGCGACCGTCCTCGGAGCGGCCCGGCCGCCGTCCTGCT
Organism: Nocardioides kongjuensis; assembly: GCF_013409625.1. Taxonomy (NCBI): domain Bacteria; kingdom Bacillati; phylum Actinomycetota; class Actinomycetes; order Propionibacteriales; family Nocardioidaceae; genus Nocardioides; species Nocardioides kongjuensis. The sequence goes on from NZ_JACCBF010000001.1 coordinate 3,856,882, forward strand.
GGCCCGCCACTGCTGGCGCTCCGGTCGCCGCGAGCGCGAGCGCCGCCACCGCCGTACCGATCCTGATCGCTGCCTTGCCCATGGTCTGCTCTCCCTCGGGTCGTGGCGCGCACCGCACCGTCACCCTGCCTAGCAGTGGCGTCGCGCCAGCGTCATGACCCAATCTGGGTAGCCTTCGGGGGTGACCGAGCCGACCCGCCGCGAGCAGATCCTGGCGACCGCCGCCGACCTGTTCGCCGCCCGCGGCTTCCACGGCGTCTCGGTCGCGGACCTCGGCGCCGCGTGCGGCATCTCCGGCCCCGCGCTCTACAAGCACTTCGCGTCCAAGCAGGCGGTGCTCGCCGAGATGCTGACCTCGATCAGCGAGCGGCTGCTCGAGGTCGGTCGCGAGCGGGTCGCGGCCGGCGCCGGCGACCCGTCGGCCGCCCTGCGGGGCCTGGTCGACTGGCACGTCGAGTTCGCCCTCGGCCACCGGCCGCTGATCATCGTCCAGGACCGCGACTGGGAGTCGCTGCCCGAGGACGCCCGCGAGCAGGTACGCCGGCTCCAGCGCCGCTACGTCGACCTGTGGGCCGACCAGCTGCGCGCGCTGCGCCCCGACCTCGACAAGGCGCGAGCCCACGCCGCCGCCCAGGCCGCGTTCGGGCTGCTGAACTCCACCCCCCGCGCCGGCCACGCGATCCCCGACGCCGCCCTGCGCGACCTGCTCGCGTCGATGGCGCTGGGTGCGCTCGGGGTGCCGGTGGCCGAGCCCCAGCAGGCCTAGGGAGACGCTGGGGCCTCGTCCCTAGAAGCCCGGCTCGGTCCGCTCCAGGATCGGCGCGAGGTCGAGGCCGGCAGGCAGGGTGCCGAAGGCGCTGCCCCAGTCGCGGGCCAGGCGGCTGGCGCAGAACGCGTCGGCGACCGCACTCGGAGCGTGGCGGATGAGCAGGCCGGCCTGGAAGACGACCGCGATCTGCTCGACGAGGCGGCGGGCGCGCAGCTCGATGTCGTCGAACTGGGTCAGCTCCTTCTTCAGGGCTCCCACCGCGTCGTCGTAGCGCTGGTCGGCGCCGAGAGCGAGCTCGGCCTCGTCGAAGAAGGCGTCGAGGGACTCGGGCTCGCGGCCGATCGCGCGCAGTGCGTCGAGGGCGGCCACGTTGCCGGAGCCCTCCCAGATCGAGAGCAGCGGCAGCTCGCGGTAGATCCGCGCCATGTCGAAGTCCTCGATGTAGCCGTTGCCGCCCAGGCACTCGAGCGCCTCGTTGGCGAGGACCGGGCCGCGCTTGCAGACGTAGTACTTCGTGGCGGCCAGCGCGAGGCGGCGCAGCGCCCCCTCGGCCGCGTCGCCGTGGATCGCGCGGTCGTTGGCCCCGGCGAGGCGCATCATCGCGGTCGTGGCGGCCTCGGACTCGACCGTGAGGTCGGCGAGCACGTTGCGCATCAGCGGCTGGTCGATCAGCAGCTTGCCGAACGCGGCACGGTGGCGGGCGTGGTGGGCGGCGTACAGCAGTGCGGTCCGCATCCCCGAGGCCGAGCCGATCACGCAGTCGAGGCGGGTCATGTTGACCATCTCGACGATGGTCTTGACGCCCTTGCCCTCCTCGCCGACCAGCCAGCCGACGGCGTCGTCGTACTCGATCTCCGAGGACGCATTGGACCTGTTGCCGAGCTTGTCCTTGAGCCGCACGAACCGGATCGGGTTCGCCTCGCCGCCCGGCAGCACCCGCGGGAGCAGGAAGCAGGACAGGCCGCCCGGAGCCTGGGCGAGGGTGAGGAACATGTCGGACATCGGCGCCGAGGTGAACCACTTGTGCCCGACGACCCGGTACGTGCCGTCGGGCTGCGGGGTGGCCGTCGTGGTGTTGGCGCGGACGTCGGAGCCGCCCTGCTTCTCGGTCATCGACATGCCGGCGATCAGGCCGCGCTTGGTCTCGGGGTCGCGCAGGCCGAAGTCGTACTCGCGGTTGGTGAGCAGCGGCTCGAAGCGCGCGGCGAGGTCCGGGTTGGCGCGCAGGGCCGGGACGACGGCGTACGTCATGGAGATGGGACAGCCGTGGCCGGCGTCGACGTTCCACGCGTAGAACTTGGCCGCGCGGGCGACGTGGGCGCCGGGCCGGTCGTCGGCCCAGGGAGCGGCGTGGATGCCGTGGGTGACGGCGGTCTCCATCAGCCGGTGGTACGCCGGCACGTACTCCACCTCGTCGACGCGCCGGCCGTAGCGGTCGTGGGTGTGCAGCCGGGGCGGAACCCGCTCGGCGAGGCGGCCCAGGTCCATCGCCTCGGGGGTCCCGGCCAGTCGGCCGACGGCCTGGATCTCGGGCAGCGCCCAGCCCGCGCCCTCCCGCTCGATGCCCTCGAGCAGCGCCGGGTCGGCAGAGGTGTCGTGACCGACGAGCGGCGGGACCTGGTTGAGGACCTCGTGGGTAGGCATGCCTCGATGTTACGTTTCCCCTGACAGTTGTGTCCATATCCGTAACGATGTGAGACTGGGTCCATGCCCGACGTCGCACCGCTCCCGGCGCGCTCGGTGATGCTGAGCCTGCTGCTCGGGTCGCACCCCGACCGGATGTCGGCCGCGGAGCTGGTGCGGGCCGGGGAGCACTTCGGCATCCCGGCGGCGACGGCGCGGGTCGCGCTGACCAGGGCGGTCGCGGCCGGCGACCTGCGGCGCGCCGACGGCGACCCCGGGCAGTACGCCCTCGGCGAGCGGCTCGCCGCCCGCCAGCGCCGGCAGGACGAGGCGGTCCTCGACGCCGAGACCGGGTGGGACGGCAGCTGGGAGATGGCGGTCGTCGTGGTCGCCGGCCGCACGAGCGCCGAGCGCGCAGCGCTGCGGGACCGGCTGTCGTCCTACCGGATGGCGGAGCTGCGCGAGGGCGTGTGGACCCGGCCGGCCAACCTGCGGCGGCCGCGGGGGTACGCCGACGAGGTGGTGCTGAGCACCTTCACCGCGACGCCCGACGAGGACCCGGCCGTCCTGGCCCGGCAGCTGTGGGACCTCGGCGGCTGGGCGGCCCGGGGACGCGCGCTGCTCGGGCAGCTCGGGAAGACGCGCGAGCCGGCCGCCCGGCTGGCGGTCGCGGCGCACGTCGTTCGACACCTGGCGGCGGACCCGCTGCTGCCCGCCGCCCTCCTCCCGGCCGACTGGCCGGCAGCGGCGATGCGGACGGCGTACGCCGCCTACCAGGACGAGCTGCGCGAGATCGCCCTCGCCCCGCGCTAGGAGACTGCTCCTCGCCTCCGGTCAGAGCAGCCCGTCGGGCAGCTCGGCGCCCGCCTCGAACAGCGCGACCAGCCGCTGGGCCCGGACGGCGGCGTCCACGACGAGCTCGACGTCGTCGGCCAGGTCGGCAGACACCAGCGGGTGCCCGTCGGTGTCAGCGGCCGGGATGGTCCGGGCATGCAGGTCGGCGAGCAGGGTGTCGCGCTCCACGCCGCGAAGGGCGAAGAGCACGAGCGGATCGGTGTCGACCAGCCAGCCGACCTGCATCAGCACCGCGATGGCGTGCGGGCAGGGGTCGAGGTAGTGGGTGCAGGTGCAGGTGGCGGTGAGCTCGCCGCCGTAGGGCAGCAGCTCGGCGCCGACCTCCTCGGCGTGCTCGACCAGGTCGTGGGGCAGGTTGCCGGCGAGCAGCTCGGCGATCCGGCCCGCCTCGGCCGCGACCGCCTCGACCAGGGCCGAGCGGGCGGCCGGCTCGAGGACCGGGAGGGCGACCTGGACGGTCCACGCGTCGTCGCCGTCGCGGCAGGCGGCGAGCAGGCCGCCGGGCTCGACGCTGATCGCCCCGACGTCGCCCCGGCGCGCGTGGGTCCGGCCCCGGCGCAGCTCGGCCTCGGAGTACGCCGCCTCCTCGACCGCGCGCTGCCACGCCTTGCCCCACCACGAGCGGACGCCGCGCGTGGGCTGGGTCTGGCGGGTGAAGGTGGTGCGCATCAGTGGAACCGCCCTCGTCGTCGCGTCGTCCGGGGGCTAGCGTGGCGTCGATGAACGGTAACTCGGACACCGTCGACCGAAGGCTGCGCGGGAACGACGCGCACCTGCACCACCTCGCGCGGCGACGCGCCCGGATGCTGTCGATCCACGACTTCACCTCGGGGCACGGCCTGGAGATCGGGCCGCTCGACTCGGCCCTCACCGACAAGGCCGTCGACGACGTGAGCTACGTCGACATCAAGGACACCGCCGGTCTGCGCGAGCACTACGCGGACGACCCGAACGTGCTGCTCGACCTGATCCCCGAGGTCGACTTCCCCCACTACGTCGGCGACACCTATCGCGACCTTGCGACGGCAGCCGCGCCCGGCGCGCCGTACGACTGGGTGATCGCGTCGCACGTCATCGAGCACGTGCCCGACGTGATCGGCTGGCTGGACCAGGTCGCGGGGCTGACCGCCGACGGAGGGGCGCTGCTGCTCGCGGTCCCCGACCGGCGCCAGTCCTTCGACAGGCATCGTCCGCCGACGACGGTCGGCCAGGCGCTGGAGGCCCACGAGCTCGGCCACACCCGGCCGGGGACCCGCGCCCTCCACGACTTCGCGGCCTCTGCGCTCGACGTGGACTCGTGGGAGATGGCGCGGCTCAAGTCCATCCCCGGCCGTGACCGCCGGGTCCACCCGACCCTGGACGAGGCGCGCCGGCTGGTGGCGCTCAACCGCGCCGGTCACTACGTCGACTGCCACGTCTGGCTGTGGTCGCCGACCGACTTCCTCCACCAGATCCAGGAGCTGCGCGCCCTCGGCGTGACGAGCTGGTTCGTCGAGTCCGTGACGCCCGACAAGCCCCGCGCCGGCGAGTTCTTCGTGCTGCTGCGCAAGGGGGTCGACGGTCAGGCGCCCGACGGTCTGGTCGAGCCCGATCCCGGCACCGACCTGCCGGGGTGGCTCTTCGACGACCTCGCCCCGTTGCAGGCCCGGATCGAGAGGCTGGAGCGACGGGTCCACAGGCTCAAGCACCGCTCGCAGGACCTGCAGGCCGAGGTCGACCGGCTCCGGAGCAGGAGCCTCCGAGCACGGGTGCGCCGGATCGCGGCGCGGCTGCTCCGTCATCGCTGATCCTCCGTCGCTGCCTCGCGGGCCTGGCGGCGCAGGGTCACCAGGTCGCGCAGCTCCTCGTTGCTCAGCTCGGTGAGCGCGGCGTCGCCGCGAGCCAGGACGGCGTCGGCGAGCTGGCGCTTGCGGTCGAGCAGGCCCGCCACCCGTTCCTCGATCGTGCCGCGGGTGACCATCCGGTGCACCTGCACGGGCCGGGTCTGGCCGATCCGGTACGCGCGGTCGGTGGCCTGCTCCTCGACAGCGGGGTTCCACCACCGGTCGAAGTGGACGACGTGGTCGGCACGGGTCAGGTTCAGGCCGGTGCCGCCGGCCTTGAGCGAGAGCAGGAAGACGGGCACCTGCGCCGCCTGGAACCGGCGGACCATCTCCTCGCGCTGACGGACCGGCGTGCCGCCGTGCAGGAACTGGTGGGGGATGCCGACGGCCGTCAGGTGCTGCTCGACGAGGCGGGCCAGCGCGACGTACTGCGTGAAGACGAGGACCGCGCCGTCCTCGGCGAGCACGGTCGCGACCAGCTCGTCGAGGAGCTCGAGCTTCTCCGAGCGGCCGGTGAGACGGATCGCGCCGGACTGCTTGAGGAACTGGGCGGGGTGGTTGCAGATCTGCTTGAGGCCGGTGAGCAGCGCGAGGACCAGACCGCGGCGGGTCTCCTCGTCGGCGCGCTCGATCCGCTCCATCGTGTCCTTGACGAACGCCTCGTAGAGGACGACCTGCTCGCGGGTCAGGCCGAGCAGGTGGTCGGTCTCGGTCTTCGGCGGCAGCTCGGGGGCGATGCCGGGGTCGGACTTGCGGCGGCGCAGCAGGAACGGGCCGATCAGGTCCGCGAACTGCCGCGCCTTCGTCGGCTCGGCGCCCGACTCGATCGGCGCGCCCCACACCCGGCGGAACGCCTGGCGAGTGCCGAGGAGCCCCGGGACGCACCAGTCGAGGATCGACCAGAGCTCGGTGAGGTCGTTCTCGACGGGCGTGCCGGTCAGCGCGACCCGCGCCCGGCTGGGCAGGCGGCGCAGGGCCCGGGCGGTCGACGTACGGGAGTTCTTGACGTGCTGGGCCTCGTCGGCGACGACCAGGTCCCAGGCCACCTCGGCGAGGCTGTCGGCGTCGCGGCGCAGGGTGCCGTAGGTGGTCAGCACGAACCCGCCGTCGAGGTCGTCGAGGGAGCGGGAGCCGCCGTGGAACCGGCGGACGGGTACGCCGGGCGCGAACCGCTCGACCTCGGCCTCCCAGTTGCCGAGGAGGCTGGCCGGGCAGACCACGAGCGTCGGGCCGCCCTTCGACACGCCTGCCTCGAGGCGGTGCAGGTGCAGCGAGATCAGGGTGATCGTCTTGCCGAGGCCCATGTCGTCGGCGAGGCAGGCACCGAGGCCGAGGCCGGTGAGGTCGGCGAGCCAGGTCAGGCCGTGGCGCTGGTAGTCGCGCAGCCGGGCCGCGAGGCCCGCGGGCTCGGGGATCGGGGTCCGGGTCGCGGCGTCGAGGACCTGCTCGCGGACCTTCAGCAGGCTGGCCCCGACGACGACCTCGGTGGTGGCGGGCTGCTCGTCGCCGGTGCCCGGCAGGTCGGTGACGCCGGTGAGCGCGGCAGCCAGGGCCTGGGCGCCGGTGGCCTTGCGGATCAGTCGCTTGCGGGCGCGCGCGGCGACCGTCGGGTCGACCACGGTCCAGGCGCCGCGCAGCTTGATGACGGGACTGGCCGCCTTCGCCAGCTCGGCCATCTCCTCGCTGGTCAGCGCCTCGCCGTGCAGCGAGACCTGCCACGAGAACGAGAACAGCCCCTCGGTGGAGAACGGGCTCTCCTGGAGCGGCAGCTCCTCGCCACGCGTGGTCCCCGTGCCGTCGCGACGCCGGTCGAGGACCGCGCGAGTGGTCAGCTCGGGCCCGAGGGAGCGCGGCCAGTGCACGTCGACCCGGGCGTCGCGGAGCGCGCCGACGTGGCCGAGCAGGCTGCCGATCTCCTCACCGTCGAGGGTGAGCTGGTCGGGGACGGCGAGGCCCAGCAGCCGGTCGAGAACCGGCCACGCGTCGGCCGCGGCCCGCAGGGCGATGCTGGCGTGCACCCGCGCTCGGCTGCCGAAGCCGTGCTCGGCCGGCCCCGCGGTCCACAGCAGCGCGGCGTCACACACGTGCAGCGGGTCGCGCTCGTCGTGGACCTGCAGCACCACCCGGACGGTGCCGGCGACCAGCTCCTCCTCGTCGGCCTCGACCCGCAGCGAGACCCGCACCAGCTCGGGCAGCACGGCGTCGTCGCGGCGCTCGGCCATCCGCCGGCGTACCCGGTCGGCGAAGTGGTCGGGGGTCCGCTGCGGCTCATCCGGCTGCTCGGGCCCCGGGGGGCGGCGGCCGATCGGTGCGGCGCGCGGCAGGGTGTCGGCGACCGCGTCCAGCATCGCGCGCACCACCACGTCATCGGCGTCGAAGGAGCGCGCGAGGCGGTCGACCGCGTCGAGGTCGCGCGGGTCGAGGCCCCCGACCCGCCACGCGCGGCCGACCTCGTCGGGCGCGACCTTGCCGGCGGCGACCAGGCGCAGGCCGAGCAGGGCCGCACCGCTGAGCAGCCGCACGCTGGCGTGGGCGTCGGACGCCGACCGCGCCCGGCTCAGCACGGGCAGCGCCGCGCTCACCGGCAGCGCGATCCGGCGCGCACCGTCGGCGTCGGTGAACTCGATCGTCGCGGGGTCCCCGGGCCGGAAGGTCGCAGGTCCGGAGACGGGAACGAAGCTCACATGGGGACGCTAACGGGTGGGACCGACGGATCGTTCCTGGCGGCGCCCGCGCAGCCGCGCCAGCAACGCACCTCCGAGCAGCAGCACCCCACCGGCGACCGCCGTGGTCGCCGCCCACCAGGTCGGGTGCTCGGCCGCCAGCGCGATCGAGGCGAGCGGCACGCCGAGGGCCGGCATCGCGATCGCGAGCACCGAGAACCCGGCGTGGTTGGCGGCGGTGGCGGCGAGGGCCCACAGCACCGCGAGGACGCCGCCGAGCGCGACCACCCACCACACGTCGGAGGCGTCGAACCCGCTCGACACGCTGGTGGTCGACGCGAAGCCGTCCCGACCGCCATCCACGCCGCCACCGAGCATCGCGCCCATCCCGCCGAAGATCCCGCCCAGGAAGCGCATCACCGCGAACGAGCCCAGGATGCCGAGGATGCCGACCAGACCGACGGCGCCGACCACGACACCGGACACCGCCCGGCTGGGCAGGGCCCACCCGACGACGGTCACGGCCACGACGAAGACGACCACGAGCGCCGCGCCGGTCACCTGCGGGTGGTCGCTGCCGATGCTGTCGGCCAGCAGGTCGTCGAACAGGAGCGCGTACACGATGGCCAGGCCCAGGACGGCCACGACCACGAAGGCGGCGCGCCGCGCGGCGAGGTAGCCGATCACCGCGAGCACGGTCATCACGCCACCGATGAGGTAGCCGACCCAGTGGTCGTCGCGGTCGATCCCGATGCCGATCATCAGGCCGGTCGCCACGATGCCGACCGTGCCGGGCCAGGTGACGACCTCCTCGCGCGCCCGCCCGCCGGTACGACGACCGGCGAGGGCGCCGAGGACCGCGATCACGAGCAGCACGGCGGTGGCACCGAGGCCGACGCCGTAGTTGGACCAGTCGAGCCCGTCGTCACCGCTGCGGCTGCGGAACCCGGCGATGAGGACGGCGGCGCCGAGCAGGCCTGCGCCCAGGGCGACCAGAGCGGCCGTCGTACCCGCTCGGGCAGCGCGGGTCGGGTCCCCCGGCCCGACCGGGCCCGGGAGGCCGGCACCGAACGGCGGCGGCGGAGGCTGCTGGCCGACCCCGCGGTCGTCGGTGACCGGGCCGTCCGCGTCGTCCGGGTCGGCCACGATGGCCGACGCCGGCGGGCGGATCACCGTGTCCGGCGCCATCGACGCGGGCGGGGGTGGCGGCCCGTCGCCGGGCTGCTCGGGGGTGCCGTTCGCGGGAGCGTCGTCGGTCATGCTTTCGACTCTAGGACCGCGAGGCGCCCGATCGCGGGAGGCGGGCGTCCTAGGAGCTCACCCCCAGCACCAGCGGCACGACGGCGGCAGCACCCGCCTCGTGGAGCGCCTCGGCCGCCAGGGTCAGCGACCACCCCGTGACCACCCGGTCGTCGACCAGCAGCACCCGACGGTCCCGCACCACCGTCGGGTCGTCGAGCCGCAGCGCGCACCGCCGGCTGACCGCGGCCACCCGCTGGGCGGAGTTGGTGGCACCCCGGTCCGGGCCGACCGAGAGGTCGACGACGTCCCATCGTCCGACGACCGGCACCTGCAGGAAACGGGACAGGCCGTTGGCGAGGTCGGCAGTCAGCTGGGACCTGCGCTCGGAGGCGGCCACCACGATCGCGTCGACCCGTGGCTGCCAGTCGTGCAGCAGGGTGACCATCGCCCGCGCCAGCGGGTCGGGCACCGGCCCGTCCGGTGCGTCGACCGCGAACAGCCCGCGCAGCGCGGCGCCGTGGCCGAGGTCGGTGAGCCGCGCGATGGCCCGGCCCTCCTCGGCCGGCTGCTTGATCCGTCCGGACCGGTCGACCCCGATCGCCCCGAGGCCGGTCGGCCACAGCTTGCGTGGCTCGATCGGGACGCCGGGGCGGGCGATCCGGTCGGCGGCCTCCTCGACCGCGGCGGCGGACACCTCGGTCGACAGGCCGAGGCCGCCGCAGTTGTCGCACCTGCCGCAGCGCCACTCCGGGTCGGCTAGCACCGCGGGGTCGTCGAGCTGGCGGCGCAGGTAGCGCATCCGGCACTCGTCGCTGCGCAGGTAGTCGAGCATCGCCTGCTGCTCGGCCTGGCGCGCCGCCGCGACCCGCTCGTAGCGCTCGGCGTCGTAGGACCACGGCTGCCCGGTGGACTCCCAGCCGCCCTTGACCCGGCGTACGGCACCGTCGACGTCGAGCACCTTGAGCATGGTCTCGAGCCGGTTGCGGGACAGGTCGACGCGGGGCTCGAGCGCGGCCGTGCTGAGCGCCCGCCCCTCCTCGGCCAGCACCGCGAGCGTCTCGCGGACGAGCTCCTCGCGCGGGAACGCGAGCGAGGCGAAGTAGGCCCAGATGTCGCGGTCCTCGACGGCCGGCAGCAGGACCACCGTGGCGTCGTCGACCGTGCCGCGGCCCGCGCGACCGACCTGCTGGTAGTAGGCCACCGGGCTGTTGGGCGCCCCCAGGTTGACCACGAACCCGAGCGCCGCGTCGAAGCCCATCCCGAGCGCGCTGGTCGCCACCAGCGCCTTGACCTCCCCGTCGACCAGGGCCTGCTCCAGCGCGAGCCGCTCGGTCTGCTCGGTCTGGCCGGAGTACGCCGCCACCCGGTGCCCCCGGGAGCGCAGGTAGTCGGCGACCTCCTGGGTGGCCGCGACGGTCAGGCAGTAGACGATGCCGCTGCCGGGCTGCTCGGCGAGGTGGTCGGCCAGCCAGGCCAGCCGCTGCTCGGCGGTGCTCAGCCGGACCACGCCGAGGCGCAGGGACGCCCGGTCCAGGGAGCCGCGCAGGACGAGGGCGTCGCCGCCACGGCCGGCAGCGCGGCGGGAGGCGACCTCCGGGAACGTGGTGGCCTTCGCGTCGCCGGAGACGCGCGCGGCCCCGTCCAACTGCTCCGCGACGTCGTCGGTGACGCGCTGGTTGGCGGTGGCGGTGGTGGCGAGCACCGGGATGCCGTCGGGGAGCTCGCGCAGCAGGGTCCGGATGCGTCGGTAGTCGGGCCGGAAGTCGTGGCCCCAGTCGGAGATGCAGTGCGCCTCGTCGACGACCAGCAGGCCGCAGGTGGCCGCGAGCCGGGGCAGCACCTCGTCGCGGAAGCCCGGGTTGTTGAGACGCTCGGGGCTGACCAGGAGGACGTCGACCTCGCCGGCGGCGATCGCGCGGTGGACCTCGTCCCACTGCTCCATGTTGGTCGAGTTGACGGTCACCGCCCGGATGCCGGCGCGCTCGGCCGCAGCGATCTGGTTGCGCATCAGGGCCAGCAGCGGCGAGATGATCACCGTCGGCCCGCTCCCCTGCTCACGCAGCAGCAGGGTCGCCACGAAGTAGACCGCGGACTTGCCCCAGCCCGTGCGCTGGACGACCAGGGCGCGCCGCCGGTCGACGACCAGCGCGGCGATCGCGGCCCACTGGTCGTCGTACAACGTCGCGTCGGGGCGGCCGACCAGCGCCCGGAGGTGCTCCTCGGCGCGGGTGCGGACGGCGGCGTCGGTGGGGGCCCGGGTGTCCATGCCCCGTGTCTACCAGCGGCACCCGACACGTCGGCGCCGGCGTCCACAGGCAGCAGCCGAGAAATCTTTACCCGCCGGTCCTGACGATTTCCGAGACGGCCCGACCACCGGGCCCGTAGAGTTCTTCCTGCAGCCGCTGGTGACCCGAGACGCCAGCGGCTGCACCTATTTCTCCGCGCCCCTCCCGGTCGAGCGACCCCGGCCGGGCCGCCGACCCCCTCGCCCGCCCGGGGGCACCTGCGTGCTCAGCGGGGCCGGCCTGAGTAATCGCCCCGTCGCCGAATGAGCAACGGCTGCTCAGGACTCAGGGGTGCCGCGGATCCCAGACTCGACGCGTCCTCACAGAACGCACAGATCGGGAATCCCATGGCTCTCCTCAGCAAGTCCGGCATCGCCACCGTCGCCGTCGCGACCGGCCTCGTCCTCACCGCCGGCACCAGCGGCGCCGTCGCCGGCGCGATGATCACCGGCAAGCAGATCAAGAACAACACGGTCACCACCAAGGACATCAAGAACAACAACCTCACCGGTGCCGACGTCGCCGACGGAAGCCTCGACTCCGCGGACCTGTCCGCGGCCGTGCGCTCGGGCCTCGGCGACCTGACGATCTCCGGCTCCGTGAGCAAGACCGGTGTCGTGACCCTCCGTCACGCCCCGGCGGGCGTCGGCGTCACCGCACAGGTCAATGTCGGCAACAACCTGGGCAACGCCTGTGTGACCGTGACCGGCGCGAACGTCGGCCCGGCCAACGCGGTGATCATCGCGACGCCCGACTACGGCAACGACGACACCACGACCCTGGGCACCTCCGCCATCGTCGAGGCGACCTCGAAGGTGGCTGACGGCGGCTGCACCAACGGCTTCCGGGTGCAGACCCTCCTCCGCAAGGCCGACAACACGATCGAGCAGAAGGCCGAGGGCTTCCTCTTCCAGATCAACTGAGCCCGACGAGCGGCCCGCCGTGGGGGGCGGGCCGCTCAGTCGTCGCGCCAGCTCTTGTTGACGAGGTCGGACTCGACGTTCCCCTCGAGGTCGGCCCACAGGGTCACGCCCCCGTGGTCGACCTCGTAGACCTTCACGTAGATCCAGTGGTCGTACTCGGGGTCGACCGGCTTCTCGACGTCGTACCGGCTGTCGCTGAGCCGCCCGTCGCTGCGGCCGCGCGCCTCCTCGTCCACGGCGACCAGCACGGCGGGGTCGACCTCCGCGAGCGCGAAGGGCAGCTTGTCGCCGGCCTGCTCGCCCATCCACTTCTCCAGGGTGCGACCGTCCCAGCGCCACACCTCGGCGAGGTCCCCCGGCTGCGCCGGCGGCACGGTCACCTGCATCTCGTCGGGCCCGTAGCCGCGCAGCTCGAGGATGTCGGTGCCGCCGGTCTGCGCCGTCAACGCCGCGTCGAGCGCAACGAAGCCCTCCGCCGTCGCGATCGGCTGGTACCGGTCCTCGACCGGCAGCGGGTCGGGCGCCTGCTCGCCGCCACCGGCCCGGTTCACCGCGCCCCAGGCCGAGACCGCGGCGAGGAACACGCCCAGCCGGAGCCACTTGTTGCGCGAACGCCGCGCCTTGGTACGCCGCGCCTCCCATGCCGAGATCGCGTCGCCGCTGCCGTTCGCGGACGGCAGCGGCAGGCCATCGGTGTCGAGGTGCTCGCCGATGCGCTGGTCGGGCTCGAGGTAGCGAGGCCACCGCCCCGGATCGCCCGAGCGTTCGCGGGGTGCCTCGTCGTTCACCAGATGCGGACCCGGTCCTCGGGGTCCAGCCACAGCCCGTCACCGGGCGCGGTGCCGAACACCTCGTGGAACTCGTCGAGGTTGCGCACGATGTTGGCGCGGAACTCCGGCGGGCTGTGCGGGTCGATGGTGAGGTACTGCTGCTCCTGCTCGAGGCGACGCTTGGTGCGCCACACGTAGGCCCAGTTGAGGAACAGCTTCGTGCGGTCCTCGAGCGAGGCGGAGCCGCCCTGCGCGATCTGGAACGCCGTGTGGGCGATCGTGAGGCCGCCCAGGTCGCCGATGTTCTCGCCGACCGTGAGCGCGCCGTTGACGTGCTCACCGGGCAGGTTGCGCGGCGAGAAGGCGTCGTACTGGGCGATCAGCGCCTTGGACTTCACCTCGAAGGCGGCCTTGTCGTCGGCGGTCCACCAGTCGTTGAGGTTGCCGTCGCCGTCGTACTGCGCGCCCTGGTCGTCGAAGCCGTGGCCGACCTCGTGACCGATGACCGCGCCGATGCCCCCGTAGTTCTCGGCGAGCTCGGCATCGGGGGAGAAGAACGGCTTCTGCAGGATCCCGGCCGGGAAGCAGATCTCGTTGGTCCCCGGGTTGTAGTAGGCGTTGACGGTCTGCGGGAGCATGAACCACTCGTCGCGGTCGACCGGCGAGCCGATCTTGGCGAGCTGGCGGTCGGTCTCGAAGCCGGCGGCGGCCTGGGCGTTGGCCACCAGGTCGTCGGGGACGACGACCAACGCGCTGTAGTCGCGGAACCTCTCCGGGTAGCCGATCTTGGGACGGAAGGTCGCGAGCTTCTCGTAGGCCCGCTCCTTGGTCTCCTCGCCCATCCAGTCGAGCTTGCTGATCGACTGGCGGTACGCCGCGAGCAGGTTGGCGACCAGCTCGTCCATCATCGCCTTGCTGGCGGGCGGGAAGTGGCGGGCGACGTACTCCTTGCCGACCGCCTCCCCCATCGCGCCCTCGACGAAGGACACCGCGCGCTTCCAGCGAGCCCGCAGCTCGGGCGTGCCGGACAGCGTGCGGCCGTAGAAGTCGAAGTTGGTCTCGACGAACGCGTCGGACAGGTACGGCGCCGCGGAGCGCAGCACGCGCGAGAGGAACCAGTCGCGCCAGGCCTCGATCGGCTCGGACTCGAGGACACCGGAGAGGTGCTCGAGGTACGACGGCTGCTTGACCACGACCTCAGCGATCGTCGCGTGCGCGCCGTCGAGGTGGCCGCCGAGGTTGGTGATGTAGGCGTCCCAGTCGAACGCCGGGCACAGCGCCTTCAGCTCCTCGGCCGTCATCAGGTTGTAGGTCTTCTGGACGTCGCGCGTCTCGGCGCGCTCCCAGTGGCCCTTGGCGAGCTCGGTGTCGAGGGCGAGGATCCGCTGGGCGGCAGCCTCCGGCTCGGCGTGGCCGCCGAGCGTGAGCAGCCGGGCGAGGTAGGCGACGTACGCCGTGCGGATGTCGGCGAACTTGTCGTCGCGGTAGTAGGACTCGTCCGGGAGGCCGAGCCCGCCCTGCACCACGTGGAACAGGTAGCGGTCGGACTTGCGGCTGTCGGTGTCGATGTAGGACCCGAACAGGCCGTAGCCGCCGATCCGCTCGAACTCGCCGAGGAAGGCGGCGACGTCACGGACGTCGCGCAGCCCGGCGACGGCGTCGACCAGCGGCTGGGCCGGCGCGATGCCGGCCGCCTCGACCCGCTCGGTGTCCATGAAGGAGTTGAACAGGTCGGCGATCTTGCGCGCGTCCTCGTCGCCGCTGGCGCCGGCAGTCTCGGCCAGCTCGGTGATGATCGCCCGCACGTCCTCCTCCGCCTGGTCGGCGAGCTGGACGAAGGGGCCCCAGCTCGACCGGTCGGAGGGGATCTCGGACTCGGTCAGCCAGGTGCCGTTGACGTGGCCGAAGAGGTCGTCCTGGGGGCGGATGTCGAGGTCCATGCCCGGACGGGCGTCGTCGAGGATGCTCACGCCGCGAGAGTAGTCCCGGATGAGTAATCGTTGCTCAGGACATCGCGCCGGCGCGTCGACAGGCTGGAGCCATGGTCCTGCGCCGCCTCCTCCCACTGATCCCACCGATCGTGGTGCCGCTCGTCGCCCTGGTCCTCGTCGCGGGCCCCGCCCCGTCGTCGACCGCCGCCACGCGACCCACGGTCCGGGTCGCCCTGTCGGCGACCGACGTGGCCGCAGGTACGACGGTCACGGCGACCGCGCGGGTCCGGGGTGGTGCCGCCCGGCAGCGGGTGAGCCTGCAGCGTCGTACCGGCTCGACGTGGACGAAGGTCGTCACCCGGCGCCTGCCACGGAAGGGCGCGGGCACGGTCCGGTTCCCCGTCACCGCCGTCCCGGGTACGACGACCTACCGGGTCGTCCTCGCTCGCCAGGGCAGCACACCGGGCCGGCGGGGCACGGCGTTCTCCGTCACCGGGCGGACGTCCGGCGGCCCGGTCGCGCCCGAGCCGCCGAGCACCCGACTGGTCTCGCACCGCTCGACCGGTGCAACCACCGGGGACGACAAGTCGACCGACCCGTCGATCTCCGCGGACGGGCGGTACGTGGTCTTCGAGTCCTTCGCCGCCGACCTGCTGCCGGGTGGCGACAACGGCTACGGGCAGGTCTACCTGTGGGACCGTGCGACCGACGGCCTCACCCTGGTCTCGCACCGCACCGACGGCACGCCGGGGGCCGGCCAGTCCCTGCACCCGGCGATCTCGGCCGACGGACGTTACGTCGCCTTCCAGAGCTCGGCCGGGCTCGGCGGGCTGCCACCGTCGGGCTCGCCGGAGCTGTGGCGCTGGGACCGCCAGCAGGACAGCCTCGCCCGGCTGACGTCCGGGTCACTCGACGGGCAGGGTGTGCTGCTCCCCGCCATCTCCGCAGACGGCTCCGCGGTCGCCTTCGTGTCCGGCTCCACGAACGTGGGCCCGGGGGCCGGGGCGCCCGGAGCCGACGACATCTTCCTGTGGCGCGCCCCCTCGACCTTCGTGCTCGTCTCGCACGGGGTCGGCAACGCGAACGGCGCCTCCGCCTACCCCGCGATCTCCGCCGACGGCCACCACGTCGCCTTCGAGTCGAAGGCCTCCAACCTCGTCGCCGCGCCGGGCGGCCAGGAGGACACGAACGCGAGGAGCGACGTCTTCCTCTGGGACGACGCGATGATCTCGACCAGCGAGCCGATCCTGGTCTCGACGGACAAGACGGGCCTCAATGCCGCGACCGGCGGCGGCCAGGGCGCGTTCTGGCCGAGTGTCTCCGCCGACGGGGACCTGGTCGCCTACGAGACCGACGCCACGAACGTCCTCCCGCAGACCGACTGGGAGACGACGAAGGACGTCTTCGTGTGGAACCGGGACACCCCGGCGACCCAGGTGCTCGTGTCCCGGGCGACGAACCCGGGCACGAACGGCAACACCAGCGCCTTCAACCCGACGATGTCGGCGGACGGCAGCCGGATCGTGTTCATGGCCCGGCCGGACGACCTCACCGGGACGGGCACCTTCATCGTCTCCCCGATGCTGTGGACCCGTGCCACGGGCCAGTTCACGAACCTCTCGCCCGGCCTCGCGGCGACCGACCCGGACGGAGCCACGATCTCGGTGACCCTCGCGGCCAGCGGCTCGTACGCCGCCTTCAGCACGATCGCCACCAACCTGGTCGCGGGCGTCTCGGACACCAACGCCACCGAGGACGTCTACGTGCACGGCCCCCTCGGCTGAGCCGGACCGCGGGGACCTAGGTCCCGATTTCCCGGGTCGCGCTCAGGACCCCCGCCTGAGCACCGATCGACAGGGCATGACCCGCCTGCTCGCTCTCGTGCCCGGCCTCGTGCTCGGCCTGGGCCTGCTGGCGCCGACCGCGGCCGACGCCGGGACAGGGACGACGACCGCCGCCGTGCTGCGGCCCGTCGCGCCCGACGTCGTCCCTGCGCGCGGTCTGGTCCAGCGCGCGATGGAGGACCGGGTCGTCGACCTCGTCAACGAGCAGCGCACGAGCAACGGCTGCCGCGCGCTGAAGTCGTCGAACAGGCTCCGCAAGGCCGCCCGCCGGCACACCGTGTCGATGGCGCAGGCGGGGGTCATGTCGCACCAGCTGCCGGGCGAGGCGAAGTTCTCGACCCGGATCACCCGGGCGGGCTATCGCGGCTGGAGCCTGGTCGCCGAGAACATCGCACGCGGCTTCAGCTCCCCCGAGTCGGTCATGGACGCCTGGATGAACAGCCCCGACCACCGGCACAACATCCTCAACTGCCGCCTCCGCGAGATCGGGGTGGGCGTCGTGCTGGAGGACGACCAGCTCTGGTGGACCCAGGACTTCGGGGTCCGCTGAGCCCGATCGCGGCTTTTTCCTAGTCCTTCGGGACTAACAGGTACCGCACGGAGCACCGTCGCGACGACCGCGTCGGAAATCGCACGATCGTGCCCATGCTCCTGCGCTGCACCCGGTTGGCCGCGACGGCCACCCTGACGGTCCTCGTCTCCCTGCCCGTGGCCCTGCGGGCCACGCCCGCGACAGCTGCTCCCGAGGCACCCCGGACGGTGGCGGCGCCGACCACGGACACGCCGCCCCTGGCCGGGACCCTGACCAACCTGCTCACGAGCCTGCTCGCCGCGCTGCTCGGCGGCCAGAAGTCGGTGCCTGCCCCCCAGCCGAGCACCCCGGGCGCCACCGCACCGGCGCCGATCCCGATGAGCGTCGCGGCCGACCTCGAGGACCGCGTGGTCACCTTGGTCAACAGGAGGCGGGCCCGTGCCGGCTGCCGTGCCCTGCGTCCCAACGAGAGCCTGCGCGCCTCGGCGCGCGCGCACAGCGTCGGGATGGCGCAGTACCGCACCATGACGCACTTCCTCCCCGGCGAGGCAGGGCTCGGCGAGCGGATCACCTTCGCGGGCTACCACGGCTGGCGCCGGGTCGCCGAGAACGTCGCCACCGGCTACGGCTCGCCGAAGGCCGTGATGCAGGCGTGGATGGCCAGCCCCGGCCACCGGGCCAACATCCTCGACTGCCGGCTGCGGCACCTCGGGGTCGGCGTGGTCGCCCAGGGGAACCAGCTCTGGTGGACCCAGGACTTCGCACGCCGCTGACAAACCCGCCGGAGCCCGACATGATGCTCTCCGTGCGCTCGGCTCTCTTCCCCAAAGCTGGACCATGCCCAGGACTCGCACGCTCCCTGAGCATGGTCCATCTGGCCGTCCTCGCGACGGTCCTGCTGACGGCGGTCCCCGCATCGTCGCGCCCTGCTCCCGCCCCGCAGCACGCACGAGGGCCCGACACGGCGCGGATCGAGCTCAGGCTCCTCGCCGAGGTCAACGTGGCACGACGGCAATCGGGCTGCCGGCGCCTGAAGTCCAGGACCGGGCTGCACGGGTCGGCGAGCGCGCACTCGAGCGCGATGGCCGCCCACAACAGCATGTCCCACCAGGTCACCGGCGAGGCCGAGCTGCGTGAGCGGATCGCTGCGGCCGGCTACCCGCAGGCCGCATTGATGGGCGAGGTGATCGCGATGGGCCCGATGAGCGCCCGGGAGGCGTTGCGCCGGTGGCTCGACAGCCCGCCGCACCGCGCGCTGCTGCTCGACTGCCGGATGCGGCTGGTCGGCCTCGGCGTGCAGTCCTCCGCCGACCAGCTGTGGTGGACCATCGACCTGGTCCGCCGGCGCTGAGCCGGCCTGCTCAGTCGCGCAGGCGGACGACGAGCTTGCCGAGCGCCGCGCGGTTGTCCATGTCGGCCAGCGCGCGACCGAAGTCGGCCATCGGGTAGACCTCGCCGATCGGCGGCCTCGCCACGCCGGACTCGATCATCGGCACCAGCTGCGCCCACTGCTGCTGCAGGTAGTCCGGCTTGAAGAAGGCGTACGCACCCCAGCCGACGCCGCGGACGTCGATGTTGTTGAGCAGCAGCCGGTTGACCTTCACCTCAGGAATCCCGGTGCCGGCGGCGAACCCGACGACCATCAGCCGCCCCTGGGGCGCCAGCACCCGCAGCGAGTCGGTGAACGCGTCGCCGCCGACCACGTCGAGGACGACGTCGACGCCCTTGCCACCGGTCAGCTCCGTCACGGCGTCCTTGAACCCGTCGAACAGCACCGTCTCGTCGGCACCCGCGGCTCGCGCGTACGCCGCCTTCTCCTCGGTGCTCGTGACCGCGATCGTGCGCGCGCCGAGGCCCTTGGCCACCTGCAGCGTGGCGGTGCCGACTCCGCCGGCCGCACCGTGCACGAGCACGGTCTCGCCCGGGCGCAGGCCGGCGCGCTCGTCGAGGGCGAACAGCGCGGTGAGGTAGTTCATCGGGAGCGCGGCGGCCTCCTCGAAGCTCACCCCGTCGGGCAGCGCGAAGGTCGACTGGCGGGGGCCGGCGACCAGCTCGGAGGCGCCGCCGTACCCGCCGACGCCGACGACCCGCTGGCCCGGCTCGAAGCCCGGACCCGACACGACGACGCCGGCGTAGTCGACGCCGAGCGTGAACGGCGGCTCGGGGCGCAGCTGGTACTGCCCCCGGCTGAGCAGCAGGTCCGGGAAGGACACCCCGACGGTGTGCACCTCGACCAGCACGTCGTCCGGGCCCGGCACCGGGTCCGGCACCTCCCGGACGACGACGTCGGCGGGACCGGTGGTGGTGACGACCTGGACTGCACGCATGGCTCGCAGGCTAGCCCGCCTCAGGACGTGGCGGACCGCCGGGCGTGCTCGGCGACCAGGTCGGCGTACCAGCCGAACGACCGCTTCGGCGTGCGCTTCTGGGTCTCGTAGTCGACGTGCACGAGGCCGAAGCGCTGGGTGTAGCCCTCGGCCCACTCGAAGTTGTCCATGAGCGACCAGGCGTAGTAGCCGCGCACGTCGACGCCGCGCTCGATCGCCTCGGCGACCGCCGCCAGGTGCAGGGCGTGGTAGTCGATGCGCTGGTGGTCGTCGACGATGCCGTGCTCGTCGGGGCCGACGCCGTAGGAGCAGCCGGACTCGGTGATCATGATGGGGGGTACGGCGGCGCGGAACCGCGCGCGGAAGGTGATCAGCCACTCACGCAGCGCGTCCGGCACGACCGGCCAGCCGAAGTCGGTCAGCGGGTAGCCGAGCACCTCGCGGAACTCGAACGGCAGCTCGGCGGTCTCGTCGGCGGCCGCGATCCGCATCGGGTTGTAGTAGTTGACCCCGTAGAAGTCGAGCGGCTGGCGCATGGTCGCGAAGTCGCCGTCGCGCACGTGGGGCTCGAGCAGCATCATCAGGTCGTCGCCGTAGCGGCCGAGGAGCATGCCCTCCAGGTAGTGGGCGTTCCAGAGCGTGTCGAAGAGCTTCGCGGCGCCGACGTCGGCGGGGTCGTCGCTGGCCGGCCAGATCGGCGCGTGGTTGTTGGCGCACCCCACGCTGGTCGCGCCGGCGGCCCGCAGCGCGATCGCGGCCCGGCCGTGGGCGACGAGCAGGTGGTGGCCCACGGGGAGGGCGTCGAACATGAGCGCCTTGCCGGGCGCGTGCATCGCGACGGCGTACCCCATCAGGGTCACGACGTTGGGCTCGTTGACCGGCACCCAGTCGGTGACCCGGTCGGCGAGGCGCTCGCCGACGATCGCGGCGTAGTCGGCGAAGCGGTCGACGGTCGCGCGGTTGAGCCAGCCGCCGTCGTCCTCGAGGGCCTGCGGGAGGTCCCAGTGGTAGAGCGTCGCCATCGGCTTGATGCCGGCCTCGAGCAGGCCGTCCACGAGCCGGTCGTAGAAGTCGAGACCGGCCTGGTTGACCGCTCCGGAGCCGGTCGGCTGGATCCGCGGCCAGGCGATGGAGAACCGGTAGCCGGAGGCGCCGAGGGTCCGCATGAGGGCGATGTCCTCGGGATAGCGGTGGTAGTGGTCGCAGGCGACCGCACCGCTCGAGCCGTCGACGACGCGGCCGGGCTCGGCACAGAAGGTGTCCCAGATCGACGCACCGCGTCCGTCCTCCGCGACGGCACCCTCGATCTGGTACGACGCCGTGCTGGTGCCGAACCTGAAGTCGACCGGAAAACGGCCGGCGAGATCTCCCACCCTGTCCCCCACGGGACCAGACTCCCACGACACCGGCACAATCTGACACGTGAGCGTCGAGATCCGCAGGGGAACCGCCCGGTTCGTCGAACGAGAGCCCGGGCGACTGAGCCACCACGGCTTCTCCTTCGGACCGCACCTCGACCCCAGCCGGCTGTCCTTCGGCCCGATGGTGTGCCACGACGACCACGTCCTGGGCCGCGGCACCGGCTTCGAGGAGCACCCCCACGAGGGGCTCGAGATCATCACCTGGGTCGTGTCCGGCGCCCTCGTCCATCGCGACGGCACCGGCGCCGAGGAGGTCCTCGCCGCGGGAGACTGCGGCGTCCTGTCGGCCGGTGCCGGCGTCCGGCACGCGGAGCTCGCGGGCCCGGACGGACCGGCGCGGTTCGTGCAGGTGTGGCTGCGGCCCGACGACCCCGACCTCGCGCCGGCCTACGGACGGGCGAGGGTCGATGCTGGTCCCGGTGACGGGCGGGTGCGCGTGGTCGGCGACGGTGGGCCGCTGCCGGTCGGTGTGGCCGGCGCGAGCCTCGACGTGGTCCGCCTCGGCGCGGGCGAGACCGTCGCACTGCCGGCCGCCCCCCGGGTGCACGCCTTCCTCACCACGGGCGCGCTGCTCCGCTCGTCCCTGGCCGAGCCGCTCGCCGCCGGGGACGCGCTGTGCGTGACCGACGGGGCGTCGTACGACCTCACCGCCAGCGTGCCGACGGAGATCCTGGTCTGGTCGTTCGCCTGACGCCGGGTGCGGGAATCACCTCCCCAGCGGCGACTCAGGCCTCGCCGAACACCTCGGCCGGCTCGACCAGCGCGGTGGCGATCTCGGCGAGGCTGCGGACCTGCTCGCGGGTGAGCCGGTCGAAGACCAGCTCCCGGACCTGGGCGAGGTGGCCGGGGGCGATCCGTGCGAGCAGCGCCTGCCCCTCGTCGGTGAGGACCGCGAATTGGCTGCGGCGGTCGTTGGGGCAGTTCTCCTTGGTGACCCAGCCGCGCTGCTCGAGCACGGCGATCGCGTGGGTGAGCCGGGAGGGACTGGTGGCGGTGAGCCGGGCCAGCTCGCCCATGGTCAGCATCCGGTCCGGCGCGTTGGAGAGGTTGGCGAGCATCGCGTAGTAGGTGTGCGTGATGCCGGCCTCCTCCCGCAGCCGCCGGTCGATCGCCTGGGGGAGCTCCTGGACGAGGCGGACCAGCGGCAGCCAGGCCGCCATCTCCTCCTCGTCCAGCCAGCGGGGCTCGCTCATGCCGAGAGCCCGCCGAGGTCGAGGGTGTGGGCGGTGTGGTCGCGCTTGACGGTGAGGTACCGCTCGTTGGCGGGCGACAGGTGCACCCCGGTCGGCACCCGCTCGTCGACGCCCACGCCGTACGACGCGAGCTGGCGGGCCTTGTCGGGGTTGTTGCTCAGCAGGCTGATCCGGTCGGCGCCGACGGCGCGCAGCATCTGGGCGGCAGCGCGGTAGTCGCGCTCGTCCTCGCCGCGGCCGAGCGCGACGTTGGCCTCGTAGGTGTCGAGGCCGGCGTCCTGCAGGGCGTAGGCGTCCAGCTTGGCGTAGAGGCCGATGCCACGGCCCTCCTGGCGCAGGTAGAGCAGGAAGCCGCCCTCGTCGGTGATCCGCTCGACGGCCTCGCGCAGCTGCGGGCCGCAGTCGCAGCGCTGCGAGCCGAAGACGTCACCGGTCAGGCACTCGCTGTGCGGGCGGACCAGCGGCGCCGGGCCGCCGGCGGCCAGGGTGTCGAGCCGCTCGCGCCAGGCGCCGAGGCCGAGCAGGAGGTGCTCCTTGCCGTCGACCAGGCCGTCGAAGGTGACGACGTCGGCGGTGGTCTCGTAGCCGTCGGGGAAGCGCAGCGGTACGACGACGCGGGTGCGGACGGCGGCGGTGGGCACCTCGGGTCCGGCGTACGGGATCGCGGGGACGTCGGAGACGCGGTGCACGCCGCGCGGGCGGGTGGGGCAGGTCGTCATGGTCGCTCCATTATTTCAATCTTGAAATGATGGTGGCACAAGCCGGCAGCGCGCGCAGGTATTCCCGCTCAGGTGGCGGGTTTTCCCGGGACCGGCCGCAGGACCAGGCCCTCGGGGACGACCAGGCCGGACTGCGCCAGCGCGTCGACCAGCACCGCGACGACCTGGCGGGTGAGGCGGTCGACGAGCTGCTCCTGGCTCTCGTCGTGGTGGTCGAACCACCAGATGATGCTCGCGTCGACCATGCCCATCACGCCGACCAGGACGCCCTCGGGCGGGTCGGCGGACAGCGACGTGTCACTGAGGTACGCGCGCGCGGCGTCGGCGATCTCGCTGAGCAGCCGGGTGCGGCCCAGGCGCGCGCGGTGCAGCGCCTTGGTCTGCTGCTGGGCGGCGAGGAAGCGGAACAGGTGGGGGTGCTCGGCGGCCCACGCGACGCACGGGGCAATCAGCCCGCGGACGATCTCGACCGGCGTACCCGGCGTCGAGAGGTGCGGCCGCACCCGGCGCAGCAGCTCGGTCGCGGCGAAGCGGGCGACCTCGGCGTCGAGCTGCTCCTTGCTCGCGAAGTGGCGGTAGACGTTGGGGCGGGGGATGCCGGCACGCTCGGCGATCTGGCCCATCCCGACCTGACCGCCGCCCTCCTCGATCGCGTCGACGGCAGCCTGGACGACCTGGGCGCGCCGCGCGTCGCTCTCGAGCGCCTCCTTGGCGCTGCGGCGGCGCACGGTCGAGTCGACCCACTTCGCCACGTCCGCCACGTCGACCATGCGACCGACGCTATCGCGCGGCGACTTCTGGATACACCTTGTACCCGACTCGTCTGGCGTGATACACCCTGTACCCATGCGCCGCTCACCCTGGATGAACACCGACCTCGACGACTTCCGCGACCTCGCGCGGACCTTCTGCGAGAAGGAGATCAAGCCGAACGTCGAGACCTTCATCGCCAACAAGCAGGTCGACCGCGACCTGTGGAACAAGGCCGGCGAGGTCGGCCTGCTCTGCCTCTCGATCCCGGAGGAGTACGGCGGCGGGGGCGGCTCGTTCGCCCACGAGGCGATCCTCATCGAGGAGCAGGCCCGGGTCGGTGACAGCTCGTGGGGCGTCTCGCTCCACAACGGCATCGTCGCCCACTACATCCTCAGCTACGGCACCGAGGCCCAGAAGCTCGAGTGGCTGCCGAAGATGGCCAGCGGCGAGGTCGTCGGCGCCATCGCGATGACCGAGCCGGGCACCGGCTCGGACCTGCAGAACGTGCGGACCAAGGCGATCCGCGAGGGCGACGAGTACGTCGTCAACGGCGCCAAGACCTTCATCACCAACGGCGCCCAGGCCGACGTCGTGGTCACCGTCGTGAAGACGAACCCCGAGGAGGCCGCCGCCGGCATCTCGCTGGTCATCGTGCCGACCGACACCCCCGGCTTCTCGCGGGGCAGGGTGCTCGACAAGATCGGGATGAAGGGCCAGGACACCTCCGAGCTCAACTTCTCCGACGTCCGGATCCCCGTCACCAACCTGCTCGGCTCCGAGGAGGGCCAGGGCTTCATCCAGCTCATGGAGCAGCTGCCCCAGGAGCGGCTGATCGTCGCGGTCTCCAACGTCGCCGCGATGGAGCTGTGCTTCGAGGAGACGATGCGCTACGTGCACGACCGCCACGCCTTCAACCGGCCGATCTGGGGTTTCCAGAACACCAAGTTCAAGATGGCCGAGATCGCCACCGAGGCCCGCGTCGCGCGCTCCTTCGTCGACGAGTGCATCGGCCTGCACCTCGACAAGCAGCTCGACATCCCCACCGTCGCCATGGCCAAGCTGTGGTGCTCGGAGCGCGCCCAGAAGGTCGCCGACATGTGCCTGCAGCTGCACGGCGGCTACGGCTACATGAACGAGTACCCCATCGCCCGCGCCTGGGCCGACCTCCGCGTCTCCCAGATCTACGCCGGCACCAGCGAGATCATGAAGGAGATCATCGCCCGCTCCCTCCCGGCTCCCGCCTGACGCCGACCCGGCTCGAACTGGCCCCGCGAACACGCCGACCCGGCAGGAAGTGGCTCTTCGCACGCCACTTCCTGCCGGGTCGACCGGACTTACGAGCCAGCTTCTGCCGGGTCGGCGAGGACCAGGACCGCCGCGGGGAGGAGCTCGACGCTCAGCGGGGTGGTGGGATCGGCGGAGAGGGCGCCGAGGCTCTCCCCGTCGGCACCCACGGGTACGGCGGCGCCGCCGCGGTGCGTCCCGGAGATGCTGACCCTCCATCCGGTGCGCACGGTCACCTCGGCGAGGTCGACGTGGCTGCCGTCGTACACCTTGGGCAGGGAGCGGATCAGGTCGAGGTGCCCGGCGGCCTCGATCACGATCACGTCGAGCAGCCCGTCGTCGACGGACGCGGTCGGCGCGATCGCCATCCCCTTGCCGTAGAAGCGGGAGTTGGCGACGACGACGGTCGCGGCCTGGTGCGTCGTGCGGACACCGTCGACGTCGAGGGTGCACTCGACGGGCCGGTACGTCGCGAGGGCCCGGACCGCGGCGTACGGGTACTGCAGCCTCGACGGCAGCCAGTGCGAGCGGTCCACGATCTCGGCCGCGCGGGCGTCGACGCCGGCGTAGACCGAGCCCGCGACGACGTACGACGACCCGTCGGGCTGCGTGGCGCGCAGCAGGTCGATCGGCCGGGGCTCGGCGTCGAGCAGCAGCTGGGCCTGGGCGGCGGTGTCGGTGGGGATCGCGAGCATCCGGGCGAAGTCGTTGCCGCGACCGGCCGGGATGACGGCGAGCACGCCGCCGCGACCGGCGACGGCCCCCGCGACCGAGGAGAGCATGCCGTCGCCGCCGACCGACACGACGACGGCGTCGCGGTCGACGGCGGCGTCGACGAGCGCGGGCGTCTCGGCGGCCGAGGTCGTGTAGGTGACCTCGACCTCGGCACCGGCCTCGCGCAGCGCCCGCGCCAGCGGCACGACGACCTTCGGCGCCGCACCGCCACCGGAGGCGGGGTTCACGAGGAAGGCGAAGGCGCGGCCGGTCGTCACGGGATCAGCACCCCGGGGTTGAGGATGCCGGCCGGGTCGACGGCCTTCTTCACCGCGCGCAGCACCTCGACCCCGACCTCCCCGATCTCGGCGCTGAGGTAGGGCCTGTGGTCGGTGCCGACCGCGTGGTGGTGGGTGATCGAGGCGCCGGCGGCGACGATCGCCTCGCAGGCCGCGGCCTTGGCCGGGAGCCAGGTGGCGAGCGGGTCCGCGCCGCCGGGAGCAGCGACCGTGAAGTAGAGCGAGCAGCCGGTCGCGTACACGTGCGAGATGTGGCAGAGCACCATCGCGCCCTCGCCGAGCGTCTCCTGCAGGGCGGCCTTGACCCGCGCGTAGAGGTTGTCGCGGTTGCTCCAGTAGGTGACCGTCTCGAGCGTCTCGACGAGTACGCCGTTGTCGAGCAGGCTGTCGCGCAGGTACGGCGCGTTGAACCGGCCGTGCGCCCACGCCTCACCCGGGCCGGACCCCTGGGCGGTGCCGCCGAGCGCGGTGAGCGCCTCGGTGACCGCAGCCTTCTTGGCGGCGACGGCGGCGGGAGTGCCCTCGTGGCCGACGATCATCAGGCAGCCCGCGTCTCCCTCCCCACCGATGGACTCGGGGTCGGCGAGGTTGATCGCGGTCTCGCTCTCGTCGGAGAGCCGGATGACCGTGGGCAGCAGGTCGGACTGGGCCAGCGCGCGCATCGCGTCGGCGCCGGCGTCGAAGCTCGGCCAGCGCCAGCCCTCGTACTCCTTGACCTCGGGCAGCGGGCGGATGCGCACGGTCACCTCGGTGATCACGCCGAAGGCACCCTCGGAGCCGAGGAAGAGCTCGCGCAGGTCGGGGCCTGACGCGTTGGCCGGGGAGGCGCCGAGGCGCACCTCGCCGACGGGCGTGGCGACGCGCAACGCGACGACCATGGAGTCGAACCGGCCGTAGCCGGCGCTGGACTGGCCGCTGGAACGGGTGGCGGCGAAGCCGCCGATGGTCGCGTACTCGAAGGACTGCGGGAAGTGGCCGAGCATCATCCCGTGGGCGGCGAGCAGCGCCTCGGCCTCCGGACCGCGCAGGCCCGGCTCGAGGGTCGCGGTCGAGGAGACCGGGTCGAGCGCGAGCAGGCCGCGCATCCGGCCGAGGTCGAGGGAGAGGACGCCGGCGAGGCCGGCCGGGTCGGCGACCAGTCCGCCGGTGACCGCCGTGCCGCCGCCGAAGGGGACGACGGCGATCCGCTGCTCCTGGGCGTAGGCCAGGACGGCGACGACCTCGTCGTGGCCGGCCGGCCGGACGACGACGTCGGGCGCGTCGCCGAGGTCGCCGCTGCGCTGGCGGAGCAGGTCGGGGGTCGACTTGCCGCGCGTGCGCTGGCGGCGCACCGCGTCGTCGAGGACGACGTTGTCGTCGCCGACGATCGCGCGGAGGCCGGCGAGCTGGGCCTCGGCGAGGCGGGACGCCGGGACGGTGACGTCGGCGCGCGCGGGGGTGTCGCGGATCGGGAAGACCAGGCCGACGAGGTCGCGGACGCCGTCCGGCAGGCCGGTCGCGTGGTCCGGGTCGCCCCAGCGCGTGGCGGGCATCTCGGGCTGGAGGACGGAGGGACGCTCGGAGGTCATGTGTTACAGTGTGACACATGACGTCACATCGTCACAACAGCGATCCGCGGGACACCTACCTCGACGCCGCCCGCGAGTGCATCCTCGACGTGGGCTGGCGGCGTACGACGCTCACCGAGGTCGCTCGCCGTGCCGGCGTCTCGCGGATGACGATCTACCGCGCGTGGTCGGACATGCCGGCGCTGCTCGGCGACCTGATGACCCGCGAGTGGGGAACGCTCGTCGCCTCCGGGGTGGATGTGAAGCAGGCGGGGAGCGAAGCGACCGACGCCGACGTCGCCGCATCGCCCACCCCCGACGCGATCGCCGACGCGGTGGTCTCGACCGTCAACGCGCTGCGCGAGAACGAGCTGTTCACCCGCATCGTCGAGCTGGACCCCGAGCTGATCCTTCCCTACCTGCTGGCCCGTCGCGGCCGCTCGCAGGAGCTGATCCTCCAGGTCCTGTCCGACGCGATCGCCGCCGGCCAGGCGGCCGGCCTGATCACCGACGGCCTCCCGCAGGCCGTCGCCCGCGGCCTGGTCCTCGCGGCCCACGGCTTCGTCCTGTCCGCCCACACGATGGTCGACGACGTCGTCGACCAGTCCGCGCTCGACGACGAGCTGCACGCCCTCATCTCCCGGAGCCTCGCGCCATGACCGCACCCCAGCCCGATCAGCCCAGCACCCGGATCACCCCCGGCCTCGCCGACGTCCCGACCGAGGTCGACGTGGTCGTGATCGGCCTGGGCGTCACCGGAGCCGGCGTCGCCCTGGACGCCGTCTCGCGCGGGCTGACCGTGCTCGCCGTCGATGCCCACGACCTCGCGTTCGGCACGTCGCGGTTCTCCTCGAAGCTGGTGCACGGCGGCCTGCGCTACCTCGCCTCCGGCCAGATCGGCATCGCGCACGAGAGCGCGGTCGAGCGCGGGATCCTGATGGAGACGACCGCGCCCCACATGACCCGGCCGCTGCCCTCGATCATCCCGCTGTCGGCGGGCGTCAGCCGGCCGATGGGCACCCTCGCCGGGGCCGGCTTCCTCGGCGGCGACCTGCTCCGCCGAGCCGCCGGCACCAGCGGCGACACCCTCCCCCGGCCGCGCCGGCTCAGCGCCGCCGAGACCCGCCGGGTCGCGCCGCCGCTGCGCACCGACGGGCTGCGCGGCTCCTACCTCGGCTGGGACGGCCAGCTCGAGGACGACGCGCGCCTGGTCACGACCATCGCGCGCACGGCGGCGGAGCGGGGAGCGCACGTGCGCACCCACGCGCGGGTGCTGACCGCCACGGGCCGGGAGGTCGCGCTGCGCGACGAGCTCACCGGTGGGACCACGACCGTCACCAGCCGCACGGTCATCAACGCCGCGGGCGTGTGGGCCGGCGACCTGGTCGACGACGTACGCCTGCGCCCCTCGCGCGGCACCCACCTCGTGCTCCGCGCCGGCACCCTGCCCGGCCTCGACGTGGCGGTGTTCGCGCCGATCCCGGGCGAGACCAACCGCTTCGTGCTCGTCCTGCCCCAGCCCGACGGACAGCTCTACGTCGGCCTGACCGACGAGCCGGTCGACGGACCGATCCCCGACGTGGCCGAGCCGACCGAGGTCGAGATCGGCTTCCTGCTGGACGTGGTCGCGGCCTCCTTCGCCCGGCCGCTGCGCCGCGAGGACGTCGTGGGCGCCTTCGCGGGCCTGCGCCCGCTGCTCGACAGCGGCGACGACTCGACGGCGGACCTGTCCCGCAAGCACGCGGTGCTGACCTCGACGACCGGCGTCGTGACGATCGTCGGTGGCAAGCTCACCACCTACCGCCGGATGGCCGAGGACGCCGTCGACGCGGCCGTCGCCCACGCCCGCCTGGCCGCCGGCCCCTGCGTCACCGCGACCCTGCCGCTGGCCGGCGCCGCCCCACGCGAGGCACTCGCCGACCGCGCGGCGAAGGCCGGCCACCCCGGCGCGGCCCGCCTGGTCCGCAGGTACGGCGCGGACGCGGGCCTCGCCCTCACCGCAGCCGTCGAGGCCAGCGGGTGGGAGGAGGACGCGCTGCTCGCACCGATCGCGGAGGGCATCCCCACGGTGTGGGCCGAGCTGTTCTTCGGTGTCACCCACGAGGGTGCGGCCGACGTCGCCGACCTGCTCGACCGTCGTACCCGGATCGGGCTCATCCCCGCCGACCGGGCACTCGCCGTACCCGCGGCGCAGCGGGTGCTGACCGCGGTGTCGGAATCGCCGCTGAGGAGGTGAAACTGTCGCTTCTTGCCCTTTGCAACGGGCAAGAAGCGAGGGAATCGCCACCGAAGAGGTGATTCCTGCAGCACCCGGCGATGAGTTTTCCGATCGCGCCCGGTCACACCCATCAGGCAGACTGGCGAGACCACGGGGGTAGCGATGGGAAGCGCAACGGTGACCGAGGCGAACACGACGGCGACGGCAGCAGTGGCGAGTGACGAGCTCGCCGACTTCGACACGCTGACCGGGCGCTACCAGCGCGAGCTGATGGCGCACTGCTACCGGATGA
This sequence comes from Nocardioides kongjuensis, assembly GCF_013409625.1. Classification (NCBI taxonomy): domain Bacteria; kingdom Bacillati; phylum Actinomycetota; class Actinomycetes; order Propionibacteriales; family Nocardioidaceae; genus Nocardioides; species Nocardioides kongjuensis. The sequence continues at coordinate 3,886,909 of NZ_JACCBF010000001.1, forward strand.
GCGGGTCGGTGCACGAGGCCGAGGACCTGGTGCAGGAGACGTTCCTGCGGGCGTGGAAGGCATCGGCGAGCTTCCAGGGCCGCAGCTCGGTGCGCACCTGGCTCTACAAGATCGCCACCAACGTGTGCCTGACCAACCTCGAGGCCAAGCCGCGGCGCCCGCTCCCGACCGGTCTCGGTACGGCGGACTCGGCTCCCTCCGACGAGCTCCTCGAGGACCACGAGGTCCCGTGGCTGGAGCCGATCCCGGACGCGGCGGTCGAGGTCGCCGAGCGCGACACGATCCGGCTCGCCTTCGTGGCCGCCCTGCAGCACCTGCCGGCGCGTCAGCGTGCGGTGCTCATCCTGCGCGACGTGCTGCGCTGGTCGGCCGCCGAGACCGCGACCGCGCTCGACACGACGACCGCGGCCGTGAACTCGGCCCTGCAGCGGGCGCACGCCCAGCTCGCCGAGCGCGGCCTGTCGCCCGACACGGTCGAGCCCGACCTCGACCAGGCCCAGCGCACCCTGCTCGACGCCTACCTCCAGGCGTTCTGGCGCAAGGACATCGACCAGATCGTCCAGCTGCTGAAGTACGACGCCACCTGGGACATGCCGCCGTTCCTCAACCACTACCGCGGCACCGAGGCGATCGGCGAGCTGATCGGCACCAAGTGCCCCGGCGGCTGCAACGACATGCCGATGGTCGAGACGGTCGCCAACGGGCAGCCGGCGTTCGGACTCTACATGCGCCAGCCCGACGGCCACTTCGAGCCGTTCCACCTGCAGGTGCTGCAGCTGACCGGCTGTGGCGACGACCTGCGCGTCGAGCACGTCACGGCGTTCTTCGACGCCCGGCTGTTCGCGCGGTTCGGGCTGCCCGAGCGGCTGCCCGCCGACTACGTCCCGGCCTGAGGCCGCCATGTCCGCCGCCACTGCGCCGGACGGGATGGTCGCCGGACTCGACCTGCTGCAGCGCGCGCTCGACTACACGCGCGCCGCGCTCGGCACGATCACCTGCGCCGACGTCGACCGCCCGACCCCCTGCACCGGCTGGAGCCTCGCCGACCTGCTCGCCCACATGGAGGACGCGCTCGACGCGTTCGCCGAGGCCGCCGACGGCGCCGTGGGGCTGAGCAGCGCGGCGCCGACACCACTCGAGACCCGCGTCCAGGCGCTGCAGCTCAAGGCGTGCGCGCTGCTGACCGCCTGGCTGCGTGCCGACCAGCCGAACGTCGACGTCGGCGGGCGCCCGCTGCCCGTCGACGCGATCGCCCGGATCGCGGCGCTCGAGATCGCGGTCCACGGCTGGGACGTGCGCCAGGCCACCGGCCACGCCGAGCCGCTGCCCGAGCCGCTGGCCGCGGCCCTGCTGCCCTCGGCCCTGCAGATCGCGCTGGCCGGCGACGACCGGTTCGCACCACCCCTGCCGGTCGACGTCGAGGCGCCTGCCGGGGTGCACGTGCTGGCCCTGCTCGGCCGGCGCGGCTGACGTCGATCCGGCCGGAGGACGTCAGCCCTTGTAGCGGCTGTCGACCTTCAGCGCCTTGCCCTTGCCTGCCCGCTTGAAGTTGACCACGACGGACCCGCCGCCGCAGCGGTCGTAGCGACGGACCGCGCTGTACTCGGCCTTCGTCACCACGGCGCCGGCGAAGCCGACGACGCGCTTGACCTGCCCGGTCCCCATCCCCTTGCGGATGCGGCGGAACTCCTTCTTGGAGACGCACTTCGCCGCGCGCGGTGCCGCGACCTCGGCGGGTCGGCCCGCCTGCACCGTCACGCGACTGCCTCCGGGACAGGTCGCCAGCGCGCGGACGGGCAGGACGGTCTCGACCGTGATGCCGACCTGCGACCCGGACAGGACGTAGACCCACCCGTTGCTGGGACGCTGGATCGAGACGGTGGGACCGACCGTGCCCTTGTCGCTGTGGGAGTAGGTCCACCCGGAGATGGTGAAGTCGTCAGCGACGTGGGCCAGCCCGGCTGCACCCGAGGCCACGAACGGTCCGGAGACCGTCGGGTACTTCCGCCCGTCCCAGTAGGCCCGGACCGTCGAGGTGCCGTTGCCGTTCGAGGCGGCGCAGACCTTCGCCCGGCCACCGGCCCAGGACGTCACCGTCTCCCACCCCGTGTCCGCCGACGCGGCCGGCACGGCCGTCGTCCCGAGTCCGGCGACCGCGATCGCGATCGTGGCCAATGCTGTGCGTGTCCTGCGCATGGGTGTTCCGTCCCGTCGATGTCACGTCTGGCGGCCGGTTCCGGCCCGCCACCACCTACCCCGCTCCACCGGCGCGCAACCTCGACACGTCGAGCGGTACCTAGACTGCGGCGCATGTCGGAGCAGCACGCCGAGCAGGCCGAGGACCGCGACGCCGAGTCCGCCGTACGTCACCGCCACCGCCGCATGACGGGGCGCGACCCGCGCGAGCGCCACCGGACGGCGACGCCCCTGGAGCTGCTCTTCGACCTGACCTTCGTCGTCGCCTTCGGCACGGCGGCCAACGAGCTCGCCCACGCCCTGGCCGAGGACCACGTCGCCGCCGGCATCGTCGCCTTCTGCTTCGCGACGTTCGGCATCTCGTGGGCGTGGGTCAACTTCACCTGGTTCGCCTCCGCGTACGACACCGACGACTGGGTGTACCGGCTGACCACGATGGTGCAGATGGTCGGCGTGCTGGTGTTCGCGGTCGGCCTCCACCCGATGTTCAAGTCCGTCTACGACCACGGCGAGACCCTGGACAACGACGTCATGGTCTGGGGCTACGTCGTGATGCGCGCGGCGATGCTCGTGCAGTGGTGGCGCGCCGGGCAGCACGACCCGTCACGTCGCGGTGCCTGCCGCACCTACATCGTCTCGATCGCGATCGCCCAGGTGCTCTGGTGCGTCCTGGCGCTGGTCGACCTGCCGGTCGTCACCACGCTCGTCCTGATCATCGTCCCGTTCCTGGTCGAGATCGGGGGCCCGGCGTACGCGGAGACGAAGCGGGGCGGCACGCCCTGGCACGCCCACCACATCGCCGAGCGCTACGGCCTGATGGTCATCATCGCGCTCGGCGAGGGGATGATCGGCACGATGGCGTCCATCAACGTCCTGGCCGAGGACGGCCTGACCTCCGACATCGGACTGCTCGCCCTGGCCGGCACGGCGCTCACCTTCGGCATCTGGTGGTCCTACTTCGCCGTGCCGGCGGCCGAGGTGCTGCACGCCCACCGGGAGCGCTCCTTCGGCTTCGGCTACGGCCACATGCCGCTGTTCGGCAGCATCGTCGCGGTCGGCGCCGGCCTCCACGTCGCGGCGTACTACCTCGACGACCAGGCCCACCTCACGCGGACCGGCACGCTGCTGACCGTCGCGGTGCCGGTGATCGCCGCCACCCTGCTGTTCTACGCCGGCTACGCGCTGCTGACCCGGACCCTCGACGCCTTCCACCTGGTGCTCCTGGCGATCAGCGCGCTCGTCATCGCCGCAGCCGTGCTGATGGCGATGGCCGGCGCCGAGCTCACCTGGTGCCTGGTCGTGCTGTCACTGACGCCGTGGGTGACCGTCGTCGGCTACGAGAGCTTCGGGTACCGGCACAACATGGAGGTCCTCGAGGGCCTCCGGAGCTGACCGCGGGGTCAGGACACCGGCAGCGCGACGTACGTCGTGTCGAGGTACTCCTCGATCCCCTCGAAGCCGCCCTCCCGGCCGAACCCGCTCGCCTTCACACCGCCGAACGGCGCGGCCGGGTTGGACACCAGGCCGGTGTTGATACCGAGCATGCCGGTCTCGAGGCGCTCGGCGAGACGGATGGTGCGGGCCAGGTCGCGGGTGAAGGCGTAGGCGGCAAGGCCGTACTCGGTCGAGTTGGCGAGCCGGATCGCCTCGTCCTCGCTGGTGAAGGTCGTGATCGGGGCGACCGGACCGAAGATCTCGTTGCGCACCGCGTCGGCGTCGGCGGGTACGTCGGCCAGCACCGTCGGCGGGAAGAAGAAGCCCTCGCCGCCGGGTGCCTTGCCGCCGGTGAGCAGGCGGGCGCCGCGGTCGACGGCGTCGTCGACCAAGGCGGAGACCGAGGTGACCGCCTTGGCGTCGATGAGCGGGCCGACCTGGACGCCGACGTCCTGGCCGCGCCCGACGCGCAGGCCGCCCATCCGCTCGGCGAGCCTGGCGCCGAACTCCTCGGCGACCGAGGCCTCGACGAGGAACCGGTTGGCCGACGTGCAGGCCTCGCCCATGTTGCGCATCTTGGCGATCATCGCGCCGTCGACGGCGGCGTCGAGATCGGCGTCGGCGAAGACGAGGAAGGGCGCGTTGCCGCCGAGCTCCATCGACATCCGCTGCAGCTGGCCGGCCGACTGCTCGACCAGCGACTTGCCGACGCCGGTCGAGCCGGTGAAGCTCACCTTCCGCAGCCGCGGGTCGGCCTGGAGGGTCTTGCTGAGGCCCCCGGAGTCGGAGGTCGTCACGACGTTGAGCACGCCGGCCGGCAGGCCCGCCTCGGCCATCAGCGACGCGAGCAGGAGCATGGTCAGCGGGGTCTGCGAGGCGGGCTTGACCACCATCGTGCAGCCGGCGGCGACCGCCGGACCGATCTTGCGGGTGCCCATCGCCAGCGGGAAGTTCCACGGGGTGATGAACAGGCACGGGCCGACCGGCTTGCGCACGGTCAGCAGCCGGCTGCCGCCGGCCGGGTTCTGCATCCAGCGGCCGTGGATGCGCACCGCCTCCTCGGAGAACCAGCGCAGGAACTCGGCGCCGTAGGTCACCTCGCCCTTCGCCTCGGCGATCGGCTTGCCCATCTCCAGGCTCATCACCAAGGCGATGTCGTCGGCGTGCTCGGTGACCAGCCCGAACGCCCGGCGCAGGATCTCCCCGCGCTCGCGCGGCGGGGTCGCCGCCCACGACTCCTGGGCGCCCGCGGCCGCGTCGAGGGCGGCGCGGGCGTCGTCGAGCGTGCCGTCGGCGACGTCGGTGAGCACCGACCCGTCCGCCGGGTCCAGCACGTCGATCCGGGCACCGCTGCCCGAGGGGACCCAGCTGCCGCCGACGTACAGCTGGCGACGCGACTCCGGGAGCAGGTGGGCAAGACGTTCGCGGAAGGTCATGGGCCCACTCTGGCACTGCGGGGCAACGGCCAGAAGCCCCGAAATGCAGAGGGCCGGAAATGGAGAGAGCCCCTCATTGCATGGGGTCAACGAGGGGCTCAGTCGTATCGGTGCTCCCTCCGAAGTACGACTGGTGCCACTCTAGCGCGCCGATGGTGAGGGACAAGACCTCGCGTCGAGATTTCCTCCGGTCGTCCCCCACCACCCGGGACCTTGGTCCCGGGAGCGTGGTCCGCGGGGCTCAGCGGGCGCCGCGGAGGAAGGCCTCGAGGAGCGGGCCGGCGGTCTGCGATCCCGACTCGCCGGTCTCGACGTAGACGGCGACGGCGAGGTCGCCCTGCGCGGCGACCATCCAGGCGTGGGTGCGGACCGTGTCACCGTCGGCGTACTCGGCGGTGCCGGTCTTGGCGATCACCGGCGGTCCCGGGACGTCGGCCAGGCCGCGCCCGCTGCCCTCGGTGACGACCTGGCGCAGGATCGCGCGCAGCTGGTCGGCCTCGGCGGGGGCGAGCGGCTCGGCCTCGGCGGGGACGCTGACGTCGACCTGGTCGACGAGACGGGGGACGACGGTCGTGCCGGCCTGGACGCTCGCGATCACGGTCGCCATCGCCATCGGCGAGGCGAGGACCTTGCCCTGGCCGATCAGCGATGCCGCGGCCTCGGTCTCGCTGGCCGGGGCCGGGACCTCGCCGAAGAACGACGGGAAGCCGAGGTCGTGGTCGACACCGAGGCCGAGCGTGGCGGCCGCCGACGCGAGGTCGCCCTTGCCGAGCCGGTCGCGCTGACCGATCAGGGCCGTGTTGCACGACTGGGCGACCGCCTCGCGCAGCGGGATGGTGCCGAGCGCGGAGGACGGGTAGTCGGAGTAGTTCTTGAACTGCTTGCCGTTGACGCTCACCGTCGGGGTGCACTCGACGGGGCTCTCCGGGGTCAGACCGGCCCGCAGCAGGGCCAGCGAGGTGACGATCTTGAAGGTCGACCCGGGGGCGAACTGCCCGAAGGTGGCGTAGTTCTGGCCACCCGTCGCCGCGTCGTTGGCGGCCGCGAGGATCGCACCGTCGCTGGGGCGGAGCGCGACCAGGGCGGCGGCCGGGCGGGTCTTCGCCAGCACCTGCTCGGCGAGCGTCTGCAGCCGCTCGTCCAGCGTGATCGCGAGCGGCTGGCCCGGGGTGGCGTCGTGACGGTAGACCTCCCGCTTGTCGGCCCCGGGGTCCTTGCTGTCGGGCGCGGGGACGACGTACACGACCCGGCCGACGCTGCCGCGCAGCTGCTCGTCGTAGCGCGCCTGGAGACCGGACAGGCCGGCGACGTCGCCGGAGCGGTAGGTGTCGGGGTGCTTCTCCACCATCTCGGCGGTGACCGGACCGACGCGGCCCAGGATCGGGGCGGCGAAGTCGCGGCTCGGCGCGAGGGCGAGCTCGGCGTCGACGGTCGTGGCGCCGGCGATGGCGCCGAGGGCGTCGGCGAAGCCGGCGGGCTCCTCGCCGGCGCGGTAGGTGATCGCCTCGACGAAGGCGCGCGGTCCGGCACCGCTGACGGCCTTGACGTAGGGCTTCACGTCGACGCCGACCAGCCTGGCCAACGCCTTCGCGGAGGCCGGTGCGGCCGCGGCGTCCACCTTGGACCGGTCGATGCCCACCCGCACGACGGCGCGCTCGGTCACCAGGACGGTGCCGCCGGCGCCGGTGACGTCACCTCGGTCGGTCGGTTGGGTGACCGCGTCGAGGGTCTCGCCCTCGGCGAGGTCGGGCGCGACCACGTCGGGCGCCCAGCCCACCGACCACTTGTCGCCCTGGTGGCTCAGCGCGACCGTCGTCTCGTAGGCCCACGGATCGGCTCCGTCGACGACCGGCCAGGACCAGCGCAGCGTGGCGGTCGGCTTGTCGGCCGAGGAGTCGACCTCCCCGACCGCGACCGTGGGGACGACGCCGTCCATGTCGTCGACGATGTCGGCGTACGCCTTGGTCACCGTCGCGGAGTCGGCGCCCGTGAACGGGACGGAGGCCAGCGGGTCGGGGGCCTTGCTCGCGTCGCCGGACTGCGGCGTCGCCGCCGCCACCAGCGCACCCGCCAGCTGCTTGGCCACGGCCTCGGCGCCGCCGGCGTCGTCGCCGGAGCACGCGCTCAGGGCGCCGCCGAGCACGAGGAGGGAGGTGAGGGCTGCCGAGGTCCGCCGCATGGAACGGTTCTACCAGCCGGGCCCGTCAGCCCTGGCTCAGTGCCCCGCGAGGAACCGGATGCCCTGCGTGGTGCCGTCGACGATGTCGGAGACGTGCGCCTGGAACCCCGGGCACGTGGTGATGTCGTGGGCACGGCACTCGAGGGCGTGCCTGGTCATGTGCCGCGACCGCTCGAGCTCGGCCTGACGCCGGTCCAGCTCCTCGAGGTGGGCCCTCAGCGCGTCACGTCGGCCCTCCACGGAGGCGTCGACGAGGGTGCGGATCTGGTCGAGGCTCATCCCCGAGGCCTTGCTCGCGAGGATCGCCGCCACCCGGTACGCGTCGTCCTCGCCGTAGACCCGCCTGCCCGCGGAGTCACGCTCAGGATGCAGGAGCCCCTTGTCCTCCCAGTGTCGGAGCACGTGCGTCTCGAGCTCGAAGCGTGCGGCGAGCTCCCCCACGGACCACCGGATGTTCCGGGCACTTGACTTCATGTTCACATGAAGTCACAGGCTGGGCCCATGATCAACTCAGCACCCGCGAACGACCTCTACGACGTCGCTGTCGTCGGCGCCGGGTCCGCCGGCCTGCAGGCCGCCCAGACCCTCGGCCGGATGCACCGGACGACCGTCGTCGTCGGCACCGACCGCTACCGCAACGACCCGACCGGCCACATGCACAACTTCCTCGGCCACGACGGCGCCCCGCCGGCCGAGCTGCGGCTGGCCGCCCGCAAGGACGCGGAGGCCTACGACGACGTCCGCTTCCTCGACGTCGTCGGCGCCGGGGTCACCCGGATCTCCGGCGAGCTCGGCGACTTCCTCCTGGAGGTCTCCGGCGAGGGGCCCGTGCGCGCCCGCCGGGTGCTGCTCGCCACCGGCGTGCGCGACACCCTGCCCGACGTCCCCGGCATCGCCGAGAACTTCGGCGACCTGGTCGCGCACTGCCCGTTCTGCCACGGCCACGAGTACGCCGGCACCCGGGTCGGCATCCTCGGCTCGGCACCCCACGTCGCGGCGATGGCCTCGATGGTGCGGCCGATCGCCGAGGACCGGGTGGTGCTCACCCACGGCGGCGACCTCGACGAGGCGACCGCTGCGCTGCTCGCCCGGACCGGAGCCGGCGTCGTGGCCGACCGGCTGGTCGACGTCCGCAAGGAGGGGGCCGGCCTCGTCGTCACGCTGGCCGGAGGCGAGGAGCTCGCGCTGGGTGGGCTGCTCGTGAAGACCGAGTGGGAGCAGGCGGCGCCGTTCGCCGAGCAGCTCGGGCTGGAGACCTCCGAGGTCGGTGCCGTGGTGGTCGACGCGTTCGGCCGCACCAGCATGCCCGGCGTCTACGCCGCCGGCGACCTCGCCCAGGGCCCGGGCCTGCCGATGCCGATGGCGTCGGTGCTCGCCGCCGCAGCGGCCGGGATGATGGCCGCCGCTGCCTGCGTGCAGGACGCGGCGCTCGCCGTCCTGGCGGACGGCGAGATCGAGTAGCGCCGCGACCGGGAACGAGGTCGTGACGGTCGACGGACTCAGTACCAGCCGGTGCGCTGGGAGTGCTCCCACGCCTTCTGCACGTTGCCGTAGCGCGCCGCGATGTAGGCCAGCCCCCACCGGATCTGGGTCTCGGGGTTGGTGCGCCAGTCGCTGCCGACGACAGCCATCTTCGTGGCGGGCAGGGACTGCGGGATGCCGTAGGCGCCGGAGCTGCGGTTCTCGGCGAGGTGGTTCCACCCGGACTCGCGCTGCCACAGCGCGTCGAGGTAGGGCCACTGGTCGGCCGGGAAGCCGAACTCGATCATCTCCCGGTAGCCGAGGCCGCGGTTGGACGCCGGGTCGACCTCGGCCGGCACGATCACCGGCGGCAGCTTCTTCGCGATCCGCTCGGCACGGCGGGCCAGCGCCGCCATGATCTGAGGCGTGGGTACGTCGACCCGCGCGCCCGAGCGCGAGGGCTCGGCCTCGCGCGGCGTCGCCGAGGGCACCGCCGTGGAGGTCGTGGCGGACGGCTCCGCGGCCGGCGGCGTCGTGCTGCCACAGGCGCTCAGCAGCAGCGCGCCCGCTGCGAGTGCAGCGGGCGCGGCCGAGCGACGCAGGTCCCCCATGGGGATCGAGGTTAGGTCAGTCGCGAGGCTTGCGCGACCGATTCGGCGGGCCGTAGTCCTTGGCCAGCTCGATCAGCTTGCCGCTGATCCGGGTGCTCTTGAGCCGCTCCCACTGGTCCTCGGTCAGCTGAGCGGGCAGCTCGACGATCGAGTAGTCGGGGCGGATCGTGATCTTGCCGAAGTCGCGCCGGTCGAGGCCGCCCTCGTTGGCGAGCGCGCCGACGATCTGGCGCGGCTCGACGCGGTGCCGCTTGCCGACCTGGATCTTGTAGGCCTGGAAGTTGCCACCCGAGCGGGGAGCACGGTCGCGGCCGCCGCGCTCGCCGCGGTCGCGGTCGCCACCACGGCGCTCGCCGCGCTCACCGCGGTCGCGGTCGTCGTGCTCGCGACGCGGACGGCGCTCCGGCTCCGGCTCCTCCTCGAGCAGCAGCGGGGTGTCCCCCTGCAGCGCGATGGCCAGCGCCGCGGCGACGTCGGCCTCGGGCACGTCGTGCTCGCGGATGTAGTGGCCGACCACGTCACGGAAGAAGTCGATCTGCGGCGACTCGAGGGCTGCGGTGATCCGGTCGTCGAAGCGGCTCAGGCGCGACTCGTTGATCGCGTCGACGTTCGGCAGCTGCATCTGCTCCAGCGTGGAGCGGGTGGCCTTCTCGATGTGCTTGAGCAGGTAGCGCTCGCGCGGGGTGATGAAGGAGACCGCGTCACCGCTGCGGCCGGCCCGGCCGGTGCGGCCGATCCGGTGCACGTAGGCCTCGGTGTCGGTGGGGATGTCGTAGTTGAAGACGTGGCTGATCCGGGGCACGTCGATGCCGCGGGCCGCGACGTCGGTGGCGACCAGGATGTCGAGCTTGCCGTCCTTGAGCTGGTTGACGGTGCGCTCGCGCTGGGCCTGCACGATGTCGCCGTTGATGGCGGCGGCGCTGTAGCCCCGGGCACGCAGCTTCTCGGCCAGCGTCTCGGTCTCGTTCTTGGTGCGCACGAAGACGATCGCGCCCTCGAAGTTCTCGACCTCGAGGATCCGGGTCAGCGCGTCGACCTTCTGCGGGTAGCTGACCATCAGGTAGCGCTGCTTGATGTTCTCGGCGGTACGGGTCTTGCGCTCGATGGCGACCTCGACCGGGTTGTTCAGGTACTTCGCCGACAGCGACTTGATCTGCTTGGGCATGGTCGCGGAGAACAGCGCGACCTGCTTGTCGGACGGGGTGTCGGCGAGGATCGTCTCGACGTCCTCGGCGAAGCCCATGTTGAGCATCTCGTCGGCCTCGTCGAGGACGAGGAAGCGCAGCTCGGTGAGGTCGAGGGTGCCCTTCTCGAGGTGGTCCATGATCCGGCCCGGCGTGCCGACGACGATGTGGACGCCCCGGCGCAGCGCGGACAGCTGGACGCCGTACCCCTGGCCGCCGTAGACCGGCAGCACGTGGACGCCGCGCAGGTTGGCGGCGTACTTCTCGAACGCCTCGCAGACCTGGAGCGCGAGCTCACGGGTCGGCGCGAGGACCAGCGCCTGGGGGGTCTTCTGCGACAGGTCGAGCTGGTCGAGGATCGGCAGCGCGAACGCGGCGGTCTTGCCGGTGCCGGTCTGCGCCAGGCCCATCACGTCGCGACCCTCGAGCAGGTGCGGGATGGTCTCGGCCTGGATCGCGGACGGCGACTCGTAGCCGATGTCCTTGAGAGCCTTCAGGATGCGGTCACCGAGACCGAGGTCGGCGAAGGTGGCGGGCTGGTCCGCGGCGTCACTGGGAAGGTCACTCACCCGTCAAGACTAGTGCCGTCAAGCGTCCGAGGCGTGATCCTCGTCGCGGTGCGCTGGGTCACGGCGGGTTGAACGGCGTGTGATCTGGTAAGGACAGCCTGTAATGCCGGAACGCCTGCGTCCGCTGACACCCTCGGCATACGGTCATGCTCCGCGACGAGAAAGAGCTCCATGAGGTCCGACACCACGCCCCGCCGCGCGCGGCAGCTGCTGCTCGCGGCGATCGCCGTCCTCCTGTGCACGACCGGCCTCGTCGCCGGGTCCGTCGAACCCGCCAGCGCCGCGCCCAAGCCCGCGCGGGTGAAGGGCGTCAAGCTCAAGAAGCCCCGCGTCGACGGCACGACCGCGTCGTTCAAGGTGAAGTGGAAGCGCGCGGCCCGCGCGACGTCGTACAAGGTCCAGTGGCGCGCGCCCGGCGGCAAGGCCCACAAGGACCGCACCCGCACGACGTCGCTGACGATCAAGGGCCTCGCCCAGGGCACCGACTACTGCGTGCGCGTGCGTGCCTACAACGGCAAGCGCAAGGGCAAGTGGTCGAAGACCCGGTGCCGTACGACGGCCCGGCTCGCCCCGGTGCAGCCGGTCTGGGTCGACCGGCAGCAGGTCCAGGGCGCGACCGTCACGCTGACCTTCCGGTGGAACGAGGTCGCCGGAGCGACGTCGTACGACCTCGACTACCTCGGCAACGAGAACCCGATCCAGGGCGCCAAGAACAAGAAGCGGGTCACCGTCCCCGGCAACGGGTCCGGTGTGGCCAGCGTGACCCTCGGCGGCTTCGACCCGGGTCGCACCTACTGCTTCCAGGTCCGTCCCTCGGGACCGGCCGGCGTGGGGGCGTTCGCGACCGCGGGCTGCAAGCGCACGGAGCCCCTGTCCCGGGCCACCGGCGGGAGCCTGGCCGTCAACATGATGACCTGGAACGTGTGCAGCGGCAGTGGCGACAACTGCGACGGCCAGCACCCGTGGGCCGACCGTGCGGCCGCTGCCAAGGCCCGCGTCGCTGCCGTCGGTCCGGACGCGGTCGCGTTCCAGGAGTCGGCGCCCGCGATCAACGACCTGGACGACACCCCCGGATACGCCCTGGGCTGCCGGATCGGCGACGGCTACCCGGGCGACCCGGTCCTCGGCGGGTCTCGCAACCAGTCGCTGATCGTGAAGACCTCCAAGTTCACGATCGTCCCGAACAGCGCGCGGGGCGTCCGGTTCACCGGCTACACCCACGGCGGCTGCTGGGTGAAGGTCACCGACGGCGTGACCGGCCGCCAGCTGGTGCTCGCGTCCCTCCACCTCGCGCCGCCGTCCCAGGCCTCCGACCAGACCCGCGCGAACCAGGCCGCCGTCTTCTGGGCGTCCGTGTCCGCGGATGCGGCGGGGCTGCCGGTCGTCATCGGCGGCGACTTCAACTCCGACCGCGGCAGCGGGTGGGACGGCGCACGGGAGTTCCTCAACAGCTTCGGCTACGACGACGCGTACGACGTGGCCGAGTCCTACAACGCCCTGCCGTACCTGAACTCGTTCACCGAGTGGTCCCCGGTCCCGCGGATCTTCCCCCGCTGGGGCGGCCACATCGACCGGGTGTTCGTGCCGCCGAACGCCCGGGTGACGTCGTGGCAGACCGAGGAGCCCTACGCCAACGGGCGCTGGACCAGCCTGCTCTCGGACCACGCGCCCGTGCGGGTCACCGTCACCATCCCCTGACGGGTCACAGCGAGGCCAGCACCGAGCGGAGGAAGGGCCCCTCGCGTTCCAGGTCGACCCGGAACGACGACTGCACGTCCGTCCGGTCGGCGCGGCTGACCACCGAGTCGATCCGGTGCCGCCGCACGGCGGCGATCAGCACCTCGTTGCGAGGCGTGTACGCCGTGGAGCCGAGCAGGACGAGGCGCTGCGGGTGCGGGACGAAGGCGGTGGTGAACATGCCGCTGCCGGCGTACCCCGCGACCACGCGGGCGGCCCGGAACAGCGCGACCTGCTCACCGAGCGGGTGGTCCTCGGGGTACACGACCTCGAAACCGTGGTCGACGAAGAGCGCCTCGACCTCGTCGGCGTTGGTGCACGCGCGCTTGGCGACCCGGCGGGCGACGAAGATCCGCTCGGGCCGGTCGCGCTCGGCCGCCCGGGCGGCCAGGGTGTCGCCGATCCGGTCCCAGGTCTCGACGATCCGCGGGTGCACGTAGCTGGGGTTGCTGAACATCGGCGTCCCCGAGAGCAGCCGCTCGACCCGGACCTGGCCGTCGATGCGGACCACCCGGTCACGGGGGATGCCACAGGCCTCGTAGAAGTCGTACTCCCAGGCTGCGAGCTCCGGCCGCTTGCGCGCGGCACCGACCAGCACCCGCACGTCGGGGTCGATCTCCAGTGCTGCCGGCCAGCTCCACATCCGGGACACCACCTCGGTCATCAGGTGCCCGAAGTGCCCGCGGAACTCGTTGTCGAGGTGGAGGTAGGTCCCCTCGAGCCGGGGCAGGTCGGCCGGCACCGGCGTCATGGGGACGCCGAAGCGCGGCGCGACGTCCGCGATCCGGCGGGTGACCAGCCGCGGCCACTGGTTGTGCCGGAAGGTGTCGGGCAGCACGACCAGGTCCGTCATCACGGTCTGCTCCACGTCGACGACGACGTCGCGGTAGTCGCGCAGCGCGATCGCCGCCTCCGCGACCGGCCGGTCCATCGCCGGCTCGCGCTGCTCGGGGCCCTCGGTGATCACCCGGGCGTCGGGCGGGGTCTCGGCGGCGAGGACGGAGAGCACGCGGTGGGGGCCGCCCAGCCGGTCGACGTACGCATTGCCCTGGGGCTCGTCGAGCTTCACCAGCACGTCGGGCAGGTCGTGGGTGAGGACCAGGGCGCCGGCCTCGGCGCGGCCCGTGACGTGCATCCGCACCGCGATCCGGCGGCTCTCGGTCAGCGAGCGCTTGCCGGCACGCAGCGGCTCGGCGTCGCCGGCCCAGCACTCGGCGAGGAACGCGCCGAGCGGCCCGGGGCTCGGGCCGAGCTCACCGGCGGCGCCGGGGACGACGTACGCCCCACCGGCGGCGAGGTGGAAGAAGTCGGCGTGGAAGCGCCGCAGCCGCTGCTCGCCGTCGGACAGGTCGACGATGACCTCGGCCCGCCCGGCGAGCGCGAGGTCCACCAGCCGCTCGGCGGGCGGAGCGTCCGCGTGCAGCACCCGCCAGTGCGGCCCGGCGGCGCGCAGCCGGTCTGCCGTGCCGGACGCCCCGATCACCACCACCAGGGCGTCCGCGCGACCGGCGAGGTGGGCGGCGACGAGGCCGACGACGGCGTCGTCCGGGATCCGGCCGGACGGGCGCCGCCGGCGCCACGCGAATCGCCTGCCAGGTGCTCCCGGACGCATGGCCTCACCCTAGGTGGGCCACTCCAGCCCTCACTCCACCGTGACGGACTTGGCCAGGTTGCGGGGCTTGTCGATGTCGTGACCGAGCTCGAGGGCGGCGTGGTAGGCCAGCACCTGCAGCGGGATGGTCAGCAGGATCGGGTCCAGCTCACGCTCGTTGCGGGGGACGTCGATCCGCCCGGCCACGGCCCCCTCGAGGTCGCCGAGGTCGACGCTGTCGTGGGTGACCACGACGATCGGGCCGCCCCGGGCGGCGATCTCGTGGAGCGCAGCGACGTTGCGCTCGACCAGCTCGTCGTCGGGCACGATCGCGACGGTCGGCACCTCGGGCGAGATCAGCGCGAGCGGGCCGTGCTTGAGCTCGCTGGTCTGGTACGCCTCCGCGTGGCGGTAGGTGATCTCCTTGAACTTCTGGGCACCCTCGCGCGCGACCGGGAAGCCGCGCACCCGGCCGATGAAGAACAGGCTCTCCGCCTCGGCCAGCCGCTTGGCGACCAGCGCCAGGTCCGCCTCGGTGGCGAGCACCTGGTCGATCTGCTCCGGGATCCGGGTCAGGCCGGCGATCAGCCGCTTGCCGTCGGCGATCGAGAGGTCGCGGACCCGGCCGAGCTGGACGGCGAGCATGCCGAAGGCGAGGAACATGTTGGTCAGCGCCTTGGTCGACGCGACGGCGACCTCGGGGCCCGAGTGCAGGTAGATGCCGCCGTCGACCTGACGGGCGATCGCGGAGCCGACCACGTTGACCAGCCCGATCACGCGACCGCCCTTGCGCTGCACCTCCTGCACCGCCAGCAGGGTGTCGATCGTCTCGCCGGACTGGCTCACGGCGACGTAGAGCGTGTCGGGCTCGACGATCGGGTTGCGGTAGCGGAACTCGCTCGCCGCCTCGGCGTCCGCGGGGATCCGGGCCAGCTCCTCCAGCAGCGAGGCACCCATCTGGCCGACGTAGTAGGCCGACCCGCAGCCGAGGATCTTGACCCGGCGGAACGCCCGCAGCTCGCGGGCGTCGAGGTTGAGGCCCCCGAGGTGACCGGTGCCGAAGCGCTCGTCGAGCCGGCCCCGGAGCACCGCCTCGGCGCGCGCCGGCTGCTCGAGCAGCTCCTTGTGCATGAACGAGTCGTGCTCGCCGGCGTCGTACGCCTCGGGGTCGATGTCGACCTCCTTGGCGCGACGGTCGGTGGCCGCCAGGCCGGTGGCCTCGATCCGGTACGTCGTGAAGCCGGCCGCGGTGATCGTGGCCATCTCGCCGTCGTCGAGGTGCGCGACCGTGGTGGTGTAGCGGACCAGCGCCGCCAGGTCCGAGGCGACGTGCATCTCGTGGTCGCCGACGCCGATGATCAGCGGGCTTCCGTTGCGGGCCACGACGAGCCGGTCGGGGAAGTCGGCGTGCGCGACGGCGATGCCGTAGGTGCCCTCGACCCGGCCGAGCGCCTCGGCAATGCGCTGCTCGAGGGTCTTGGCCGTCGAGCGGGCGACGAGGTGGGCGAGCACCTCGGTGTCGGTGTCCGAGGCGAGGACGACACCGTCGTCGGCGAGCTCGGCGCGCAGCGCGGCGGCGTTGTCGATGATGCCGTTGTGGACGACGGCGACCCGGGCGGCCGCGTCGGTGTGCGGGTGGGCGTTGACGTCGTTCGCGGGGCCGTGGGTCGCCCAGCGGGTGTGGCCGATGCCGATCTTGCCGCCGAACCGCTTCGGCAGGCCGTCGGCGAGGTCACGGACCCGGCCGGCCTGCTTGGCGACCTTGAGGCCGCTGCTGCCGAGCACGGCCACGCCCGCGGAGTCGTAGCCGCGGTGCTCGAGCCGGGTCAGCCCCTCCAGCAGCAGTGGCGCCGCCTGCTGGGTCCCGACGTAACCGACGATTCCGCACATGTCTCGTGATCTCCCTCAGCCGTAGATGATCCGGCGGAGCTGGCGCTCCGTCAGGTCCGGTGCCGCGACCACGGTGGTCCGCAGCTCCTCGCGCAGCCGGGCGAAGATCGCGTCGTTCCTCGCCCCGTGCAGCTTCAGCTCCGCGTGCCGCCGCCGGACCCAGCCCTCCACCGTCTCGTCGTGGAAGGCGAGGATGTCCTGGACCAGCCGCGCTGCCTCCGCCGCCCCCAGGCCCGTGCTGTCCTGGACGTGCTGGAGGAGTCGCGGATCGACGTGCACCCGGCGAGCCTGCACCCCGCGCCGACCATTCCTCAAGTTCCTGCCCGAATTCGGGCAGATCTCCGCTCTTTCGCTCATTCGCCGGCACACCGCTCACAGTGGAGGGCCGAGCCCTCTCGCCACGACTGCCAGGCCGCGTCAGGTGGAGCGTCTGTGCCCGGATCGCCCCGATTCGAGGCGCCCGGGTGGGGGACGTGCTATCTTGGTGAACACAAGGTGAACAGGAGGTGACCCATGACCGACACGAACATGACCGAGACGCATCTCGAGATGCGCTGGCTGCCCGTGACCGCCCCGGACGGACGGACCCGGATGGAGGCCGTCTGGGTCGAGGTCGGCCAGCCCGCGGCCGCGCACTCGCACGCCGCCTGACGCAAGACGCACTCTTCGCGAAGCCACTCCCCGGACCCGGGGGGTGGCTTCCGGCATTTCCGGGGAGCGCGGCGAGAGGCACCAGGAGCTCACCGAACGTCCGCCCCTGTGACGCAGGTCACCCCTTGCCCTGGGATGGTTGCCGTGTCACCATTGGTTACGGTCTTTGAAAGTTCAAACAAACCTCGTCACCATCCAGGAGCCAGCACCATGAGCGAGTCCGCAGCCCTCACCGACATCACCGGCGACTACACCCTCGACACCGCGCACAGCCGCCTCGGCTTCGTGGCCCGGCACGCGGTGGTCACCAAGGTCCGCGGCCAGTTCACCGACTGGAACGCGACCGCCCACATCGACACCGCCAACCCGGCCGCCTCGTCGGTCACCGTGACCATCAACCCGGCCAGCGTCTCGACCGGGTCCGCGGACCGTGACGGCCACCTGACCTCGCCGGACTTCTTCGACACCGCCGCGTTCCCGGAGTGGACGTTCGTCTCCACGAACGTCTCGCGTGAGGGTGACGAGTGGACCATCACCGGCGACCTGACGATCAAGGACGTCACCAAGCCGGTCACCATCGAGTTCAAGGAGAACGGCTCGGCGAAGGACCCGTTCGGCAACGTCCGCGTCGGGTTCGAGGGCGAGGTGACCGTCAACCGCAAGGACTGGGGCCTGACCTGGAACGCCGCGCTCGAGACCGGCGGCGTGCTCGTGTCGGAGAAGATCAAGCTCGAGTTCGACATCTCCGCCATCAAGAACGCCTGACGCGTTCGACCGGCTGGGCCCAGGCTCAGCGAAGGGCCAGCGGGAGCGACCGGCGCAGCCGGAAGCGCACCCGCTGGCCCTCGTCGTCCTCGGGGGTGCCCGTGTAGTCCATCGCCACCTCGAGGGTCGCCGAGGTGGCATCCGCGGGAACGTCGAAGACGACCGTGCGCACGTCGTCCACCGTCATGTCGCCGGGACGACTCGCGAGCTCTCGGCCGTCCTCGTCCAGGACGACGTGTGGCAGGGCACCGTCGAGGCGGTACACCGGCTCGCCGTAGCCGATCTCGTAATCCGTGCCGGCCCCGTCGCCGCCGGTGAAGTAGGTGTTGATCCCGACGTTCACCTCGGCGACCAGCCAGGCCCGCCCCGGGGCCGCCCACCCCACGGCCACGTGCCACGGCACGGCGCTCAGGGCGGTGACGCTGCAGTCCGTGCCGTTGAACCGCACGCCACCGCGCAGGTCGGTCCGCGGCTGCTCCGGGCACGGCACCGTCGTGCGTCGCGGCGGCGTCCCGCCGAAGGCGTCGATGCCGCTGTCCGCGCCGCCGAGGTCGGTGCGCAGCGTGCGGCCGTCGAACTCGACCTCCAGCGCCAGGTCGTCGGCGTCCGCCGGGATCGTGACCAGCCAGTCGAACCTCAGGTCGTTGTCGAGCACGATCCGGTCGCCGTCGGCCACCACGGTGAAGACCGGATCCGGCAGGTCGCCACGCGGGCTGGGCCGCCACAGCGCCCACGCGTCCCCCTCGGTCCTCGCGGGTCGGTAGCCGATCTCGAGGAACTCCGCTCCCGCGGCCGGGTCGGCGGACCAGTGCTCGTCGTACTCGCCCACCGTCTGGCGCGCCCTTGCCTGGGGTCGGCTGACCACGAAGTCGTAGCGCAGGTTCGGCAGCTGCACGGTCAGGGGTCTGCCCTCGGCCCGCCCGTGGAGCTCGAAGACGTCGCCGATCCCGGCGTGCTGCTCGTCGTCGCCGGTGACCTGGGAGCACCCCGCCGCGACCACTGACACGAGCAGCGCGGGGAGGACGCGGGCGCGCGTGCGGATCATGGGACGAGCCTGTCCCGAAAATGGGGCGCCGACACCCGGGTGCGTCCTCCAGACTCAGCCGGGTGTCCGTCACCTCCCTGCCCTCCGGGCTGACCTCGCGCCCGATCACCCTCGCCGACGCCGCCGCCGTCTTCGCCGTCATCGCCGAGCAGGAGCAGCACGACACCGGCACCGTGGAGGTCGAGGAGGCCGACCTCCTCGCCGACTGGGGACGGCCGTCGTACGACCTCGAAGCGAGCTCGGTCGCGGTCCTCGACGGCGAGCGGATCGTGGCGTACGCCGAGCACCTCGGCGAGGAGAGGTACGACGCCGCGGTGGTGCCGTCGTACCGCGGACGCGGGATCGGGACCTGGCTCGCCGGCTGGGTCCAGCAGCTCGCCCGCAGCCGCGGCATCGCGATCGTCGGCATGCCGGTGCCCGAGGGGTCGGACGGCGACCGGTTGCTGAGCGCCCTGGGATACGCCGTGCGCTGGACCAGCTGGGTGCTGCGGCTCCCGGAGGGCGCGCAGGTCGCCGAGCGGGCCCTGCCCGCGGGCTACGCGCTGCGCGCGGCGACGCCCGCCGACCGCGAGCAGGTCTGGACGGTCACCGAGGACGCCTTCCTCGAGTGGTCGGTGCGCGAGCGGGCGAGCCTGGCGGACTTCGGCGCCCAGGTGTGGGGTCGCCCCGGGTCCGAGCCCTGGCAGCTGCAGGTCGTGACCGGCCCGGACGGCGACGTCGTGGGGGTCGCCCACGCCTGGAACGCGGGCACGGACACCTTCGTCTCCAAGCTCGCCGTGGCCCGGACCCACCGCCGCCGCGGCCTGGCCCAGGCGCTGCTCGTCGCCGCCTTCGCCGCCGGCCGGGAGCGCGGGGCGACGTCGTCCTCGCTGTCCACCGACTCCCGCACGGGAGCGCTCAGCCTCTACGAGAACGTCGGCATGCGGGTCGAGGCGACCTGGGTGCACCGCGCGGTACGGCTGGGCTGACCCGGACGACGGATAGGGTCGCCCGCATGGGCGAGGTGTTCGCGGGACGCTACGAGCTGCTGGACCCGATCGCCGCGGGCGGCATGGGCACGGTCTGGCGGGTGCACGACCGGACGACGGGCGACGTCAAGGCCGCGAAGATGCTGCGCCAGGCCGATGCGGCGATGCTGCTGCGCTTCGTGCGCGAGCAGTCGGTGCGCATCGACCACACCCACGTCGTGACGCCGCAGTCGTGGGCGGGCGTGGACGACCGGGTGCTGTTCACGATGCCGCTGGTGCGCGGCGGCTCGGTCTCCGGGCTGATGAAGCGCAACGGCGGGACCCTGCCGCCGCGCTGGATCGCCGTGCTGACCGACCAGACCCTGCAGGCGCTGGAGGCCGTGCACCTCGCCGGCATCGTGCACCGCGACATCAAGCCCGGCAACCTGCTGCTCGAGCCGACCGGCCGTCACCGGCCGCACCTGCGGCTCACCGACTTCGGCATCGCCGTGCCCAGCGACGAGCCGCGGCTGACCCACGTGGCGATGATGATCGGGACGCCCGGCTACATGCCGCCCGAGCAGTACCGCGGCGCCGACCCCGACCCCAGCGCCGACATCTACGCGCTCGGCGTCGTCGTGCTCGAGATGCTCACCGGCCGTCGGCCGGCCGCCGACGGCGAGCCCGGCCCGATCGACGTCGCGGCGCTGCGCACCGGCAGTCCCGAGCACGACGCGGTGCTCGAGGTGGTCGCCGCCGCCACGGCGTACGACGCCGCACAGCGCCCCTCGGCCACCGAGCTGCTCGCCCACCCGGCGCTGCGGGCCCTCGTCGCGCGCTGGGACGACCCGGCGCTGGCCGACCGGCTCGAGGTGGTGGACGAGTACCCCGCCGCCCCGGACCCGACGCCGAGCCGGGCGACCATGGCCTACCCGCCGCCCCCGCCGCCTCCGAGCACGCCGGTCCCGACCGCGGCCGCGACGGCCGCCGTGACGACGTACGGCGCCCCGGTCACCGCCAAGCGTCCGGTCGACGCGTTCGTGCTGCTGGGCGTGGGCGTGCTCGGGCTCGTCGTGGCGCTCCTGCTCCTGCTCGGCTGAGCCACGAGCTCGTCGGGTAGCCGCGAGCGCCAGCGAGCGGCGTGTCGAGACGCCTCGAGTGCGTCTCGACACGGCCTCGGCTAGCGCCTCGGCCTACTCGACGACCTCACCGCCCGGAGCCGGACGAGCCCGGCGCCGAGGCAGGCGACGCTGGCCGCGGCCAGGCCGAGTCCGGCCCAGTGCCGGGTCGAGAACCAGCCGTCGCCGCCGACGGGGCTGCCCGAGGCGACGGCTGCGAAGGTGTCCTCGCCGACGAGGAACGGCCGGTCCGGGGAGTAGCCGTCCAGGCTGGT
Source organism: Nocardioides kongjuensis (assembly GCF_013409625.1). Lineage (NCBI taxonomy): Bacteria > Bacillati > Actinomycetota > Actinomycetes > Propionibacteriales > Nocardioidaceae > Nocardioides > Nocardioides kongjuensis. Next base: position 3,907,998 of record NZ_JACCBF010000001.1, read on the forward strand.
CTTCTTGTCCTGCGAGACCACGACGCCGTCGTACGTCGGGGCGCTGCCGCCGTGGTGGCTGATCGCGACGGTGAGCCTCACCGGGACGGCCACCGCCTTGCGCTCGTCGGTCTCGGGTCGTGGGGAGACCGCGAGCGAGACCCAGTAGTCGCCCGGCAGCCGGTCGTCGACCTGGCGCACGGGGAAGCCGGATCCGACCAGGACGGTCGGGTCGCGGTCCGCGGACTCGGCGAGGTACTGGCCGGTCGGGGAGTCCTCGGCCTCCGAGTCGGCGTGGACCAGCCGGCCGCGCATCGGGTCGACGAGGTGGAGGGTCAGGTTCGGGCCGCTGTAGGCGAAGGCCTCCTCGTCCTTCGCGGCGGTCACGTCGACGCGCACGACCGGCAGGTCGCCCCAGGTCAGGGGGATCCGCCACAGCTGCTCGCTGCCCTCGGGGATCGTCGTGCTGACCGTCGCCGGGCCGTCCTGGGCGTCGATCTCGGGAGCCTGGTCGAAGGACGCCGCGCCCTTCAGCGGCTCGGACCTCCCCGCCTCCGGCCGGTCGTACGACGGCGCGTCGTCCGCCTTCTCCTCGCCGGTCCCCGACGACGGGGCCTCCTCGACGACCTTGATCACGTAGGGCAGGTCGGTGGTCGGGGAGGCGTACCCACGGTTGACCTGGATCTGCACGGTGCCGGCGTCGCGGCAGGTCTCGCCGGTGCTGCCGTCCTCGCCCCCGACCACGACCCGGGCGCCGATGACGGCCTCCGGGACGCTGCTCTCGGCGTTGTCGCTCTCGTCGCCGCAGCCGGTGAGGTCGCTCGACCCCTCGGTCGCGACGCCCGCGAGCACGCGGATGCTGTCGCTGCTGTCGCCCTGCGGCGCACCCAGCACCCCGATGTGGACCCGGCTGCCGTTGATCCGGCGCTGGTAGCTGAAGTACTGCGGGTACGACGGCGACAGCGTCGTGCGCCACAGGCCGGGCGCCAGGGCGGTCGGGGTCTCGGGGCTGGTGCTCGCCTTCGACGGCAGCGGCTCGCCGCCCAGGTCGACGCCGGTGGTGGCCGCGGCGGCGCCGTACCCGGTCGTCAGCGCCAGCCAGGCCACGGCGGTGGCACTGGCGAGCAGGGCGGGAGCGCGTCGCGGACTCACGCGTGAACTGTAAAAGATCGAGACCGCCCCAACCGGACCGGCTCGTCGCGCGTCCTCCTGTGAGCACCACACCGACACGCAGGAGAGGATGGCCACCATGGCGCTGCGCGCATCTCGGGGCCCGACGGACGAGGAGTTCGCCGAGCTGGTCCACGTCGCCTGGCCGGGGCTGTACCGCACGGCCCTGCTGCTGGTCCGCGACCACGCGCTGGCCGAGGACCTGGTCCAGACGGCGCTGGCCAGGACGTACAGCCGATGGTCGGGGATCAGGGACGTGGGCGCCGCCCGGGCGTACGCGCGTCGGGCGCTGGTCACCACGGCGACCAGCTGGTTCCGGCGTCGCTCGTTCCACGGCGAGCGGCCGACCGCGGAGCTGCCCGAGCCGGACACCGACCGCGACCCCCGCGGCCCGACGGGCGATCGGATCGACCTGCTGGCGGTGCTCGCGCAGCTGGCTCCGCGGCAGCGGGCGGTCGTGGTGCTGCGCTACTACGACGACCTGTCCGTCGAGGAGACCGCCGACCTGCTCGGTGTCACCACCGGAACGGTGAAGAGCCAGACCTCGGCCGCGCTCGACAACCTGCGGCGCCTGCTCGGGGACGGCGTCGACCTCCCCGACGAGACGCCGACCAGCACGACCACCACGATCACGACCGGAGGCCACCATGGCTGAGCGCCTCACCGACCTGCTCCACCACACGGTGGACGGCGTGCCCGTCCCCCACCCGGACGCGTTCGCCATCGCCGCGGCGGGCCGCGCGCGTCGTACCCGGCGCCGGGTCGGGACCGTCGCCCTCGCTGCGGCCGTCGTCGCGGTCGTCGGGGTGGGCGTCGCGGTGGTCGCCGGGCTGGACGACGGGCCGGCCCGCAGCTCGCAGGTCGCCACGCAGGACCCGGCCGGCAAGGCGTACGCCGAGCTGGGAGCCTTCTCCGTCGGCGAGCACGTCTCCGTCGGCGACTCCACGGTCGAGCTGTCCCCCGCCCCTCACCACCTGGCCCAGACGTCGGTCGGCGTCGTCACCCAGCAGCACGGCGGCGACGGTGCCCCGTTCCGGCTGGTCCGGCCGGACGGCGAGGTGAGCCCGCTGTCGATCCCGGCCGACGCGTGGAGCGTCTCCGGGGACCCCCACCATCCCCGGGTGGCCTGGCTGGTCCCGCTGCAGAACGAGGGGTGGGTCCACGTGTGGGACGTCGTGGGCGACCAGGAGCTCGCCTCCCTGCGGGTCGAGCTGCCCGGCGACACCCCGGAGGGCGGCAAGTCGGGCCTGCGGGAGGTCCAGCTGGACGGGGACTTCGTCCACGTCGGGACCGACGCGCGGACCGTCCACCGGGTCGACTGGCGCACCGGTGAGGACCAGGAGCTGCCCTTCTCGCCGGTCGACGTGCACGACGGCGTGGCGACGTCGTTCGACGACGACGGGCGCTGGACGCTCGTCGACGCCGCGACCGGCGAGGTGGTCCGCGACCTCGGCCGCCGGATCGAGACGGTGAAGCTCTCGCCCGACGGCGAGCACGTCCTCGTCGTGCGCTTCGACGACAACGGGTCCAGGGCGAGCATCGAGCCGACCACGGGCGGGACCGCGGTGGAGCTGCCGGGGTTCACCGGCCTGAGCAGCTGGACCGTCGGCGGCCGGGTCGTCGGGCAGCTCGACCGGGAGCCGGCGACGCTGCGCCGGTGCGACGTCGACGGCGCGTGCACCGACGCCACGGTCTCGTGGATCGACGACGCGAACCCGATCGTGCTGCCGGCCGACTACCTGATGGTCGGCTGAGCCATCACCTCTCGCGCGAGCAGCGCGACGTGGAGGGCGAGCACGTTCTCCGGGTCGGCCAGGTCGATGTCGACGACCTGGCCGATCCGCTGCAGCCGGGCGTAGAGCGCCGGCCGCGAGATGTGGCACAGCTCGGCGGTGCGGACCTTGTTGCCGCCGGTGCGGCAGTACGCCGCCAGCGTGCTCGTGAGCTGTTCCCCGGTCCGCGCGTCGTGGGCGAGCAGCGCGCCGAGCTCGCGCTCGACGTACTGCTGGACGCGGGGGTCGTTCTGCAGCAGGTGGAGCAGGCCGCGCAGGCGCAGGTCGTAGAGGCGGACGGCGCGGGGCGGGTCGGTCGGCGCGGCCGAGTCGGCGACGACGAGGGCCTCACGCACGCTGCCGCCGGATCCCGCGACGTCGTCGACGGCCGAGCCGACGCCGACGACCAGGCGGGCCCCGGTGCGGGCCAGCCGCTCGACCAGCCGGTCGGTGACCGCGTCGGCCGCGCCCGGGGCGTGGGCGACCAGGGCGACCACGCGCTCGTCGTCGACGAGGCCGACCAGCCCGCTGGTCCGGCGTACCCGCAGCTCGTCGAGCAGGTCCGCGGCCACGCCGCGCAGCTCGTCGGCGTTGCCCGGGCCGGGCAGCCGGACCACCATCGCGGTGACGTGCCGGCCCTTCCAGCGCAGGCCGAGCGACGTGAGCCGGGAGGCGAGGTGGGGGACGTCGACCCCGGCGGCGAGCTCGGTGAGCAGCGTGCGGTGGGCCTGGAGCTCGAGGTTCTGGGCGTCGCGGTCGATCAGCCGGCCCATCGCCAGTGCGGTCGCGCCACGCTCGAGGAGCATCCGCTGCCGCGGCGTGACCGCCTCGCCGGTGCCGTCGGCGAGCAGCACGAGACGGCCGAACCGCCCCGGCTCCGGGCCGACGTCGACGGCTGCCCCCCGACTGTCCGGGCCGAGCATCCGGGCGCTGCGGGAGCGCCGTTCCCAGTCGCCGATCACCGCGTCGTGGTCGCGGCCGGAGGTGTTGTAGGCGATGACGTGGTGGACCAGGTTCTCGAACACCACGGGCCGGTCGGCCATCTCGGCGACCAGGTCGACGACCTGCTGCGGCCGGGCCCGGCCCAGGGTCAGCCGGGTGAAGGCACGGTGCGCCTCCTCCGAGGCCTCGAGCTCGGCGAGGTGGGAGTTGACGACGATCTGGTGCACCGCCTGGGTGACCGCGACGAACGAGGTCTCGCGCCGGAAGGCCACCAGCGGCAGGCCCTGGGCCTCGGCGGCGGCGACGAGGGCGTCGGGCAGGGCGTCGGTGTAGCGACGGCCCAGCTCGATGGCGAGACCGGCGATCCCGACGGCGACCAGGCCGTCGACGTAGCGCCGAAGGGCGCCCGGGGACGACGGCAGCGCGATGCCGGTCGTGAGCAGCAGCTCGTCGCCGCTGAGCAGCTCGGCGATGTCGCTCAGCTCGCTGACGTGGACCCAGCGCACGGGGTGGGAGAGCCGGTCGGGGCCGGCCACGACGAGCGGGTCGCCGCGCTGGAGCTCGGGCAGGGCGAGCACCTCGGCGAGGGTGGGCAGCACCGCCGCGACCTCCTTGTCACAATGTCAACCAGCGCGTGTGATCGAAGACAGTCTGCCACTGGTCCGCACCTGCCTGCGGGCCTACGGTCACGAGCATGACCGTGACCTCCATCCCCCACTGGCTCGACGGCGCCCGCCTGACCGTCGACGGCGCCCGCACGGGCGACGTGTTCAACCCCGCGACCGGTGAGGTCACCGGTGCCGTGCAGCTCGCCGACGCCGCCCTCGTCGACCGGGCCGTCGCCTCGGCCACCGCGGCCGGCCGCGAGTGGAGGAACAGCTCGCTGGCGCGTCGTACCCAGGTCCTGTTCGCCTTCCGCGAGCTGGTCCGCAGCCACGCCGACGAGCTGGCCGCGGCGATCACCGCCGAGCACGGCAAGGTCCTCGACGACGCGGCCGGCGAGGTCGCCCGCGGCCTCGACAACATCGACTACGCCGTCGGCATCGCCGAGCACCTGCGCGGCTCGTTCTCCTCCGAGGTCGGCACCGGCGTCGACGTCCGCTCGATCCGCGAGCCCCTCGGTGTCGTCGCCGGCATCACGCCCTTCAACTTCCCCGTCATGGTGCCGCTGTGGATGTGCGCCAACGCGATCGCGACCGGCAACGCCTTCATCCTCAAGCCCAGCGACCGCGACCCGTCCGCCTCGCTGCTGCTCGCCGAGCTGTGGCAGCAGGCCGGCCTGCCCGACGGCGTGTTCACCGTGCTCCAGGGCGACGCCGGCACCGTGCAGGAGCTGCTCGCCCACCGGGGCGTCTCGGCCATCAGCTTCGTCGGCTCGACCCCCGTCGCCCAGAGCGTCTACGAGGCCGGCACCCGCGCCGGCAAGCGGGTCCAGGCCCTCGGCGGCGCCAAGAACCACATGATCGTGCTGCCCGACGCCGACCTCGGCATGGCCGCCGACGCCGCGATCTCGGCCGCCTACGGCTCGGCCGGCGAGCGCTGCATGGCCGTGTCCGTGCTGGTCGCGGTCGGCGACGTGGCCGACCAGCTGGTCAAGGAGATCGAGACCCGCGCCCTCGACATCACCGTCGGCGACGGCACCGTCCCCGGCACCGGCATGGGTCCGCTGATCACCGGCGCCCACCGCGACCGGGTGGCCGGCTACATCGACGCCGGCGCCGAGGCGGGCGCGACGGTGGTGCTCGACGGTCGTCGTACCGACGTCCCGGAGTCGGGCTTCTTCCTCGGCCCCTCGCTGATCGACAACGTCACCGAGGAGATGTCGGTCTACCGCGACGAGATCTTCGGGCCGGTCCTCTCGGTCGTGCGCGTCGACACCTTCGACGAGGCGATCGACCTGGTCAACCGCAACGAGTTCGCCAACGGCGTCGCGCTGTTCAGCCGCGACGGCGGCGCGGCACGCAAGTTCGAGCGCGAGATCGAGGTCGGCATGGTCGGCGTCAACGTGCCGATCCCCGTCCCGGTCGCGCACTACTCGTTCGGTGGCTGGAAGTCGTCGCTGTTCGGCTCGCACCACATGTACGGCGCCGAGGGCATCGAGTTCTTCACCCGGGCCAAGGTCATCACCTCGCGCTGGCCGGACCCGGCGACGTCGACCATCGACCTCGGCTTCCCGCGGAACCGGTGACGCCATGACCACCATCGACCAGGGCATCACCACCGGCTCCGGCGTCGACACCGTCGTCGCCGACGACCGCGCGCACGTCTTCCACTCGTGGTCGGCGCAGGACAAGATCAGCCCGCTCCCGGTCGCCGGCGGCGAGGGGTCGCGGTTCTGGGACTACGAGGGCAAGACCTACCTCGACTTCTCCTCGCAGCTGGTCAACCTCAACCTCGGCTACCAGCACCCCGCGCTGGTGGCGGCGATCCAGGAGCAGGCCGCGCGCCTGTGCATGGTGCAACCGGCGTTCGCCAACGACGTGCGCGGCGAGGCCGCCCGGCTGATCGCCGAGCGCGCCCCGGGCGAGCTGAACCACGTGTTCTTCACCAACGGCGGCGCCGAGGCCAACGAGAACGCGATCCGGATGGCGCGGCTGCACACCGGCAGGCACAAGGTGCTCTCGACGTACCGCAGCTACCACGGCGCCACCGCCGGCGCGATCGCCCTGACCGGCGACCCGCGGCGGTGGCCGTCCGAGCCGTCGATCCCCGGATCGGTGCACTTCTGGGGCCCGTACGCCTACCGCTCGGCCTTCCACGCGACCTCCGAGGCGGAGGAGGGCGCCCGCGCACTGCAGCACCTCGCCGACACGATCATGGTCGAGGGCCCCTCGACCATCGCCGCGATCATCCTCGAGACGGTCGTCGGCACGAACGGCATCCTGGTGCCGCCGCCGGGCTACCTGGCCGGCGTGCGCGAGCTGTGCGACCGGCACGGCATCGTGCTCATCGCCGACGAGGTGATGGCAGGCTTCGGGCGCTGCGGCGAGTGGTTCGCGATCGACCACTGGGGCGTCGTACCGGACCTGATCACGTTCGCGAAGGGCGTGAACTCCGGCTACGTGCCGCTGGGCGGCGTCGTGATCTCGGAGTCGATCTTCGACACCTTCCGCGAGCGCGCCTACCCCGGCGGCCTCACCTACTCCGGCCACCCGCTGGCCTGCGCCGCTGCGGTCGCCTCGATCAAGGTGATGTCGGACGGCGTGCTGGACCACGTGAAGGAGATGGGGCGTGACGTGATCGCGCCCCGGCTCGCGGAGCTGGCTGCCCGCCACCCGTCGGTGGGCGAGGTCCGCGGCCTCGGCATGTTCTGGGCGGTCGAGCTGGTCCGCGACCGCGCGACCCGCGAGCCGCTGGTGCCGTTCAACGCCGCCGGCCCGGACGCCGAGCCGATGGCCCGGTTCACGGCCGCCTGCAAGGAGCGCGGCCTGTGGCCCTTCGTCCACTTCAACCGCACCCACGTCGCCCCGCCCTGCACCACCACGCGGGAGGAGCTGCTCGAGGGCCTCGACATCCTCGACCAGGCCCTCGACGTGGCCGACGAGTACTACACGGGCTCCTGAGGTCCGCCGACCCGGCAGAAACTGGCCCGGAAACGGGACCGACCCGGCAGAAAGTGGCGTTTGGTCAGGCCACTTCGTGCCGGGTCGGCGTCTTTTTCGAGCCAGCTCGCGCCGGGTCGGCGTGGATCAGGAGCCAGTTCCTGCCGGGTCGGTGTCCTCGGGGTCGGTGTCCTCGGGGTCGGTCGACCGGGTGGGGCCGTCGGCGAGGATGCCGTAGAGGCTGCGGCGGGCCTCGACCAGGACGTCGACGGCGGCCCGGCGCTGGGCGTCGGAGCCGGCGGTGACGATCTGCCAGACCGCGCCCATGACCTGGCCGATCTCGGCCTTGAGGTCGGCGTGGCCCTGGTCGGCGGGACCGGCCTGGGCCTTCTCCCGCGAGCGGTCGAAGGGTGCCCAGACGGCGGCGAGCTCGTCGGCGTGCTCCTCGCACCAGGCCGCGCCCGCCGCGGTCAGCCGCATGGCGCGGCGGCCGCGGGTCTCGTCGATCTCGACGAGGTCCTCGTCCTGGAGCTGCTGGACGGTCGGGTAGACCGAGCCGGGGCTCGGCTTCCAGACACCGCCGCTGCGGTCGGTGATCGCCTGGATCACCTGGTAGCCGTTCGGCGACTCCTCGCGCTGGTTGGCGTCGCGGAGCACGTCGAGGATGGCCGAGCGGACGTCGCCGCGGCGCACCCGCGGGCCGCGCCCCGGCTCGGGGCGGCCCATGCCGAACAGGCCGGCGAGCCACGGCGGCGGCAGGCCCGGTCCACCCGGGCCGAAGCCCGGGCCTCCGTGGCGGCCGCGGCCACGGCCGGGCTCGCCCCACTCCCAGCCGGCCCAGGCGCCGCCCCAGGGGCCGGGGCCACCGCCGCGGTTGCGGCGCTGGAAGCCCCGGGGCTCGGAGCGACCCCAGGGGTCGCGGTCGTCGTACGGACGTGAGTTCTCGTGGTGGTGTCCCATGACGGGACCTCCTTCGGTTGCGGGGGCCTCGTGAGCCCGGATTCGGTTCGAGATACCGCGAGAACAGTTCGTGTTCGTATCGCGATATATCGCAACCGTACGCCGAGATTCTCCCTCACGCAAGGGAGACGGGCAGCCCCTGGTGACCCAGACGTGGTCACCAGGGCTGCGGCTCAGCGGGCCAGCCAGGCGGCGTACGCGTCGAACGAGGACGGCCGGCCGAGGAAGTCCGCGACCAGGTCAGCGGCATCGCCGGCACCGCCGGGGACGAGCACCCGGTCGCGGTAGCGCTGCGCGACCTCGGGGGTGAACAGGTCCGACTCGTCGAAGGCGCTGAACATGTCCTTGGCGATCACCAGCGACCACATGTAGGTGTAGTAGCCCGAGCTGTAGCCACCGAGGTGGCCGAAGCTGGCGAACATGTGCGTGCCGGGGAGGTAGGGCAGCGCGGCGTACCTGTCCTGCAGCTCGACCATCCGCGTCGTGAGGTCGGGGGCGTCCTCGCCGAGGACCCGGTCGGCGTGGAACCAGTACGACATGGCGGCGTAGAACATCTGGGTGCGGGCGTAGATGCCCTTGCCGTAGTCGTCGGCGGCGCGCATGGCGGCGACCAGGTCGGCGGGGATCGGCTCGCCGGCTGCGTCCGTGGCGAAGGTGCGCAGCACGTCGGCGTGCCAGGCCCACTCCTCCAGCATCTGGCTCGGCGCCTCGACGAAGTCCCACTCGGTGGCGACGCCGGCGTAGCGGTACCAGTCGCCGTGGCCGCCGAGGACGTGGTGCAGCAGGTGGCCGAACTCGTGGAACAGGGTGACCACGTGGTCGTGCTCCATCAGGCCGCGGGCGAAGTTGCAGACCAGCACGCCCTCGGGCAGCTGCTCGCCGGCGACGCCGTCGGTGAGGGTGAACTGCGCGGCGTGCTTGTACTTGCCCTCACGCGGGTGCAGGTCGAGGTAGATCCGGCCGATCCGCTCGTCGTCGCGCACCACCTCGTAGACCGTGACCTCCTCGTGCCACACGGGGACGTCGACCCGCTCGTAGCGCAGCCCGAACAGCCGCCCGGTGACTTCGAGCAGCCCGTCGCGCACCTTCGGGAAGTCGAAGTAGGTGCGCACCCGCTGGGAGTCGACGTCGTACCTCTCGGCGCGGACCAGCTCGGCGTAGTGGTTGTAGTCGTAGCTCGGGACCTCGGTCGCGTCGGGGAAGTCGCGGCGGTAGCGCTCGAGCAGCTGGGCGAGGTCGCGCCGCATCGGCTCCTCGGCCGCCTCGACGATCCGCTCGATGAACGCGGGGATGGCCGGGCCGTCGCCGATCATCTTCACGTCGGCGTCGTAGGACGGCCAGTCGGCGTACCCGACCGTGGTGGCCAGCTCGTGGCGCAGCGCGAACAGCTCGCTCAGCAGCGGTTCGGTGGTCGGCCAGCCGCGGTCGAGGAAGGCGATGGTGACCTCGCGGCGGACGTCCTGGTCGCGGGTGAACATCCGCACCGGCACCGAGTCGGGGTAGTCGGTGGTCACGGTGACCATGCCCTCGTCGTCGACCGGGTGCGCGGCGAGCCAGTCGTCGGGCATGCCGGCGAGCTGCTGCGGCGTGACCCGTACCGTGCGGACGTCGTCGCGGATCACCCGGCTGAACTCCTGGTCGACCTCGGTGATCCGCTCGCGGATCGCGGCGATCCGGGCGCGGGTGGCCTCGTCCTTGTCGACGCCGGAGCGGCGGAAGTCGTCGCGCACCTTCGCCAGCAGCCGCGCGGCCAGCGGGTCGTGGGCGACCGCGCTGTCGCCGATGGCCGCGAGGACGTCGTACAGCTCGCGGTCGAGGCCCCAGGCCGTGCCGATCCGCTGCGCCTCCTGCTCGGCGGCGTCCGCCAGGTCGCGGACCTCGTCGGAGGGGTGGACGTTGCCGAACAGCGAGCCCGCGGCCGCAGCGTTGCCGAGGTGTCCGGCGGCGCGGTCCCACTGGCGCAGGACGTCGACCGGTTGCGTCGGCGGAGCCGTCCGCAGTCCGTCGACCAGCTCGCTCGCCCGCGCCAGCTCGGACTGCGTGCGCTCCTGGAACCAGGCGGGCCAGTCGGCGGCGGACGTGGGCAGGGCGAGGGGAGCCGGCGTCATGGCGAAAGCGTACGAGTGCCCTGCGTGCCGACCTGTGTCGATATCGGGGAGGTACGGCGGACTTCGCGTGGACGGGCTGTGGATCGCCACCGAGCAGAGTTCTGGTCATCACCACCGCCGCTGCTCACGACGAGCACGACCCAGGAGAACCACCGTCATGCGCCTGTCCAGCAAGATCCTCGTCCCGCTCGCCACCCTGTCCGCCGCCGGCGCCATCGCCGTGGGCTCGGGTGCCACCTTCACGTCGCAGTCGGGGAACACCATCAGCGCGGTCACCTCCGGCACGCTGGCGCAGGCCAACTCCAAGGACGGCGGCGCGATCTTCGACCTGACCAACCTCAAGCCGGGCGACACCCTCAACGGCACCTTGTCGCTGACCAACACCGGCAGCCTGCCGGCGTCCTTCAGCCTCACCGAGACGTCGTCGACCAACGGCTTCACCGGTGACAACCTGAGCCTGTCGGTCACCAACACGACCACCGGCGCCACCGTCTACAACGGCACCTTCGGCGGCCTGGTCGACGGCGCGAAGACGGACATCGGCGTGATCCAGCCGGGCGCCGTCAACAGCTTCCGCTTCACGGTCAAGCTCGCGACGACCGCCCCGAACGCCGACCAGGGCAAGGCCGCGTCGGCCGCCTACCAGTGGGACTCGGTCCAGCTCAGCGGCGACACCGTCAACAAGTGATCTGATCATGGCCGTCCACCGTCATCCGTCCCGCCCGCGCGTGGCCCGTCGCGTCGCCAGCAGCATCGGCACGTTCGCGCTGGTCGCCGTCTCCCTCGCGGCCGTCGCGTTCGTGCTGCCGGCGGGCCTGGGCTTCCAGCGCTACGTGATCACCGGCGGCTCGATGAGCGGGACCTACGACAAGGGCTCGGTCGTCTTCGAGCGGACGGTGCCGGCCGCCGACCTCGAGGTCGGCGACGTCATCACCTACCAGCCGCCGGCCGCGTCCGGCGTGACCACGCTGGTGACCCACCGGGTCATCGGGATCAAGCACGACGCGCAGGGCCGGCAGGTGCTGCGCACCCAGGGCGACGCGAACCCGGACCCGGACCCGTGGCGGTTCTCGCTGACCGCGCCGGAGCAGCCGGTGGTCGCGTTCTCCGTGCCGTACGTCGGCCGCGCCCTGATCGCGCTCGCCGACCGGGACACCCGGATGCTCGTCATCGGCGTCCCGGCGGCCCTGGTCGCCCTGCTCAGCCTCGGCCAGCTCGTGGCCGCCCTCCGCTCCCGTCCTGACCCGGCGCTGGGGGGTCGAGTCCGGACGGCCTGACGGCATCGTGCCGTCGACTGGGGACAGCCGGGCTCGCGTCTGTGGGAACGCGGGCCCGGCGCCCCCCTTTTTTTGTGGAGATCGCGTGACCCGCCCGTGGATGTCCCGTGGCTCCCTCCTCCCTAGCGTTGAGGACGACCTCCTCCGCCTCACCCCGTCACGAAGGACGCCCTCGAATGCGACTCCCGACCACCCTGCGCCTGGCCGTCCTCGGCCTGCTCGGCGCATGGCTGGTCCTGGCGTCGACGGCGTCCTCGGACGCGACGTACGTGCGGTCGACCACCAACACCGCGACCGTGCGCGCCGCGGCCGACTGGACACCGCCGGCGCTCGCCCTCGCCCAGCCTGCGACGCCGGTCCAGGGCACACTCACCCTGACCGCGAGCGCCACCGACGCCGAGTCCGGCCTCGCCTCCGTCGTGTTCCAGTACCTCGCACCGGGCAGCAGCTCGTGGACGACGGCGTGCACGACCACCACGGCGCCGTACGCATGCGCGTGGGACACGCGCGCCGGAGCGGACGGTGGCTACGACCTGCGGGCCCGTGCCGTCAACGGCGCGGGCTACACCACGGTCTCCGACGTCGTCTCGACCACCGTCGCCAACAACGTCCTCGTCGTGCTCGCCAACCCCGGCGAGGTCGTCCGCGGCACCGTGTCGCTCAAGACGAGCGTCTACAACGGCGGCGCGCTGCCGTGGCTGGTCACCGTGCAGTACACGACCAGTGGCGGCAGCAGCTGGAAGACCCTCTGCTCCGGGCTGAGCGCGCCGTTCACCTGCTCCTGGCCGACGACGGCCTTCAGCAACGACTCCTTCGACCTGCGTGCGGTGGCCACCGCCGGACCGACCTCCAGCATCTCGGCCGTCGTCGGCGACGTGCTCGTCGACAACGCGGCGCCCACGGTCACGATGGTCGACCCCGGCAGCCCTCTCAGCGGCACGACGACCTTCACCGCGACCGCGAGCGACGCGGGCGCAGGCGTCCAGCAGGTCGTGCTCCAGTACGCCCCGAGCGGCGGCGGCTACCAGACGCTCTGCACGCTCACCGCGGACCCCTACTCCTGCCGGTACGCCACGACCGCCCTGGCCGACGGCAGCTACGCGTTCCGCGCCGTCGCGACCGACGTCGCCGGCAACACCGCCACGTCGTCGGCCGTGACCGGACGCGTCGTCGACAACACCGTCTCCTCGGTGTCCCTCGACGACCCCGGCGCCTTCCTGTCGGGCAGGGCGACGATCACCGCGCAGGCCAGCTCGACCTCGGGCATCGCCTCGGTCCGGATCCAGTACGCCGTCGGCGGCACCACGTCGTGGACCGACCTGTGCACCGCGACCGCCACGCCGTACGCCTGCACCTGGGACACGACCACGGTCCCCAACGGCTCCTACGACCTGCGGGCCGTGCTGACCGACGGTCGGGGCGCGACGTCCACCTCGGCCGTCGTCAGCGGTCGCAAGGTCGACAACAGTCGCCTCCGTGCGGTCGACGTGCAGACGGCCAACGGCGACGGGACCGCCGGCCACGTCGACGCGGGCGACACCTTGACCCTGACCTACGGCGACGTCGTCGCACCGGGCAGCATCACCGCCGGCTGGACCGGCACCGCACTGCCGGTCACCGTGCGGCTGCGCGACGGCAACCTGCTCGGCGGCACCAGCAAGACCGACGCGATCGACGTGCTGCGCAACGGCGCCGCGGTCCAGCTCGGCTCCGTCGGGCTGCGCGAGGACTACGTCAAGGGCCGCAAGACCGCGCAGCTCAACGCCACGATGACGGCCACCACCGTCACCGTCGACGGCGTCGACCGCACCGTCGTGACCATCACGCTCGGGACCCTCGCGAGCGGCGGCGGGCTGCGCACCGTCACGACGCCCTCGACGATGCTGTGGACACCGTCCACGGCAGCGCAGTCCCCGAGCGGCGGCGCGTGTGCCGCGACCCCGGCCACCGAGTCCGGCGCGGCGGACCGGGAGTTCTGATGGGCGCGCACACCCGGGGCTCGTGGACGGCCGCCGTCCTCACCGCGCTGCTCGGCGTGGGCCAGCTCGGCTGGGCGGTCGGCGGCGACCGCGCGACGACGACCGCGCTGGTGCTCGCCCCGCTCAGCCTGCTGGCCGCAGCGGCGCTGGCCCGGGTCAACTGCCTCGAGAGCCGACTGGCCGTGGTCCTCGTCGCCACCGCGCCGATCCTGCTCACCGCCCTCGCCCTGACCATCGGGCTGCCGGGCCAGTCCCGGCAGGTCTTCGACGCCGCCGCCCTCGCCGGCCTGGTGGTGCCGTTCGGCGTGCTGGTGGCGATCGACGCCGACCGCCGGATCCGCACCCGCCGGGCACGCACGACCGGTTCGCGCGACGACGACCCCTGGAGATCCCGTCAGTAGGTGCCGTCGGCGCGGGCGTCGCGAGACGCGGGTGCTGGCCGGGCGGCGGAGCGATGTCGTGCTGGCCTGCCCATCGAGCGACGCCAAGGCCGCCAGCGCCCGTGTGTCGCGGCGCGCAGCAGGCGCCACCTGCTGGCGGGATCTCCTATGCTCGGTGAGGTGCCCGTGCGCCTGCTGATCGTCGAGGACGACGACGCCATCGCCGCGCCGCTCGTGCGCGCCGTCCAGCGCGAGGGGTACGACGTCGACCGGGTCGCGGCCGGCCAGCCGGCGATCGACCAGGTCGCTGCTGGCGGGGTCGACCTGCTGCTGCTCGACCTCGGCCTGCCCGACATGGACGGGCTCGACGTGTGCCGGCGGGTCCGCGCCGACGGCTTCGAGGGCGGCATCGTCATCCTCACCGCCCGTGCCGGCGAGCTCGACCGGGTCGTGGGCCTCGACGTCGGCGCCGACGACTACCTGGCCAAGCCGTTCAGCCTCTCCGAGCTGCTGGCCCGGGTGCGGGCCCTGCTGCGCCGCTCGCACCGGCCGGCGGTGGTGGCGCAGCCGGGCGACGTACCCGTTGCCCCGGAGGCGACCGCCGGACCGTCAGCGACCGGGGACGTGTCGTTCCGCGTCGACCGCGACGCCCGGCGGGCGTGGGTCGGCGGGACCGAGCTGTCCCTGACCGCCAAGGAGTTCGACGTCCTGGCGCTGCTCGACGAGCGCCGGGGAGCGGTCGTGACCCGCGAGGACCTGATGGCGCAGGTGTGGGACGAGAACTGGTTCGGGTCGACCAAGACGCTCGACACCACGGTCGGCCGGCTGCGCCAGAAGCTGGTCGACGGCTCCGCACCGATCCGGCTCGACACCGTGCGCGGGGTCGGGTTCCGGCTGGAGGAAGGCTGATCGATGGCGCCGTCGCGAGACTCGGGTGGCGAGTGCGCCGGCACGGCGCAGGCGGGATCGACCGGCGTCGCTGCACAGGACGCCGCGGCCGATGCGTGACCGGCTGGTCCTCGCGTTCGTCGGCCTCACGGTCGCGGTGATCGGCCTGTACGGCGTGCCCCGCGCCTACTTCCTCGCCGACCTGGTTCGCGACCAGGCCCGGACCGACCTGAAGGGCAGCGCCGCGGTGCTCGAGGACCTGGTCGCCGAGCGGCAGCGCACGGGCGGCGAGGTCGACGCAGCACTGCTCCGGGGCGGCCTGGTCGCGGCCGACCGGGTCGAGCTCGACCCACCTGCGGGGAGCACGCTCGTCGTGGGCGACCCGGCGGCCGGCACGGAGGGCGTCACCGTCGCCCGCGACCTCCCCGACGGGAGCACGCTGCGGCTCACCGTGTCCGGGGAGTCGATCGGCGCCAGCATCCGCGAGGCCCTGCTCCCCCTGGTCCTCCTGGGCCTGGGGCTCGCGATCGCCGCCGCCGGGCTGGGCGCCCTCATCGCCCGCCGGCTGTCGCGGCCCTTCCAGGACCTCGCGCAGTTCTCCCGCGACCTGGGTCACGGACGGTTCGACCTCGACGTGCCGACGTACGCCGTTCCGGAGGCGGACGCGATCGGCGCCTCCCTGCGTGGCGCGGCCAGCCAGCTCGACGGACTCGTGCGGCGAGAGCGCGAGTTCGCCGCGAACGCCTCCCACCAGCTGCGCACCCCCATCACGGCGCTCCGGCTCAACCTCGAGGACCTCACCCTGTGGCCGGAGACCGACCCCGCCGTCGCGGCAGAGCTCGAGCGCGGCCTCGGCGAGCTGGACCGGCTCAGCGGCGCCATCGACGAGCTGCTCGACCTGGCCCGCGGGCGGCGGATCGAGGCCCAGCAGGTGGTCGACCTCGTCGCCGTGGTCCGTGCGGGCGAGGCGCGTTGGTCACGGCACCTGGCCGCGGAGGAGCGCGAGCTCGTGGTCGGGCAGGTGGGACGACGCTCGCGCACCCGGGTCCCGCTCGGCCCGCTGGAGCAGGTCCTCGACGTCCTCGTCGACAACGCCCGCAAACACGGCCGCGGCACGATCACGGTCGAGGTCCGCGACGCCGGCACCCACCTCGAGATCGTGGTCGGGGACGAGGGCACGGCGCAGCTGGGCCCCGAGGTGTTCCGGCGCGGTGTGAGCAGCGGGTCCGCCGGCTCCGAGGGGATCGGCCTGGCCGTCGCCGCGGAGCTCGCCGAGGTCTGCGGTGGTCACCTGTCGCTCGACACGACGTCGGCCACCACGCGGTTCGTGCTGTGGCTCCCGCCCCGCGACCGGACCGTCACCCGGCCAGCTGTCCCCGCTTCCTGAGCAGGAAGGCGCGCTCGGCCTGGTTGTCGCACACGGCCAGCGCGGCGTCGTACTGCTCCCGGGACGCGGCGCTGCGACCCAGCCGGCGCAGCAGCTCGGCACGGGTGGCGTGCCACGCGTGGTAGCCCTCGAGCGGCAGTCGCTCGACGATCGCGAGGGCGACCTCGGGGCCGTCGAGCTCGGCGACGGCGACCGCGCGGTTGAGGGCGACGATCGGCGACGGGTCGATCCGCGCGAGCTGGTCGTAGAGCGCGACGACCTGGGACCAGTCGGTCGCGGCGGCGGTCGGGGCGTCGGTGTGGACGGCGTTGATCGCAGCCAGGACCTGGTAGCGCCCGGGCCGGTTGGCGGCGAGGCAGGCGCGCACCAGGTCGTGGCCCTCGGCGATCAGGGCACGGTCCCAGCCGCCACGGTCCTGCTCCTCGAGCGGGACCAGCTCCCCACCCCGCACCCGTGCCGTACGGCGCGCCTCGGTCAGCAGCAGCATCGCCAGCAGGCCGGTGACCTCGAGGTCGGCGGGCAGCAGCTCGTGGAGGATCCGGGCGAGCCGGATCGCCTCGCCGGTGAGCTCCTCGCGGATCGGGTCGCCGTCACCCGACGACAGGTAGCCCTCGTTGAAGATCAGCAGCAGCACCGCGAGCACGGCACCGACCCGCCCGGGCAGGTCCGCGGCCTCGGGCACCCGGTAGGGGATGTTGGCCCCCTTGATCTTGCCCTTGGCCCGGGTGATCCGCTGCGCCATCGTCGTCTCCTGGACGAGGAACGCGCTGGCGATCTCGGCGACGGTGAGGCCGCCGAGCAGCCGCAGGGTGAGCGCGATCCGTGCCTCCGGCGCGAGCGCGGGGTGGCAGCAGGTGAAGATCAGCCGGAGCCGGTCGTCCTCGATGACGCCGGTCGGCTCGTGGGGTGTGTCGTCCTCGATCATGACGGCGGCCTGGTGCTTGCCGTCGCGGAGCTTCTCGCGGCGCAGGCGGTCGATCGCCCGGTTCCCGGCCGTGGTGGTCAGCCACGCTCCGGGGTTGGGCGGTACGCCGTGCGCCGGCCACTTCTCGAGTGCGGTGACGAGCGCCTCGCCGGCTGCGTCCTCCGCGAGGTCGATGTCGCCGAAGCGGCGGACCAGGGAGGCGATCAGCCGGCCGTACTCGTCGCGGAAGATCCGTTCGACGGCCGCGCGGGCGTCCTGGCTCATTCGGCCTGGAAGGGACGGACCTCGACCTTGCCCTGGCAGGCCTTCGAGCCCGCGGCGGCGTACCTCATGGCGGTGTCGTGGTCGGGGACGTCGATGATCCAGAACCCGCCGATGTGCTCCTTGGTCTCGAGGTAGGGGCCGTCGGTGACGACGGGCGCGTCGCCGGTGCCGTCGACGACGGACGCGGACGCGACGGTCTCGAGCCCGCCCGCGAACACCCAGACGCCGTCGGCCTGGAGCTGCTTGTTGAACCGGTCCGTGTCGGCGAACATCTGCTGCATCTGATCGGGGGTGATCTGCGCGTAGTCGTCCTCGTTGCCGTGCACGGCCAGCAGGTACTGCGTCATGGGGATCTCCTGGTATCGGTCGGTGCGGGGCGGTCCCGATGACCGCCTCCCACCCCCTCCACGAACGGGGGATGCGCGATACGACAGCCTTTCACGATCCGTCCTCGCGCGGGTGCGACGTCAGGCCAGTCGCTCGGTCAGGTGGACCTCGACGGTGTCACCGGCGCGCTTTCCCGAGTCGACCCGCAGTGCGTCGGCGACCGGCAGCTTGTGCGTGCCGTCGCCGAGCGCCATGAACGACGTCTCGAACGGCGTGCCGTCGACGGTGCCGCGGACCTTGACCCGGCCGCGGGTGCCGAACCGGTCGACCGACTCGGGCCAGACCACGTAGGTCCAGCCGCCCTTCGCCTCGCTCCGGCGCAGGGTCTCGGTGAAGGTGATGTCGAGCGGCCCGACGCCGCTGTGCTCAGGTGTGCTCATGGTGGTGCGGACCGTCGCCGTGAGCGGGACTCATCGCGTGGCCGCGGGTGGGCCCGTTGGTAGCCTTGCGCGGTGACGAGCCCGGAGCAGCCCCTGCATGTCGGACGGCCGAACATGGGGAGCCGCGAGAGGTTCCACGAGCTCGTCGACGGCATGTTCGACCGGGCCTGGTTCACCAACAACGGGCCGTTGGTGCAGGAGTTCGAGCAGCGCATCGCCGAGCACCACCAGGTCGATCACTGCGTCGTGATGTGCAACGGCACGATCGCGCTGGAGATCGCGATCCGGGCACTGGGCCTGACCGGCGAGGTGATCGTGCCGTCGTACACCTTCATCGCGACCGCCCACGCGTTGTCGTGGCAGGGCATCACGCCGGTGTTCGCCGACATCGACCCGACCACCCACAACCTCGACCCGGCCGCGGTCGAGGCCGCGATCACGCCCCGCACGACGGGCATCATCGGGGTCCACCTGTGGGGCCGGCCCGCCGACGTCACCGGGCTCACCGAGGTCGCAGAGCGCCATGACCTCAGGCTGCTGTTCGACGCAGCCCATGCGTTCGGGGTCAGCATCGGGGAGACCATGATTGGCAACTTCGGCGACGCCGAGGTGTTCAGTTTCCACGCCACCAAGTTCTTCAACAGCTTCGAGGGCGGCGCGATCGTCACCAACGACGCCGAGCTGGCCGACAAGGCCCGGCTGATGCGCAACTTCGGGTTCGCGGGCTTCGACGACGTCGTCCACCCGGGCACCAACGGCAAGATGGTCGAGGTCTGTGCCGCGATGGGCATCGTGAACCTCGAGGCGATCGACGAGGTGATCGACCGCAACCGCCGCAACCACGAGTCCTATGCCCGCGCCCTCGCGGGTGTGCCGGGTGTCGAGCTGCTGCCGGTCGGGGGCGACGGGCAGCGCAACTACCAGTACGTCGTCGTGACGGTCGCACCCGACGCCGGCGCGTCCCGCGACGAGATCGTCGCTGCGCTCCAGGCGAACGGAGTGCTGGCCAGGCGCTACTTCTGGCCGGGCTGCCACAACATGGCGCCCTACAAGGCGCTGTATCCCTGGGCAGGTTCGCGGTTGCCCGTGACTGAGCAGGTCGCCGACCAGGTCGTCGTGCTGCCGACCGGCACGGCCGTGACCGATCCCGACATCGACCACATCGCCGACGTCATCCGTCGCGTCGTCACCGGAGCAAGGAGCGCATCGTGAGCCCCGACCGCGAGCTGGTGCTGGTGGGCGCCGGAGGCTTCGCCCGCGAGGTCGCCGACCTCGTCGTCGCACTCAACGACGCCGGGCCGCACCGGATCAGGTTGCTGGGCGCGGTCGCCGACCCGCTGCCCGAGGACGGGCTCATGGAGGCACGCGGGGTCCCGGTCCTCGGCGGCCTGGCGGAGCTCAAGGCGATGCCGGCGTCGGTGGAGTACGTCGTCGCGATCGGCAACGGTGACGTCCGGCGCCGCATCGTCGCCGAGCTCGGCGACCGGACCGCGGCGACCCTCGTGCACCCCAACGCGTACGTCGGCGGGCAGGTCGAGATCGGCCCCGGGGCGATCATCTGCTCCCACGCCAGCGTCACCAGCGACATCACGATCGGTGCCCACGCCCACGTCAACCTGAACTGCACGATCGGCCACGACGCGCGGATCGAGGAGTACGCGACCCTGTCCCCCCTGGTCGGCATCTCCGGGTACGTCGTCATCGGTGCAGGGGCCACCCTCGGCACGGGGGCGGTCGTGATCCCCCACGTCACGGTCGGCGCGGGCGCCACCATCGGCGCCGGTGCGTCGGTCGTCCGAGACATCCCCCCGCACTGCACCGCGGTCGGCGTACCGGCGAAGGTCATCAGCGCCCCCACCCCCTGATGACGTCCCGGGCAACGCGGCTCCGTAGCCTGTTCCGGTGACTCTTCGCGGGATGCTGGCCGACACCCGGCCGCTGCAGAACCCGCACTTCCGGCGCCTGTGGTCGGCCAACATCATCACGGTCGTCGGCGCGCAGCTCACGGTGGTCGCGGTGCCGGCCCAGATCTACGCCGACACCGGCTCGTCGGCGTACGTCGGCCTGACCGGAGTCTTCGGCCTGGTCCCCCTCGTCGTGTTCGGCCTGTGGGGCGGCGCGCTCGCCGACCACTTCGACCGGCGCACGATGCTGCTCGTCACGACCTGCGGCCTGATCGGCACGGCAGCGCTGTTCTGGCTGCAGGCGGCGCTCGGGATGAGCAACGTGTGGGTGCTGCTGGGGCTGTTCTCGGTGCAGCAGGCGTTCTTCGCCGTCAACCAGCCGACCCGTTCGGCGGTGCTGCCGCGGCTGCTGGACGACGCGGTGCTGCCCGCCGCCAACTCGCTCAACATGACGGTGATGCAGGCCGGCGCGATCGGCGGACCGCTGATCGCGGGCATCCTGATCCCGTTCACCGGCTTCGCCTGGTTGTACGCCGGCGACGCGATCTCCCTGCTGGCCACCCTGTGGGCGGTGGTCCGGCTGCCGTCGCTGCCCATCGAGGGCACCACCACCGGGACGCCGGGGCTGCGCTCGGTGATCGAGGGCATCGCCTACCTGCGCGGGCAGCCGGTGCTGATGATGTCCTTCGTCGTCGACATCATCGCGATGGTCTTCGGCATGCCGCGGGCGCTGTTCCCCGAGATCGCGCACGAGAGCTTCCTCGGCCCCGACGAGGGCGGCCTCGCGTTCGCCCTGCTGTTCGCCGGCATCCCCGCGGGTGCGGTGCTGGGCGGTGTCTTCTCCGGCTGGGTCTCGCGGGTCACCGCGCAGGGCCGGGCGGTGGTGTGGTGCATCGTCGTGTGGGGCCTGGCGATGGTCGGCTTCGGCCTGGCGGTGCTCGGCGCGGACACGAGTCCCGGGGCCGCGCGCGGCTGGCTGGTGGTCGCCGTCCTCATGCTCGTCGTCGGCGGTGCCGCCGACATGGCCTCGGCCGCCTTCCGCACCTCGATGCTGCAGAGCGCGGCAGCCGACGAGGTCCGCGGCCGGCTGCAGGGCATCTTCATCGTGGTCGTCGCCGGCGGACCCCGGATCGCCGACGTCGCCCACGGCGCCACCGCCGCGATGGTCGGTACGGCGACCGCGGCGGCCGGCGGCGGCGTGCTGGTCGTCGTGCTGGTGGTCGTGGCGGCGCTCGCGGTGCCGACGTTCGTGCGCTACCGGATCACCTCGACGACCGCCTGAGGCCCACCCGCCTCCCAGCCCCGCCACGGGCTGCGCGGCGTGGCGCGGTGGTCCGGGTCGACGCCCACGATCCGGCCGCCCGGCAGGATGAGCGTGACGTGGCGGTCCTCCTCGTCGAGGTGGGCGTGGGCGGCGAGGTCGGGCGGGAGCCGCCAGGCGCCGGCGTCCCAGTCCCATGCCGACGAGTGGCCGTGCACCTGGCTGAACGGCAGCGTCTCACCGGCCCACGAGACCGCGAGCTCGCTCGCGGCGGCCGCCCACAGCGGCCCGGCCAGCGGGTCGGGATCGCGGCCCTGCATCATGCAGCCGGCCCGGAACAGCGCGGGGTCGTCGCCGAGCCCGCGGATCGCGGTGACCGCCTCCCGCACGGTGGCAGGAGCACCCAGCACCGAGACCCAGAAGCCCGACGTCACGCCGGCGTGGGTCACCAGCAGCTGCTCACCGTCGACGGACAGCCCGACCGCAGCCACCATCAGCCCCTCGCGCCACCACGCCTGCACGCGGTCGGCCGCACGCGGGTCCAGGGCCGGTGACCACTGGAAGGCGGCCCGGCGGACGTACTGCGCCTCGTGGTTGCCGATCAGCTGCACCCACTGCCCGGGCTGCTGGCGCAGGTAGCCGTCGACCTGGCGCACGACCTCCTCGGAGTCCGGGCCACGGTGGACCAGGTCGCCGACCTGCACGACGCTCAGTCCCGGGGGCAGGGGGCCGCGCCCGTCGTCCGGCACGCCGAGCCGGGCCAGCTCCGCGCGCAGCTCGCCGAGGTGCCCGCCGACGTCGCCGATCACGGCGACCCGTGGGTGGTCGATCCCCGGGCCGGTCATCGGCCCCAGCGCTCGGGGTCGTCGTACAGCGCGATGTTGTCCATCCGCCGCTGGGCGGCGGCGATCTCACGGACCGCACGGGTGATGATGCTGCGGTCGATCGCGGAGACCGCGTGCAGGTCGACCAGGTCGCTGGGGGCCAGGCCCTGCTCGAGCTGGCGCAGCTGGTGGCGCAGCCGGACCCGCTGCAGCGCCTCGAACACCTCGACCAGGGCGAGCGCCTGCGGTGCCGGGAGCGCCGTCGTACCGGACGCGGCGCGGAGCCGCTCGGTCGTCGGCAGGGCAGGCGAGCCGACGCTGAGCGCGGCCCACCGGGCGAGGTTGACGATGGGCAGCAGGGCGTGGGACTTGAGGTCGAACCGGTCGCGGCGGCGGCCCGACACCAGCTCGCGCAACGAGCGCATCCGGGCCCGCCGGGACAGTGACTCCTGGAGCAGCAGCCGCATCGTGCCGGGGTGTCCGCGCATCCCGGCCACGACCTGCGCGACCGCGGGCAGGCCGGGGTCGCCGTAGATCGGGCGGCCGTCGACGAGCAGCGAGGTCATCATCGCGCCGTTGTTGCGGTCCGGCGCGGCGAGCCACTGCTCCCCCGCCGCCCGCCAGGCCGCGTTGGTCCGGGAGAAGGCGTCACGGGCCGCGGTCGCGCCGTGCTGGTCGCCGGTGAGGCCGGCCGCGGCGAGCGCGTCGGCGATCTCGGCGAAGACGTGGCGGTAGCGCACGATGTCGTCGGCGGTGACGGCGTCGTCGAAGGCGGCGGCCGAGTCGATGTCGGAGCTGGGGACCGCCTCGCCGCGGCCGTTGCTGCCGAGCGAGAGCCAGGTGAACGCGTCCGGGTCGAGCGCCGGGTGGCGGGCGAAGGCGAGCTCGATCATCCGGCGCACGGTCGTGTCGAGCATCGCCGTGTGCACCCGGATCACCTTGCCGGACGCGAGACCGCCGTCGAGCAGGGTCGCCAGCACGCCGGGGATCCCGCGCGCCCGCTGCTGCAGCTCCTCGACGCTCGCGGCGCGACGCAGCTGCTCGTGCAGCGACACCCCGGCGGTCGTCGAGGACACCACGAAGTCGCGCGGCTCGACGGAGCCGCGCAGGGTGCCGTCGCGGTCGACGACGAGCACGTAGTCGGCCTTGCGGTCGAGCAGCAGGATCAGTGCCTCCGCGGCCGAGGAGCCGCTCACCACCTGGTGCGGGGTCTCGCCGGCGACCAGCTCACCCACCGCGGTCTCGGCCGTCACGTCGCCGGCCAGGACCCGCTCGCGCAGCACCCGGTCGGTCACCATCCCCCAGCCCGCGGGCAACCGGACCGCGGCGTACCCGTGCCGCGCAGCGGTCATCGCCCGCGCCACGTCGACCACCCGGTCCGCGGGGTCGACGACGACCGGCTCGCTGACGACGAGCTCGTCCACGACGACGTAGGCCGGGGAGTCCGCGGCAGGCGGCCCCGCCAGCCGGTCCGGTACGACGACCGGCCGGTCCCCCGCGAGCAGCTCCGAGACCCGCGCGGCGGGGAGCCGGATCACCGTGACGGGTCCGGCGGCGACGGCGAGCGGCCCGATCGCCCGCCCGGTCAGGGTCGCGTCGAGCCCGAACACGTCGTGCCGCCCGAGGACGAAGTCCGGCTGGTCCGGCTCGCCCTCGGGGTCGACCCACAGTGCGACCTCGCCCGCCACGACGACGAAGACGTGGCGCGGGGTGGCGGTGAACGCGTCGAGCAGCACCTCCTGGTCGGCGTGCTCCTCGACCTTGGCCGCGCTGGCGAGCGCGGCGACCTCCGCGTCGGCGAGCTGGTCGAACGGTGGGGTGGCCCGGAGGGCGGCGAGCACCTCGGGCGAGGGAACCGGCACCGGAGGACTCAGGCGGTGCCGGGCTTCGGCGGGTCGGGGATCTCGTAGCCCGAGTCGCCGACCGACTTCCTCAGCGCGGCCTCCCAGGAGCCGTCGTCGACGTACTGCTCCAGCGCCGCGTTGACCTGGTCGACGAGCTCCTGGTCGCCCTTCTCGACCCCGATGCCGTAGCGCTCGTCGGTGAAGCCGTCGCCGACCACCTTGAGCTTGCCCTTGTACTTCTCCTGGCTCGCGTAGCCGGCCAGGATCAGGTCGTCGGTGGTGACGGCGTCGACGGTGCCGTCGAGCAGCGCGGCGACGCACTCGGAGTAGCGCGGGTATTCCTTGAGCGTGATGTCGCCCTTGTAGTGCTCGCGCACGTAGTCCGACGACGTGGTGCCCCTGACCGAGCACAGGGTGCGTCCGTCGAGGGTCTTCGGGCCGGTGATCTCGGTGTCGTTGCGGCGGATCAGCAGGTCCTGGTGGGCGACGAAGTAGGGCCCGGCGAAGTCGACGGCCTGCTTGCGCTCGTCGGTGATCGAGTACGTCGCGACGACCAGGTCCGCCTTCCCGCTCTCGAGCAGCTGCTCGCGCTCGCCGGGGTCGGCGCGCACCCAGGTGATGTCCTTCGCGTCGACGCCGAGCGCCTTCGCGACGTACGTCGCGGTGTCGACGTCGAACCCGCTGTAGGCGTCGCCCTCCTTGAACCCGACGCCGGGCTCGTCGAAGGAGATGCCGATGGTCAGCCTGCCGCCCTCCTGGGCGCCCTTCACCAGGTCGGGGGACTTGATCTCGCCGTCACCGCCGCAGCCGGCGAGGGTGGTGGCGAGGACCGCCAGGACGACGGCGACGCGGCTGCGCACGGCGGTCGTGCTCATCACTGTGCCCCCTCGACGTCGCCGCCGACGGGGAACGGCTCCTCGTCGACGTACCGCGGCCCGTCGTTGGTCCACACCGACTGCATCCGCCCGCCGGTGTCGGCCGCGACCTTCGGGCGCACGGCGATCCAGCCGACCCAGAGCACGAGCGCGATCACGGGGATGCCGAGCACGACGACGAGGAAGGTCGTCTTGTGCCAGAAGTACGGCGAGCTCTGCCACCCGGACACGGCGAGCCCGACGATCACCAGGGCCAGGAAGACCAGCCCGATGATCGAGGTCCACGGCGACCACGGCGCCTGGAACGGACTGGGTGGGACCACGCCGCGGTCGGAGAGCTGTCGCAACCGGATCTGGCACAGGAAGATCGAGGCCCAGGTGAAGACCACGCCGATGGCCGCGGCCTCGAGCGCGATCTCGAAGGCGTCGGGGGCCAGCGCGTTGAGCAGCGCGCCGAACACGTAGACGACCGAGGTCATCGCGATCCCTGCCCACGGCACACCGGACTCGCTCATCTTGAGCGTGAACGCGGGCGCCTGCTTGGACATGCCGAGGCTGCGCAGCACCCGGCCGGTCGAGTAGAGGCCGGAGTTGAGGCTCGACATGGCGGCCACGATGAGGATCACCTGGATCGCGGCGCCCATCCAGCTCAGCCCGAGGCGGTCGAAGACGGTGACGAACGGGCTGATGCCGGGCTTGAACTCCGAGGTCGGCAGCATGCAGACGAGCAGCAGGATCGAGCCGCAGTAGAAGACCGCGATCCGCATGATGACGGCGTTGACGGCCTTCGGCACCTCGCGGTGTGCGTCCTCCATCTCGCCGGCCGCGACACCGACCATCTCGATCGCGGCGTACGCGAAGACGACGCCGGACATGACCAGGATCGGGCCGTACCAGTAGAAGCCGTCCGAGGCTGGCCAGAACCCGCCCGGGTTGCTCCACAGGTTGGAGACCCCGGCCTCGTGACCGCCGATGTCGAAGGTGCCGATCACGACGACCAGGCCCACGACGAGGAAGACGACGATCGCGGCCACCTTGAGGATCGCGGCCCAGAACTCGAACTCGCCGAACGCGCGGGCCGAGAGCAGGTTGATCGCGAGCACGACCGCGAGCGCCACCAGCACCGTCGCCCAGGCCGGCAGGTTCGGGAACCAGTACTGCATGTAGAGCCCGACCGCCGAGAGCTCGGCGATGCCGGTGAGCGCCCAGTTCAGCCAGTACATCCAGCCGGTGACGTACGCCGCCGCCTCGCCGTAGAACTCGCGCATGTACGACACGAACGCGCCCGACGTCGCGCGGTGCAGCACCAGCTCGCCGAGCGCCCGCATCAGGAAGTAGGCGATGACGCCGACGAACGCATAGCTGAACAGCAGGGCCGGGCCGGTGCTGTGCAGCCTGCTCGCCGAGCCCAGGAACAGGCCGGTGCCGATGGCGCCACCGATCGCGATCATCTGGACGTGCCGGCGGCCGAGTGTCTGCTTGTACCCGACCTGCTCCGCGTCGAGCGCCGACTGCGCGCCACTCACCTGGGTCATCCGCGCCCTCCTTGGTCCGCACCGACCCCCGAGTGGGCCGGCACACGATCCGCGTCTGCGCATCGTGCACCTGCCGAGGGTGTCGTGGCCAGACCTAACGCAGCTCGGGCGTGTTGCCGGCGACGGCGGCCAGGACGGCGCCGACCACGCCGAGTCCGGCCAGGACGACGAAGAGCCCGGCCACGCTGCCCGTGAGCGTGACGACGGCGGCGCCGAACGCGGGTGACAGCGCGGCGGCGACCCCGACGGGCGCGTTGTAGACGCCGTTGAGCGCGGCGTACCGCTCCGGTCCCCAGTGGTCGCTGACCACGGTCGCGCCGACCAGCGTGAACAGTCCGCGGGCGGCGCCGGCCAGCACGGCGATCACGACGAGCAGCGGCACCGGTCCCGGCACCAGGGCCAGGGCGAGGACCATCGCCGCCAGCAGCACCATCACCAGCGCTGCCCTCGGGTTGGTGGGGAGGCGGCGGGCGAGGGCGGCGTACAGCAGCCGGCCGACGACCTGACCGGCGCCACTGAGCCCGAGCGCCCACGCGGCGAGCTGCACGCTCATCCCACGGTCGAGGAGCAGCGGCACCAGGTGGACCAGGGAGGCGAACATGACCAGCGTGGTCAGCGCGCCGGACGCGGCCACCAGCACGAAGGTGCGGCTGGTCAGGACCTCGCGGTCGGTGCGGGAGCGCTCGTGGGTGCCGTGCTCGACGGTGGCGGGGTGCCAGGGCAGGCGCAGCACCAGCGCGTGGGCGGGCGCTGTGACGACGAGCATGATCGCGCCGAGCACGACGTACGTCGCCCGCCAGCCCCACTCGGCGTCGAGGAACGCGACCAGCGGCGCGAAGATGGTCGAGGAGAGGGCGGCGGCCAGGGTCAGCGTCGTGATGGCCCGGACGCGCTGGTCGCCGTACCACTGGGTGAGGGCGGCGAACGCCGGCGGGTAGAACGTGCCGGCCCCCGCAGCACCTGCGACCAGCCAGCCGAGGGTGAACACCGCCAGGTTCGGCGCCGCGGCGATCAGCACCGCGCCGAGCGCGCCGAGCAGGCTCCCGGCCGTCATCACGACCCGGGGGCCACGGCGCTGGATGACGCGGCCGACCAGCACGCCCGCGAACGCGCCGGTCAGGCTGCCCGCCGAGAAGACCGACGTGACGGCGGCCCGGGACCAGCCGGTGTCGGCGCTGATGCCGGGCGCGAGGACGGTGAACGAGTAGTAGAGGACGCCGTACGCGACGGTGACCGTGACGCACAGCGCGACCAGGACGCCGCGGGCGCGCGGGTCCACGGTGCTCTCACTCATGTCCCCGCCATTCTCGGGCACGGACGCAGTCAGGTTGTCGGCAGGTCCGGTCGGTCACGCTGGCTGCATGTTCGACCTGGTCAACGGCCTGCCCATCCACCCGCTCGTCGTCCACGCCGTGGTGGTGCTGCTGCCGCTCGCCGTCCTCGGCACCATCGCGATCGCCGTACGACCGGCGTGGCGCGAGCGGTACGGCGTCCTCGTCGTCGGCACCGCGCTCGTCGCGACCGTGCTGGTCCCGGTCGCGACGTCGAGCGGCGAGGCGCTCGAGAAGCACGTCGGCGACCCCGGCAACCACGCTGCGCTCGGCGACCAGCTGATCTGGTTCGCGATCCCGCTCCTGCTGCTCGCAGCCGCCCTGACCTGGCTGCACCGGCGCGACGCCGGCGCGACCGTGCTCAAGGGCGTCGCCGCGCTCGCCGTCGTGGCGGCCCTGGCGACGGCCGTGCAGGTGTACCGGGTCGGCGACTCGGGCGCCCGGGCGGCGTGGGGCGACCAGGTGTCGTCGGCCACTCCCGGTGGCTCAGGGGACTGAGCACCCGGGGTTTGCCACGATGGGGGTGTGGCCCTGCTCGACTCCGCCCTCCCCCTCGCCGCCGCCCCGATGGCCGGCGGCCCCTCCACGCCGGCCCTCGCTGCGGCCGTGACCGCGGCGGGCGGTTTCGCCTTCCTGCCCGCCGGCTACCTGTCGGCCGAGGCGTTCGCCGACCACCTCGCAGCCGCCCACGCGACGGGATCCCCCTTCGGGGTCAACCTCTTCGTGCCGCAGCCGGGCGCCATCGACCCCGGCGCCTACCGGGCCTACGCCGACGCGATCCGGGGTGAGGCGGAGGAGCTGGGCGTCGAGCTCCCCACCGAGCCACGGCACGACGACGACGCCTGGCGGGACAAGGTGGCGCTGCTGGTGTCCGACCCGGTGCCGGTGGTCTCCCTGACCTTCGGTCTCCCCGACCACGCCGACATCGCCGCACTGCGGGATGCGGGCTCCCGGGTGCTGGCGACGGTGACCACGCCCGAGGAGGCCCGGGCCGCCGAGGACGCCGGGGTCGACGGGCTGGTCGTCCAGGGCCCCGCGGCCGGCGGGCACAGCGGCACCTTCGACCCGCGCCGGACGATCACCGACGCCGCGACGGCGGACGTCGTGCGCGCGGTGGCCGGCGTGACCCGGCTGCCGCTGATCGCGACCGGCGGCGTGTCAGGACCGACCGACGTACGCGACCTGCTGGCGGCCGGCGCCGAGGCGGTCGCGGTCGGCACCCTGCTGCTGCGCGCCACCGAGGCCGGTACGACGCCCACCCATCGCGCCGCCCTCGCCGACCCGGCGTTCACCGGGACCGTCGTCACCCACGCCTTCACCGGCCGGCCCGCCCGGGCGCTGCGCAACGGGTTCGCGCAGCGGCACCACGCGGAAGCGCCGTACGGCTACCCGGAGCTGCACCACCTGACCCGCGACCTGCGCCGCGCCGCCGCCGGGGCGGGCGATCCGCACCGGCTGCACCTGTGGGCCGGCACCGGCTGGCGCAGCGCCGAGGAGCGACCGGCCGCGGAGATCGTGCGGGACCTTGCCGCCGGGCTCTGACGGCCGGACCCACGCTAGGCTCGGTGCCGTATGCAAGGAGGGCGAGCGGTGACCGACACCCCGGGCTCGACCGCTGCCCGACCTCGGGTCAGCGTCGTCGTGATCACCTACAACCACGAGAGATTCATCCGCCACACGCTCGAGTCGATCGTCTCGCAGCAAGCGGGGTTCCCGTTCGAGGTGATCGTCGCGGACGACGCGTCCACCGATGCCACGCCGGACATCGTGCGCGAGATCGCGGCCCGGCATCCAGGCGTGGTCGTCCCGGTGCTGCGGGAGGCCAACATCGGGATCCACCCCAACGTGGTCGACGCGATGAACCGGGCGACGGGCGAGTTCGTCGCCCTGTGCGAGGGCGACGACTACTGGATCGACGACCGCAAGCTGGCACGCCAGGTCGCGCTCCTCGACGCCGACCCGGCCGCGACGGTCTGCTTCCACCCGGTCCAGGTCATCTGGGACGACGACTCGGAGGAGCCGAGCGTGTTCCCGGCGCCGGAGCGACTCGCCGATCCCAGCCTGGTCGCACTGGTCGAGGACAACTTCATCCAGACGAACTCGGTCGTCTACCGCCGCCGCGACGGGTACGACGACGTGCCGGACGTGATGCCGCTGGACTGGTACCTCCACGTGCTGCACGCCGCCACGGGACGGATCCTGGTCGACCCGGAGGTCATGTCCGTCTATCGCCGTCACCCGGGCGGTGTGTGGTCGGACAGCGTCACCGCCCCGCTCCAGTTCTGGCAGAAGCAGGCGGCCGGCCACGCCGCCGCGATCGAGGCCGCCGCCGCGCTGCTCACCGGGATCCCCGACACCGCCGAGCCGCTGGCCCACCACGCGGGTCGCATCCTCGGCAGCGTGACCGCCGCTGACAACGAGGATCCCGCGGTCGGGCTCCTTCGAGAGACCGTTGCCGCCCACCCGCAGTGGGCGACCCTCGGCATCCGCGGCCAGTCCGCCGCTCGTGCCACGGACCGCGCCGCGCTCGTCGACGCGCAGGAGCTCGCCACGGCACTGAGCCGGGACGTCGGCATCCTGCGTGAGGTGCTCGAGCGGCGCACGACGAAGCTCCGAACACACCAGGCCCGCGCCAAGGAGCTCCAGCGTCGGGTGCGCCGGCTGGAGGCCGAGCTCGCCCAGGCCACCGGCGGGACGGCCCGCGAGCGTGTCAGCCGGCTACTGCGGCGCCTCGGCCGCCGGGACTAGGTCGTCGCGGGCTTCGTCACGACGTACAGCACCGAACGAGGCGCCAGCGCGTGCCGCAGCATCCGCTGCAGCCCGAACGCACGCCAGCCCAGCTGCTCGACCACGAAGCCACCGGCAGCGAGGTTGCGGACGAAGGTGGTCCGGTCGTAGAGCCGCACGTGGTCGTCCTGCCCGAACCGGCGCCACCGCTCGGACACGTCGGTCTCGGACACGTCCTCGTCGAAGGCACCGTCCGGAGCGATCGGCACCATGGCGATGCCGCGGCCACCGGGCGCGAGGATCCGGTGGAGCTCGCTGATGGCCGCCGCGTCGCTGTCGACGTGCTCGAGGACGTGCGAGCAGATGAACACCTCGAAGGCCCCGTCCGGGTAGCCCTTCATGTCGGTGATGTCGACGACGTCGTCGACATCGGGCATGAAGAGGTCGGCGCTGCGGTAGTCGACGTCCGGCCGTTCCCGGAGTCGCGCCTCCAGAGGGCGCGACGGCGCGAACTCGAGGACCCGGCGCCGCGGGCCGCGCGACAGGAACCGCTCGAACCAGAGCAGGTAGAGGCGGTCGCGGTCGGACGCACCGCACTCAAGGCACTGGTAGTACCTCGCGTTGAGCGTCTCGAAGTCGGCGACGCGGTACCTGCTCCCGTGCGCTGCCAGGGTGCTGTCGAGATCAGCGGTGATGTCCGAGAACCTGCCGCGCTTGCCGCACACGTTGCACTGCCTGCGCCGCGGGTCCAGCAGACCTCCGCGGTAGTGGACCACCTTCGACGCGGCGCGTCGCGCTGCGGTCTTCGCCTTCATCCCTGCACCTCCGGGATCAGACACTACCGAGCAGCAATCCCTTCACGTAGGCCGCCTGCCCCGCGTGCTGCGCGCAGTCGTCGACCACGCTGACCAGCCGGACGCCGAGGGTCACGGGCGGGTCCCAGCGGGTGTCGACGACCCGGTCGAGGTCGTCGCCGCTGAGGGCACCGACGTAGCCGAGGGTGCGGGCGTGGGTGGCGCGGTGGTAGTCGAGTAGCAGCCCGGCCGGGGCGAGGACCGAGCCGACCTGCTCACTGGAGTGGCCGTAGCCGATGTCGCGCGGGTCGAGCGGCAGGGCGAACCGGTCGGCGTACCCGTCCTCGGTCCACACCTGCTCGGTCCCGGCCACGTGGGCGACGTGGTCGTCCTGCACCCGGGTCAGGTGCCAGACCAGCCACGCGATGCTGTTGGCGTCCGGACCCGGGCGCTGGGCGAGGAGGGCGTCGTCGGCGCCGTCGAGGACGTTCTCGACGACGCCGAGGACGCGGGAGAACGCGTCGGTCAGCAGGTCGGCAGGAGTCATGCGTCCGACGCTACGCCCGGGTGCCGCACCGCTGTAACACGTCGTCCGACGCTCGGGTCGCCGCCGGATCGCTGTAACACGTGGTTCGACGCTCTGGGCGCCCCGTGTCGCCTGTACCCGCCCCGCACCGGCCCCTCCTGGCGTGGTCTCGCGGCGGGTGGAGCAGCGAACCACGTGTTACAGCCCGGCCGGGCCGGCGCCGAGCACTCAGCCGCGCGGGGCCGTACGGCGCACGGGACGGCCCCGGCCGCAGGTCAGCGGATGAGCTCGTCGAGCCGGTTGTAGACGTCGGCCGAGCCCTGCAGGACGCGGCTCTCGCGGCCGTCGATCGACACCGGGACCGGGCCCTGCACGGTGATCCGGCGGACCTCGCGCAGCTGGGTGTCGAAGTCGGCGGTGGCGTAGTGCTGGGTGGCGCGGTTGTCCCAGATCGCGACGTCGCCCTGCTCCCACGTCCAGCGCACGGTGTTCTCGAGCTTGGTGACCCGGTCCTGGAGGAGGTTGAACAGGGTCGAGGACTCCTTGGAGTTGAAGCCGACGAAGTTCTTCACGAAGTGGCCCAGCAGCAGGGAGCGCTCGCCGGTCTCCGGGTGGATCCGCACCACCGGGTGCTCGGTCTGGTAGACCGTCGAGGCGAACTCGGCCCGGCTGAACTGCGTGTTGGCCTCGCCCTCCTCGGTGTAGTGGTTGGCGTAGTCGTAGTCGTTGGTGTGCACCGCCCACAGGTCGTCGACGAGCGCCTTGAGCTGCGGCGGGAGGGTCTCGTACGCCGTCACCGTGTTGGCCCAGACCGTGCTGCCGCCGTACGCCGGGATGGTCACGCCGCGCAGGATCGAGAACGCCGGCACCCGGTCGACGAAGGTGACGTCGGTGTGCCAGGAGTTGGCGGCCATGCCCTGGGTGGCCTTGAGCGCGAGCACGCGGGCGCTGCCGGTGTTGACCGTCGGGTGGGCGGTGGTGAGCGGGCCGAGCAGCTCGCCGAAGGCGATCTGACCGTCGTCGTCGAGGTGGTCCTGGCCGCGGAAGAAGACGACCTTGTGCTCGTTGAGGGCCGCGCGGATCTCGGCGACCGTCTCCGGCGCGAGGTCGGCACCGAGGCGTACGCCGTCGATGCGGGCGCCGATCCGGCTGCCCAGCTTGCTCACCGTGATGGTCGTGGGAGCGGCGGTCTCGCGGTCGAGGCTGATGGTCATGAGGGCGTCCTTCGGGTCGCTGGGGAATTCCCTGGGGAGTCGCCAGGGATCGAACGAGGCCCAACGGTGGGGAGGAAACCCGCGCCGGACAAGGCTTTCGCTCACCGTGAGCCGAACCTGCCCGGATCCCGGGACACGGTTGCACGGCACCCTCCGTCGTGATCTACAGTTTGTCGAGTAGGTTGATAGACATTGCAGATCGGCGACCGGGACAGGAGGCACGGCATGACGCGCTCACCGATCATCACCGTGTCCCGCGGCCGGTTCAGCTCCACGGCGACCCAGGTCCTCGAGCAGGTCCGCACCGCGGGCCGCGCCTCGCGCGACGAGATCGCCGCCGCCACCGGCCTGAGCATCGCCACCGTCGGGCGCACCGCCGCCCTGCTCGTCGAGCGCGGCCTGCTCCGCGAGCGACCCGACCTGGCCCGGCCCGGCGCGACCGGCCGGCCCGGCGTCCCCGTCGAGATCGACGCCGACCACTACGTCACGATCGGCGTCCACGTCGGGCGCCGGATCGCCACCGTCGCGCTCGGCGACCTCACCGGACGCGTCCTCGCCTCGACGACCGTACGCCGCCCGCTCGGAGCCGAGCCCGACCTCGAGCAGCTCAGCCGCGAGGCCGCGACGCTGCTCGGCTCCCACCCCGGCCGGGTGCCGCTCGCGGCCGGTCTGGTCGCGCCCTGGCGGGAGATCGGCCTGGTCCCGAGCGAGCGCGAGACCGAGCTGCACGAGCTCACCGGTCTCCCGGTCCGCACCGGCGACCACATCTCCGCGGTCGCGGCCGCCGAGTTCCTGCACCGCCGCCAGGGACGCGGCAGCACCGGAGGTCTCACGCTCTACCTGTACGCCCGCGACACCTTCGGCTGGTCGGTCGCGGTCGACCGCGGCGTGCAGACCGACGTCACCCGGGCCGCCAGCCTGACCCACTTCCCCACCGGCGCGGACGTCCCGTGCACCTGCGGCCGCTCGGGCTGCCTGGCGGTGGCGGTCGACGTGCTGCCTGCCGTGGAGCGGGCCCGCACCCTCGGCGCGATGGCCGGCTCGGTGCGCGACATGCTCTCCCCCGACCAGGTGGTCCTGGTCGGCCAGGCCTTCACCGGCGACCCCGGCCTGCTCGACGTCATCGTCACGGCCTACGAGGAGCACACCGCCCTCGACCACCGGGTCCCCGTGTCGTTCACCCGCTTCGGCAGCGACATCCAGGCGATCAGCGCCTGCACCGTCGCCCTCGGTCCCGTCCTCGACGACCCGCTCGCCTGTGTCGAGCTCACCGGTGTCGAGGCGGACGGCGCGTGTCGACCCGGCGCCTGACCACCCTCACCGCTCTCGGACCTCCCGCACCCTGCGAAAGGAACACCTGTGTCCAGCTCTGCCCCCGCGCACCCGCGCCGACGACCCCGACGAGTCCGACGCCTCGCGGCCGCGCTGCTCGCCTCGACCACCCTGCTGGCGGCCACGGCCTGCTCGTCGGCTGTCGACGAGCTGAAGTCCAGCTCCAGCGAGCGCCAGGAGGGCGGCACCCTGCGGGTCGGCGCCCTCAACGACATCGTCCCGGCGCGGATCTTCACGAACTCCAGCGACTCCATCAACCTGCTGATCGGCAGCGTCTACGACTCGCTCATCGACTACCCGCTCGACAAGCTCGAGCCCAAGCCGTCGCTGGCGACGTCGTGGGAGCTGTCGCAGGACGGCACCCAGCTGACCCTGCAGCTGCGCGACGACGTGAAGTTCCACTCCGGCCGCCCGTTCACCAGCAAGGACGTCGAGTTCAGCATCAAGACCTGGGCCGACCCGGTCTGGACGGTGCAGCTGCAGCGCACGGCCGCCGCGATCACCGGCTTCGACACCAGCGACGAGCACGCGATCACGCTGACCTTCGCGCACCCGCTCAGCAACGTCTTCGACCTGCTCGACATGCTCCCGATCATCGACAAGGACACGATCGACCAGCTCCGTGAGGGCAAGGCGTTCGTGGGCACCGGCCCCTTCGAGTTCAAGAGCTGGAGCCCGGGTGCGAAGCTCAGCTTCACCCGCAACGACGACTACTGGCGCGGCAAGCCGTCGCTCGACGGCATCGACGTCAGCGTCATCCCGGACCCGCAGGCCCAGGTCGCGCAGCTGCGTGCCCACCAGCTCGACCTGATCCTCGGCGCGTCGTATCGCGACTTCGAGAGCCTCGGCAAGGACGACCAGTTCCACGTGAACCAGTGGGACGGCGCCGAGGGCCAGGTGTACGTCGGCACCAACGTCACCAACCCGGCGCT
The DNA here is from genome assembly GCF_013409625.1 of Nocardioides kongjuensis. Taxonomy (NCBI): domain Bacteria; kingdom Bacillati; phylum Actinomycetota; class Actinomycetes; order Propionibacteriales; family Nocardioidaceae; genus Nocardioides; species Nocardioides kongjuensis. The sequence goes on from NZ_JACCBF010000001.1 coordinate 3,943,437, forward strand.
GTCCGACGTGCGGGTCCGCCAGGCGATCGCCTACGCCCTCGACCGCAAGCGCGTGGTCAGCGAGGTGCTGCGCGGCGCCGGCGTCCCGATCAGCCTGCCGTGGCCGAGCTACTCGCCGGCGTACGACGAGAAGGCCAACGCCACCTACGACTACGACCTCGACAAGGCCAAGGCGCTGGTCGACGAGGCGAAGGCCGACGGCGTCGCGATCCCCAAGCTGCCGCTGACCTACCCCTCGGAGAACCCGATCTACGGGGCCATCGCGCAGATCGTGCAGGCGGACCTGGCGAAGGTCGGCATCGAGGTCGAGCTCGACCCGCAGGAGCAGGCGCAGGTGATCCAGCAGCTGATCGGCGCGAAGTTCCCCGCACTGTGGATCCTCAGCCACGGCTACGCGCACTACACGCCCTCGACGCTCGCGGTCTCGGCCTACCCCTTCAACGCCGACCACAACGCCTCCCTGTACGTCGACGACGCCTACAAGGCGGCCGCCGAGAAGGTGTGGAAGCAGAAGGCCGGCGAGGTCGACCCCGCCGACTACGCCGCGCTCGACGAGCAGCTGCTGAAGGGCTCGTTCCTGCTGGAGATCGCGATCACCCTGCCGCAGGACGCGAGCAGCACCCAGGTCCACGACATCGGCGAGACCAAGCGCGGCGAGCCGCTGTTCTACGACACCTACCTGACGAAGTGAGTCGATCACGATGATCCGCTACCTCCTCAGCAGACTGGGCTCGGCCCTGCTGGTGACGGTGCTGGCCTCGATCGGGATCTTCGCCCTGATCCGGCTGGTGCCCGGCGACCCGGTCACGGTGCTCGCCGGGCCGGACGCCACGCCCGAGTCCCGCGCGGCCATCCGCGCGGAACTCGGGCTGGACCAGCCCTTCTGGAGCCAGTACGTCCACTGGCTCGGCGACCTCGTGCGCTTCGACCTCGGGCCGTCGTACAAGCTCGGCGGCGACGTGGGCGACCTGATCGCCGACGGCGCGCTCAACACGGTGGTGCTGACGCTGTTCGCGCTGGTGCTGGCCTCGGCCGGTGCGCTGCTGACCAGCACCGCCGCGGTCGTGTGGGACAAGCGGTGGCTGAACTCGCTGCTGTCCGCCCTCAACACGGCCGCGGTGGCGGTGCCGACCTTCGCGACGGCGCTGGTGCTCGTGCTGGTGTTCGCGGTGCGCTTCCCGGTCCTCCCGGCCGGGGGCACGCCGCCCAGCGGCTTCTTCTCGCACCCGGACATCGCCTTCCAGTACCTGCTGCTGCCGGGCCTGGCCCTGGCCCTGCCGGCATGGGCGGCGCTGACCCGGTTCCTGACCGAGGGGCTGCGCACCCAGCTGCAGCAGCCGTACATCACCACGGCACGGGCGCTCGGCATCCCGCGGCGCCGGATCGTGCTGACCCAGGCGCTGCGCAACGCGCTGCCGTCGTCGATCACGGTGCTGGGCATCCAGTTCGGCACCCTGCTCGGCGGCGCCATCCTGGTCGAGGCGGTCTTCGCCTGGCCGGGCCTGGGCCGGCTCATCGAGCAGGGGATCTCGTCGCGCGACTACCCCGTCGTGCAGGTCCTGCTGCTGCTCTCGGTCGTCGTGTTCGTGCTCACCCAGCTCGCCAGCGACCTCCTCCACGCGTGGCTCGACCCGCGCGTCCGGCTGAACGGAGTCTCCTGATGGCCGACATCGCGATCACCGAGCCGCTCGTCCCGGTGCCCGTCGGACCGGTCCCCGGCGACCCCGCACCGGCGCGGCGTCCGGGCCTGCTGCACGCGCTGCGCCACGGCCGCGGCCTGGCGGGCGTCGTGCTCGTCGGCGCGGTCGTGCTGCTCGGCGTGCTCGGGCCGCTGCTGGCGCCGTACGGGCCGACCGAGCAGGTCAAGGGCGCCAACCTGGTCGGCCCCTCCGCCGGCCACTGGCTCGGCACCGACGAGCTGAACCGGGACATCCTGTCCCGCACCCTGTACGGCATCCGGGTGGACCTGGTCGTCGTCTTCGCGGCGGTGCCGGTGGGGGCGGTGCTCGGTGTGCTCCTCGGCCTTCTCACCAGCTGGTGGACGCTCACCGACGTGATCGCGCAGCGCGTCTTCGACCTGCTGCTCGCGTTCCCGGCGCTCATCCTCGGCATCTTGCTGACCGCGTTCTTCGGCCCGGGCCTGCTCACCGTCGGCATCGTGATCGTCGCGCTGGAGATCCCGGTGTTCGGCCGCCTGGTGCGCACCGCGGTGCGCACCGTCCGCGAGATGCCGTTCGTCGAGGCGTCGCAGGTCGTCGGCGCGAGTCCGGTGTGGGTGCTGCGCAAGCACGTGCTGCCCAACTCGCTGGAGCCGCTCACCGTCCAGCTCGCCGTCTCCATGTCGGTGGCGGTGTTCGTCGAGGGCGCGATGAGCTTCCTCGGGCTCGGCGTGCGCCCGCCCCACCCGTCGCTCGGCTCCCTCATCAAGGACGGCGTCCGGCTGCTGCACGAGGCCCCGTTCTTCGCCGTGGGTCCGCTGGCCGTCGTGGTCGCGCTGGTCCTCGGGCTCCTGCTCATCTCCCAGTCCCTCTCGGAGGCCCGCCGTGCTTGATCTCCACTCCACCGAGCAGGTGCTTGCGATCGAGCACCTCGCCATCTCCTTCGCCCACCCCCGGCCCGCGGTCGAGGACGTGTCGGTGACCCTGCACCGCGGCGAGATCCTCGCCCTGGTGGGCGAGTCCGGCTCCGGCAAGTCGATGACGGCCCGCGCCGTCCTCGGCCTGCTCCCCCCGGGAGCGCGGGCCACCGGGTCGATCCGGTACGGCGGCGAGGAGATCCTCGGCCTCCCCGAGGCGGACCTCAACCGGATCCGGGGGAGGCGGATCGCGATGGTGTTCCAGGAGCCGCAGACCGCGCTCAACCCGGTACGCACGATCGGCTGGCAGCTGCGCGAGGCGCTGCGTGCGCACGGCACCAGGTCCCGCAAGGCCGCCCGGGAGCGGGCGATCGAGCTGCTGACTGCGGTCGAGATCCCGGAGCCGGAGCGCCGCCTGTCGTCGTACCCGCACCAGCTCTCCGGTGGCCAGAAGCAGCGCGTCGTGCTCGCCCTCGCCCTGGCGAACGAGCCGGACGTGCTGCTCGCCGACGAGCCCACCACCGCGCTCGACGTGACCGTGCAGGCCGAGATCCTGCGGCTGCTCGACCGCATCCGCGAGCGGACCGGGACCGCGATCGTGCTGATCACCCACAACATGGGTGTGGTCGCCGAGATCGCGGACCGGGTGGTCGTGCTGCAGGCCGGCAACGTCGTCGAGGAGGGCGAGACCCGCGCGCTCTTCGCCCAGCCGCGCGAGCCGTACACGAAGGCGCTGCTCGCCTCCGTGCTGCGGCTGCCCGAGCTCGACAGCGTCGTCGAGCCGGCGGTGCCGACGGCGGAGACGGCGTGTCAGGACGAGGCGCCGGCAGTGGAGTTCCGCGGCGTGCACGTGCGCTACGGCTCCAGCCGTCGCGGCCGCGCCTTCCCCGCGATCACGGACGTCTCCCTGCAGGTGGCACCCGGCGAGGTGGTCGGCCTGGTCGGCGAGTCGGGGTCGGGCAAGACCACGCTGGGCCGGCTGGCCGCGGGCCTGGTCCCGCTCGCCGAGGGTCAGGTGCTGCTGCGCGGCGAGGACGTCCTCGCGGCACCGCGCGCCGAGCGGCGGCACCTGCGCCGCGGCCTGGCGTTCGTGCACCAGGACCCCGAGGCCTCGCTCGACCCCCGCTACGCCGTGGGGGCGAGCATCCGCGAGCCGCTCGACATCCACGAGGTCGGTACGCCGGCCGAGCGGGAGGCCCGGGTGGCCGAGCTGCTCGAGGCTGTCCAGCTCCCGGCGTCGTACGCCGGGCGCCGGCCACGCGAGCTCTCCGGCGGCCAGCGGCAGCGGATCGCCCTGGCCCGGGCGCTGGCTCTCGAGCCCACGCTGCTGGTGGCCGACGAGCCGACCAGCGCGCTCGACGTGTCGGTGCAGGCGCGGGTGCTCGAGCTGTTCCGCGACCTGCAGGAGCGGCTCGGGTTCGCCTGCCTGTTCATCAGCCACGACCTCGCCGTCGTGCACCAGGTGGCCGACCGGGTGGCCGTGCTGCGCGCCGGCGAGCTGGTCGAGACCGGACCGGTGGGCCGCGTGTTCGCCCGGCCCGAGGCGGACTACACCCGCCGGTTGCTCGACGCCGTCCCCGTGCCCGACCCGGCCCGCCGCGGCGGGCGCCGGGTGCGCGAGCTGGCGTCGTGAGCGGTGCGTGCTGCGCCGGGTCGCTCGCCCAGGCAGACCTGCTGACGATCGGTCCGGCGGCGCCCTACCGGCCGAGCTCCGAGGACCGCGAGACCCGCGGCCAGAAGGAGGTGCCGGGCGGCACCTTCGCCATGGGGGATCCCTTCGGCGACGGTGCCCCCGGCGACGGCGAGGGACCGGTGCACGAGGTGCGGCTGGCGCCGTACCTGGTCGACGAGACGGCCGTGACCAACGTCGCGTTCGCGCGGTTCGTGAAGGCCACCGGCTACGTCACCGAGGCCGAGCAGCTGGGCGTCTCGGCCGTCTTCCACCTCGCGGTCCAGGCCCGGCGAGGCGACGTGCTGCACCGGCTCGACACCACCCCGTGGTGGGTCGCGGTGAAGGGCGCGGACTGGCGGCACCCCGCTGGCCCGCTGTCCTCGATCGGCGACCTGCCGCACCACCCGGTCGTGCACGTCACGTGGAACGACGCGCAGGCCTACTGCCGCTGGGCGGGCAAGCGCCTGCTGACCGAGGCCGAGTGGGAGCTCGCCGCCCGCGGTGGGCTCGACGGCCGCCGGTTCCCGTGGGGCGACGAGCTGCACGACGGCGGCGCCTGGCGGCTCAACGTGTGGCAGGGCGACTTCCCGGTCGCCAACGACCTCGACGACGGCTACCTCACCACGGCGCCCGTGAAGTCCTACCGGCCCAACGGCTACGGGCTGTTCCAGACCGTCGGCAACGTCTGGGAGTGGTGCGCCGACTGGTTCGACCCGACGTACTACGCGGCCTCCCCGGTCGACGACCCGCGCGGCCCGCGCCACGGGCGCGCCCGGGTCATGCGCGGCGGCTCGTACCTGTGCCACGACTCCTACTGCAACCGCTACCGCGTCGCCGCCCGCACCGGCAACACCCCCGACTCGGCCTCGGCCAACATCGGCTTCCGGTGCGGCAACTCCCTCCCCCTGGAGGTCGTCGAGTAGCCGCGAGCGCCAGCGAGCGGCGTATCGAGACGTCTCGATACGCCGCTCGGCTGGCGCCTCGGGCTACTCGACGACCTCACTCGACAGAACGGACCCTCCATGACTGACCGCACCCACCTGCCCTTCCACCGCGACCGCGCTCCCTTCGAGGCCGAGCTCGACGCCCGCGACCAGGTCGCGCCGCTGCCCCTGCGCGAGCGCCTCGACGCACCCGAGGGTGCGCCGAACGTGCTCGTCGTCCTCCTCGACGACATGGGCTTCGGCGCCCCGTCGGTGTTCGGCGGGCCGTGCCGCACGCCCGTCGCCGAGGAGCTCGCCGACGACGGCCTGCGCTACACGCGCTTCCACACCACCGCGCTGTGCTCCCCCACGCGCGCCGCGCTGATGACCGGGCGCAACCACCACGCCGTCGGCGTCGGCACCGTCATGGAGATCTCCACCGGCGCCCCCGGCTACGACGGCCAGCGGCCGCGCAGCGCCGGCACCCTCGCGCAGATCCTTCGTGGCAACGGCTACAGCACGGGCGCCTTCGGCAAGTGGCACCAGACCCCGCCGTGGGAGCAGACGGCGGCCGGGCCGTTCGACAGGTGGCCCACCGGCGAGGGATTCGACCGGTTCTACGGCTTCCTCGGCGGCGAGGCCAGCCAGTTCGAGCCGACCCTCGTCGACGGCACCACGTTCGTCGACCCGCCACGCACCGCGGCCGAGGGCTACCACCTGTCCGAGGACCTGGCCGACCGCGCGATCGCGTGGACCGGCGACGTGCGCCGCCACGCGCCGGACAAGCCGTGGTTCTGCTACCTGGCGTTCGGCGCCACGCACGCGCCCTTCCAGGTGCCGGAGTCGTGGCGGGACCGGTACCGCGGGGACTTCGCGCACGGCTGGGACCGCCAGCGCGAGCTCACCCTGGAGCGGCAGAAGCAGCTGGGCGTCGTACCTCCCGACGCGCAGCTGGCTCCCTGGACGCCCGGCGTCCCGCACTGGGACGAGGTCTCCGACCTCGAGCGGGAGACCGGCCAGCACCTGATGGAGCTCTACGCCGCGTTCGCGGAGCACACCGACGCCCAGGTGGGGCGGGTGATCGAGGCGCTCCGCGAGCGTGGCGAGCTCGACAACACGATCCTGCTCTACATCCTCGGCGACAACGGGGCCTCCGCCGAGGGCGGCGACGCGGGCACCCTCAACGAGGGGCTGCACTTCAACGGGATCGACGAGGACCCCGAGCGGATCGCGCGGTTCATCGCCGAGCGGCCCGGCGAGCTCGGCGGACCGGACACCTACGCGCACTACCCCGCGGGGTGGGCGGTGGCCATGGACACGCCGTACCAGTGGACCAAGCAGGTCGCCTCCCACTACGGCGGCACCCGCAACGGCCTGGTCGTGCACTGGCCGGCCGGCATCCGGGCCCGGGGCGAGGTGCGCCACCAGTGGCACCACGTCAACGACGTGCTGCCGACGCTGCTCGAGGTGGCCGGCGTACCCGTGCCGGAGACGATCGACGGCGTCGAGCAGGCGCCGCTCGACGGGGTCTCGTTCGCATACTCCTTCGACGCCCCGCAGGCGGCGGAGCGGCACACCACGCAGTACTTCGAGATGTTCGGCAACCGCGGGATCTACCACGAGGGCTGGACGGCGGTCGCCGCCCACAAGGCGCCGTGGCACCCGCGGTTCGAGGACACGCCGCGCTTCGAGGACGACCGCTGGGAGCTGTACGACACCACGACCGACTGGACCCAGGCCGTCGACCTGGCCGCCGCGGAGCCGGAGCGGCTGGCTGAGCTGCAGGAGCTGTTCCTGGCCGAGGCACGGCGCAACCACGTGCTGCCGATGGACGACAAGCTGGTCTTCGCCCGCTCCGCCGGCAGCCGGCCCGCGCCCCCGGAGTCGATCGTGCTCGGGCCGACCTCGGGACGCCTGCGCGACGACGCCGTACCCGTCGTGCGCAACGCCTCCCACCTGGTCCGTGCGGTGTTCTCGGGTGGCCCCTCCACCCGTGGGGTGCTCGTCGCGCAGGGCGGGTACTTCGGCGGCTGGTCGCTCTACGTGCGCGACGGCGTGCTCACCTGGGCCTACAGCTACGCCGCGATCGACTGGACCCACGTGCGCTCCACGGTGCCGCTGTCCGAGGGGGACCACGTCGCCGAGCTGCGGTTCGCCTACGACGGCGGCGGCTTCGGCAAGGGCGCCGACGTCACCCTCGTCCTGGACGGGTCGGTGGTCGGCCAGGGTCGGCTGGAGCGCTCGCTGCCCGGCATGTTCTCGATGGACCAGACCCTCGACGTCGGCATCGACCGCGGCACGCCGGTCACCGACGACTACGGCACCCGCGACGGGTACCGGTTCACCGGGCGGATCGAGCGGGTCGAGATCGTCACCGGCACGGACGCGCTCACCCCGCCGCTGGAGGACCAGGTGCAGGCGGTGCTGGTCGCGCAGTAGGGGTCGGGCCGGCGGTTGCAGCACCGGTTGCGCCGCCGGTCACGAGGCCGGCGACCGCACCACCGGCGCCACGAACCGCTCGAGCAGGCGCCGCTCCTCGGCCTCGTCGCCGCCGGGGACCGTGAGCAGCGAGACGATCACCCGCACCAGCCACCGGGCGGTCTCCGGGTCGGGCGCCATGGTGAGGCCGAGCGCCTCGACCACCTCGGAGCCCTGGGCCAGGTCCGCAGTGCGGCCGGCGTCGGGCTCGCGGAACCAGGCCGCGAGCGCCGGCGCGGCCCGCACGTGGCGCAGCGCCGCCAGGACGGCGTCGGTCACGGTGGCCGGCGCGTCGGCGGCGACCAGGGCTCCGACCCGCACCGCCTCGCGCTGCACGAACGCCAGCTGCAGGGCCGGCCGGTCCGGGAAGTAGCGGTAGAGCGTGGCCCGCGAGCAGCCCGCCGCTGCGGCGATCTCGCCCATCGCGACGGCGTCGACCCCGCGCGCGGCGAACAGCCCACCGGCCGCGTCCAGGATCCGCTCCACCGCGGGCGTACGACGGTCGACCCAGCTCACGAGACCACCAGCGGCACCGAGAGCGGGCGACGGACGTAGGGCCCGGGCGCCCAGGTCACCGCGTCCTCGTCGACGGTGAAGTCGGGGATCCGGGCGAGCAGCTCCTCCAGCGCCACGGTGATCTGCAGCCGCGCGGCGGCGGCCCCCAGGCAGTGGTGGTGGCCCTGGCTGAAGCTCAGCACCTGGCTCGGGCGACGGCGTACGTCGAGCAGCTCGGCGTCCGGCCCGTACCTGCGCGGGTCGCGGTTGCCGGCGCCGAACAGCAGCAGCACCTTGCGCCCCGCCGGGATCGTGGTGCCGTGCAGCTCGACGTCGCGCGTGGTCGTGCGGGCCAGGCCCTGCACGGGCGAGGTGAGCCGGAGGAACTCCTCGACGGCGTCGGGAACCAGACCGGGGTCCTCGGTCAGGAGGGCGCGCTGGTCGGGGTGTGCGGCGAGCAGCTGGACCGCGCCGCCGAGAGCGCCGGTGGATGTGTCGTTGCCGCCGGCGACCATGGTGAAGACGAAGGCGAGGATCTCCAGCAGGTCGGTCCCGGCCATGACCAGCTGGGAGACGGTGTCCTCGCCGGGCTCGCTGCGGCGCCGCTCGACGAGGTCGGCGAAGTAGGCCATCAGCTCCGTCGTGGCGCTCGCCGCGTCGGCCGCGGCGAGCACGCCGTCGCCGGAGACGTTGGCCGCGACGATCGCGCTGCTCCAGTCGTCGAACCGCGGCTGGTCCTCGACCGGCACGCCGAGGTAGTGGCCGACGACCAGGCTCGGCAGCGGCTTGAACAGCCCCGCCACGACGTCGCCGCCGCCGGCGGCCCGCAGCGTGTCGAGCCGCTCCACCACGAACGCCCGCACCACCGGCTCGAGGTCGCGCACCTGCCGCGGCGTGAAGCCGCGCGCGACCAGGCGGCGGAAGGTCGTGTGCACCGGCGGGTCGGTCATCACGAACGGCGGGTTGTCGACCAGCCCGATCCGCTCGAGCTCGTCGTACTCGACGGTGAGCCCGCCCGTGCTGGAGTAGGTCGCCACGTCGACCGCAGCGGCCAGGACGTCCGCGTGCCGGGACAGCACGTAGTGGTCGTGCTCCGGGTGCCGCGACGGCACGACGTGGTGGACCGGGTCGTGCTCGCGCAGCCACGCGTACGACGCCCACGGGTCGCGCCACGCCTCACCACCACCCGGGTGGTAGCCCTGGAACAGTTCAGCCGACATGCTCCAAGATTGAGACATGTCGGCAGATCTGTCTAGCGGCCTGACAGCGTCAGGCGATGACCGCCTCCGGGACGGACCCCTCGGGCGCGCGGCGCTCGGCGTCGGTCAGCCAGGCCAGCTGCTCGAGCCGGTCGAGGATCGTGTGCAGCAGGTCGGCCGTGGTCGGGTCGGCCGCGTCGACGGCGTCGTGGACCTCGCGGACGGTGCCGGCGACGGCGTAGATCGAGGCGACGATCGCGTCGATCGCCTCACCCGTCGCGACCTCGCCGCCCGGGAAGGCGGGGAGGCTGGACTGGGCGGCGGTGCGGGCGGAGGTGCCGTCGGGGACGACGTACAGCGCACGCATCCGCTCGGCGACGGCGTCGGTGAACTCACGAGCGGCGTCGACGATCTCGTCGAGCTGCAGGTGCAGGTCGCGGAAGTTCGGGCCGACCGCGTTCCAGTGCGCCTGCTTGCCCTGCAGGGCGAGGTCGTTGAGGTCGACGAGGACCCGCTGCAGGTGGCCGGCGAGGGCCGCGTCGGCCCGGAAGGCGGGGTGGGAGACGTGCTGGGACGAGCGGTGACGGGTCACGGTGGTGGCCACGGGGTGGTGCTCCCTTCGGTGGGGGTCGGTGCCCACCACCCTGCCACGCTTTTTGGAACCATTCCAGAAAAGAGAGCCTTGCCTCACTCGGCGCCGGCAGGCCTGCGCCGCGTCCGCCATCCCCACGATGGGCGAACGCGGCGCAGGGGTCCCAGGAGGCTCAGCGCACCCGCTTGGCTGCGCTCACCCGCACCACCACGGCGTACGCCGGGCGGGTGCCGGTCACCTGCACGCAGACCTTCTTCCCCCGATCGCGCGCCTTCAACCGGTAGCCGGCCTTCGTGGCACCCGTGATCGCCCTGCCGTTGCGGAACCACTGGTAGCTCAGCACGACCGGCGCCGGACCCCACACGCCCGGCACCGCCTTCAGCCTGTGCCCGACCCGCGCCCTGCCCGAGATGCGCGGCGTGCCGGCCTCGATGGCTCCCGGCCCGGCACCCGCAGGAGCGTTGGTGGCCGGCTCGTCGACCACCGGCGGGGCCGCCGCCACGGTGACCGTCACGGTGGCCTGCTCGGACTCCTGGAGGAGCTCATCGCGGATCGTGTACCAGAAGGTGACGACGCCGACGTAGCCCGCGTCCGGGGTCAGCGTGAAGCTGCCGTCGTTGGCATAGACCAGCTTCGCGTGCTCGGGGATCGACCAGCTGGAGCCCGTGATCGCCCCACCCTCGGCGTCCGTGTCGTTGACCAGGACCCCCTGGCCGGCCGGGACGACGAGGGGCACGCCCGAGACGGCCTGGTAGCTGTCGGCGACCGCGACCGGCGCGTCGTTGCGCACCACGATGGTGATCGTCGCGGTGTTGCTGGCGGCGCTCTTCGGGTCCTTGCTGGTGTAGGTCACCGTCTCGGTGCCGTGCCAACCGGCCTCGGGCTGGTAGGCGAAGGCGCCGGTCTCGAAGTCGAAGTCGGTGAAGCTGCCGTGCTGGGCGGCGCCCCGGAAGGCGACGTCGAGGTCCTCGTCCTCGAAGTCGGTGTCGTTGGCGAGCACGCCCTGCGCCGCGGCGACGGTGAGCGTGTGGCCCTGGTGGATCTCGTACGCGTCGTTCTTGGCGACCGGCGCCTGGTTGACCAGCGGCGGCACCACGGTGACCGTGACGAGCGCCCAGTTGCTGGTGTTCGCGTCGACGTCGGTCAGCCGGTAGCCGAACGTGTCCGAGCCGGTGTAGCCGGTGGCCGGCGTGTAGGTCAGTGTCCTCGCGGTCCAGTCGGCCAGCACCGTGCCGTGGGTGCCGGGAACCACGTTGCTGATGTCGAAGGCGGAGTCGGTGTCGGTGTCATTGGCCGTCAACGTCGCGAACGCGACGACCAGCGAACCGTCCTTCGCGACCTGGACGGCGTCGTCGGCGGCCACCGGCGCGATGGTCTTCACGGTGAGCGACACGGTGACGTACGCCGACGTGAGCCCCTCGGAGTCGCGGGCCTGGTACTGGAAGGAGTCCGGGCCGACGTACCCGGGCTGCGGGGTGTAGGTCCACGTGCCCGCGGCCGCCTTGAAGCTGCTGAGCGTGCCGTGGCTGGGCTGGCCGTGCCCGCCGACCTCGATGTAGGCCGAGTCGGCGTCGGTGTCGTTGACCAGGACGCCGGTGGCCTTGGTCATCACCAGGCTGCCGTTCCTCGCGACGACGTAGGAGTCGGGGTTCGCGACGGGCGCCTTCGGCGGCCCCTGGTCGGTGATCGTGATGGTCAGCACCTGCCGGGTGGCGTTGGCACCGTCGGAGACGGTGTAGACGAAGCGCCGCGTCCCGACGAAGCTGGTCGGGGGCGTGTAGACCCAGGTCGTCGGCGTCATCCAGCTGGCGTTGGTGAGGTCCTCGCCGGGCAGCAGACCGGACTCGGCGACGATCGACGTCACGGAGACGACGGAGCCCTCCGGGTCGGTGTCGTTGGCGGCCAGGTCGGCCTTGAGGTCGCTGACCACCTTCTTGAGGCCCTTCGCCGCCGCGAGGGTGTCGGGCTGCGCGACCACGGGCGCGTTGCCCGGCTGGCCGAAGGTGATCTTGACGCTCAGCCAGTCGCTGACGTTGGTGCCGTCGGTGAGCTGGTAGGTCAGCTCCCCGTTGCCCCCGTTGCCGACGGCGGTGATCGTCGTCAGGCACGTCTGCTTGTCGTAGGTGACGGCCCAGCCGTTGGGGCCGATCGCGGCCAGCGAGATCGGGTCGCCCTGCGGGTCGCTCGCGCCGCTGCACAGGTTGACCGTGACCGGTGTGGCGTTGGGCGTGCTCAGGTAGCGGATCGGGGCGGTCGGCGCGGCGGCCGGGTCGGCGTGCGCGGCAGCCGGGACGAGGGCGAGCAGCGCGACCGCGAGGGCGGTGGTGAGGGCCGCGCCGAGCGCGCGCAGGCAGGTGCGTGGGGACATGGCTCCAGCCTCGGGCCGCGGGCACCGCGGGCGGATGGGCAAGGCCTGCTCATCTGGATGCTCAGCACCGTGGAAGACAATTGCTCAGACCGGGATGGTGATTACTCACCATTCCGGGCGGAACGGGCCGATCGCGGCCCTAGACTCCCAGCCATGTCGACGACGGTCGTGCCGCACCCGGAGCGGCAGTGGCCGTTGCTGGGCCGCGAGCGCGACCTCGACGCCGCGCTCGGCGCGCTCGACACGGCGGCCCGCATCGTCACCGTCCACGGCCCGACGGGGGTGGGCAAGTCCCGGCTCCTGGCCGAGGTCGCGGCCCGTGCGGTCGCGGCCGACCGGCACGTCGTCGAGCTGAGCGGGAACGCGATCCTGGCCGTCGTACCGCTGGGGGCGCTGTCGGCGCAGCTCCCCGGCCTGAGCCCGTACGACGGCACCCCGCTCGACCCGGCCCGGCTGTTCGCCGAGGCCGGTGCGGCGCTGGCCGCCGCGGCCGGGGGGCGGCCTGTCGTGCTGGTCGTCGACGACGTGACCCTGCTCGACCAGGCGTCGGTGCTCCTCGTCGCCCAGCTGGCGGCGGCCGGCCTGGTCCGGCTGGTCGTCGCGCTGCGGCACGGCGACCCGCTGCCCGAGCCGCTGGTGATGACGTGGAGCGCGGCCCGCGACGTGCGCATCGACCTCGTGCCGCTGACCGCCAGCACCACCCAGCAGGTGCTCGAGGGCGCCCTCGACGGCGCCGTGGCGCACCGGACGGCAGCGACCCTGCACGCCGTCAGCGGCGGCAACCCGATGTACCTGCGCGAGCTGGTCGTCGGAGCCCTCGGCGACGGCAGCCTGTCGTGCGCGACGGGCGTGTGGCAGCTCGCCGGAGGGCCGGCAGGCACGCCCACCCTGCGCGACCTGGTGCTCGCCCGGGTCTCGCCACTGGGCGAGGCGGCCCGCGACGCCCTGGAGCGGCTCGCCGTGTGCGGCGACCTCCGTCCCGACCAGCTCCCCGGCGACGGCGTGCGCGCCACGCTGGCGAGCCTGGAGGACGCCGGCCTGGTCCGGGTCGGTGGCGACGGCACGGTCGGGTTGGCCCAGCCCGTCTACGGCACCGTGGTCGCCGGTTCGTTGTCGCGGCTGCGGATCGAGGACATCCTCACCGAGCAGGCCGCGCTCCTGGTCAGCCGCGCCGACGAGAGCGACCTCCTCCACGTCACGATGTGGCAGGTCGAGGCGGGCATCGGCGCGGACCCCGCCGTGATCACCGCGGCCGCGCAGTACGCCGCCGGCACGGGCGACCACGCCGCGGTGATCCGGCTGACCGAGGCCGGGCTGCGCACCGCCCCCGGGGACGCCGAGCTGGTGCTCCTCCAGGCCGACTCGCTGCTGCGCGTCGGCCGCGCGGCCGAGGCGCTGGCACTGCTCGACCGCCACCCCGACAAGAGCGCCCGGATCGCCCGGCTGGTCGCGGTCGGCCAGCTCACCGGCCGCGGCCCGCTGGCCGCACTCGACGTGCTCGACCGGGTCGCGCAGGCCGCCGACCGTCCGCACCCGGCCCTCGAGCTCACCCGGGCCGCCGCGCTCGTCGCGGCCGGCCGCTCCACCGAGGCCGAGGCCGTGGTGACCGGCATCGCCCCGGTGTTCGGCGACTCCGAGCAGGCGCGGATCCGGATCGGACTGGCGCGCGCCGTACCCCTGGCGTGCCTGGGCCGCGAGACCGAGGCGGTCGCCGCAGCGGAGCGCGCGGTCGCGTTCGCGGAGGAGACCGACGGCAAGGTGCTGGGCCTGTGCCGCGCGGAGACGCTGCTCGCCCTGGCCACCGTGCAGCACCTCGCCGGCCGCTACGGCGTGGCGCGGCTCAGCGCCGTCCGGGCCCTGACCGAGGCCGCCGACACCGGCGACGAGATCCTCAGCAGGTCGATCGAGTTCCTGCTCGGCCGGATCGCGGCGGACGCCGGTCACCTCGCCTCCGCCGAGCGCTGGCTGGCCGAGACGATCAGCGGTGCCACGTCGATCGGTCCGCCGGGGATGGCGGTGCTCGCCCGGCTCAGCCTGACCGCCGTCCAGGGTGCCAGCGGCGACCTCGACCTGGCCCGGGCCACGTTCGCGCAGGTCTCCGCCGAGCTGGTCCCGGCCTCGTGGCTGGCCCTGGCCCGGGGCTGGTCCGAGGGCATGGCGTCCGGCACGACGGCCACCCTGGGCCACGTCGAGGACGCGGCGACCCGCGCGCACGAGGCGGGCAACCGCACCCTCTCGGCGCAGGCCTGGCAGACGGCCCTCGAGATCGACCGGGCCGACGCGGCCGTCGATGCCCTCGCGCAGCTCGCCGCGGAGTGCGACAGCACCTTCATCGCCCTGCTCGCCGAGCACGCGGCCGCAGCCGCGGCGCGCGACCACGAGCGGCTGCTGGCGATCAGCGAGGAGTGGGAGCAGCGCGACGGCCTGCGCCTGGCCGCGGTCGCCGCCGCCGGGGCCGCCCGCGCCCTCGGCAGCGCCCGCACGGCCGCGGCCGCGCGGGCCCGCGCCGCCGACCTGGTCCGGCGCTGCGACGGCCTGGACCTGCCCGTCCTGCGCACCGAGGAGTCGGCCAGCCCCCTCACGCCGCGGGAGCAGGAGATCGCGGCCCTCGCCGCGGCCGGGGCGACGAGCAAGGAGATCGCCGCCCAGCTGTTCTTGTCGTCGCGGACGGTCGACAACCACCTGCAGTCGGTCTACACCAAGCTCGGGATCAGTGGTCGGCAGGAGCTGGTGCGGCGCTGACGTCGACCACGACCTCGCGCCGCGCCTCCAGCGCGGCGCGGACCTGGTCGATCTGCTCGGCCCCGGCCCCCAGGTCGTGCAGGGTCATCACGAGGTGCTCGGCCACCGCGTCGAACGCGTCGTCGGTGATCTCGAGCCCCGCGTGGGCCTGGGCCAGCGGCCGGCCCGCGAACAGCTCGGGCCCGCCGAGCGCGTGGCTGAGGAAGGCCCGCTGGTGCGCCTTGAGCCGACCCAGGTCGATCCCCTCGAACCAGTCCCGCAGGTCGGGGTCGTCCAGCACCCGCTGGTAGAACACCGCCACCACGGCCTTCACGGCACCGGCCCCGCCGATGGCGTCGTACGCGCTCATGGGGGCGACGCTAGCGACGCACCTCGCCCGCGGTCCTGAGTATCGGTTACTCAATCCGCACGGCTCGGCCGCGATCAGGCGGGCTCGGCCACCCGGTCGCCGCCGGTCAGCACCGGGAGCGCCTCGACGCCGTAGACCGCCGACAGCTTGCGGAAGTCGAGCTCGGAGATGTCCGCGGCCATGGCCAGGTCCGGGAACCGCTCGGCCAGCATCCGCAGCGCCGTGCGCAGCTCCATCCGCGCGAGCTCGGCACCGACGCAGCGGTGCATGCCCCAGCCGAAGGCCAGGTGCCGGGTCGGCTCGCGGGTCGGGTCGAACCGGTCGAGGCCGGCCGCGAGCCGCGGGTCGCGGTTGGCCGCGAGCAGGGAGACGCCCACCGCGTCCCCCTCCTTGATCTGCACGCCGCCGATCTCGACGTCCTGCTTGGCGAAGCGCAGGAACGCGAGCTGGACGACGCACAGGTGGCGCAGCAGCTCCTCGACGACCTGGTTGACCTGCTCGGCGTCCTCCGAGCGCAGCATCTCGCCGGCCTTCGGGGTGGTCGCGATCAGGTAGGCACCCAGCGCGAGCATCGACGCGGAGGTCTCGTAGCCGCCGAGGAAGACGCCGTCGGCGATGCCGCCGAGCGTGACGTCGTCGAGCTCGTCGCCGTGCTCCTCGAGCAGCGCGCCGATCAGGCCGTCGCCCGGGTTCGCCCGCTGCTCGCGCACGGCGTTGATGAGGAACTCGCGGGTGTGCGCGGCCGCGCCGAACGCGCCGGCGCCGCCCTCGGTGAGGTCGAAGCGCGCCACGCCGAGCTCCAGGAACCGGGCCCGGTCGTCGACGGGGAGGCCGAGCAGGTCGCAGATGACGTCGAACGGTACGGCGAACGCGAACTCCTCGACCATGTCGACCGCACGCCCGTCGCGACCGGCCTCGGCCATCGCGTCCAGCCGCTGCTGCACGATCGCCTCGATGCCGGGCTGCAGCCGCGCGAGCCGGCGCATCGTGAACTCCGGGGTCAGGTAGCGCCGCAGGGCGGTGTGCAGCGGCGGGTCGGTCATGCCGAGGCCGCCGATCTGCTCCTCGTCGGAACGCCCCTCCTGGGACACGAACTGGCCGAGGTCGTTGGACCAGACCTCCGCACCACCGGCGAGCACCTCGCGCGCCTCGTCGTACCCGCTCACCAGCCACACGCCCTTGCCGAACAGGTCGGCGAGCTTCTTGACCGGCTCGTCGGCCTGCACCTTCGCGAGCTCGGGCACCGGGTCCAGCCCGTCGCGGCGCAGCGGCAGCGTGAAGGCGTCGGGCAGGAAGCGCAGCTTGCGCAGGTCGATCCCGTTGCGCATGGTCCGGTTGAGCAGCCAGATGCCGATCCGCTGCTTGGCGGGACCGAGCACGGGGTCCAGGACAGGCCGGAGCAGCGAGTCGAAGAGGGGGATGCGCATGAGCCGTATTCCACCAGACGAGACGGCCTGACATATCAGGTGTGACCCGGATCGCGCCCTGGCTCTTCCCTGACCTCTCCCCCGTTAGCCTGTGCAGGTGCCTCGGACACTGGTGGACTGGGATGCCTGGGATGCGGTGCTCTTCGACCTCGACGGGGTGGTGACCCCGACCGCCGAGGTGCACATGCACGCGTGGTCGGCGATGTTCACGTCGTTCCTGACCGCGCGCTCGGCGGCGGACGGCGTCGCGTACCCGCCGTACTCGGAGCAGGACTACTTCACCTACGTCGACGGCAAGCCCCGCTACGACGGGGTCCGCTCGTTCCTCGCCTCGCGCGGGATCGTCCTGCCCGAGGGCTCGCCGGACGACCCGCCGACAGCCGAGACGGTGTGCGGGCTGGGCAACCGGAAGAACGAGGCGTTCAACCAGATCCTCGCTTCGGAGGGGGTCGTGGCCTACCCGGGCTCGGTGGCGTTGATCGTCGCGCTGCACGAGGCGGGTACGCCGATGGCGGTCGTGTCGTCCTCGCGCAACGCACCCGCGGTGGTCGCCGCGGCCGGGCTCACCGACTACTTCGCCACGATCATGCACGGTGGCCTGGCCGCGGAGCTGGGCCTGCCGGGCAAGCCGGCGCCGGACACCTTCGCCCACGCCGCGGCGACCCTCGGTGCGACCAACGCCCGTTCGGTCGTGCTCGAGGACGCGATCAACGGGGTCGCGGCGGGGCACGCGGGCGGCTTCGGGCTCGTGATCGGCGTGGACCGCGGCGCGGGCGAGGACGCCCTGCGTGCGGCCGGCGCGCAGCTCGTCGTACCCGACCTGGCGGACCTGGTCCCCGAGGAGGACGCATGAACGCACCCGAGGGCCCGTCCCACAAGGCGCCCCCGGCCGACGACCCGCTCGACCGCAGCCGGTTCCCCGTCGACGAGTGGCGCCTGGTCGAGACCCGCTTCGACGGCAGCGACCTCGGCACGACCGAGTCGCTGTTCACCGTCGGCAACGGCTACCTCGGCCTGCGCGGCAACTACTCCGAGAGCCGCGACGCGCACCTGGACGGCACCTTCATCAACGGCTTCCACGAGACCTGGCCGATCTCGCACGCCGAGGAGGCCTACGGCTTCGCGCGGATCGGGCAGACGATCGTCAACGTGCCGGACCCGAAGGTGATCCGGCTCTACGTCGACGACGAGCCGCTGCAGGTCTCGGTCGCCGACCTCCTCGAGTACGAGCGCTCGCTGGACTTCCGCACCGGCGTGCTCAGCCGCGACCTGCTCTGGCGCACGCCCGGCGGCAAGCGGGTCCGCATCCGCAGCACCCGGATGGTGCCCCTGGAGCAACGCCACCTGGCGGTGCTGACCTTCGAGGTCACCCTCCTCGACCAGCGCGCCTCGCTGGCGATCTCCTCCCAGCTGGTCAACCGGCAAGACGAGCAGCGCGAGGTCGCCCCGCTCGACCAGAGCGGCGGCGGCACGGCGGACCCGCGGCGGGCCGAGGAGTTCGACCGCCGCGTGCTGCTGCCCCGCATCCACGAGGCCGACGCCGAGACGGGTCGGCTGAAGCTCGGCTACCGGGCGGCGCAGAGCGGGATGACGCTCGGGGTCGTCGCGGACCACGTGCTGGAGACGGCGTCGCCGTACTCGATGGAGGTGCACGCCGAGGACGACCTCGCCAAGGCGATCTACCGCGTCGCGGCCGAGCCGGGTGTGCCGGTGAGGCTGACCAAGCTGGTGTCCTTCCACACCGCGGCCACGGTGCCGCCGCGCGAGCTGATCGACCGCTGCGAGCGCACCCTGGCCCGCACCCGCGAGGAGGGCGTCGCCCACCAGTACGAGGTGCAGGAGGCCTGGCTCGAGGGCTTCTGGGCGCGTGCGGACGTCGAGGTGCCCGGCCACCCGGAGCTGCAGCAGGCGATCCGGTGGAACCTCTTCTCCGTCCTGCAGGCCTCGGCGCGCGCGGAGGGCCAGGGCATCGCGGCCAAGGGCGTGAGCGGGTCCGGGTACGGCGGCCACTACTTCTGGGACACCGAGATCTACGTGATGCCGTTCCTCACGTACACGATGCCGTGGGCGGCGCGCAACGCCCTGCGGTTCCGCTACAACCTCCTCGACAGCGCCCGTTCCCGCGCCCGCGAGCTGTCGCAGAAGGGCGCGCTCTTCCCGTGGCGCACGATCAGCGGCCAGGAGGCCTCGGCGTACTACGCCGCCGGCACCGCGCAGTACCACATCGACGCGGACATCGCCTACGCCCTGAGCCAGTACGTCGGCGCCACCGGCGACGAGGAGTTCCTGGCCCGCGAGGCGGTCGACATCTTCGTCGAGACCGCGCGGATGTGGGCCGACCTCGGCTTCTGGCGCGACGAGACCCGGCGGACCTTCCACATCCACGGCGTGACCGGGCCGGACGAGTACACGACCGTGGTCAACGACAACCTCTACACGAACGTGCTCGCGCGCTTCAACCTGCGTCGCGCCGCCCGCGCGGTGTGGGAGCTGCAGCGTGACGACCCGGACGCGTACCAGGACCTGGTGCGTCGTACCGGGCTGAGCCCCGACGAGGCCGACGAGTGGGCTGAGTGCGCCGACGGGATGTCGATCCCGTTCGACTCCTTCCTCGGCATCCACCCGCAGGACGCGCACTTCCTCGAGCGCGAGATGTGGGACCTGGAGAACACCCCGCTCGACAAGCGGCCGCTGCTGCTGCACTACCACCCGCTGGTGATCTACCGGTTCCAGGTCCTCAAGCAGGCCGACGTCGTGCTCGCCCTCTACCTGCAGGGCGAGGACTTCACGGCCGAGCAGAAGCGGGCCGACTTCGAGTACTACGACCCGATCACGACCGGTGACTCCACCCTGTCCGCGGTGGTGCAGTCGATCGTCGCCGCCGAGGTGGGCTACTCCTCGCTCGCGCTGCGCTACTTCCACTCCGCGCTCTTCGTCGACCTCGCCGACCGGCACAACAACACCGCCGACGGCGTCCACGTCGCCTCGACCGGCGGTGTGTGGAGCGCGCTGGTCGGCGGCTTCGGCGGCTTCCGCGACCGCGGCTCCGGGGCCGGCGACCGGCAGTGGCAGCTGGACCCGCGGTTGCCGGCATCGTGGTCGTCGCTGGTCTACCGGGTGACACTGCACGGCACCCGGGTGCGGGTGACGGTCCGGCCGGCCGAGCTCGAGCTGTGCGTCGAGCACGGCACCGAACCGGTCACGTTCACGGTGCGCGACGCCTTGGTCAAGGTCGCTCCGGGCGATCCGGTCGTCGTCCCGCTCGAGCACCAGGGCCCGGTGCTCGACGGCGAGCCGCCCTACCCCGCCGGGATCCAGCGCGCCGACGGGACGGTGATCTCGGCGATCGTACCGAGCGGGGAGTGAGGCCCTGCATGAATCACCTCTTCAGAGGCGATTCATGCAGCCGGCGGATGCCACCCGATCCGGTTCGCCAGCCCGACGGCGGCGAGCTGGGAGGAGACCTCCAGCTTGCCCAGGATCCGCTTCACCTGGGTCCGCACGGTGCTCTCGGACACGACGAAGGTGGCCGCCACGTCGTGGACGGTCTCGCCGCGCATCAGGTGACCGAGCACGACGGCCTCGCGGGGGGTGAGCCGTTCGAACCGGGTCCTGATCGCCCGGTGCTCCTCGCCGTTGGCGCGGGCGAGGGCGATCAGCTCGGCGCGCTCGGTCTCGTCCATGAGCGGGCCGCCCTGGGCCAGGGCGGTGATCGCGGCGAGCACGCCGTCCAGGGTCCCGGCCTTCGACAGCACCCGCCGCGCGCCGACCGCCAGGCACTCCCCCCACCGCACCCGGTCCGTCGTCGCGGTCAGGACGATCACCTGGACGCCGGCCCGGGCGAGCGGGGCGATGAACAGGCGGCCGTCGCCGAGCGGCCCGAGCTCGAGGTCGAGCAGCACGACCCGTGGCCGCAGCTCGCGGACCCGGGCCAGGAGCGCGCCCGAGGTGGCGAAGTCGTCGGGCGTGAGGACCCGGACGTCGTGGCCCTCGCGGGTGAGCGCGAAGTCCAGCGACTGAGCGAAGAGCGCGTGGTCCTCGACGATCACGATCCGGAACGGGCTGCGCACCATCAGCCGACCTCCGGTACGACGCCCGCGCGGGGCAGCTCGACCGTGAACGTCGCGCCCGCACCGAGCGCCGAGTCCACCCGGACGACGCCACCGTGCAGGGTCACGACCCGGCGCACGATCGCCAGGCCGAGGCCTGCCCCGGGGCGGCGTCGTACGGCTCGATGGCGGGAGCGGAAGAACTCCTCGAACACCCGGTCCCGGTCGGCCGTGTCGATCCCGATCCCGACGTCGCTGACCGTCAGCACCACCCACGACGGCCCCGGCGCGACGCGGACCAGGACCCGACCGCCGGGCTCGGAGTACTTGACGGCGTTGGACACCAGGTTGGTGACCATCCGGTCGAGGTCCTCGGGGTCGCCCCGCAGCGTGCTGCCCGCCAGCACCTCCAGGTCGAGGGTCACGCCCCGGCGGCGCGCCTCCGCGCCGTGCAGCGCGACCGCCTCCCGCGCGAGGTGACCGAGGTCGGTGGTGAGCACCCGCAGCGGTACGTCGGTCCGGCCCAGCTTGGCGAGCGCCGCCATGTCGTCGACGACCGACCGCAGCCGCTCCGTGCCACCGTGCACCACCTCGAGACCGGCCGTCACCACGTCGCCGAGTCCCGGCTCGTGGCGCAGCGAGTCGACGGTGTGGGCGATGGCGGCAGCCGTCCCGCGCAGCTCGTGGGACAGCACGTCGATGATGCTGCGGCGGTACTCGGCGACCGCGTGCTCGTGCTCGACCCGCAGCTCGAGGTCGTCGCGCTCGAGCGCGGTGACGAGCGCGCGCTCGGCGAGCCGGACGTACATCTGCAGCGTCGACCGCTGGGCGGCGCCGGGCCGGCGGCCGTCGGCGGGCAGGTCGACCCACAGCACGCCCCGCAGCTGCCCCGCGGGGTCGTGGAGCAGCCCGCAGAGCAGGTCCCGGGATCTCCAGGCGTCCGGCTCCTGCAGCGGGACGACGTCGGGGACCCACACGTGCTCGTCGAGGTGACCCCCGGCGCGCTCGGCAGGGACGAAGCGCAGTGCACCCCAGGTGTCAGCAGCCGCGAGCTCCCGCTCGAGGAGCTCGACCGGGGTGCGCTGGTCGACCAGCTGGGCGGCAGCGGCGTCGTCGCCGACGACGGCAACCGTGTGCAGCAGGCCGGCATCGAGCACGCTGACGGCAGCCACGCGGAAGCCGGCGAACTCGATCACACCCTCGGCGAGGAGCTCGAGGGTGCGGGTCAGCGATGCGTCGACCTCCACACCGGGAACGGTTCCCGGAACGGGGCGCGTTCATTCCCCGCCCAGGGTCGATCGAGGGATCTCAGGCGCTGAACAGTGTCGGCGCGATCCAGTCGGCGACCCAGGCGACGGGGGCGCGGCCCGGGCCCACCTCGGCGAGCTCCCGGGCAGCCAGCTCGAGCAGGAGCAGCCGGGCGACGCACCGGGCCTCGACGACCACCCGGCCGTGCCAGCGGGCCAGGATGCGGGGCGCCTCCTCGACGAGCGCCGTGCCGGCGCCGTACCAGCGCAGCTCGCCGCGCAGCTCGTCGAGCCGGAAGTGCAGGGTGTCGAAGCCGATCGGGCGGTTCAGGCCGTAGCGGTCCCACTCCCGCACCAGCACGCTCCCGTGGGCTCCGGCCGCAACCGTACGGCGCGACCAGCTGCCGTGCCAGGCCCCGCGGGGCAGCGCGTCGAGGTCGTGACGCTTGCCGAGCTCGTCGAGCGCGGCGAGCAGCTGGTCACCGAAGGCCGAGGCGGGCAGCCCCTGCAGCCGGGCACGCAGGTCACCGGCGTAGGAGTGGTCGAGGTCCGCGATGGTGGCGAGCTCGACGACGACCCGCTCGGCGTCGTACCGGGCAGGGCGGGTGGGCACCCGGCCCGGGTACGGCGTGGCGCCCCACTCCTGCACCAGGAGCGGCCGCCCGGCCCACGTGGTCAGCGCCAGCAGCCGCGGTGCGACCAGCCGGCTGCCGTGGTGGTGCGCCTCGAGCGTCGCGAGCGCGGTCGCACCGTCGAGGATCCGCTGCGCCCCGGCCGGGTCGTCGGCCCAGCGGACCACCGCGACGCGGTGCGCCTGGTCGTCGTACACGTGGAACTGGGTCTCGCCGGGTACGCCGGGCTGCGCCATCAGCCGCACCGGGCACTCGAGCGCGGCGCCCACGAGGTCGCTGAGGTCGTCGAGGACGTGCGGGCTCAACTGGTTCATGCGTGGTCCCTCCCCTGTGGTCCGGCGCGCCCCCCAGACGCGCCGGATGACCAGCGTCGGGGACAGCGGGGACGCAGCGGGAGTGTTGTCGGACGATGTCCCCACAATTTGGTAGGACCCGGTTCCCGCTTGTTCCATGTAGTCTCGAATAGCGAGATTTACGTCTCACCTCGTGGACAATGATGGTTCACTGGAGCGGTGACCTCGACCGCCGTCCCGACCGCGACGGGGGTACGGACGGTCTCCGCCGCCCGACGCTGGGCGATGCTGGCGGCCGGCACCGGTGCCCAGGCCGCGACGGCGGCGATGGTCACCGCACCGAGCTTCCTGATCCCCGAGCTGCACCGGCCGGTCGCCGAGGGCGGCTACGGGATGAGCCTGGCCGAGGCAGGCCTGGTCGCGTCGGCGTCGATGACCGGCATGATGGTCACCCTCGTGCTCTGGGGCCTCGTGGTCGACCGGCGCGGGGAGCGGTTCGCGCTGCTGGCCGGGCTGGTCGTGACCGCCCTCGGCGGCGCCTCGGCGGCCGCGCTCGCCTCGCCGTGGCCGATGGCCGTGGCGCTGGGCTTCGCCGGCATCGGGGCGGCGGCGACCAACTCCGCCTCGGGCCGGGTCGTGGTCGGCTGGTTCCCGCCCGAGCGACGCGGGATCGCGATGGGGATCCGACAGACGGGGCAGCCCCTCGGCGTCGGCATCGCCGCCGGCACGGTCGCCGTGATCGCCCACCACCACGGCATCGGGCCCGCCCTGTGGGTGCCGACGGCGGCAGCCGTCCTGGTCGCAGCCCTCGTCGCCGTCGTCGTCCTCGACCCGCCGCGGCCTCCCGTCGCCGCGGCGGTCGCAGCCCTCAATCCCTACCGCGCGGACCACTACCTCACCCGGATCCACGCCGCCTCGGTGCTGCTCGTGGTCCCCCAGTTCCTGGTCTGGACCTTCGGCCTGACCTGGCTGGTCGACGACCTCGGCTGGTCACCGGGCATCGCCGGCCTGGTCGTCGCCGGCACCCAGGTCGCCGGCGCGGCCGCCCGGATCGGTGCGGGCTGGGCCTCCGACCTGGTCGGCAGCCGGATGCGCCCGATGCGCGCGGTCGCCCTCCTCGCCGCGGCCACCATGGCCCTGCTCGGCCTGGCCGCCACGGGCACGGACCGGTCGGGGGTCGTCACGGGGCTCGCGGTCGTGCTGCTGGTCGTCGCCTCCGCCGTCACCGTCGCCGACAACGGCCTCGCCTTCACCGCCGTCGCCGAGCGCGCCGGCCCGTTCTGGTCGGGCCGGGCCCTGGGCCTGCAGAACACCGCCCAGCACCTCGCCGCCGTCGCCGTACCGCCCGTCGCGGGACTGACCATCACGGCGTGGGGCTACGGCGCTGCCTACGCCCTGGCGGCCGCGCTGCCGTTGCTCGCCGTCGCGGTCGTGCCCGTGGGCGGGGAGCGGCGGATCGACGCCTGACGGATCCGCGCTCGGACCGCCCACGGCTCTCGAAAAGTAGAACGGGTACCAGTTCTCGCCTCGTCGCACTAGTCTGGCGCCGACCTCGGCCCCGCCGGCGGACCCGTCCGACGTCGACCGAGGCCAGCACTGCTCCCTGCTGTCCGGAACCGCCTCCTGCCGAGACCACCGCGGTCTCGTGCTCGATGCTCCTGCGTGGCGAGCCGTGGCCAACGGACCCGGTCGAGACGCCGGCGCACGCCGAACGAGGAGCAGCGACATGCAGAGCGTGGAAGCACCCCCGACCGGGCGGCACCGCCTTCGGTTCCGCCGGGGCCACACCGCCGTCGTCACCGTCGTCGCAGCACTCGCCGTGGGCCTGCTGGCGCTGCCGGCGACCCCTGTTGCCGGCGTGCCCGGCGCGGCATCGGCCGAGAGCAGCTCGGGCGCCGGCCCCGTGCTGAAGCGTCCCTCGCACGACGGCACCTCCGTGACCTTCCGCGGACGGGCGCGGCCCCGCACCGCCGTACGCCTCCAGGTCCGCGCCACCGGGCGGTGGACGACCGTCGCGGCCGGTCGGTCCTCGGCCTCCGGACGGTTCTCGATCACCCTGCCCGCACCTCGTCGCTCGCGCGTGTTCCGCGCCGTCGCGTCGGGCCGGGCGAGCCAGACCCGACGCGTCCGCCGCGCCTCCCTCCCGACGCCGTCGGCGCCCGCCGACGCCTGCGGGCCACGCCCGCAACGCGCCGACGGCTCGTACCTCTCCTGCAGCTTCCACGACGACTTCGACGGCACCACCCTGGACCGGACCCACTGGACGGCGCAGGACACCTCGCAGACCGGCGTGTTCACCGGGCAGGGCGGGTGCTACCGCGACAACCCGCGGACCATCCGCGTCGAGGACGGGGCGCTGCACCTGACCGCGACCATCCACCCACGGATGTTCCTGTGCCACAGCTCCCTCGCATCGTTCCCCACCCGCTCCGAGGTCGCGACCGTCACGACCGCGTCGCGGTTCACGCAGACCTACGGCCGGTTCTCCGCCCGGATGCGGTTCTCGGCCGCCACCGGCGGCCACGCGGCGTTCTGGCTCTCCCCCGAGGAGCACGCCTACGGCAAGTGGCCGCTCTCGGGGGAGATCGACGTGGCCGAGTGGTTCGGCAACGACCCGACCCACGTCTACCCGTCGGTCCACTACGTCGGCGAGGGCAGGCAGGAGAGCACCGGACGCGACTGCCCCGAGCCCGGTGCGACCACCGGCTTCCACACCTACACCGTCGAGTGGACGCCGAGCGTGATGAGCTTCTTCTACGACGACCGGTTCTGCTGGTCCCACAGCTGGACGCCGACCAACGTCCGCGCACCGGCGCCCTTCGACAGGCCGTTCAACCTGGTGCTCGCGCAGATCTGGGGATCCGGTTGGGCCGCGCGCAGGCTGTCGTCGCCGACGACCTCGACCCTCGACGTCGACTGGGTCCGCGTCTGGCAGTGACCTGACCCCGGCTCCCGCGGGTCCGGGCCCGCGGATTCCCCAATCCTTGGGAAATGAACGGTCGGCCCGGATCGGCCGATCCGCTCGCCCCTAGCCTGAGATCACTCTCGGTGCCCGACCCCCCTCACCTTCACAGCTCCCGAGGAGAGGGTCATGAGCAGCATGGGGAAGTACGTCGGCGCGCGCCGGATCGGCGCCGTGGTGGCACTGGCAGCACTCGCAGCGAGCCTGCAGCTGGCACCCGCAGCACCTGCCGCCCCGGCCCGGGCTCAGGGCACGGGCGAGGCGAGCGCCGTGAGCCGGCTGGTCGACCCGGTCGACGCCTGCGGCACCCGACCGCAGCGTCCCGACGGGTCGTACTTCTCCTGCAGCTTCCACGACGAGTTCGACGGCACCGCCCTGGACCGGACCCGCTGGATGGCGCAGGACACCGCGCTCACCGGGGTGTTCACCGGCCAGGGCGGCTGCTACCGCGACAACAGGCGGACCATCAGCGTCGGCGGCGGCACACTGCGGCT
This sequence comes from Nocardioides kongjuensis, assembly GCF_013409625.1. Taxonomy (NCBI): domain Bacteria; kingdom Bacillati; phylum Actinomycetota; class Actinomycetes; order Propionibacteriales; family Nocardioidaceae; genus Nocardioides; species Nocardioides kongjuensis. The sequence continues at coordinate 3,969,934 of NZ_JACCBF010000001.1, forward strand.
GACCGCGACCATCCTCGACCAGGTGTTCGTGTGCCAGAGCCCCTATGCGCCGTTCCCGACGAGCTCGGAGGTGTCGACGGTCGCGACCATCTCCCGGTTCACCCAGGCCTACGGACGCTTCTCGGCACGCGTGCGCTTCTCGGCCGCCACCGGAGGTCACGCGGCGTTCTGGCTCTACCCCCAGGTGCAGACCTACGGCCGGTGGCCGCTCTCCGGTGAGGTCGACATCGCCGAGTGGATGGGCAACGACCCGAGCCACGTGTACCCGTCGCTCCACTACTTCGGCGAGGACAGGTCGAGGAGCACCGGCCGCACCTGTCCCGGCCCGGCCGCCAGCACCGGCTTCCACACCTACACTCTCGACTGGACACCGACGGTCATGAGGTTCACCTACGACGACCAGCTCTGCTGGTCCCACTCCTGGACGCCGACGAACGTCCGTCCGCCGGCGCCGTTCGACAAGCCGTTCTACGTCGTCCTGACCCAGATCTGGGGCACCGGCTCGGCCGCCCGTACGTCCACGTCGCCGAAGACGGCGAGCATGGACGTCGACTGGGTCCGGGCCTGGAGCTGACCGGCGGCCCTCAGCCGAGCTCGTAGTCGACGACCACGGGCGCGTGGTCGCTGAGCCGAACGCCGGCGTGCTCGCGGTCCACGACCGCGGACACGGCGCAACGAGCCAGCGCCGGCGTCGCGAGGTGGTAGTCGATGCGCCAGCCGGCGTCCTTGGCATAGGCCTGGCCGAGCCAGCTCCACCAGGAGTACGGACCCTCGACGTCCGGGTGCAGCCGGCGCACGACGTCGACCAGGGTGCGGGGCGAGAGCTGCGCGTCGAGCCAGGCGCGCTCCTCGGGCAGGAATCCCTCGGTCTGGTTGCTGCGCCGCCAGTTCGCGACGTCGGCCCTGGCGCGCGCGATGTTGAGGTCGCCGGTGAGCAGGAACTCCCGCCCCTGGGCGGCTGCGGCCTTGCGGGAGGAGGCGAGGTGGCGGGCGAAGCCGGCCATGAACGCCATCTTGCGGTCGTACTTCGCCCCGCCGTCCGGCGCCTCCCGCATCCGCCGGGGGTCCTGCAGGTGCGCCGGGAGACCGCCCTTGGGCAGGTAGAGGCTGGCCACGGTCAGCGGTACGTCGGCCAGGTCGACCTCGACGTACCGGCCCTCGTTGGCGTGCGTGCGCAGCGCCCGCGGGAGGGGACGGTCGGGGTCGGGGACCGACCAGGTCCGCACCGCGGCGGCGGGCTCGCGGGTCAGCACCGCGACCCCGTTGCGCCCGGCGAGCTCGCCGGCGTCGTACGCCACCGCGTAGTCGCCGAACGCCTTCTCCGGCAGCGCGTCGACCGGGCAGCGCACCTCCTGCAGGGTGACGACGTCGCAGCCGCGCATCGCGAGCCAGTCGCCGAAGCCGCGACGGTGGGCGGCACGGATGCCGTTGATGTTGGCGGTGGCGACTCTCAGCACCGGCGCGACGTTAGCGAGCCCGCCACCGGGCCAGGAGGTCGGCCTCCTGCTCGGTCGTGATCCCCGTGATCCGCGCCGCAGGGTCGGCGTCCAGCCAGGCCCGGGTCTCGCGGGTCGTGGCGCCGACCGGACGCGGCTGCAGGCCGGCCGCCAGGGCGGGGGTGGCGTCGTGGGCCAGCATGCCGTCATACGCCGGCCGCGGGAGCCAGAGCGGGATGCTGTCGGGTCCCGACCACGGCTCGACGCCCTCTGCCTCGAGGAACGCCTGGTCGACCCAGACCAGGTCGGCGTCGGGCAGGGCCTCCCCGAGGAGGTCGGCGATCGGCTGCGCGGGGCCGACGGCGTCGTACGTCCCGCCGGCGCGGTCCTCGGCGAGGGTGACGACCCAGGCGGCGAGGTCGCGGACGTCGATCACCTGCACGAGGTCCCGCGGGTCGCCGGGGGCGAGCACCTCGCCGGTCGAGGCGGACCGGCGGGCCCAGTACGCGAACCGCCCGCTGGGGTCGCCCGGCCCCACGATCAGGCCGGGCCGGACGACGGCGGCCTTCGGGTCGGTCGCCAGGACGAGCTGCTCGCAGGCGACCTTCATCCCGCCGTAGTCCTCGACGCTGGCCATCGGGTCCCGGTCCTCGGCGATCGCGTCCCTGAGCCGCCCCTGCCCGGGCCCCGCGGGGTCCGCGTCGTCGGCGTAGACCGAGATGGTGGACACGAACACCCAGTGCGCGTCGGGCAGGGCGGCCAGGGCCCGTCGCACGTGGGACGGCGTGCGCGCCACGTCGACCACGGCGTCGTACGGATCACCGTCCGTGAGCTGGTCGGGCGCCGGGTCGTCCCGGTCCCACCGCACGGCGCTCACGCCCGATGGCACGGTGCCGGACTGCCCCCGGTTGGCGCACACGACGTCGTGCCCGCGGCGCACCGCCTCGGACGCGACCGCGCGGGACAGGAACTGGGTGCCGCCGAGAACCAGGAGCCTCATCCCGACAGCATGCCCTGCCGGTGGCTGGACCTGCCCCTCAGATGAACTGGGTCGGGTCGAACTCGTCGATCGGGATGATCCGCACGCGCGGCAGGCGCTCGTTGAACGCGTTGACGTCGTACTCCAGGTCGAAGAAGTCGAGGCCGCGCGAGGTGAGCTGCGCGAAGGCGCTGTTGCGGAACTCGGTGAACCCGACCAGCCCGACCCGGCGCCCGTCGAGCACGTTCTCGACCTGCTCGACGAAGTCGCCGTCGTTGCTGACCAGGACGACGTCGGCGTCACGGCTCTTGAGCTCCTCCAGCGTGCGCTGGATGGCGATGTCGACGACCTTCTGGTTCGCGCCGCCCGACAGCGGGATCGGCCGGTAGCCGATCGCCAGCAGCGCCTGCACGAACGACATCGGCAGCTCGCTGTTGGCGGCCAGGAAGAACAGCCCGTTCGTCGGCTGCCCCCACTGCCGCTCCACGAACTGCAGCAGCCGCTCCCACCGCGGCCGCTCCTCGGGCCGGGGCCGCCGGCCGAGGATCGACGTACCGAGGGTGGCGTCGATGTTCTCCCCGTCCACCAGGACGTGGGTGGTCCGCGCGGTCTCCATGGGAGGAGGCTAGCCGGGCAGCAGGCCAGGTGGGGCGGCGGAGAGGTCAGCCGCGCCTGACGCCGCGGAAGGCGGTCCAGTCGCCCTTCATCGTGTAGAAGCCGGCGACCGCCTTGAACCGGTAGCGCGGCGCGGAGCTCGCCAGGCACGCCTGGGGCACGACGATGCGCACCCGGTCGACGTTGAAGCGCCACTTCGCGCGGATCCCGGAGCACTCGACCGGCGTGCCACCGAACTCCTGGTCGGTCGGCTCCCACAGCTGCGTGAGCGGGGCGGCGCCGGGACGGTGGCTGGTGTAGGCGATGAAGCCGGCCTCGGTGGCCGGGTCGGTGCCGATGAAGACCTTCGTCTGCCCACGGCGGGTCTCGGTGAGGTCGCGGAAGGTCAGCCTCAGCACCACGCGATCGGTGCGGTTGTCGATCTTCACGCGCAGGATGTCCATCTGGGCGGGCAGCGACGGGTCGGGGCCGTCGTCGATCACCTTCACCGCGGCCCGCGCCGGGGCGGGCACCGCGAGGACGGCGGCGAGGACCGCGATGACGAAGGTCGGCAGCAGCTTCCTCATGGGTCGACGATACGTCGCCACGGCGCGTGGTTGGCTGGGACGCGTGAGGAGCCCGAGGTCCCGCGGCCGGGTCGCCGCGGTCGCGGCGGTGCTGGCGCTCGCCGGGTGCGGCGGTACGCCGGCCGCCGGGCCCGAGACCGCCCCCGCGACGTCGGCCCCGACGACCGCGACGCCCCCGCCGACACCCACCCCGACGCCCCCGTCGACAGCCACCGCCGCGCCGCCGCTCGCCGAGGGCATCGACGCCTCCCACCACCAGGGCCCGATCGACTGGGAGCGGGTGGCGCGGGCCGGGATCCGGTTCGCCTACCTCAAGGCGAGCGAGGGCACCGGGTTCACCGACCCCCGGTTCGCGGCCCACCGGGCCGCCGCCGTACGCGCCGGCGTGGCGGTGGCCGGCTACCACTACTTCCAGCTGTGCAGCGACGGCGAGGCCCAGGCCGAGCACTTCCTCGACGTGCTCGGCGCCGACCCGCCGCTGCAGCCACCGCCGGCCCTCGACCTCGAGCTGGTGGGCAGCTGCCCGGACCCACCGCCCCGCGGCACCCTCCTCGCCGAGGTCCGCGCCTTCCTGACGACGGTCGACGAGCGCCTCGGCACGACCACCCTGGTCTACCTCTACCCGGACCTCGAGGCGCGCTACGCGCTCGCCGAGGACCTCGACGACCACCCGCAGTGGGCACGCCGCCTCGGCGACCGGCCGCCGGCGCGGGACTGGGCCGTGTGGCAGTACGACGAGCACGGCGCCGTCCCCGGCGTCACCGGCCGCGTGGACCGCGACCGGGGAACATTTCAGACCGAGGAACGTTGAGGAGTGACATGTCCACCATCGACCTCACCGCCGGCAACTTCGAGCAGACGGTTCTCGACAACGAGATCGTCTTCGTCGACTTCTGGGCGTCGTGGTGCGGCCCGTGCCGCAACTTCGCACCGATCTACGAGGCGGCCGCCGAGGAGCACGGCGACCTGGTGTTCGGCTCGGTGAACACCGAGGAGGAGCAGCAGCTCGCCTCGGCCGCGCGGGTCACCTCGATCCCCACGCTGATGGCGTTCAAGAAGGGCACGTTGGTGTTCTCGCAGGCCGGTGCGCTGCCCGCGCCCGCGCTGGCGCAGGTCATCGCCGCGGTCCGCGACTTCGACGTCGACGCCGCGAAGGCCGAGCAGTGAGCGAGCTGTCGTTCGGGCTCGACACCTTCGGCGACGTCACGCTCGACCCCGCCACCGGCGAGCCCCTGGGACACCCGCAGGTGCTCCGCAACATCGTGGAGCAGGGGGTGCTGGCCGAGCAGGTGGGCGTCGACGTGTTCAACATCGGCGAGCACCACCGCGCTGACTTCGCGGTCACCAGTCCCGAGATGGTGCTGGCGGCGATCGCGGCACGCACCGAGCGGATCACGCTCGGCACGGCGGTCACGGTGCTCAGTTCCGACGACCCGGTGCGGCTCTACGAGCGGTTCGCAACCCTCGACGCGCTGTCGAACGGCCGCGCCGAGATCACCCTGGGCCGCGGCTCGTTCACCGAGTCGTTCCCGCTCTTCGGCTACGACCTGGCCGACTACGACCAGCTCTTCAGCGAGAAGGTCGACCTCTGGGCCGCCCTCCAGGGCGAGCAGGCGGTCACCTGGGACCGCGGCACCCACCGCCCGGCCCTGCGCGGCGCGCGGGTCTTCCCGAACACCGAGCGCGGCTCCATCCCCACCTGGATCGGCGTCGGCGGCTCGCCCGAGTCCGTCGTGCGCGCTGCCCGGTACGGCTTCCCGCTGACGATCGCGATCATCGGCGGCGAGCCCGCCCGGTTCGCGCCGTTCACCGACCTGTACCGTCGCGCCCTCACCGAGCTCGAGCGGCCCGCTCTGCCGATCGCCGTGCACTCCCCCGGCTTCGTCGCGGACACCGACGACGAGGCGCGCGAGGCGCTGTACCCGCACTTCACCGAGAGCCGCACCCGGATCGGCGCCGAGCGCGGCTGGGGACCTCCCACCCGCGCGCAGTACGACGCCGAGGTCGACCACGGCGCGCTCTTCGTGGGCTCGCCGGAGACGGTCGCCCGCAGGATCGCGGACGCCGTCCGCGCGCTCGGGATCCAGCGCTTCGACCTGAAGTACAGCAACGGTGCGATGCCGCACGCCCAGCTGATGCGCAGCATCGAGCTCTACGGCACCCGGGTCGTGCCGCGGGTCCGCGAGCTGCTCGCGGACGCCCCCGTCACGGCCTGAGGGCCGCGGCGCCGAGGAACAGCTCCACCAGCACGTCGACCAGCCGGCCCCGCTCGACCTCGATGTCGCCCTGCAGCGCGGCGCCGAGCGTGTGGGCGACGCCGCCGATGAGGAACTGAGCCCGCAACCGCACCTCCACCGGCAGCCCCTCCGAGGGCTCAGCGGGGTCGCCGGAGGAGGCGGTCGCGGCCAGCATCCCGACGAAGCGGCGTGACTCCTCGAGCACCCGGGGGCCGAGCACGGGCGAGGTGATCGACTCCAGCAGCGCGATCCGCCCCTTGCGCGGGTCCTCGAGGAACAGGTCGACCATCTCGGCCAGCACCGCCCTGGTCCGTGCGGCGGCGTCCTCGGGAGCAGCGGCGAGCGCGCCCAGGGAGCGCGCCGCGGCCTCGCCGGCGATCTGCTCGAACACGGCGAGCTGGAGTGACTCGATGCTGGCGAAGCTCTCGTAGAAGTACCGCGCCGCCAGCCCGGACTCCTCGGCCACCCCGCGCACCGTCGCGCCGGCGACCCCGCGCGTGCCCATCAGCTCCAGGCCCGCCTCCAGCAGGCGCGCGCGACGCTCGGCGACCCGCTCCCCGGCCGCGCGGCCGCCGTACCGTCGCGCCTGCGTCACCCGGACATCGTGACACGCGCGTTGACCGATGGGGCCGGCAGGCGACTGTGACGCGGGCACAAATCCGCCGCGGCTCTCTGTCGCCGGGCACGAGCGAGGGGTCCGGCGCCCGCCGCAGACTCGGTGAGGTCGAGAACCCCACCCGAGGAGCCCGCGATGCACGACGTGATGACCCTGGTCCCGATCTTCGCCTTCATGCTGATCCCGTTGTGGATCCCGCTCGCCGCGATGGCGTTCGGCGCGCTCCACGACGCGGTGGTCGCACCCGCGCGGGCGGCCCGGCGTACCGCCTCGGCCCACCGCGCTCCGGTCAGCCCCGTCGGTCCTCGGGTCCCCGCGGCAGGAACTGCTCGGTGAAGGCCGGCCAGGCCTCCTCGATCAGCTCCTCCATGTCGAGGTGCGTCGCCTTGCGCACGTAGGCCTTCGCCAGCTCGGTGTCCAGCACCTTGAGCAGGAAGCGCCGCAGCTCGGCGTCCAGGCCCGCGACCTTGCGCAGCATCGCCCCGCGCCGGGTGTCGGTCTTGAGCACGAGCCCGATCTGGTCCTCGGTCGGGGTCCTCAGCTCCAGCCTCAGCTTGAGCGGTGCCTCGGTGTGGACCACCAGCACCAGCGGTACGACGACCTCCGCGTTGAACGTCAGCCGGTCCATCGGCAGGCCGAGCTCGAAGACCACGCTGATCGGCAGGTCGATCGCGTAGGTCAGCAGCTCGCCGGGCACCAGCTCGCCCGTGGTGGGCTGGTAGGTCCCGACGAAGCTGACGCTCGCGAACGCCCGGCCCGGGCCCGCGCCGATCGGACCGAGCGCGATCTGGTCGCCCAGCACCTCGTCGATGGTGCGCAGGATGCGCTCCTTGTGGAGCACCCTGCGGATCCAGGCGACGCCGAACTCCTCGTACGTCGTCGACGTGTCCGCCGACGGCGTGGTGACCTCGTCGGTCACGGCTCCCTCCAGCACGGCTTCCCCCATGTCGCCCCTGTGTCGCCCCTGGTCGTCCCGGATCCCCCACCAGGACGGACGATTCTCGTACACCTCAACGACGCCGGCGGCCCCGGGTCCCGCAAATCGCCGAGACCGTGTCGGCGTCGTCGGACATGATGGGCGCATGCCGAAGACTGCCGGGTCCCACCCCGCCGACAGCCACGACTACATCCGGGTGCAGGGCGCCCACGTCAACAACCTCCAGGGCGTCGACGTCGACATCCCGAAGCGCCGCCTGAGCGTGTTCACCGGCGTGTCCGGATCGGGCAAGAGCTCGCTGGTGTTCGGCACGATCGCCGCCGAGTCGCAGCGGATGATCAACGAGACCTACTCCACCTTCGTGCAGGGCTTCATGCCCTCACTGGCCCGCCCCGAGGTCGACAACCTCGAGGGGATCACGACCGCGATCCTCGTCGACCAGGAGCGGATGGGCGCCAACGTGCGCTCGACGGTCGGCACCGCCACGGACGCCAACGCGATGCTGCGCGTGCTGTTCAGCCGGATCGGCGACCCGTTCATCGGTCCGCCGACGGCGTTCGCGTTCAACGTGCCGACCCGTCGGGCGGGCGGCGTGATGCAGACCGAGAAGGCCGGCGGCAAGGTCGAGAAGAAGGTGGTCAAGAACGCCATCTACCTCGGCGGCATGTGCCCCGAGTGCGAGGGCCGCGGCAGCGTCTCCGACCTCGACCTGAGCGCGATCGTCGACGAGTCGAAGTCGCTGGTCGACGGAGCGATCCTGGTGCCGGGCTACACGGCCGACGGCTGGATGGTGGCAGCGTTCAAGGCGGTGCTGCCGCCGGAGAAGGTGGTCTCGGCCTACACCGCGGCCGAGCGCGAGGACTTCCTGTACGCGGAGCCGCGCAAGGTGAAGGTCGACAAGATCAACGTCACCTACGAGGGCCTGATCCCCAAGATCCGCAAGTCGATGTTCAGCAAGGACGTCGACTCGCTGCAGCCCCACATCAAGGCGTTCGTGGAGCGGGCGGCCGTCTTCGCGCCCTGCCCCGCCTGCGACGGCACCCGCCTCAACGAGGCCGCCCGCGGGTCGAGGATCAACGGCAGGTCGATCGCCGACGTCTGCGCCATGCAGATCACCGACGCCGCCGAGTGGGTCCGCGGCATCGACGACCCGTCCGTCGGGCCGCTCATCGCCAACCTGCTCCACCTGTTCGACTCGTTCGTCGAGATCGGCCTGGGCTACCTCTCCCTCGACCGCCCCGCCGGCACCCTGTCGGGCGGCGAGGCGCAGCGCACCAAGATGATCCGTCACCTCGGCTCCGCGCTCACCGACGTCACCTACGTCTTCGACGAGCCCACCATCGGGCTGCACCCCCACGACATCGAGCGGATGAACAAGCTGCTCCTCGAGCTGCGCGACAAGGGCAACACCGTCCTCGTCGTCGAGCACAAGCCGGAGACGATCGCGATCGCCGACCACGTCGTCGACCTCGGCCCCGGCGCCGGCACGGGTGGCGGCACCATCTGCTTCGAGGGCGACATCGCCGGCCTGCGCGCCTCCGACACCCTCACCGGTCGGCACCTGTCCTACCGTGCGGAGCTGAAGGAGACGGTCCGCGAGCGCACCGGCGCGATCGAGGTCCGCGGCGCCTCCTCGCACAACCTGCGCAACGTGGACGTCGACGTACCCCTCGGCGTGCTGTGCGTGGTCACCGGCGTGGCCGGCTCCGGCAAGAGCTCGCTCATCCACGGCTCGATCGCCGGGCGCGACGAGGTCGTGGTCATCGACCAGGGCGCGATCAAGGGCTCGCGACGCAGCAACCCGGCGACGTACACCGGCCTGCTCGAGCCGATCCGCAAGGCGTTCGCGAAGGCCAACGGCGTGAAGCCGGCGCTGTTCAGCGCCAACTCCGAGGGTGCCTGCGAGAGCTGCAACGGCAACGGGATGATCTACACCGAGCTGGGGTTCATGGACACCGTCGCCACCGTCTGCGACGAGTGCGAGGGCAAGCGCTTCCAGGCCTCGGTGCTCGAGCTGCGGCTCGGCGAGCTCAACATCGCCGAGGTCCTCGACCTGCCGGTCGCGCAGGCCCACGCGTACTTCGCCTCCGGCGACGCCAAGACCCCCGCCGCGGCGGCGATCCTGCAGCGGATGGAGGACGTCGGCCTCGGCTACCTCAAGCTCGGCCAGCCGCTCAACACCCTCTCCGGCGGCGAGCGCCAGCGGCTCAAGCTCGCCATGCGGATGGGCGAGAAGGGCGGCGTCTACGTCCTCGACGAGCCGACCACCGGCCTCCACCTCGCCGACGTCGCCAACCTGCTCGGCCTCCTCGACCGCCTCGTCGACGCCGGCAAGTCCGTCATCGTGATCGAGCACCACCAGGCCGTGATGGCCCACGCCGACTGGATCATCGACCTCGGCCCCGGCGCCGGCCACGACGGCGGCACCGTCGTCTTCGAGGGCACCCCGGCCGAGCTGGTCGCGAAGCGGTCGACGCTGACCGGCGAGCACCTGGCGGCGTACGTCGGGGAGTGAGTTTCACCGGCCGGCCGGTGAAACTGGCGCTTGGACGAGGAAGCATCGTCGTCCAAGCGCCAGTTTCGTCGTCCAAGCTCGCGTGCGCCGGCTCGATCACTCCCAGGCGCGCACCGCCTCCGGGTCTCCACCGACACCGAGGTCGCGGGCGGCCGCGGAGATCCGCTGGGCCAGGTCCAGGTCGGCGGTGGTGAGCGACCCCGTGTCGTGCGTGGTCAGGTGCACCGCGAGCGAGGGGTAGCCCAGCTTGAGGTCCGGGTGGTGGTTGGCCGCCTCGGCCAGCTCACCGATCGCGTTCACCAGCTCGAGACCCTTGACGAAGCTCCCGGTGCGGAACACGGCGTACGCGTGCTCCCCGAGGACCCGCCAGTCCCCCACGCCCTCGGCCTGGCTGAACTGCTCCGCGCTGATCTGTTCGTAGCCCATGCTCCGACCGTACGCCGGCCGACGGATCAGCCCGCCGTCCAGAGCCCGTCATCTGCGATCCGTCGCGCACCGATGCCGGCGTCGAGCAGCGCTCCGAGACGCTCGGCCAGCGCCTCGGGGCGGCCGCGCGGCACCTCCAGCCGTGCAGGATCGGCGGCGGAGAGATGGAGGGCCACTTCGATGGCATCGCCCTCGCGAGCCGCCCAGAACGCCATCCGCTGACCGAGGTCGGGATACTGCCTCAGCAGGTGCCGCACCACCGCCCGGGGCCACGTCTCCCAGCTGGAGTCCGTCATGGCCGCCCGGACCGTCGTGTCGTACAGGTCGGCGTCGAACCGGAACGTCGGGAGATCGAGCGCGGTCGACCACACGTCCTCCTCGACGGCCGGGTCGGGAACCGGGTCGATCGGCAGCGCGCCGTGGTACTCCCCCGTCACTGTCCGGAAGTCGGTCCACTCGACCACGTCACCACGACGGACGACCAGTCCGGCCACGTTGGAGCAGCCGAACTCGCCGCAGCCGCAGCCGTAGAAGGCGATCCGCCGCGGCGGGTCCTGCGGCACCAGTGCGCCGCTGGAGAGCAGGTCCTCGGCGTCGTTGGGCTGGTCGGCCCCGTCGCCGGCCAGGACGTCCTGGCCGTCGATCAGGAGGCGGACGGTCGGGCGGTTCGGGACGGTGCGGTCGACGTGGATCGTCAGTCGGTTCACGGTTGCCTCCGGGGCAGGACCCACCACGAAGGCAGGGAGCGACCTTACGCCTCGATCAGCCCGCGTGCACGTACGGCCGCCGCCGGGGGTCCGGCTCGGCACGGCGCAGGACCTCACGGGTCAGCGGCGCGACCTCGCCGGTGCCGAACAGCAGGAAGCGCGCCATCTGCGGCACCGGGCTGCCCTCGGTCCACTCGAAGTACATGTGTGGCCGGACGCCGGTGCGATCGCGCAGGTCGAGGAGCAACGCAGCGAGCGCGTTGGGGATGGTGGCGGCGTGCACGGTGAGCACCCGGTACTCCTTGTGCGCCACCGACCCGGTCACCACGACCCGGCTCTCGAAGTCGGAGTAGTCCTCGACGACGACCTCGACGAAGACCAGGTCGCCGCCGTTGGGCAGCTCGTGGGCCTCGACGATCTTGCGCACCTTCGCGCGGTAGGCGCCGGCGTCGTGGTGCTCGGGGTCGTGCGCGACCAGCCGGAGGGTACGGCGCGCGCAGTCGCGGATGAAGGCGTCGGCCTTGGCGTCGTACTCGATGTCGATCGTGCGCAGCTCGAGCGAGCGGGTCATCCTCGACAGCAGCGAGACGGCGACGATCGCCGCGATGAAGCAGGCGCCGATCTTCACGCCGTCCGGGCGCTCGAGGACGTTGTCGATCGTCGTGTAGACGAAGACGACCGAGATGAGGGTGAACGCGATCGTCCACCCGCGCTCGCGGGCCTTGCGGGCCGCCAGGGCGACGGCGACGCTCGCGGAGGTCATCAGGACCAGCACGCCGGTGGCGTACGCGCCACCCTGCGCGTCGACGTCGGCGTCGAAGATCCAGGTGATGACGAAGGCGGTCACGGTGAGCACGCACACCAGCGGGCGTACGGCGCCCGCCCACTCCGGCGCCATGCCGTAGCGCGGCAGGTAGCGGGGGATCAGGTTGAGCATGCCGGCCATCGCGGAGGCGCCGGCGAACCACAGGATGAGGATCGTCGAGACGTCGTAGACCGTGCCGAAGCCGTCGCCGAGGAACCGGTGCGCGAGGTAGGCCAGCGCGCGGCCGTTGGCGCTGCCGCCGTCCTCGAACTCCTTGGCCGGGATGAGCAGCGTGGTGACCAGGCTCGAGCAGATCAGGTAGACGCTCATCATGATCGCGGCGGTGGTGAGCAGCCGCTTGGTGTTGCGGATGCGTACGGCGGGCCGCCGGGCGTCGTCGTCCGGCGCCCCCTGGACGTGGGTCATCACCGCGACCCCGGTCTCGAAGCCGGACATGCCGAGTGCGAGCTTCGGGAACAGGGTGAGCGCGACGGCGATCATCAGCGCGACGTTGCCGTGCTCGACGCTCAGCGCGCTGGTCCAGTCGGTGACGACGTGCCCGTTCTCGAGCACGTGCGCGGCGCTGACGACGATCACGACGGCGTTGAGCACCAGGTAGACGCTGACCAGGCCGACGGCGAGTCCGATCGCCTCGGTGAAGCCCTTGAGGAAGACACCGCCCAGCAGGGCGATCAGCCCGAGCGTGATCCACAGCTCCTGGCCGTGCAGGAAGTCCGGCACGTGCGGGTTCTCGACCACGTGGGCGCTCGCGTCGGCGGCCGACAGGGTGATCGTGATGATGAAGTCCGTCAGCGCGAAGCCGAGGAGCGCGAGCACGAACAGCTTGCCGCGCCAGCCGACCAGGAGCCGCTCCAGCATCGCGATCGAGCCCTGCCCGTGCGGGCTCTCCGCCGCGACGCGGCGGTAGACCGGGAGTGCACCGAAGAGGGTCAGCAGGACCAGGACCACCGTCGCCAGCGGACTGAGCAGACCGGCGGCGAGGAACGCGATGCCCGGCTGGTAGCCGAGGGTGGAGAAGTAGTCGACACCGGTCAGGCACATGACCTGCCACCACGGGCGGGTGTGGTCGCGATCGTGCTGCTCGGCTCGGGGGGCGTTCGACGCCGGGACGGCGTCGGCGGTCACAGGGGTGCTCACGGCTCCATGCAACCCCCGCGACGCGCTCGGCGGGCACTGCCTAACGGACCCCTAACAGGCATCAGGCAGGCGTGAGGAGCGTGTCAGGATCGTGTCAGGACCGTCGGTTCCCGGGTCGGGCGCGACTTCACTGGAGGTCGTGAGCACGACACCGGTCACCCACCCCCCGATGCTGGACCAGTACGGCGTCCGCTGGGGGGTCGCCGGCGGCACCCTCTTCGTCGGCGCCGCGGCGTGCACCGCCGTACCGCTGGCCGGGTGGTCCGGCGTGCTGACGCTGCTGGCACTGACGGCCGCGTGGAGCCGCGTGCTGCCGCGGTCCTGGGCCGTGTCGCTGGCGGTGTCGGGGTGGGCCTTCGCGACCGGCTTCGCCGTGCACCATGCCGGCCGGCTGACCTTCGCCGGGGAGGACCTGCTCCGACTGGCCCTGTTCGTCGCCGTCGCCGCGCTGACCGCTGGACCGCCTGGAGCACAATGGCGCGCATGAGCAGGAGCCTGAGCCCGCGGCGCCGGGTGGGCGGGCTCGTCGTCGCGGTCGTGGCGCCCGTGCTGCTCGTACCGGCCCTGGCGCCGCTGCGCGACCACCTCAACCTGGCCAGCGACGTCGCCCTGTTCCTGGTGGTGGTCGTCGCCTCCGCACTCGTCGGCGGCGTGGTGCCCGCGCTCGTCGCGGCCGTGGTCGGTGCCGGGCTGCTCAACTTCTGGTTCACCCGGCCCTTCCACACCTTCGCGATCCACGACGCCAACAACGTCGTGGCGCTGGTCGCGTTCGTGGTGGTCGCCGTGATGGTCGGCTGGGTGGTCGACCTGGCGGCACGGCGGGCGGCCGCCGCAGCGGCTGCTGCCGAGATCGAGGCGGCCGACCGGATCCGCACCGCCCTGCTCGCCGCGGTCGGCCACGACCTCCGCACCCCGCTCGCCGCCGCGAAGGCCTCGGTCTCCGGTCTGCTGAGTGCCGATGTCGCCGTGTCGCGCGACGACCACGACGAGCTCCTCGCCACCGCCGACGATGCCCTCGACCGGCTGGCAGCCCTCGTGGGCAACCTGCTCGACATGAGCCGCCTCCAGGCGGGGGCGATCCCGGTGCGGCTGCGGCCGGTCGCCTTCGGCGACGTGCTGGCCTCGGCGCTGGACGACCTCGGAGTCGCGCCGCGCGGTGCGGTGCTCGACGTACCCGACGACCTGCCGGCCGTCGTCACCGATCCCGGCCTGCTCGAGCGGGTGCTCGTGAACCTCCTCGCCAACGCCCAGCGGTTCAGCCCGCCGGACCGGCCACCCCTGGTGCGGGCCGCGGCGACGCTCCAGCCACCGCGGCTGGTGGTCGAGGTGGTCGACCACGGCCCGGGCATCCGCGCCGGGGACGAGCAACGGATGTTCCGGCCGTTCCAGCGCCTCGGCGACTCCGACAACGCGACGGGGGTCGGTCTCGGCCTCGCCGTCGCGCGCGGCCTGGCCGACGCCGTCGGCGGTGAGCTGGCACCGGGACCGACCCCGGGTGGTGGCCTCACCATGCGGCTCACCCTGCCCGTGGAGGAGATCTCGTGAGCAAGGTGCTGGTGGTCGACGACGAGCCGCGCATCGTGCGGGCCCTCGCCATCCACCTGCGCGCACGCGGGTGGGACGTCGTCACGGCCGGGGACGGGACCGAGGCGCTCGACGCCGCGGCCCGCGCCCAACCCGACGTCGTGGTCCTGGATCTCGGGCTGCCCGACCTCGACGGGGTCGACGTGATCACCCGGCTCCGGGCACGCTCGCCGGTCCCCGTGCTCGTCCTGTCCGGGCGCTCGGACAGCGTCGACAAGGTCGATGCGCTGGACGCGGGCGCGGACGACTACGTCACCAAGCCCTTCGGCATGGACGAGCTGGTGGCGCGGCTGCGCGCCCTGGTCCGGCGCGGGCAGCCCGACGAGCCGACGACCACGGAGGCGGTCGTGACGTTCGGCGACGTCACCGTCGACCTCGGCGCCACCCGGGTCACCGTCCGCGGCGAGGAGGTCCGGCTCACGCCCACCGAGTGGCACCTGCTCGAGGTGCTGCTGCGCAACCCCGGCCAGCTGCTCAGCCAGCGCCGGCTGCTGACCGAGGTGTGGGGTCCCGGATACGAGAACGCCCACGGCAACCTGCGCCTGTACGTCGCCCAGCTGCGCCGCAAGCTCGAGGCCGACCCCGCGCGGCCGGTGCACATCCGCAACGAGCCGGGGATGGGCTACCGCTTCGAGCTGTGAGCCGGTGCTGCGAGGATGCGGCTCGTGGGCAAGGTGTTCGAGTGCGAGATCCAGGCGCGGCTGCGCGACATCAACCTCGGCGGACACGTCGACAACGTCGAGGCGATCCGGGTGCTCGACGAGGCCCGGCTGATGTTCTTCCGCCACGCCCGCCTCGCCGAGGGTGACGAGCCCCGCGGCCTGCTCCGCGACCTGCCGAAGGGCGTGACCGAGCTGGTCGGCTCCCAGCACGTCGAGTACCACGCCGAGATGCGCTTCGCCGCCTACCAGCCCTTCCTGGTGCGGATCTGGGTCAGCCACGTCAGCCGCTCCTCGTTCGCGGTCTCGCTCGAGCTGCGGGTCGCGCCCGACCACCCGCCGGCGGTCGTCGCCGAGACGAGCGCGGTGTTCTGGGACACCGCGGCCGGGTCGTCGTGGCCGATCTCCGACCAGGTGCGCGCCGCGCTGGCGGCGTACGCCGGCGAGCCGGTGGCGCTCAGGCCCCGGCCGGGACACTGACCTCCGGCGCGATCCGCCAGGCGAGGCCGAGCAGTCCGACCAGCGCCGCCAGGGCGAGGATCCCCGCGACCGCGGCGTGGAACGCGGCGTCGTGCCAGCCGTGGTCGAGGTGCAGCACGCCGCCCGCGAGCGAGGTCGCCGTCGCTGCAGCGAAGCCCGCCGGCAAGGTGAGCGCAGGCAGCCGCCGGGGACGGGACGCGCTGCGCGGGAGGCGGCGGACGTGGTGCACGATCGCCCAGCCCACCGCGAGGAGGCCGAGGATGCCGGAGGCGAACTGCGCCCACTGCTGACCGGGCAGGGCCCCGTGCGTCTCCCGCAACCAGGCGACGTGCCGCACACCCCACCGTCCCTCGTGGGTGAAGGCGTCCCACAGCGTGTGCGTGGTCGAGCCGACCACCGCCGCGAGCGGGGCGAGCAGCCAGGCACGGCGTCCGATCCGGGCACGGGCCGGGAGCCGGTCACGGATCACGCAGGGCGCGGTGTCGACGAGGGCGTCGCGCCCCAGCAGGTCCCAGAAGGCCAGCAGGACCAGGCTCAGCCCGAGGTCGAGAGTGGCGATGCCGGCCGCGCTGTGGCTGAAGCCGTAGAGCCCCCACGTCTGCGCGAGCACCGGCAGGTCGGGCGCCATCGACCCGATCACCAGCGCCGAGAGCGGCAGCCCGAGCCCCCGCAGCGGCAGTACGGCGGCCGGATGGGCCAGGGTGACCGGCACGTCAGGACCTCGGCGCCAGGTCCAGGGTCGCGGCGAGCTCCTGCCCGACCTCGATCCCCTCGGCCCGTCGTACGGCGACCTTCAGCGGCACCAGGTAGCGCCCGTCCTTCGGGAAGAGCGCGGTGCGGAAGTCGGTGTCGCCGATCCGCACGTCGACCGCCACCTGGCCCCAGTACTCCTGGCCGCGCGCGGCGTCCTTGATGTCGTCGCTGGTCCCAGCGGGCACCTCGAGGAAGACGAAGGGCGCCGGACCGCGCCACTCGACAACGGCGCCGGAGAAGACGAAACCGGGGTCGGGGGACGCGGGCACGTGGCCACGGTAGCCGTCAGGACCCGCTCGCCGGGTACGACGGCGAGAGGCGGCCCCGGGCGTCAGCGGCGCAGCAGGTCCGCGATCTCGTCGTACCCCCGCTGCTCGGCGTGCTGCAGCGGCGTGACGCCCTCACGGTCGGCGATGGACCGGTCGGCGCCGGCGTCGAGCAGGATCCGGACGATCTCCTGGTAGGGCTCGCTGCCGTCGCCGAGGATGATCGCCTCCAGCATCGAGGTCCAGCCGAGGTCGTTGACGTGGTCGATGTCGACGTCGGTCTGCACGACCCGGCGGACGTAGTCGACGTGGCCGCGCTCGCCGGCGGGGATCGGCGAGAGGCCGCCGTACCGGTTCTCGATCGTCAGGTCCGGGTTCGCCGGCAGCAGCGCCTCGAGCATCGCCACGCTGCCGGTCACGCCGGTCACCAGCCACGGGGTGTCGTGGCGGTCGTCGAGGGCGTCGGGGTCGGCACCCATCGCGACGAGCACCTCGGCGACCGCGACGTGGTCGTACGTCGAGGCCAGCAGCAGCGCGGTGCGCTGGTGGTCGTCGCGGGCCTCGACGTCGGCGCCGGCGCGCAGCGCGACGGCGACGGCGTCGGCGTTCCCGGTGCGGGCGGCGCGCAGCAGAGCGGCGTTCGCGTCGGCGGGCTTCTCGGCAGTGGTCACGTTGCTCAGGATCCTCCCCAGTCCGGCGTACCCGCGTTCGCGGGCCATCTGCAGCGGGGTCAGGCCCGCCGACGGCGAGACCATGTCGAGCTGGACGCCGCCGGCGGCGAGCACCCGCACGGTGGTGACGTACGACGCCGTGTCCTCGCCGAGCCAGACCGCCTCGTGGATCGCCTGGCAGCCGATCCGGTTGACGTGGTCGCGGTCGATGCCGGCGCGCAGCAGCTCGCCGACGACCAGACCGTGGCCGCGCTCGGCGGCGCGGATCAGGCCGGTGCCGTTCCAGCTGTCCTTGTCGTTCACCTCCGCGCCGTGCCGCAGCGCCAGTCGGAGCAGGTCGAGGTGGCCCTCGCTCGTGGCGATCAGGTACGCCGACTGCTCGGTCTCGTCCTTCGCGTCGACGTCGGCGCCCTGCCTGATCAGCCGCCGGGCGCGGGCGACGTCGTTGGCCCAGGCCGCGTCCCGCAGGCGCCGGTCGAGCCGGGCCTGCGGGACGGGAGCCCCGGTGGGAGCCGGGCTCGTCGTCGGCTCGGCCGCGACGGACCGCTCCACCGGGCGACCGGCATCCGCCGTCCCGGCGGGGTCTCCACCCCCGCACACACCCAGGACGAGCGCGAGCGGGAGCGTGACGACGACGAGCCGACGGTTCATCGCGTCGGGTCCGCGATGACCTCGTAGGGGCCCGAGGCGACCGGCTCGTCGAACTTGCTGTCGACGTACAGGACCTCGCCGCGGAACTCCTTGGCGGTGGTCAGCACGCGGTCGGGCGAGGAGGCGGCCTGGCGGACCAGCTTGGCCTTGCGGCCGTCGGCGGACAGGCGCAGGGTCGCGATCTGCTTCTTGAAGTTGCGGACCACGGTGAGGCGGTTGCCCTGCAGGACCAGGCCGTCGGCGTCGGTGAGGTCGGCACCACCGGTCCTCACCGCGCTGACCTTGCCGGTCCCGAGCGAGAAGCGCCACAGCGCGCCGGTGTTGCCCTGCGCGACGACGAGCGCCTTCTGGTCCTCGGTCACGACGATGCCACCGAGGTTGAAGCCGGCCTGCGTGGCGATGGTGGCGCTCGCGTCGGCGAACAGGCGCACCCGCCAGCCGTTGCGGCCCTTGTCGACCTTGTAGACCTCGGCGGCCTTGGAGTTGGTGAAGTACGCCGCACCGTCGGGGCCGATCGCCACGTCGTTGAGGAAGACGGGCTTGCCGGGGATCTGGAGGGCAGCGAGCAGGTCGCCCTTCTTGGAGTAGACCCACAGGTCGGGGCGGGTCGGGTTGTCGGTGCCGGGGTTTCCGATGCCGTTGGCGCCGGCGTCGTTGATGCCGTTGGGGCCGCCGGCGATGTAGACGCGGCCCTTGTCGTCGACCGTCACGCCACGCGCGGTGTAGCGGCCGTCGGTGCCGTTGCCGGCGAGCCACTCCTGGGTCCAGGAGACACCGGCCCTGCCACGGTGGATCTCGCCGCCGGTGACCTCGCTGACGTAGAACCGGCCGCGCTTCTCGTCCGCCCCGATGCCCTCGAACTTGGAGCCGGCCGGGTTGCTCGCGTCGACGGCGTCACCGTGCAGGTTGTAGACAGCGGCGTGGCCGTTGTCGCGGTCCTTGTCGGCGAAGGCCGGGGTCGCGGTGCCGAACGCGGCACCGAGGGTGCTGACCGCGGTGGCGGCGAGCAGCGTGCTGGCGATGGTCGTGCGGTTCATCGTCTCTCCTGGAGTGGGTGGATCGGGTTGATGTGCTCCACTCTCGCCCGGCCCGGGACCTCCGGACGTCGGGCAGCCGGCTACCCCTCGATAGCCGAATGGTTGATGCCGCCGACCGTCGTCGCTCCCTAGGGTGGGCGCACCATGTCCCTGCCCTCCCTGTCCCACCGACCCTCGGTCTCGCTCGGCCTGCGCCGGCCCGGCGAGCACGGCATCCTCGCGCCCGCCGGCCGCCTCGACCGCTGGCTGCTGGGGGTGCTCGTGGTCATGCTCGTGACCTGCGCGGTGCGCTACGTCGACCGGCACGCCCTCGACGCGACCGGCGTCGCCGTGCTGGCCGGTGCGTTCGTGCTCGGCCTGGCCTACGCGACCCGGGGGCTGCTGGCCGACCGCAGCTGGTGGCCGACGGCCTGGGTGAGCGGCATGGTGGTGCTGTGGGGCGCGTTGACCGCGGTGGCGCCGTCGTTCGCGTGGTGCGCCGTCCCGGTCGCGTTCGCGGTGATGCGGGTGCTCCCGTTCCCCTGGGCGGTCGGCACGGTCGTGCTGATGACGGTCCTGCTGACCGCCGCCTGGCAGCGGATCACCGACGGCTTCGACCCGGTCCAGGTCGCCGGCCCGATCGGCGTCGGCCTGGTCACCGTGCTCGCCTACCGTGCGCTCGACAACGAGTCGCGAGCACGCCAGGACCTGCTCGACCGGCTGCTCGAGGCGCAGGCCGAGCTCGCCGAGGAGCAGCACCGCACCGGCGCCCTCGCCGAGCGGACCCGCCTGTCCCGCGAGATCCACGACTCCGTGGGTCAGGGCCTCTCGAGCATCAACCTGCTCCTCCAGGCCGCCGAGCAGTCCTGGTCCGCGCAGCCCGCGACCGCCCGCGAGCACGTCCGGACCGCCGCGGCCACGGCCCGTGACGGCCTCGACGAGGTACGCCGCGTCGTACGCGACCTCGCGCCTGCCGACCTCGCCGGCGACGTCACCGGTCACGCGCTTCCCGACGCGCTGCGCCTCGCCGCCGACCAGTGGGCCCAGGCCTCCCCCGGCACGCGGGTCGAGGTCCGCGTCGACGGCGAGCCGGTCGTCGTCCCCCCGGACGTGGCGGCGGCCCTGGTCCGCACCGCCCGCGGGGCGCTGGCCAACGTGCGCGAGCACGCCGAGGCCCGGCGCGTGGCACTCACTCTCACCTACCACCTCGACGAGGTGGTCCTCGACGTCCGCGACGACGGTCGTGGCTTCGACCCCGCACAGGTGCGTGCCGTGGGGACGCGCGGCCGCGGTCTCGCCGGCGTCCGCGACCGGGCGGAGGCCCTCGGCGGACGCGCCGACGTCGAGAGCGCCCCGGGCGAGGGCACGACCGTGTCCGTCCGCTTCCCCGTGACCCAGGCCAAGGAGGAGCGATGATCCGGATCGTGCTGGTCGACGACCACCCGGTCATCCGGGCCGGGCTGCGTGCGCTGGTCGAGGGACAGGAGGACCTGTCCGTGGTCGGCGAGGCGGACGGGCTCGACCGCGCGGTCGCGGTGGTCGGCGCCGACCAGCCCGACGTCGTTCTGATGGACCTCAGCCTCGGCGACGGCGAGGCCGGCGGTGCCGAGGTCACCGCCGCGTTGCGGGCGCTGGACCCGCCGCCGGAGGTGCTCGTCCTGACGACGTACGACACCGAGTCCGACATCCTGCGCGCGCTCGAGGCCGGCGCCCGCGGCTACCTGCTCAAGGACGCCCCGCCCGACGAGCTGTTCGCCGGCATCCGCGCCACCGCCCGCGGCGAGACCGTCCTCGCGCCGTCGGTCGCCGCGACGCTCGTGCGCCGCACGACGCCCGGCGCGGTCACCATCACCGAGCGCGAGGTCGAGGTGCTCGAGCTGCTCTCCCGCGGCCTCGGCAACAAGGAGATGGCGCGTGAGCTGTTCGTCTCCGAGGCCACGGTCAAGTCGCACCTGTCGCACATCTACACCAAGCTCGGCGTCGACACCCGCGCCGGCGCGGTCGCCGCGGCCATCGAGCGGCGGATCATCCGCGCCTGAGGGTTGCGGTTTGGGACCAAACCGCGGCAGATCCGGGCGAAATCGTGCGGTCTGTGCCCAAACGACGACTGGTCAGACCAGGTCGGCGAGCGGCACGGCCGGGTCCCGGACCGCGTCGGTGACCTGCCGGCCGACCACCGCGCGCAGGGGACCGATCGCGTCCCAGTCGTTGAGGTGCATCCCGGCGACCACGCGGTCCTCCTGCAGCCACAGCACGCTCGCCTGGCGGCCGGCGAGGTCGCCGCGGACCACGAGGTCGTGGCCGGCTCCCCCGGCGACGTGGCCGACGTACTCCATCCCGAGGTCGTACTGGTCGGTGAAGAAGTACGGCAGCCTCGTGTACGGCTCGTCGCTGCCGAGCATCACCCGCGCGGCGTGGCGGCCGTGGTGGATGGCGGTGTCCCAGTGCTCGACGCGGACGTGGGTGCCGAGCGTGGGGTGGTCGTGGTTGGCGACGTCGCCCGCGGCGAGGACGTGGGGGTCGGGGGTACGCAGCCAGGCGTCGACGAGGACGCCGTTGTCGACGGCCAGGCCGGCCCGGGCCGCGAGCTCGTCGGTCGGGGAGACGCCGACGGCGACCAGGAGCAGGTCGGCGACCACGGGGCCGGAGCCCTCGACGTGGACGACGGCCTCGCCGTGCTCGTCCTCGATGCCGACGACCTGGGCGCCCAGCCGCAGGTCGACGCCGTGCTCGCGGTGCAGGTCGGCGAAGACGGTCGCGACCTCGTCACCGAGCACCCGCTGCAGCGGCAGCGGCGCCGACTCGAGGACGGTCACCGACGCGCCCCGTTGGCGGGCGGCCGAGGCGACCTCGAGACCGATCCAGCCGGCGCCGATGATCGCGATCCGCGCGCCCTCCGTCAGCCGCTCGCGCAGGGCGAGGGCGTCGTCGAGGGTGCGCAGGTGGACCACCGGCGCACGCGACGCGTCGGCCATCGGCAGGTGGCGCGGGGTGGCGCCGGTGGCGAGCAGCAGCCGGTCGTAGGGCAGCTCACCCGACTCGAGCCGCACCCGCCGCCGGTCGAGGTCGAGCCCGGTCGCGACGGTGCCCGTGCGGAGGTCGACCTGGTGCTCGTCGTACCACTCCGGCGGGTGCACGGACGCCTCCTGCGGCTGCGAGGAGCCGAGCAGGAGGCCCTTGGACAGCGGCGGCCGCTCGTACGGCGGGTGCGGCTCGCCTCCCACCACGACGATGTCGCCGGTGTGCCCCTGCTCGCGCAGCTCTGCGGCTGCGCTGGCCGCGGCGAGCCCGCCGCCGATCACCACGACGTTCATCGCCGCCCGCTCCTCAGGTCGAGGAGCTCCGCACGCCTGCGGGCGTCGTCACGCGGCTGCTGAGCATCGCCGGGTCGCCACCCCTCTTCTAAAACTGTCACGCTTACCATTTAGATCCTGTGGAATGGCGGTGTCAACCGTCGGACCCTGCGGCCACACTCCTGCCATGGCTGAGCGACGACACGGAACCCCCACCCCGCCGACCGACTCCGAGGTGGTCGCCGAGCGCTGGGACGGCGAGGACCTGTCCGGCCGGACCTTCCGACGAGTCGCCTTCGTCGACGTCGACCTGACCGACGTCGTCGCGCGGGGCGCGAGCTTCGAGGAGTGCATCTTCCGCGACTGCGACCTCAACGGAGGGCAGTTCACCGACACCGGCTTCCTCAACTGC
This sequence comes from Nocardioides kongjuensis, assembly GCF_013409625.1. Taxonomy (NCBI): domain Bacteria; kingdom Bacillati; phylum Actinomycetota; class Actinomycetes; order Propionibacteriales; family Nocardioidaceae; genus Nocardioides; species Nocardioides kongjuensis. Next base: position 3,992,716 of record NZ_JACCBF010000001.1, read on the forward strand.
ACCTTCACGAAGTCCGCCTTCTTCGGCGCCCGGTTCGACGGCTGCAAGCTGGTCGGCTCGATGTTCGACCGCTGCCGGTTCGGACCGGTCGAGGTCGTCGGCGGCAACTGGCAGTTCGTGGGCCTGCCCGGCGCGGACCTCCGGCAGGCCACGATCCGCCGCGCGAGCTTCCGGGAGGCCGATCTCACCGGTGCGCGACTCAGCGGCGCGACGCTCCACCACGTCGACCTCGGCGGCGCGTGGCTGCACCAGGCCGACCTGTCCGGCGCCGACCTGCGCGGCTCGGACCTGTCCTCGCTCGACCCGGTCGCGGCTCAGCTGGGCAAGGCGGTCGTGGACCTCGACCAGGCCGTGGTGCTGGTGCGCGCCCTCGGGCTGAAGGTGGAGGAGGCGGTGCCGATGGAGTCCTGACAACTCCACGACCGACCGATCCGGCCTGCTGCCGGGCCGCCACGATCAGGTGAGCCCGGCCACCGCCGTCCCGGCCCGGTGCAGCTCCTCACGTACGACGGCCGCCGGCACGCCGCCCGCCACGAGGTCCGCCGACGACCGGACCAGCCCGGCCACCAGCAGCGCGCGGACCCGCGCCTCCTCGGGCGTGCGGGCGCCGCCGGCCCGGAGGACGGGGCCGAGGGTCGCGTAGAGCTCGCGGTGCCGTTGCCCGAAGTGCGCGACGATCTCGGGCGACAGCTCGGGCGCCGCCGCGCTCGCGTCGACGAGGGCGCCGTGCGCCTCGTCGGTGACGAAGTCGAGCTGCACGTCGAGCCACGCGCGCAGTCCCGCCGCCGTCGGGCCGAGCTCGTCGACGACCTCCTGCGAGCGGGCGAGAAGGGGGTCCATCTCCCGGTCGAACCAGACCTGGAGGATGTGCCCCTTCGTCGGGAAGTAGCGGTACAGCGAGGTCCGGCCCAGGCCGACCTCGGCGGCGATGTCGCCGAGCGAGACCGCCGCGACCCCGCGCTGCGCGAACAGGCGCTGCGCGGCCTCGACCACGGCGGCCTCCTGCGCGGCGACGTGCTCGGCGATGTTCGCGCCGGTGATCCGCGGCATGGGGGCTCCTCCCGTGGGTCGGGTGTCGGTGTCGGCCCGGGTGGGCACCCGGGGCGGTCAGGTCCTGCTGCCCACCTGGACCACGCCCTGGCTCAGGTGCAGGTGGCGGTCGGCCCGGGCCGCCTGGTCCGGGTCGTGGGTGACCACCACGGTAGCCGCGCCGACGCGCCGGGCCTCGTCCAGGAGCAGGTCGAGCACCGCCTGGCCCCGCTCGGGGTCGAGCGAGGCGGTCGGCTCGTCGGCCAGCACGACGCTCGGCTCGTTCATGAGGGCGCGGGCGATGCCGACGCGCTGCCGCTCGCCGCCGGACAGCTCCGCGGGCCGGGCGTCGAGCCGGTCGGCCAGGCCGACGCGGGTCAGCAGGTCGACCGCGCGGGCGCGGGCCGCCGCGTCGAGGTTGCCGGCGACGTGGGCGACGACCTCGACCTGCTCGCGCGCGGTGAGCGCCGGCAGCAGGTTGGGCGACTGGAACACGATGCCGACCCGGTCGCGTCGCAGCCGGACCCGACCGCGGTCCTTGAGTGCGCCGGCGTCGGTGCCGCCGATCAGCACCCGGCCCTCGTCGGGGACGCGGAGCAGGCCGGCGACCGCGACCAGGGTCGACTTGCCGGAGCCCGAGGCGCCGGTGACGGCGACAGTCTCGCCGGGGCGGACCTCGAGGTCGAGCCGGTCGAGGAGGACGCGGCGCGTGGTGCCGTCCGGGACGGCGACGGTGATGTTCTCCAGGCGGAGGGACATGGGGTTCTCCTTCGGGTCGGACGAGGTCACTCGGCGCTGCGCAGCGCCATGGCGGGGTCGACCGAGACCACCTTGCGGATGCCGGCGAGGCAGCCGAGCAGGCCGGCGACCACGAGCAGGCCGAGCGAGGTGAGGGCAGGTGCAGGGGCGAGCCGGAACGGGACGGCGGTGTTGTCGACGAGCGCGCCGGCGCCGAACGCGACCAGTCCGCCGAGCACGGTGGCGCCGAGGAGCACGACGACCAGCTGGCCGACGGCGTCCTTGGCGACGTAGGCACGGGACGCGCCGAGCGCCTTGAGCAGCGCGATCTGGCGCGAACGCTGCATGGTCCACACCACGAAGAAGGCGCCGACGATGAGCGCGGAGATGACGAGCAGGAACCACTGGATCATCGACATGGTCTGGGTCTCGCCGGCATAGCCGGGCGAGCCGGCGTAGGCCTGCTCCTTGGTGACGGTCGTGGTGGCGTCGGCGGCGTCGATCCGCTTCGCGGCGGCGGCGACGGTGTCGGGGTCGCCCTCGAGGGCGATGGCCGAGAAGCGGCCGCGGGCGTTCTCGCCGTACAGCAGCGACTGCCACGTCTCGAGGCTGGTGAACGCGATGTCGACGTGCCCGTAGGACCCGGCGTACGTGAAGCCGAGCACCGGGACCAACTCGTCGACGCCGACGATGGTCAGCTCGTCGCCGACCTTGATCCCCTGCTCCTTGAACTCGTGGCTGAGCACCAGCCCGGGCGGCCCGGCGAGCGCCTCCTCGGCGTCGTGGCGCGGCGCGAGGAAGGACCCGGCGGGTACGCCGAACAGCGCGACGTCGACCGTCGTGCCACCCTCGGTCCGGGCGTTCACGAAGGAGACACCCAGCGGCGAGGCCTCCACGCCGTCGACGCCCGACCACTGGTCGAGGTCCTCGTCGTTCAGCGTGGAGCGGCTGAAAGTCTCCTCCGCCCCGTGCTGGAAGGCGAGGTGGGTCATCGGCAGCCGGCGCAGGCCGGAGATGCCGTCGTCGACGAGCCCGTTGGCGAGGCCCGACAGCATGGTGGTCAGCATCGCCACCAGGGCGATCACCGACCCGACGAGGACGAACCGTCCCCTGGCGACACGCAGCTCCCTCAGCGCGAGGTACATCTCCACCACTCCCTATTTGCGGACACTGTGTCGACATCATATCGACACAGTGTCTGCAAACAAGGAATCGGAACGACCGTGACGGGGGGCTCAGCCCTTCTGGAGCGCGGCCAGCACCGCGTCGAGCTTGGTCTTGAGCTCGGGCACCTCGTCGAGGAGAACGAGCTTCTCGTTGAGGTCGCCGAGCAGGCCCTGCACCTCCCCGAGCACCACCTTGGTCTCGGCCAGTGTCGTGTCGACGGTGGTCAGCTTGCCGTCGACGTCGGCCAGCGTGGTGCCGACCGTGGCGAGCGTGGTGTCGACGTTGCCGAGCGCGGTCTCGGCGCTCCTGAGCACCTTGTCGGCCCGCTTGAGCACGTCGGCGACGGGGTTCAGACCCATGGGTTCTCCTTCAGCACGGAACAGGTGGCCTCACTGTGGCAGGCGGACCCTCAGGCGAGGCGGCCCAACACGGCCTCGGACTCGACGAGCCCGGCGTCGCTGGGCGCCTCCCCGCGGCCGAACACCTTCTCGCGCTGCTGCGCACGCCAGGCGAGGTGCGCCTGCGCGGGCCGGTCGTACCCGTACCGCTCCTGTGCCTGCACCGGCGTCAGCAGCTCCGGGGTCACCGGCGGTACGCCGAGCAGGACCGGCGCCACCACCGGGACCGTGCTGGGGGACAGCAGGGCGAGGATCCGCAGCTGGAGCCGCTTGCTCACCGAGATGGCCGCGAACGTGGCCCGCAGCACCGGGCGCGCCACGACGTCCAGGTACCGCGGCTGGGTCACCTGGCCCATCTCCCGCATCCAGTGCGGCAGCGTCGCGATCACGCCCGCCCGGAAGAACCGTCCGACCACCCACCGCGCCGGCCGGAGCACGAGCGGCACGTCGACCAGCTGGTCGACGTCCATCAGGTGCTTCATCGCCCGCTGCGCGATGGGCGATCCGGACATGACCGGCCGCATCCGCTCGTAGTACGCGTGCAGCTCGGCCCGCGATCGCGGCACGTCGTCGGGCGAGCAGGTCTGCAGCTCGGCTGCCCGGGCGCACTCCTCCCAGTACTGGGCCTCCTCCGCCTCCGAGAGCCGCCCTGGTCCGTACATCTCGTAGGCCTTGAGCACCGAGTGCCACCCGGTGACGAGGATCCACAGCTGCGAGGCGGGGTCGTTGGCGTCGTACCGCCCACCCCCGTAGGGCTCGGTGCCGATCGCCTTGCTGTGCACCTTGACCAGCACGTCCGCGGCGCGGGCCGTGGCCCGGCTGCCACCGAAGGCGACCAGCGCGAAGTAGTGGATGGTGCGGTCGTAGCGGGTCTTCGGCCGCCGGTAGATGTCCTGGGTGCGGTCGACCGAGGCCACCAGGTTCGGGTCGAGCTCCTCGACGACGACCGCCCGGCTGAAGCCGATGGTCAACGAGGTCGGGTAGCCCCAGACCTTCCAGGCCACGGACGCGGGGCCGAAGAAGCCGTAGTCCTCGGCGGGCGTGATCTCGCGGGAGCCCCTGCTCCGGTTCATCAGTGGGATCGCCATGGCGACAGAATGCTACAGTCGTGTAGTAAATGGAAGAGGGAGCTCGAACTAGGGTGGGCGCCATGTCCGAGACCGCCCGCAAGCGCCGCCCGTACGCCCCGCGCGTGCCGATGGCCGAGCGCCGCGAGCAGCTCCTCGACGCCGCCCTGACGATCATCGACCGCGACGGGTACGACGGCGTCTCGATCGACGCGATCGCCCGCGAGGTCGGGGTCACCCGCCCGGTCGTGTACGGCGCCTTCGACGGCCTCGGCCCGTTGCTGACCGCGCTGCTCGACCGGCAGCAGCAGCGCGCGATCACCCAGCTCTACGGTGCCCTGCCGCTCGCCGCGCTGGCCGGCACCCCGCTGGCGATCGTCGAGCAGGGCATCCCGGCGCTGCACGCGATGGTGCTCGCCGACCCCGTCACCTGGCGCGCGATCCTGCAGTCGCCGGGCAACGCACCGGACCCGGTGCGCGAACGGATCGAGGGCGACCGGGGACGCGTGCTGGGCACCATCCGGATGATGGTCGCCGCGGTCGTGCCGGGCGCCGACGCGGACGTGCTCGCCCACGCGGTGCTCGCGCTGCTCGAGCACTTCGGCCAGCTGGTCCTCGCCGCGCCGGAGGAGTTCAGTGCCGCACGGCTCACCGCGTCGGCCAGCGCGATGATCGGGGCGTGGCTGCCATGAGTGCCCCCACGGTCCGGCTCGCGACGCCTGCCGACGCCTTCGTGGTCGGCGGCCTGCTCTTCGACTTCAACACCGAGTACGACACCCCGACCCCGAGCGCGGCCGACTTCGGCGACCGCTTCAACGCCCTGCTGACGCGACCCGACGTGCTCGTCGTGCTCGCCGAGGACCCGGCGAGCGGAGACGCCACCGGGTTCGCCTTCCTCACGCTGCGCCCCACGCCGTACGGCGACGGCCCGCTCGCCCAGCTCGAGGAGCTGTACGTCGTCCCGCCGCTGCGCGACCAGGGCATCGGCACCGCCCTGCTGACCCGGGCGGTCGGCGAGGTCGAGCAGCGCGGCGGGATCGAGGTGCACATCAACGTCGACGAGGTCGACACCGACACCCGGCGGTTCTACGAGCGCCACGGGTTCACGAACATCCAGCCCGGCGAGGACTTCCGGATGCTGTGCTACCTCCGCGAGCTCACCTGAGCTGGCCGGCCGAGGTGGACCCCCGCTGCGCTACCTCGGGGCGGGCTCCGCGCTGAACTCCCCCGGCGTGACGCCGGTGACCGAGCGGAAGTCGCGGGTGAGGTGCGCCTGGTCGGCGTAGCCCAGCTCGGCGGCGACCCGGGCCAGGTCGACCCGCTCGCCGGCGCGGAGCAGGTCGGCCGCGTCGTGCAGCCGGCGGCGCTGCACCAGCCACTTCGGCGACAGCCCGATCCGGCGCCGGGTCAGCCGCTGCAGCGCACGCTCGCCGAGGTCGAACTTCTCGCACACCTGGGAGACCCGCTGCACCTCGCGTTCCCCCTCGACGTACTCCACGATCGCGTTGACCAGCCGGCCCTCGTCGTCGACCGGCACGAGCACGCCGAGCGCCTCGGCCACGAGCGCGCACGCCTCCTGCTGCCGCGCGACCTCGGCGGGGTCGTCCCCGAGCGCGTCGGCCACCGCGGCGACCAGGCGCGCCGCGTCCAGGCCGGCGACCGAGGCCAGCGGGCGCCGCTGGTTGGTCAGCTCGGCCACCGGACCACCGACCAGCGCGAGCCCGGCCGCCGGCTGCATCATCACGCCGAGCGCCCACCCGGTGCCCGAGAGCTCCTCGGTGCTCAACCCGGCGTGCGGGCCGACCAGCTGTGCTCCGTCCGGGCCGACGACGACCTGGCACACCGGGTACTGCAGCACCCGCTGCACCGAGCTCTGCCCCGGCGGCAGCGACCAGACCGGCACCCAGAACCGGCGCACCGCGTCACCCAGCGAGGGCGGCGGGGCGTAGCGCCGCAGGGACGGGCTGTACCCGCGGACGTCGCGCAGCTGGGCGGGCTCGACCACGTCGAGCGGTCCGTCGGGCGTCCAGCGCATGTGTCGGATTCTTTCAAGACAGGTGTCGGCGGGCCCGGGCATGGTGGGGCCATGACTTCTCCCGTGACCGAGCTCATCGCGTTCACCATCGACTCGGCCGACGCCGCGGCGCTGGCCCGCTTCTACGCCGACCTGACCGGCGGCGAGGTGACCGGCGACTACCCGGAGTACGGGTACGCGTCGGCCTCCGTCCTCGGCGCGACCCTCAACTTCCAGACCGTGCAGGACTACTCCCGCCCGCAGTGGCCGGGCCAGGAGCACCCGCAGCAGTTCCACCTGGACTTCCGGGTGCCCGACCTCGAGGCCGCCACCGAGCACGCCCGCTCGCTCGGCGCGACCGTGGCCGACACCCAGCCGGCAGCGCAGGCGGGTGGCTCGTGGCGGGTCATGCTCGACCCCGACGGGCACCCGTTCTGCCTGTGCCCGCCGCAGGAGGGCTGACCCTCTGGGATCACCCGAACCGGTGACAGCCCGGCGCACCCCGGCCCATGATGGGGCTGTGCGCCGGGTCCACCAGCCCCTCCCGAGCGCGGGTGCCGCCTACCTCGACGCCCGCGGGGACGGCCGCGCGATGCGGGTCAGCTGGCACGCCGAGGCCGAGGTCGTGGTCCTCTCGCTGTGGCGCGACAACGTCTGCACCGGCAGCTTCCAGCTCGCGCTCGAGGACGTCCCGGGCCTGGTGGACCTGCTCGCGGCCCGGTACGGCGACGCACCTGACGAATGGGCCGGGTACCAACCGGACACGGAGCCCATCCGTCAGGTGCGTGGTGGAGCCTAGGGCCCCGGCGAGCGTCAGCCGACGGTGCGGATCAGCTTCTTGTTGACGAACTCCTCCATGCCGTAGCGGCTCAGCTCGCGGCCGAAGCCGGAGCGCTTGATGCCGCCGAAGGGCAGCTCGGCCGCGTCGAGGCCGACGCCGTTGACGAAGACCATGCCGGCGTCGATCTGGTCGGCGACGCGCTGGGCCTGCTCGGCGTCGGTGGAGAAGACGTAGGAGCCGAGGCCGTACGGCGTGTCGTTGGCGATCTGCACCGCCTCGGCCTCGTCTGCCGCCCGGAACACCATCGCGACCGGGCCGAACAGCTCCTGGCGGTACGCCGGGTTGTCGGTCGTGATGCCCGAGAGCACGCCGCTGGGGTAGAACGCTCCGTCGCGCTCGCCCGCGCTGGTCAGCTGAGCGCCGCCGGCGACGGCCTGGTCGACCTGCTTCGCGAGGTTCTCGGCGGCGGTGACCGAGGACAGCGGGGAGCCGCCGGAGGCCGCGAGCAGCTTCTCGGTGAACTTGGCGACGAACTCGTCGTACAGGCCGTCGACGACGATGAACCGCTTGCCGCCGTTGCAGACCTGGCCGGCGTTGTCCATGCGGGCGAAGACGGCCGCCTCGACGGTGGCGTCGAGGTCGTCGGAGGACAGCACGATGAACGGGTCGGAGCCGCCGAGCTCGAGGACGACCTTCTTGAGGTTGCGCCCGGCGATCTCGGCGACGGCCGCACCGGCGCGCTCGGAGCCGGTGAGCGAGACGCCCTGGACGCGCGGGTCGGCGATGATGTCGGCGACCTGCTCGTTGGTGGCGTAGATGTTGACGTAGGCGCCCTCAGGGAAGCCGGCGTCCTTGAAGATCTGCTCCTGCAGCGCGGCCGAGCGCGGGCACTGCGGCGCGTGCTTGAGCAGGATCGTGTTGCCGATGATCAGGTTCGGGCCGGCGAAGCGGGCGATCTGGTAGACGGGGAAGTTCCACGGCATGATCCCGAGCAGGACGCCGACCGGCATCTTGCGGACCACCGCGGTTCCCTCGCCCTCGCCGAGCTCGATCGGCTCGTCGGCGAGGAAGCGCTCGGCGTTGTCGGCGTAGAACTCGTAGATCGACGCGGAGAAGTCGACCTCGCCCTCGGCGTCGGCGAGCGGCTTGCCCATCTCCTCGACCATCGCGGCGGCCAGCTCGGCGCTGCGCTCGCGGTGCAGCTCGGCGACCCGGCGGATCAGCGCGGCCCGGTCGGCGACGGTCGAGGTCCGGCCCCAGGAGCCGTACGCCGCGGAGGCCGCGTCGATCGCGGCGGCGATGTCGGCGTCGGTGGCGGTCGGGAAGGTCTCGACCAGCTCCCCGGTCGCGGGGTTGCGGACGGCGTACTCGGTCATGGGGTGGGGCTCCTTCGGACGATGCAGGTGAAGTGGGACGGGATGGGGTGGATCAACGGACGCCCTCGACGTCGGAGGACAGCCGCTGCGCCAGCCAGACGGGGATGATCGAGAACACGATCAGCACGACCGCGACGACGTTGACCACCGGGGCCTGGTTGGGGCGGAACATGTTGTTGAGGATCCAGATGGGCAGCGTGGTCGCCCCCTGTCCGGCCGTGAACGTGGTCACGATGATCTCGTCGAAGCTCAGTGCAAAGGCAAGCATGCCACCGGCGAGAAGTGCGGAGCGCAGCTGCGGCAGGGTGACCAGGCGGAAGGTCGTCAGGACACCCGCGCCGAGGTCGGCCGAGGCCTCCTCGAGGCTGGTGCCCATCCTCCGCAGCCGCGCCTGCACGTTGTTGAACACGGTCACGATGCAGAAGGTCGCGTGCGCCACGACGATGGTCCACAGCGAGAGGTCGACCCCCATGATCCCCTTGAACCCGTTGTTCAGCGCGATGCCGGTGACCACGCCGGGCAACGCGATCGGGAGGATCACCAGCAGGTTGACGGCGTTCTTGCCGAAGAACGAGTAGCGCTGCAGGGCCAGGGCGAGCAGCGTGCCCAGGAGCAGGGCCAGCGCGGTGGCGATCACCGCGACCTGGAGGCTGGTCACCAGCGCCTCGCGGGCGCCGGCGCTGTGCGCGGCCCGGCGCCACCACTCGAAGGTGACGCCGTCCGGCGGCCAGGTCATCGACTGGCTCGGGTTGACCGAGTTCGCGACGACGACCAGCAGCGGCACGTAGATCAGCGCGAGGACGCCGAAGGTGAGGCCGGCCAGGACGCGCCGGGAGAGCGGACTGAGGGTCATCGGAGGCCTTCTCTCGGGTGCCCGGGCATCAGAGGTTGTCCAGGGCGCCGGTACGACGGATCGCGGTCAGCAGCACCAGCATCACCACGATCGGGATCATCGCGATCGCGGCGGCCAGCGGCAGGTTGTTGGCCGCGCCGGCGTTGATGTAGACGAGGTTGCCGAGCATCTGGTTGGCGCCGCCGACGATGTTGACGGTGATGTAGTCGCCCATCGTCAGCGAGAAGCTGAAGATGGCGCCGGCCACGATGCCGGGGACGAGCAGCGGGAAGACGATCGAGCGCAGCACCAGGCCGCTCGGGGCGCCCAGGTCACCGGCCGCCTCGAGCAGCGAGTCGGGGACCCGCTCGAGCGAGGCGAAGATCGGCAAGATGACGTAGGGCAGCCAGATGTAGGCCTGGGTGATGATCACCGCGGTCAGGCCGTAGCCGGGCGAGCCGAGTCCGGTCCAGTCGGCGAGGCCGCCCTCGGAGAGCACGACCCGCCAGGAGAAGACCTTGACGAGGTAGCTGGCCCACAGCGGGGTGAGCACCGCGACCACCAGCATCCTGCGCACGCGCGGCGAGGCGACCTTGGCCATGTAGAAGGCGATCGGCAACGCGATCGCGACGTCGATGACGGTCACCGCGACCGCCACGCCGAGCGTGCGGAGGGTGACCGTGCGGTACACCTCGTTGTCGAGGAGCGTGCGGAAGTTGTCGAACGTCCACGTCCGGTCGATCTCGCTGGTGAGGCTGTCGACCGACCACAGCGAGGTGATCAGCAGCGCCGCCAGCGCGACGACGTACACCAGGAGCATCCAGGCGAGCGGCGCGGAGAGCAGGAGCGAGAGCCGGAGCCACACCATGCGGTGCAGCAGCCGGGACCCCGGCCGGGCCACCGGCCCCCGCAGTGCGGGGTCGGTGGTCCGGCCGGGCCGGATGTCGCTGTGCGACGAGGACGTGGCGGACATGATCAGCCCTTGATCTCCGTCCAGGCCTCGGTCCACTGCGAGTAGTCGGTGCACTCGACGTCGGTGCGGCCGTCGAGGCACTTCTTGACCGGCGTGCGCCAGAACCACAGCTGCTTCGCGTAGTCCTGGTCACCGGCGTGGAAGGTCGCGCAGTGGTTGGGGTCGGTGGTCTTCTTGCAGGCCTCGGGGCTGTTCGGCGCCTCGCCGAAGTACTCGGTCGCCTGCGCGTTCGCCTCGGGCGAGAGGATGTAGTCCATCCACTTGTAGGCGCAGTTCGGGTTCTTCGCCTGCGACGACAGCATCCAGGTGTCGTTCCACGCCGTGGCGCCCTCGGTGGGCAGCGTGACGTCGACGTCCTTGTTCTTGATGTTGTTCTTGATGACCTGCCAGGTCGTGCCGACGACCGAGTCGCCGGTCTCGAAGGCCTGGATCTCCTTGAGGTAGTCCGACCAGTACTCGCCGACGTACTGGCGCTGCTCCTTGAGCAGGGCGACCGCGGCGTCGAGCTGCTGCTGGTCGAGCGCGTAGGGGTTCTCGATCTTCAGCTCGGGCTTGGTCTTCATCAGGTACAGCGCGGCGTCGGCGATGTAGATCGGCGAGTCGTACGCCGTCACCTTGCCCTTGTTCTTCTCCAGCTGTGCCTTGTCGAACACCGCACCCCACGAGGTCGGGGCCTCGGCGAAGTTCGACTTGTTGAACATCAACAGGTTGGCGCCGTAGCCGTGCGGGACGCCGTAGTTCTTGCCGTCGACGGTGTTCCACTCGGTGTTCTTGAGGAAGTCGTAGACGTTGGCGTAGTTGGGCACCAGGTCGGTGTTGATCGCCTGGGCCTCCTTCGACGCGACCAGGCGCAGCGACAGGTCGCCCGAGGCGGCGATGACGTCGTACTCGCCGGACTTGGCGAGGTTGAACGCCTCGTCGGAGGTGCCGTAGCTCTTGCTGGTGACCTCGCAGCCGGTCTCCTCCTCGAACGCCGAGACCCAGTCGACCTCGGGGTCGTTGCTGCCGTCCTCGACGTAGCCGGGCCACGCCAGGATGGAGACCTTGCCCTCGGTCTTGCCGAGCTTCTCGACGGCCTCGGTCTTCTTGTCGCTGTCGCCGCTGCCACAGGCGCTCAGCACGGAGACCGAGAGCAGGGTCAGGCAGGCCGCGGCCACACGGCCTCTCCGGAGGGTGTTCTTCATCGGGTTCTCCGCTTTCTCGTTGGGTTGGGAGCGATTCATGAGCTGAGGGGTACGACGTCCGCACGGGCGAACCGGACGGTGACGTCCTCGCCGCGGTGCTCGCGGGCGTCGAGCGACCCGGTCGACTGCTCGAGCGCGACCAGGTCGACGCCGTCGCGGGTGCGCAGGTGCACCCGGTTGCCGGTCCCGAGGTAGATCGTCTCGACGACGACCGCGTCGAGCCGGACCTCGCCGTCGCGGGCGGCCTCGGTGTCGGTGCCCGGCGAGAGCCGCAGCCGCTCGGGGCGCACGGCGTGCTCGCCGGCGACACCCAGCACCCGCTGCGAGGTCTCGGCGTCGAACAGGTTGGTGGTGCCGACGAAGCCGGCGACGTACGCCGAGGCCGGGTTCTCGTAGATCTCGCGCGGGGTGCCGAGCTGCTGGATGCGGCCGGCGTCGAACACGGCGATCCGGTCGCTGAGGGTCAGCGCCTCCTCCTGGTCGTGGGTGACGAACACGAAGGTGATGCCGAGCTCGCGCTGGAGCTGCTTGAGCTCGACCTGCATCTGCTCGCGCAGCTTGAGGTCGAGGGCGCCGAGCGGCTCGTCGAGGAGCAGCACCCGCGGCTGCAGCACGATCGCGCGGGCCAGCGCGACCCGCTGCCGCTGGCCACCGGAGAGCTGGGCCGGGCGGCGCGCACCGAGGTGGCCGAGGCGGACGGTGTCGAGCGCCTGCTGGGCCCGCTCGCGGCGCTCCCTCTTGCCCATCTTGCGCACCCGCAGCCCGTAGGCGACGTTGTCGAGGACGCTCATGTGCGGGAACAGCGCGTAGTCCTGGAACACGGTGTGCACGTCGCGCTCGAAGGGCGCCGAGCGCGTGACGTCGACGCCGCCGAGCTCGACCGAGCCGGCGGTGGCCTGCTCGAACCCGGCGATCAGCCGCAGCACGGTGGTCTTGCCCGACCCGGACGGCCCGAGCATCGAGAAGAACTCGCCGTCCGCGATGTCGAGGTCGACGTGGTCCACGGCGACCACGTCGCCGTAGGTCTTGCGCAGGCCCCGCAGCGAGATCGCCGGGCTGCGGTCGACGGCAGCGGCCTCAGCGGGAGCACTGGTCGAGAGAGACATCGGATGTGCCTTTCGTCACGTACGGATTGGCGATAAGATATGACTTCACAGTTCAAAGCACAAGAGGTTCGTGGGACTGCGGGCTAGATTGCGGCGACAGCCGTGGGGACGAGGGACTGGAGGCGAGACGGTGGCCGTGCCGTTCTACGGGCGAGCATCTGCGGCGGTGTTCTCACCGCTGGAGTCGCTGAGCCGTTCGGAGCTCGTCGTACGACGGCTCACGGACGCGATCGCGCTCGGCCTGCTCCCCGACGCCGAGCAGCTGCCGGGCGAGCTCGACCTCGCCGGGATCTTCGGCGTCTCGACGGTCACCGTGCGCGAGGCACTGTCGGTGCTGCGCTCCGAGGGACTCATCGAGACCCGGCGCGGGCGCGGCGGCGGCAGCTTCGTCCGCACGCCCAAGAACGGGATCAGCCAGCTCGCCCGGCGCCGCCTCGACGGGTTCAGCCTGGGCGAGCTGCGCGACCTCGGCGACGTGTACGCCGCCATCTGCGGCGCCAGCGCCGCCCTCGCCGCCCGGCGCTCCAGCCCCGACGACGTCGACCGGTTGCAGCGCGTGGCCGACGCCCTCGAGCACGCCGAGAAGCCCGACGCCCGGCGCCGGGCCGACGCGCAGTTCCACATCGAGGTGGCCGCGGCCGCCCAGTCGCCCCGGCTCTACCACGAGGAGGTCACCCTCCAGGCCGAGTTCGGGACCCTGCTGTGGCTCGCCTTCGGCGACGACGACAGCCACGCCCAGATGGTCGGCAGCTGCCGGGCCGTCGTCGCCGCGATCGCCGAGCGCGATCCCCACGCCGCCCGCGAGGCGGCCGAGCAGCGGGTGGCCGACTCCACCGCCCGTCTCATCGACTACCAGCTCAGCGAGGTCCACGCATGAACGCGGCGAACACCCGCCTCTCCCCCGACGTCACCGCCCCCGTCATCGCGGCGGTCGCCGAGATCGCCGACCACGCGTTCGGGCTGGCGGCGTCCATCGCGACGACCGTCGAGCAGGCGCTCGCCGGCCGGCCCGCGCCCCGGCGCAGCGACCTCGCAGCCGTGGAGCCGGTCGTCGTCCCGGTCCTCTCCGACCTCGGCCAGCCGGTCCAGGGCGCCGGCTTCGTCGCCGCGCCGGGCGCGCTGCAGGACGCCGAGTGGTGGCTGGAGTGGTTCGCGCGCGACACCGACGGCCGCCCGCAGCGGCTGATCACCCACTCCGAGCCCCAGGCCATCGGCTTCTACGACTACCAGCACCTGCCCTGGTACGTCGTCCCCCGCGAGAGCGGGCAGCGCCACGTGACCGGGCCGTACGTCGACTACCTGTGCACCGAGGAGTACACGCTCACCTTCACCGTCCCGGTCCTCGTCGAGGGCCGGTTCTGCGGGGTCGGCGGCGCCGACGTCGCGGTCAAGAACGCCGAGCAGGCGCTGCTGCCGCCGCTGCGCGCGAGCGAGCACCGGATCGCCGTGGTCAACGGCTTCGGACGCATCCTGTCGAGCAACAGCGGCCGCCACCTGTGCGGCGACCTGCTCGACGGCGTCTGCTTCGACGAGCTGCCCGACGACCAGCGGGTGGGCGACCTGCCGCTCGCGGTGGTCGCGCTCGACTGATCCTCACGCCCGCCGATAGGTCAGGTGGGTGACGTGCGGCGTGTGCCGGCTCGCGACCGGCACCAGGCCGAGCGGACCGGTCCCGTCGAACATCCGCGGGCCAGCGGCCGGCCCGCCGGCCAGTCCCGCGACGTAGGGCACCAGGTGGAGGCGCAGCTCGTCGAGCTGGCCGGCCGCCAGGCAGGCGTTGATCGTCGACGCGCCGCCCGCGACGGCGACGTTGCGCTCCCCGGCCTCGCCGCGGGCCCGGGCGAGCGCGGCGTCGAGGCCGTCGGTGACGAAGTGGAAGGTCGTCCCGCCCGCCATCTCCACCGACGGGCGCTCGTGGTGGGTGAGCACGAACACCGGTGCGTGGTACGGCGGGTCCTCTCCCCACCAGCCTCGCCAGTCGAGGTCCCACTCACCTCGCCCGGGGCCGAACATGTTGCGGCCCATCACGAAGGCGCCCGCGTCGACGATCGCCGCGACCTCCGCGGCGTTGTCGTCGCCGTGCTCGAACATCCAGCGGTGCAGCTGGTTCTCGTCGAGCGAGCCGAACGGGTGCTCGCGCGTCTGGTCGGTCGCGGCGCCGAAGCCGTCGAGGGTGATGCTGATGTCCCCGGTCACGATGCCCATGCCGGTGCTGACCGAGACGCCGCAGCCGACTCATCGCCCGAGGTCGCCGAGCAGCCGCGAGCCCAGGACTCCGCGTGGGACAATGCGGTCCGTGCTGGGCATCACCGACCTGTCGACGTACCTCGTCGGCCTCGTGCTGATCATCTTGCTGCCCGGCCCGAACTCGCTCTACGTGCTGTCGGTGGCCGCACGCCGTGGCGTCCGTCCGGCGTACGCCGCCGCGGCCGGCGTGTGGACCGGCGACGCGGTGCTGATGACGCTGTCGGCGGCCGGCGTGGCGTCACTGCTGCAGGCCAACCACGTGGCGTTCTCGATCGTGAAGTGGGTCGGCGCGGGCTACCTCGGCTACCTCGCGTTCACCATGCTGCGCGGCGCGGTCATCATGTGGCGCCAGCGCCGCCGCGCGGTGAAGGCCGTCGAGGACGGCGCTCCGGCGCCGGTGCCCGGCGAGCGGCCGTACCGCCGCGCACTGGTCATCAGCCTGCTCAACCCGAAGGCGATCTTGTTCTTCGTCGCGTTCTTCGTGCAGTTCGTCGACCCGGACTACGCCCACCCGGCGCTGTCGTTCCTCGTCCTCGGCACGCTCGCCCAGGTCGCGAGCGTGGCCTACCTCAGCGCACTGATCTTCGGCGGCACCCGCCTGGCTGCGGCCTTCCGGCGGCGCAAGGGACTCTCGGCGGCGGGGACCTCGGCCGTCGGCGCGATCTTCCTCGGCTTCGCGGTCAAGCTCTCCCTCGCCCACGCCTGACCCGAGCTCGTCACCAGGTGACGGCGTCGCAGGCCGCCGAGCGGTGGCCCTCGATCTGCAGCGTGGCGTGCTCGATCTGGAACTGCTCGCGCAGCAGCAGCTGGCCCTGCCGGAGCACGCCGGTGCCGTCGGCGCCCTCGACGAGGACGAGGTGGGCGGTGGCGACGTGCATGCCGGAGGTGAGGGTCCAGGCATGCAGGTCGTGGACGTCGCACACGCCGTCGATGCCGCCGAGCGCGCCGGCGACGGTGTCGATGTCGACGCCGGCGGGGACGTGCTGGCCGAGGACGGCGAGCACCTCACGGCCGAGCATCACCGCGCGCACCGCGACGAAGGCCCCGATCAGGAAGGCGACGACCGTGTCCCAGACCGCGTCGCCGGTGGCGAGGACCAGGCCGCCGGCGACCATCACGCCGACGCTGCCCGCGGTGTCGGCGACGACCTCGGCGTAGGCGCCCTTGACGTTGAGCGACTCCTGCGAGCCGCCGCGCAGCAGCGCCATCGCGACCAGGTTGACGACCAGGCCGAGGAAGCCGACGAGAAGCATCGGGCCGGTCGCGACGTCGGGACCGGAGCCGCCCTCGCCGATCCGGCCGATCGCCTCCACCACGACGTAGACGGCGACCCCGAGCATCATCAGCACCGCGAGGCCGGAGGCGAAGACCTCGGCCCGGTAGGACCCGTAGGTACGCCGCCCGGTGCTGTCCGCGCGGGTCGCGATCTTGGTCGCGACCAGCGCGGCCCCGAGCGTGACGACGTCGGCGGCCATGTGGCCCGCGTCGGAGATCAGCGCGAGCGAGCCGCTGACCAGGCCGACCACCAGCTCGACGACGAAGAACGCCGCGACCAGGCCGAACGACACGCCCAGGCGCCAGCGGTGCCGGCCACCGGCGTGCCCGCCGTCGCCGCCGTGGCCGTGCCCGTGCCCGACGCCCATGGTCAGTCCCTCCCGCAGGGGCCGCCGGTGACCGCGACCAGCCGTTCGGCGGCGCCGACCACCTCGCGGGTCAGCTCGGGGTGGGCGAGCGAGATCAGCGAGGCCCGACCGCTGGGACGCGAGACGACGAGGCCGCAGTCGCGCAGGCAGGCGAGGTGCTTGGAGACCGTGGACTGGGCCAGGCCGAGGTGGGCGGTGAGGTCGACCACCCGGTGCTCACCGAGCGTGAGGTGCTCGAGGATCGCCAGCCGGTTGGGGTCGCTGAGCGCGTGGAGCAGGCCCGCGACGTCGGCCAGGGCGTCCACCTCGGTGGGCGCCTCGGGCAGCGCGCGGTCCAGCTGATTCATCGCCATATGGCGATGTAATCACCGCTGGGCGACGAAGGTCAAGCCGCCCCACCTCCTATGCTCGGGACCGTGATGATGCGACCCGCCGAGCTCGAGGGCGTGCGCGCCGGGACGGTCGACCTGGCGTTCCGGCGCTGGGACCGGCCGCGGGTCAAGGTCGGCACGCGGCTGCGCACCGCCGTCGGCGTCGTCGAGGTGACCAGTGTCGAGGAGGTCGCGCTCTCGCGGCTGCGGGCCGAGGACGCCCGGCGGGCGGGCGCCGCGTCGCTGACCGCGCTCAAGGACGCCCTCGCGGCGCGGGCCGACCGACCGGTGTTCCGGGTCGGTCTGCGCTACGGCGGCACCGACCCCCGCGAGACCCTGCGCGCCACCGTCCCGGACACCACCGAGATCCGCACCATCCTCGCGGGCCTCGACCGGCTCGACGCCGCCTCGGCGATCGGGCCCTGGACGCGCACGACGCTGCGGATCATCGACCGCAACCCCGAGGTCCGGGCACCGGACCTCGCGGCCGAGCTCGGCCGCGAGACGCCCGACTTCAAGAAGGACGTCCGCAAGCTCAAGGAGCGCGGGCTGACCGAGTCGCTGGCGATCGGGTACCGGCTCTCGCTCCGGGGCGAGGCGGTGCTGGACCACGAGGACGGGCCGCGCGAGCGGGCGCCCCGACGGACCGGCACCCCCCTGCCGCGCACCATCGGCGCCCCGGCGACCCGCGCCCTGCGGGCGGTCGACGTGCACACCCTCGAGGCGGTCAGCGGCTGGACCCGCGCCGATCTCGCCGCCCTGCACGGCGTCGGGCCGATCGCGCTCGACCGGCTCGAGGCGGCGATGGGCGAGCTCGGCCTCGGCTATGCGACCTGAGCCGCACCTCCTGCGCCGCCTGCTCGTCACGATCGCGGCGCTGGCGGGGCTGTTCGCCATGCACGGCCTCGCCGACCACGGCGCGGCCTCTGCGCCGCTCCCCGCGGCTGCCCTCACCCACCACGACACCGCGCCGCCCGACCACGGCGGCTCGACCGGCCACGACATGGCCGGGCTGTGCCTGGCACTGCTGGTCATGGCGGCCGGTGTGGCCGCCGGCCTGCTCGGCGTACGACGTCCGCTCGTCGCCGCGCGGAACAGGCCCGCCCGCTGGCGGCTCCTGGTCGCCCGGGCCGCGCGGTTCCGCGACCCACCCGATCTCCACCGCCTGTCGGTGCAGCGCTGCTGAGGAGCCCCGCTCCCACCCCGCAACGCACACCGACCAGACCAGGAGAACGACATGCACCGCACCACCCTGCGCCGGCTGGCCTCCGCCACCGGTGCGATCACCCTTGTCCTGAGCCTCGCCGCGTGCGGCGACGACGGCCGCGACGGCACGCCCGCCGCGGTCGAGACCGCTCGCAACGGCGACGTCTTCAACAGCGCCGACGTCGACTTCGCGACCGCGATGATCCCGCACCACGCGCAGGCGCTGCAGATGGCGCTGCTCGCCCAGGACCGCCCGTTGCCCGACGAGGTCCGGGCGCTCGTCGACCAGGTCCAGGCCGCCCAGACACCGGAGGTCGAGACGATGACCACCTGGCTGACCGACTGGGACAAGGAGATCCCGGCCACGTCGATGGACCACGCCAACGCCGGCCACGACATGGACGGGGACGCGCCCGCGCACGACATGCCCGGGATGATGTCCGGCGAGCAGCTGAAGGAGCTCGAGGACGCCTCCGACGCCGACTTCGCGAAGCTGTGGATGACGATGATGATCGAGCACCACGAGGGCGCGATCACGATGGCGAGGACCGAGCAGGCGGACGGACGGTTCGCCGACGCGATCGCCCTGGCGAGGTCCATCGCCCAGAGCCAGGCGGCCGAGATCGCGACGATGGAGGACCTGCTCGCGAAGGGCTGACCGGCGACGCGTCAGGGGGCTGACAGCCGACCACGCACGGGCCTACTGTCGGCGCCATGTCTCGAGTCGACCTTCGCACGATGGTGGGGGTCGCTGCCGGCTCCCTGATGCTCGCCGTGCCCCTGGCCTCCGCCGTACCCACCGCGGCCACCGCCGGTGCCGCGTCGCCCGCGGTCGCCGGCTGCCACGACGGCTCGGCGGCCCGGGTGGCGCAGGGCTCGACCGCGACCGAGCCCGCCCTCTATCCCAGGAACGAGGCCAACAAGTACGGCGTCATCAAGGACTCGCCGTACCTCGGCAACGGCACGGTCACCGTCCGGACCGTCTTCCACGTCATCACCGACGGCGCGAGCCAGGCCGACAGGGACCGGCTCGCCGGCATGGTGCACGCGCAGATGGACGTGCTCAACGCGTCGTACTCCGGGCAGACGGCGCCGGACGCCGCCGACACCCCGTTCCGCTTCGCCCTCGACTCGATCCAGTTCGTCGACAACCCGGCCTGGTACACCGTGACGCCCGGCAAGACCGAGCGCGACATGAAGCAGGCGCTGCACACCGGCGACTCGACGGTGCTCAACGTCTACACCGCCGACATCGGCGACGGGCTGCTCGGCTGGGCGTACTTCCCCAAGGGCTACAACAACGGCCGCGACTACATCGACGGCGTGGTCATGCTCGACGAGTCGATGCCGGGCGGCACCGCCGGCAAGTACTCCCTCGGCGACACCCTCACCCACGAGGTCGGCCACTGGCTGATGCTCGAGCACACCTTCCAGGGCGGCTGCTCGGCGTCCGGTGACGGCGTGGCCGACACCCCGCGCGAGGAGGCGCCGCAGTTCGACTGCCCGGAGGGCGCCGACTCCTGCTCGGCGCCGGGCCTGGACCCGATCCACAACTTCATGGACTACACGCAGGACTCGTGCATGAACATGTTCACCTCGGGTCAGGCGCAGCGGATGAGCGACGCCTGGGTGGCCTTCCGCGCCGCGCCGTGAAAAAGGGTTCCCGGGTGTGTCACACCCGGGAGCCGGCCGGTGTCTTGATGGCATGACCACATCAGGAACCCGCGTCCCGTCCGCCCCCGTCACCGGCCTCTACGGCGTCGTGGTGAAGAAGTTCGCCACGAGGATGTTCGGCTCGATGCCCGAGTCGATCGGCGTGCTGTGGCACCACCTGCCCGCCCTCAAGGCGAGCATGGCCTACGGCCAGAAGCTGCAGAAGTGGGACGAGTGCGACGAGACCCTCAAGACCTACGCCCACATGGCCGTCGCCTCGCTCGTCGGCTGCTCGTGGTGCCTCGACTTCAACTACTTCATGGCCCGCGACAAGGGGCTCGACCTCGACAAGGCCCGTGAGGTCCCGAACTGGCGGGCCTCGACGGTGTTCTCGACGCTGGAGCGCCAGGTGATGGAGTACGCCGAGGCGGCCAGCCAGACGCCGCCGACGGTCACCGACGAGATGGTCGAGCCGCTGCTCGCCGCCCTCGGCCCGGCCGGCCTGATCGAGCTCACCACCGTGATCGGGTTCGCGAACATGACCACCCGGTCCAACACCGCGCTCGGCATCGAGTCCGAGGGCTTCGCCTCGGCCTGCGGCATGAAGCCGCTCGCCGAGCGGCCCGCCGTAGGCTCGCCGGCATGAGCGATCCCTTCGTCGCCCACCGCAACCTGCTCTTCACCGTCGCCTACGAGATGCTCGGCTCCGCGGCCGACGCCGAGGACGTCGTGCAGGAGACCTGGCTGCGGTGGGCCGACGTCGACCAGGAGCAGGTGCAGGAGCCGCGTGCCTACCTGGTCCGGATCGTCACCCGGCAGGCCCTCAACCGGCTGCGCACCCTGAGCCGACGCCGCGAGGACTACGTCGGCGAGTGGCTCCCGGAGCCGCTGCTCACCACCCCCGACGTCGCCGAGGACGTCGAGCTCGCCGACAGCGTGTCGATGGCGATGCTCACCGTCCTGGAGACGCTGGGACCGACCGAGCGTGCGGTGTTCGTGCTGCGCGAGGTCTTCGACCTGCCCTACGACGAGATCGCGGCCGCCGTCGGCAAGACGTCGGCCGCCGTCCGCCAGATCGCCACCCGGGCTCGCAGCCACGTGGCCGCCCGGCGACCGCGGGTCGAGGTCGACCGGGACGAGCAGCACGCCGTGGTCGAGAGCTTCCTCGCCGCGGTGCAGGGCGGCGACCTCCAGGCGCTGCTCGACTCGCTGGCCCCCGACGTGGTGCTGCTGGCCGACCACGGCGGCGTCGCCCAGGCGATCCGCAAGCCCCTGCACGGCTCGGAGCCGGTCGCCCGGCTGCTGGCGAACTTCGCCACCTTCGCACCCGACGGCGTCATCGAGCCGATGTGGATCAACGGCTCCCTCGGCGCCCGGATCGACGCCCGCGGCGAGGTCACCGCGATCAGCCTGGAGGTCGAGGACGGCCGGATCTCCAAGATCCTCGTGGTCCGCAACCCGGCCAAGCTGACCTCGCTCACCGAGGAGTTCGTGCTGAGCCGCGACGCCCAGGGGCGGTCCTAGGAGACGGTTCCCTAGCTGTTCTGACCACGGACGTTAGGTACGGCGGGTCGGCTGGACCATGACGAAGACCTCCGGGTGAGGTGTGGAGCTACCACGCACCCACACTCACCACGGAGGTCTTCATGACCCACGCTAACGCCACCCTCACTCCAGCGGGACGCCTGCGTCTCGCCAAGCTCATCGTCGACAAGCGCTGGTCCCATGCCCGAGCTGCCGAACGGTTCTCGGTGAGCATCACGACCGCCCGGCGGTGGGCCAGCCGCTACCGCGAGTCCGGCAAGGCCGGGATGGTCGACCGCTCCTCCCGCCCGCACCACAATCCGAACCGGCTACCCCAGCGCACCGAGCGTCGGATCGTGAACCTGCGGGTGACCCGACGCTGGGGACCGGCCCGGATCGCGTACCACCTCGGCCTCAACCCATCGACCGTCGGTCAGGTCCTGCGCCGCTACGGCTGCCCACGGTTGAAGTGGACCGACCCGGCCACCGGCACCCGGATCAAGACCTCCTCACGCGACAAGAACCGCTACGAACACCCTGCGCCCGGTGACCTGGTCCACGTCGACATCAAGAAGCTCGGCCGGATCCCCAACGGCGGTGGATGGCGCGCCCACGGCCGCGGCTCGGCACAAGACCAACGCGCCGGCGCGGCGCGTGATCGCGCAGCCCGCGCCGGTGCATCGCCCTCGCGTGGCTACGCCTACCTGCACCACGCCGTGGACGACCACTCCCGGCTGGCCTACTCCGAGATCCTCACCGACGAGCGCAAGGAGACCGCAGCAGCGTTCTGGAAACGTGCCACGGTGTTCTTCGCCGCGCACGGCATCACAGTCAAGGCCGTGCTCACCGACAACGGGCCCTGCTACCGCTCACGCCTGTGGGCAAAAGCCCTCGGCAAACAGACCAAGCACCGCCGCACCCGCCCCTACCGACCGCAAACCAACGGCAAGGTCGAGCGGTTCAACCGGACCCTGCTCGAGGAATGGGCCTACGCCCACCCCTACACCTCAGAGGCCGACCGCGCGGCGACCTATCCAGAGTGGCTGCATCACTACAATCACCACCGCGGCCACACCAGCCTCAAAGGCAAGTCACCCATCGACCGCGTGCCCAACCTGCCCGGTCAGAACACCTAGCGGAGGTCGGCGACCGAGCCCACGACCGTGCCGTAGACGTCGCCGATCGTGGCAAGTGCCGCGGCGTGCAGCTGGGCGGCGGGGACGTCGCCGGCAGCGCTCGGCAGCGAGCGGGTGGCACACGCGTCGGCGACCACGGTGACGTCGTACCCGCGCAGCAGGGCGCCCTCGGCGGTGAACGTGACGCACATGTGGGTCATGAAGCCGGCGAGGACGACCTGCTGGTGACCGGCCGCCTCCAGGAGCTCGGCGAGCTCGGTGCCGTGGAAGGAGTTGGGGGCGCCCTTGGTGACGACCGCCTCGCCGTCGACCGGGCGCACCTTCTCGTGGATCGCGCCGATCTCGGCGGAGGTGTCGTACAGGCTGCCGGGGCCGTCGTCGTGCTGGACGTGCACCACACTCGCACCGGCGGCGCGCGCCTTGCCGAGCAGGTCCGCGGCGCGGTCGAGCGCCGCGTCCCAGCCCTCCAGCTCCATCGCACCGGTCGTGTAGGTGGTCTGGTAGTCGATGAGAACCACCGTCGCGTCGGCGAGGGTGGCGGGGACGTCGTCGGCGCCGCCGAGCGTGCGGAGCGGGGTCGAGGTCATGGGGGGTTCCTTTCCACGGGTGTGCTTCCATGGTGGCCGACCCGAATCAACACGAACAGGCCGAATCGGGTCGCCCGACATCGACATCGGCCGGAGGTACGACGTGAAGCAGCCGCGGGTCGCCGTGATCGCCGTGGAGGGCATCAGCCCGTTCCACCTGTCCGTGCCGTCCCTGGTGTGGGGCGCCGAGCAGCCGGTCGGCGAGATGGCGCCGTGGCCGATCGAGGTGGCCGCCGTACGCCCCGGTCCGTTGCGGACCTCGGCCGGTTACGCGATCACCGTCGAGCACGGCCTCGAGGCGGTCGAGCGCGCCGACGTCGTCGTGATGCCGTGGTGGGACGACCCCGAGCAGCCCGCGCCCGAGCCGGTCCTCGAGGCGCTGCGCGCGGCCCACGACCGTGGTGCGCAGGTCGTCGGTCTGTGCCTCGGCGTGTTCGTGCTCGCCGACGCCGGCCTGCTCGACGGCCGCGCCGCGACCACCCACTGGCGGTGGGCCGACACCTTCCGCCGCCGGTTCCCCGCGGTCGACCTGCGCCCCGAGACGCTGTACGTCGACGAGGACTCGGTCATCACCGGCGCCGGCGCGACGGCAGGCGTCGACACCTGCCTCCACGTCCTGGCCCAGCGCGCCGGGCGGTCGACCGCCACCAGGGTCGCGCGCCGGATCGTCGCCGCCCCGCACCGCGCCGGCGGCCAGGCGCAGTACATCGAGACGCCCGTGCCCGAGGCCTCCGACGACGCCGTCGCCCGCGCCATGGCCTGGGCGGCCGGCTCCCTCGACAGACCGCTCGGCATCGACGCGCTCGCCGACCGGGCGTGCATGAGCCGCAGCGCCTTCACGCGGGCGTTCCGGGCGCGCACCGGATCGAGCGTGCACCCGTGGCTGGTGGCCCAGCGGGTGGCCCGTGCCCAGGACCTGCTGGAGACCACCGGTCTGGGGGTCGAGGAGGTCGCCCGCCGCGTCGGCTTCGGTACGGCGGCCCGGCTGCGGACCCACTTCACCGCCGCGCTCGGGGTGACGCCCACGCGCTACCGGTCCGACTTCGCGCTCACCTCAGGAACGCCGCGAGGTGCCGGCGGCTGACGTCGGAGGCGAACAGCTCGGCGGAGAGCGCCACCATGTCGTCGACCCGGTCGTCGAGGTACATCAGGGCGTCGGCGTTCAGCAGCCGCTTGGTCGCCTCGAGCCCCTGCCGCTCGCAGGCGGTCAGCCCGGCGACCAGCTCGTCGACCGTGGCGTCGAGCCGGTCCGGCGGCACCGCGTGGGTGATCAGGCCGCTGTCGAGGGCGGTGCGGGCGTCGAAGGTCTCGGCCGTGAGGAAGGTGGTGCCGGCGACCCGGGCGTTCATGCGCGGCAGCACGCTGAGCGAGATGACCGCGGGTGTGAGGCCGAGACGGGCTTCGGTGAAGGCGTAGGTGACGTCCTCGCTGGCCACCGCCAGGTCGCAGGCGGCGACGATGCCGAGACCGCCGGCGCGGACCGGGCCGTGGATCCGGGCGAGCACGGGCAGGGGGTGGGCCAGGATCGCGCGCAGCAGTCCGGCGAGGCGCTGGGCGGACACCTCCATGCCCTCCCGGTGGGCCTCCGCGAGGTCGGCGCCGGCGCAGAACGCGCGCCCCTCGGCCCGCAGCACCACCGCCAGGACGTCGTCCCCGGCCGCCCGGTGCAGCGCCGTGCGCAGCTCCTCGAGGAGCTGGGCGGACAGCGCGTTGCGGTTGCGGTCCGAGTCGAGCGTGACGACCGCGTGCGGCCGGCCCTCGGCCTCGACCCGCTCGTAGTGGACGACCGCGGTCACGACACGGGGCCGGGCGCGGCGTCGCGAGCCGGGTCCGGAGCCGGGTCGAGGACCGGCGCACCGGTCAGCTCGCGGACCTTCTCGATGTCCATGCCGGGTGCGACGTCCACGAGCACGAGGCCCTCGGGCGTCACGTCGAGGACGGCGAGGTCGGTGATGATCCGGTCGACGACGCCGGCGCCGGTGAGCGGCAGCGTGCACGTCTCGACGATCTTGGGAGTGCCGTCCTTGGCGACGTGGTCGGTGATGACCACGACGCGGCGGGTGCCGGCGACCAGGTCCATCGCGCCGCCCATGCCCTTGACCAGTTTGCCGGGGACCGTCCAGTTGGCGAGGTCGCCGTTGCCGGCGACCTGCAGCGCACCGAGGATCGCGATGTCGACGTGGCCGCCGCGGATCATCGCGAAGCTGGTCGCGGAGTCGAAGAAGGACGCGCCCGGCGCGGTCGTGACCGTCTGCTTGCCGGCGTTGATCAGGTCGGCGTCCTCCTCCCCGTCATAGGGGAACGGGCCCATGCCGAGCAGGCCGTTCTCGCTCTGCAGCAGCACGTTGACGCCCGGCGGCAGGTGGTCGGCCACCAGGGTCGGGATGCCGATGCCGAGGTTGACGTAGTCGCCGTCGTTCAGCTCGCGGGCGGCGATGGCCGCCATCTCGTCGCGACTCCAGGCCATGTCAGGCTCCGATCCTCTCGTCGGTCCGCTGGCGCACGACGCGCTGCTCGATGTCCTTGGGCCGCTCGCTCGCCTGCACGGTGACGTCGACGAAGATGCCGGGCGTGATCACGTCGTCCGGGTCGAGGAAGCCGTCGAGGACGTGCTCGGCCTCGGCGATGCAGACCCGGCCGCTCATCGCGACCAGCGGGTTGAAGTTGCGAGCGGTCATCCGGTAGCGCAGGTTGCCCTCGGCGTCCGCGGTGTGGGCGTGGACCAGGGCGAGGTCGGCGACGATGCCGCGCTCGAGGACGTAGGTCTCGCCGTCGAACACCTCGTGCGGCTTGCCCTCGGCGACCTCGGTGCCGACGCCGGTGCGCGTGTAGAACCCGGCGATGCCGGACCCGCCGGCGCGCAGCCGCTCGGCGAGCGTGCCCTGCGGGCAGAACTCGACCTCGAGAGCACCGTCGAGGTACTGCTGCGCGAAGAGCTTGTTCTCGCCGACGTACGACGCGATCACCTTCGCGACCTGGTTGTTCTCCAGCAGCACACCGAGGCCCTTGCCGTCGACGCCCATGTTGTTGGACACGACGGTCAGCTCGCGCACCCCGCTCTCGCGCACCGCCTCGATCAGGTCGCGCGGGATGCCGCACAGGCCGAAGCCGCCCACCGCGATCGTCATCCCGTCCCGGACCCGCTCGGCCACCGCCGTACGCGCGTCGTCCACCAGCTTCCTCATGCCTGCCATCACCGCCGACGCGGACCGGCCGGGTCAACGAAGTGACCGGGCAGCGGATGCGCTGCCCCGGTGGCGTCCACTGAGTGGACGCGTACCCTGTTGCCGTGGAACGGGCTCCGGGCGTGGTCGAGAAGGTCGCCGCCCTGCTCCGCGCCCTCTCCACCGCCGAGTCGGGTGCGACGACCACCGCGCTCGCCGCCGCCACCGACCAGCCGCGCGCGACCACCCACCGGTTGCTCGAGTCGCTGGCCGCCGAGGGTCTCACCGACCGCGACCCGCAGACCGGGCGCTGGTTCCTCGGCCCGGAGACCTACGTGCTCGGCATGGCCGCCGCCACCCGCTACGACCTCACCAACGAGGCCCGCGCCAGCGTGCACCGACTGGCGAAGGAGACCGGCGAGAGCGCGTTCTTCTCGGTGCGCCGCGGCGACGAGACCGTGGTGCTGCTGCGCGAGGACGGCGACTTCCCGATCCGCTCCTACGTCCTCTACGAGAGCGCCCGGTTCCCCCTCGGCGTCGTCTCGGCCGGCATCGCGATCCTCGCCCACCTGCCCGACCGGGAGATCGACGCCTTCCTCGAACGGGTCGACCTCACCGCCGAGTGGGGCGAGCAGCACTCGGCGGCGGCGATCCGCAAGCGGCTGGCCGCGACCCGTCGTACCGGCTGGTCCGTCAACCCCGGGCACGTCGTGGAGGGCTCGTGGGGCATGGCCGCCGCGGTCTTCGACAAGTCCGGGCGGCCCGAGTGGGCGCTGACGCTCACCGGTGTCGAGCAGCGCTTCCGGCGCGACCGGCAGCCGGTGCTCGGCAGGCTGCTGCTCGAGGAGGCGCACCGGCTCTCACGGCTGGCGTGACCCGTCCGACACCCCCCGGCCTTGTCGGCGCTTGCCCGGGGTGCGTAGATTCCGCTCCGAGCCAGTCACACCCCCCGGGGTGAGGGAATCCGGTGAGAGTCCGGAACTGTCGCGCAGCGGTGAGGGCGACGGGCGAGGCACGAAGCCACTGGGCCGCACGCTGGCCTGGGAAGGCGCCTCGTCCGATTGACCCCGAGTCCGAAGACCTGCTGGCTCGATGTGTCCACCGAGCTTCGCGACTTGAGCTCCCGGCCCGACAGGTCTTCGATGCACAACCTCGATGCGGTGGAGCGTCGCCCCGACGCCCGCCGCCTGCCCGTGGCTGCGTGCGTCACCGTCCTGGTGGCGGCGGCGGTCGTCACCGTGGTCCTCTCGACCGCCTTCGGGGCCGAGCCGCTGCCCGTGGCCGTCGTGGTCGACGCGATCACGGCGCGGTTCTCGGGGGCGACCCCGGACCCGGCGTACGACGCGATCGTCTGGGACATCAGGCTGCCCCGGACCCTGCTCGCGCTCGTCGTCGGCGCCGGTCTGGCCGTCGCCGGCACCGGCATCCAGACGCTGGTGCGCAACCCGCTCGCCGACCCCTACCTGCTGGGGGTCTCCGCGGGGGCCAGCGTCGGCGCCACCGCGGTGATCACCACCGGCGTGCTGGCCGGGGCCGGCCTGTGGGCGCTGTCCCTCGGCGCCCTGGTCGGCGCGCTGGTCGCGTCGGTGCTCGTCTTCGGCATCGCGATGCTGCAGGGCGGCCTCACCCCCCTGCGCCTGGTGCTGACCGGCACCGTCCTGTCGGCGGCGTTCTCCTCGATGGCCAGCTTCCTGGTGTTCCGCAGCGCGGAGCCGCAGGCCGCGCAGTCCGTGCTGTTCTGGCTGCTGGGCTCGGTGTCGGGGGCGACGTGGCAGCAGCTGTGGCTGCCGGCGGTCGCGGTCGTCGTGAGCTTCGTGCTGCTGCTCGCGGCCAGCGGGTGGCTGGACGCCCTCGCGGTCGGGCCGGACACCGCCTCGGCGCTCGGCGTTCCGGTCGCCCGCCTGCGCATCGGCCTGTTCGCGCTGCTCGCCGTCCTGGTCGGCGTCCTCGTCGCGGTCGCCGGCGGGATCGGCTTCGTCGGCCTGGTCGTGCCCCACCTGGCCCGGATGACGGTCGGGCCACGGCACCGGGTCGCGCTCCCGGTCAGCGCGCTGGCCGGCGCCGTCTTCCTGGTCTGGGTCGACATCGCCGCCCGGGTGGCGGTGCGCCCGACCGAGATCCCGCTCAGCGTGGTCACCGGCCTGATCGGCGCGCCGGTCTTCCTCGTGCTGCTCGGACGGCGCCGCTACCGGTTCGGGGGCGACGAGTGAGCCTCCTCGACTCCACCACCCGGACCGCGGTCCCGGCGCTGAGCGCCCAGGGCGTGACCTGCGCGATCGGACGCAGGACCGTGCTGTCCGACGTCGACCTCTCCGTCGTACCGGGCGAGGTGCTCGGGCTGATCGGGGCCAACGGGACCGGCAAGTCCACGCTGCTGCGGACCCTGGCCGGCGTCCGGTCACCCGCGGCCGGTGAGGTGCGGGTGGGCGATCGTCCGCTGGCGGGCCTGCGGCCCCAGGAGCGGGCGCGCCGGATCGGGTACGTCGCGCAGGAGGAGGCGGCACCGTCCGACCTGCTGGTCGCCGAGCTGGTCGCGCTCGGCCGGGTGCCCCACCGCGGCGCCTGGGGCGGGCTCGGCGAGGACGACCGGGCCGCCGTACGGCGTGCCCTGCGGCTCGTCGACCTCGAGTACGCCGCCGCCCAGCCGCTGGACCGGCTCTCCGGTGGCGAGCGCCGCCGGGCGGTGCTGGCCCGGGGCCTGGCGCAGGAGGCGCCGCTGCTGCTCCTCGACGAGCCGACCAACCACCTCGACATCGGGCACCGGCTGGCGCTGATGCGGCTGATCCGCGGCCTGGGCCGCACCGTCGTGCTCGCCCTGCACGACCTCGACCTCGCCGCCACCTTCTGCGACCGGATCGCGGTGCTCCACGACGGCCGGCTGGTCGCGGTGGGCGAGCCCGACGCCGTCCTCACCCCGGCCGTGCTCCACGACGCGTTCGGCGTCCTGGCGACCCGGGTCACCCACCCCCTCACCGGCCGGACGCACCTGCTGTTCAGCCACGACGAAAGCGAGACCCACCCGTGAACCTGCGCTCGTACGGCGTCCTCGCCACCGCGGCCGTCCTCGCCCTCAGCGGCTGCTCGGCCGGGGCCGACGGACCCGACGAGTCGGCGGCGCGGGGCTCGGTCTCGATCACGAACTGCGGCCGGCAGACCGAGTTCCCCACCCCGGCCCGGCGGATGTTCGTCAACGACTCGAACCTGATCTCCATGGTCCTCGCGCTCGGCGCCGAGGACCAGGTCGCGGCGGTGTCCAGCATCGGTCGCGACGAGGAGGTGCTGGCCGAGCACTACGGCGACGCGGTCGCGGGGCTGAACCAGGTCTCCGACGACTACCCGAGCCTCGAGACCGTCGTCGCCGCCCGGCCCGACGTGATGGTCGCCGGCTGGAGCTACGGGTACGACGAGACGAAGCAGCTCACCCCCGACAGCCTCGCCGAACGCGACGTCGCGGCGTACGTGCTCACGGAGTCCTGCCGCCAGGCCGGCAGCAGCGCCCGCGGCATCGTCGAGCCGTGGACCGCGCTGCGCGAGGACCTCACGAACCTCGGCGCGATCACCGGACACGAGGACCGTGCCACCCAGGTGGTGGCCGACGTCGACCAGCGCCTCGCAGCCCTCGCCGAGGCCCCGCAGGCGCAGGAGCCGCCCGTGGTCTTCGTCTTCGACAGCGGCGAGAAGGCCGTCTACACCTCCGGCGCCTACGGCGCGCCGCAGGCGATCATCGAGTCCGGCGGCGGCGTCAACGCGATGGCCGAGACGTCGGACACCTGGACCGAGGTCTCCTGGGAGAAGCTCGCGACCTCCCAGCCGGATGCGTTCGCCTTCGTCGACTACCCCGGCCAGACCTTCGAGCAGAAGGTCGCCGTGCTGCGGGCCAACCCCGCCACGAGGGACCTGCCCGCCGTGAAGGAGGGCCGTTTCCTCAACCTGCCCTACGCGCTGTGGACCAGTGGGCCGCTGAACGTCGAGGCTGCGGAGGAGGTGCGCTCCGCGCTGGAGGGCTGGGGGCTGGTCCCGGTCTCGTAGGGCCCCGGGCCCGTCCGCCCTGCGCCTGTGGGACATTTGCTGCCATGTCCGGCGCGCGGCCCGAGCCGCCCCACCCGACCGGCGGAGACGTCATCCCGTTGCGGGAGGCGACCCGGGCGTGGTTCCAGATCTCGCTGCAGACCTTCGGCGGGCCCGCCGGCCAGATCGCTGTCATGCAGCACAAGCTGGTCGACGAGAAGCGCTGGATCGGGCAGAAGCGCTTCCTGCACGCACTGAACTTCTGCATGCTGCTGCCCGGCCCGGAGGCCCAGCAGCTGGCGATCTACACCGGCTGGCTGCTCAACGGGATCCGCGGCGGCCTGATCGCAGGCGGCCTGTTCGTCCTCCCGGGGATGCTCGCGCTGCTCGCGCTGTCGGGCGTCTACGTCGGCTACGGCGAGACCGACCTCGTCACCGCTCTGTTCGCCGGGGTCGCGCCGGCAGTGATCGCGGTCGTCGTCCAGGCGGTGCAGCGTGTCGGGAAGCGGGCCCTGCACCACCCCGCCCTGGTCGCCCTCGCGGTCGCGTCCTTCGTCGCCCTCACCTTCTTGGCCGTGCCCTTCCCCGTCGTGGTCTTCGCGTCCGGGCTCCTCGGCTGGCTGCTCAGCCTGCGCCTGCCCGCCCTGCGTGAACCCCGGCCCCACGGGAGCGACGAGGGTCCCGAGCCGCTGATCAGCGACGACGCCCTGCACCACGAGCTGCCGACGGTCCGCCGCTCCGGCACGGTCCTGCTGCTCGGGGCCGTGCTGTGGTTCGCCCCGGTGGCCGCGTTCGCCGTCCTGGCCGGCACGACCGGCACCCCCGTCTTCGTCGACCAGGGACTGTTCTTCTCCGGCGCCGCGGTCGTCACCTTCGGCGGTGCCTACGCCGTGCTGTCGTACGTCGCCCAGCAGGCCGTCGGCGTCTACCACTGGCTGGCCCCCGGCGAGATGGTCCGCGGCCTCGCGCTCGCCGAGACCACTCCCGGGCCGCTGATCATGGTGGTGCAGTTCGTCGCCTTCGTCGGCGCCTACCGCCACCCGGGTTCGCTCGAGCCGTGGGTGGCGGCCGTCCTGGCGTCGCTGCTCGTCACCTGGGTGACCTTCGTGCCGTGCTTCCTGTTCGTGCTGCTCGGTGCGCCGTACGTCGAGCGGCTGCGCGACAACCGCGGCCTCGGTGCCGCCCTGACCGGCATCACCGCAGCCGTGGTCGGCGTGATCGCGAACCTCGCGGTCTTCTTCGCGCTGCACACCCTGTTCGACCGCCACCGCACCCTCGACGCAGGCTGGGTGCACGTCGACGTCCCCGTGCTCGGGTCGTGGGACCCGGTCGCCTTCGCGATCACCGCCGTCGCGCTGGTCGTGATGCTCCGGCACGGCTGGAGCCCCCTGCGGACGCTGGGCCTGTGTGCGGCGCTCGGAGTCGGGATCTTCGTGGTGGGGCTGGTCTGAGCGTCGCACCTGACGAATGGGCTGCAGATCCAGGCCCTTCACAGCCCGTTCGTCAGGTGCGACGCCGGGAGGCGACCAGGTCGGCCAGGGCCGCCACCGCGCAGCGCAGCGCACACGCGGCGGCGACCCGGACGACGTCGCGAGCGGTCACGAGGACCGGCCCCGCAGCAGCACGGCCGAGGCGAGCGCCCCCACGGCGGCCACGACCGCGGCACCGACGAACGCCGCGGAGTAGCCCTCCGTCAACGCGCCGACGTCGCCCAGCCGGTCGGCGCCGGCTCCCGCTGCGATCGCGGTCATGACGGCCAGGCCGAGGGCCGAGCCGATCTGGTAGCTGGTGTTGACGATGCCCGAGGCCAGGCCGCCCTCCTCCGGCGGCGCGGCGGAGATCGCCGTGCCGAGGGTGGGGATGAAGGCGAGCGACATGCCGAGGGCGGCGACCAGCGAGGCGGGCAGCACGTCCACCGCGTAGCTGCCGTCCGCGTCGATCATCGCCAGCCAGGCCATGCCCGCGGCAAGCAGCACCAGCCCCGTGACGGTCGCGGTCCGCACGCCGAGCAGGGCGAGGACGCGCGGGGCGAGCACGACCATGCCGACCATGATCAGCAGCGTCATCGGCAGCAGCGCGGCACCGCTGGGGAACGCGGTGAAGCCGAGCACCTGCTGCAGGTAGAGGTTCAGGAAGAACCACATCGGGATCCACGCGGCACCCAGCAGGAGCTGGGCGAGGTTGGCGGCGGCCAGGTCCGGCGCGCGGAGGATGCCGAGGCGCACCAGCGGGTCGCGGCCGCGGGCCTGCTGGGCGACGAAGACCGCGACGAGCAGGACGCCTGCGCCGAGCACCCACCAGGTGCGGGCGGCGCCCCAGCCGACCTCCGGGGCCTGGACCACGGCGTACACGAGGGCGGCGAGACCGGCGGTCACCGTCACCGCACCGACGACATCGACCCGCCGCGACGTCCCCGAACGACCCGCGGGCATCGAGGACGGGACGAGGGCGAGGACCAGCAGCGCGACCGGGATGTTGATCGCGAACACCCACGGCCAGCTGAGGTACTCGGTGATCACACCGCCGAGGAAGACACCGGCGGTGCCGCCGGCGGGCGCGGCCGCGCCGTACAGGGCCAGCGCCCTGGTGAGCTCGCGCGGGTTGCCGCCGAACAGCATCATCAGCAGGGTCAGCGCGGAGGGCGCGACGAGGGCCGCCCCTGCGCCCTGGACCGCGCGGCCGGCGAGCTCGACCTCGACGTTGCCCGCGACCGCCGCCACGAGCGAGCCGGCGGCGAGGACGACCCAGCCGGCGGCGAAGACGGTGCGCGCGCCGAGGACGTCGGACACCTTGCCGCCGAGCAGCAGCAGGCCGCCGAACGCGACGACGTAGGCGTTGAAGACCCAGGACAGGTTCTCCGGCGTGAAGCCGAGGTCACGCTGCATCTCGGGCAGGGCCACGCCGATGATCGACGTGTCCATGATGACCATGAACTGGGCGGCGGCGATGACCGCGAGCCCGAGCCAGCGCCGGTTCCGGCGGCCGGCCTCCGGTGGGGTGAGGACTGACATCTCGATCTCCTTCTTGACGGATGGGTACCCTAGGGGGGTACCGTACTGAACGGATCGGGACGCTACCACGGAATACCACAGGGGGGTATCCTGTTCGGGCAGGTCGATTCCCAGCACACGAAGGACAGAGGGCCATGGCACACAGCGACACCGGCGCGGAGCACCAGCACAGCTACATCGCCAACCGCACCAAGGACGACTACCTCAAGCGGCTGCGCCGCATCGAGGGCCAGGCGCGGGGTCTGCAGCGGATGGTGGAGGAGGAGCAGTACTGCATCGACATCCTCACCCAGGTCTCCGCCATGACGAAGGCCCTCCAGTCCGTCGCCCTCGGCCTGCTCGACGAGCACATGGCGCACTGCGTCGTGAACGCCGCCAGGGAAGGGGGCGAGGAGGCCGACATCAAGCTCAAGGAGGCCTCCGACGCCATCGCCCGCCTGGTCCGTTCCTGACGCGTCCCGATCCGACTCCACCCCATCCAGCGAGAGGAATCTCCGATGAGCACCACCCAGACCTTCACCGTCACCGGCATGACCTGCGGCCACTGCGTCGCCTCCGTCACCGAGGAGGTGCAGGAGATCTCCGGCGTCCAGGACGTCGCGGTCGACCTGCCCACCGGTGCGGTCACGATCACCAGCGCCGCCCCCCTCGACGAGTCCGCCGTGAAGGCCGCCGTCGAGGAGGCCGGCTACCAGCTCGCATGAACACCCCGACGCGGCTGGCGGGCTTCGGTGCCGTCGCCGCGGCCGTGTTCGGCATCGCGCTCCTCGCCGGCCGGGCCATCGGCCCGGTCGAGGTGGAGAAGCCGGGCCACGACACGCACGCGGGCGACGCCACCGGGGGCCACGCCGAGCACCAGCAGGACGCCGGGACGACGACCGAGATCCCAGGAGGACTCATGACGTCGCAGGACGGCTACACCCTCACCCTCGACCACGCGCAGGCTGCCGCCGGCGCCGCGGTCCCGGTGAGCTTCACCATCACCGGACCCGACGGCGCACCCGTGACGTCGTACGACGTCCAGCACGACAAGCGGCTCCACCTCATCGCCGTACGACGCGACTTCAGCGGGTTCCAGCACGTCCACCCCACGCTCGACGGCGGCACCTGGTCGACCGACCTCGCGCTGACGCCCGGGACGTGGCGGCTGTTCGCCGACTTCAAAGCCACCGGCGGCGAGGCACTCACCCTCGGCACCGACCTCGCGGTCGACGGCGCGTTCGAGGCGGCAACGCCGGCCCAGGAGAACCGCACCGCCACGGTCGACGGCTACCGGGTCACCCTCGACGGCGACCTGTCCGCCGGCGCCGACGCGAGGCTCACGCTGAGCGTCAGCAAGGACGGCAAGCCGGTCACCGATCTGCAGCCCTACCTCGGCGCCTACGGCCACCTGGTCGCGCTGCGCAGCGGCGACCTCGCCTACCTCCACGTCCACCCCGACGGCGAGCCCGGCGACGGTACGACGCAGCCCGGGCCGGACGTCGTGTTCCACACCGCCGTCCCCAGCGCCGGCACCTACCACCTCTACCTCGACTTCCAGCACGACGGCGTCGTGCGCACCGCGGCGTTCACCGTGACCGCCGGGGACACCGGGGACGAGGAGAAGCACGGAGGCAGCGGTGAGCACGGACACTGACCACCAGGTCGAGCTCGCGCTGACCGGGATGACCTGCGCGTCGTGCGCCAACCGGATCGAGCGCAAGCTCAACAAGCTCGAGGGCGTCACCGCGACGGTCAACTACGCGACCGAGAAGGCGAAGGTGACCTACGCCGACGGCGTCTCCACCGACGACCTGGTCGCCGCCGTCGAGGCCGCCGGCTACGGCGCCTCGCTGCCGAGGCCGCCGGCCGCAGAGGGACAGGAGCCCGCAGCACAGGCGGATCCGGTCGCGACCCTGCGGCAGCGGCTGGTCGTCTCGGCGCTGCTGACGGTGCCGGTGGTCGCGATGGCGATGGTGCCGGCCCTGCAGGTCGACAACTGGCAGTGGCTCTCGCTGACGCTGGCCGCGCCGGTGGTGGTGTGGGGCGCGTACCCGTTCCACAAGGCGGCCTGGACCAACCTGCGCCACGGCACCTCCACCATGGACACGCTGATCTCGCTCGGCACGCTCGCCGCGCTGGGCTGGTCGCTGTACGCGCTGTTCTGGGGCACCGCCGGCACGACCGGGATGAAGCACCCGTTCGAGCTGACCATCGAGCGCAGCGACGGCAGCGGCAACATCTACCTCGAGGCCGCCGCCGGCGTGACGACGTTCATCCTGGCCGGGCGCTACTTCGAGCAGCGCTCGAAGCGGCGGGCCGGCGCGGCCCTCAAGGCGCTGCTCGAGCTCGGCGCCAAGGAGGTCGCCGTCCTCGGACCCGACGACGTCGAGGTCCGCGTCCCGGTGGGCGAGCTGAAGGTGGGCGACCGGTTCGTCGTGCGCCCGGGCGAGAAGATCGCCACCGACGGCGTGGTCGAGCGCGGCAGCTCCGCGGTCGACGCCTCGATGCTGACCGGCGAGTCCGTGCCGGTCGAGGTCGGGGAGGGCGACGCGGTCGTCGGCGCGACGGTCAACGCGGGCGGCCGGCTGGTCGTCCGGGCGACCAGGGTCGGCGCGGACACCCAGCTCGCGCAGATGGCGCGGCTGGTCGAGGACGCCCAGAACGGCAAGGCCCAGGTGCAGCGCCTGGCCGACCGGATCTCCGGGATCTTCGTCCCCGTCGTCATCCTGCTCGCGGCCGGCACCCTCGGGTTCTGGCTGGGCACGGGCAACGGTCTCGCCGCGGCGTTCACGGCGGCGGTCGCGGTCCTCATCATCGCCTGCCCGTGCGCCCTCGGCCTGGCCACCCCGACCGCCCTCATGGTCGGCACCGGCCGCGGTGCCCAGCTCGGCATCCTGATCAAGGGGCCCGAGGTGCTCGAGTCCACCCGCGCGGTCGACACGGTCGTCCTCGACAAGACCGGCACGGTCACGACCGGGCGGATGACGCTGCGCGACGTGGTCGCCGACGACGGCGAGGACGCCGCCGAGGTGCTGCGGTACGCCGGTGCGCTGGAGGACTCCTCCGAGCACCCGATCGCCCGCGCCATCGCCGACGCCGCCCGCGAGGCCGGTCCGCTGCCTGCCATCGAGGACTTCGCGAACGTCGAGGGCCTCGGCGTGCAGGGCGTGCTGCTCGACGGCGACGCATCGCACGCGGTGCTCGTCGGCCGGCCCCGCCTGCTGGAGGAGTGGTCGCAGCACCTGTCGCCGTCGCTGGCCGCCGCACTGGCGCAGGCCCAGGACACCGGCGGCACGGCGGTCGCCGTCGGCTGGGACGGCAGGGCCCGCGGGATCGTCGTGGTCGCCGACGCGGTCAAGCCGACCTCGGCCACGGCCATCGCCCAGCTGCGGGAGCTGGGCCTGCGGCCGGTGCTGCTCACCGGCGACAACGCCGTGGTGGCCCGGACGGTCGCAGCACAGGTCGGCATCGACGAGGCCGACGTCATCGCCGACGTCCTGCCCGCCGACAAGGTCGACGTCGTCAAGCGGCTGCAGGACGAGGGAAGCGTGGTGGCCATGGTCGGCGACGGCGTCAACGACGCCGCGGCGCTCGCCCAGGCCGACCTCGGCCTGGCGATGGGCACCGGCACCGACGTGGCGATCGAGGCCAGCGACCTGACCCTGGTGCGCGGCGACCTGCAGGTCGCGGTCGACGCGATCCGCCTGTCCCGGCGGACCCTGGCCACGATCAAGGGCAACCTGTTCTGGGCGTTCGCCTACAACGTCGCCGCCCTGCCGCTCGCCGCCGCCGGCCTGCTCAACCCGATGCTGGCCGGCGCCGCGATGGCGTTCTCGTCGGTGTTCGTGGTGTCCAACAGCCTGCGACTGCGCTCGTTCAAGGCCACGGCGAGCTGATCGCGGAACCCGTCAGGAATCGAGAAGCAGCGGCGGCGGGGTCGGCCATAGCGTCAGGGACATGAACACCAACTCCCTGGACACCATCCTCCTCGAGGTGGCCGACCCGGCCGCCGCTCGCGACTTCTACGCCCGGGCCTTCGGTCCGGACCTGCCGCTCGACTTCCGGGCCTCCGAGGCCCCGACCGAGGGATTCCGCGGCTTCCACGTCTCCCTCACCCTGGCCCAGCCGGCCGACGTCGACAGCTTCGCCGAGACCGCCCTGGCGGCCGGAGCCACCGCGATCAAGCCGGTCGCGAAGTCCTTCTGGGGCTACGGCGGCGTGCTGCGGGCGCCTGACGGCGCGATCTGGAAGGTCGTCAGCTCGTCGAAGAAGAACAAGGGGCCGGCCAGCCGCGACATCGAGAGCATCGTGCTCCTCATCGGCTGCGACGACATCACCGCCACCAAGCAGTTCTACGTCGACCGCGGCTTCGAGGTGGCCCGCAGCTTCGGGCGCAAGTACGTCGAGTTCGAGCCCGGCTCGGGCGCGGTGACCCTCGGCCTGCTGCCCCGCAAGGCGCTGGCCAAGGACGCCGGCGTACCGATCGAGGGCAGCGGTTCGCACCGCGTGGTCCTCGTGGGAGGCCAGACCGCGGCGAGCGACCCCGACGGCTTCGCGTGGGAGCCGGCCGGCAGTGCCGGGGTCAGCGGATCGCGAAGCCGAGCCACGACCCGAGGATGACGGTCGCGACGACGACCTCGACCCGCCGGGCCAGGCGCGAGGGGTAGACCCGGTCCTCGAGGTAGTGGGCGATGAACCCGCGCTCGTCCATCCTGGGCTTGCCCGCACCTTCGCGGCCCCAGTCCTCCAGGCGCGAGAGCGGGCAGGCGGCATCGGTCACGGCCATCCGGCCGCCCCACGCGGCGGCAGCGAGGTGCGGGATGACCACCCACGGCATCAACCAGGCCAGGAACCCGCCCACCACCGTGAAGCCGACGAACAGCACGTGGACCACGAAGGCTCCTGCTGCGACGACCCGGTGCATGGGCCGGATTGTAGTGACACGGCGTCACAGGTCCGCGGGTGGCCGGGACCCACTGATCGCCTCAGCACGCGTAGGTGGTGAAGGTGTAGCTGATCGACGCGGTCGAGTCGAAGTGCAGCTGCACCTTGGTGTAGTGCCCGACGGCGGTGCGGTAGGCGAGCACCGTCGTCGAGCCGGCATCTCCGGCGGTCTGGAGGTTCGCGGTATAGGGGAGCGACTTCAGGTCGGTGCACGAGAGACCGTTGTACGTCGTGCCGATGGGATTCGCCCCTGCCGCGCCCAAGATGGCCGCCACCGTGCCGCCGGTCGGCGATCCCCATCCACCCGCGTAGCCCGCGTCGCAGCCGGCGCAAGCAGACCCGGTCGACTGCGCGCCAGTCTCCCAGTCGATGAAGCCGCCTGCAGGCATGGTCCCGTTCCCCGAGGCCACGACAGTGGTGGGAACCGCGTGCGGGCAGGTGATCTGGCGACTGACGACGCTCCGCGCGCCGACGGAGTCGACCGTCGAGACGGCGATGGTCGACGTGCCGCCGTCGCCCGGGTAGGAACGCGTGACGCTCTCGACTCCCGTCGGCTGCGCGACCACGACGGTGTCTGTCGGGAATCCCCCACCGTTGACCAGGTACCTGTTCACCGGTCGCCCGTTGGCAGCAGGCGCGGACCAAGCGAAGGTGACGACCCCCGCGGGGTCGACGCTGCAGGGCGACGGCGCGGCCGCGGGCACGAGCGGCAGGGCGTACGGCTGTGCCGCCAGGCCCGGGGTGGACGAGCTGGTCGGTGCGCTGCAGACCGGGGTCGCGGCCGCAGTCGTGGTGCACAGGGCGACGGACACGACCACCGGCCGGTTGTCGATCACCAGCGGTCCGGTCAGGAGCACAGGGAGGCTGGCCCCGGGCGACGGCGCCGCTGCGGGGACCCAGTCGCCCTGGGACCCTCCCGAGTCGTCGGCGGACCAGTGCAGGTGGTGGAACGTCCCAGTGCCGAAGCTCGCCGGAAGCGTGACGGAGACGTCCAGCGTCTGATCCGGCCGCACCGCAGCCACGGTCACCGCTGTCGGCGGCAGGGGTGGTTTCGAGGCGCTCACCGGACCAGCCCAGTGCCGTAGTCGGCTGGATCGATGGCGCCCGTTGACGGCCTTCACCGCATAGAAGTGCGCCACCCCGTCGACGGCGACCTGGTCGCGACACGCGCGCACCGCCGGACCGACCGTGCACACGGTCCGGCGCGGACCTTCGACCCCTCCGTCCGCGCGCACCACCTTGTAGCGAAGCGGTCGACCGCGCCAACGGTGCTCCGCGGGCCAGGTGACGTCGACCGCCGTGGTCGCTGCTCCCACGCCCACAGGCACCACGGCGGCGTCCGGCGCTGGCAGCGGCGCCGGGCGGCGCTTCGCGACCGTTGCCGTCGCGTCGGAGGGCACGACGAGCAGGGCGACGGTGACCAGGAGCGAGACGAGCTCCCCACAACGACGTACCGGACGGAAGGACATCCCACGGCCCCCTCTCGGAGCCGTCAGGCGATGCCGCCGACCCCCATGAAACCCACGGAACCCATCATGACGGCGACGAGGCCGGGGTCAACCCCATCATTCGGCATCACAGCAGCCCCGTCGCCGCGAAGGCCCGCGCGTAGATCGCCCGCACGACCTGCTCCTTGCGGGCGTTGTACTGCATCCCGTGCTCCCCGGCCGCGCTCGAGGCGGCGGACGCGGCGAGCTTGGCGGCGGCGTACCGCTCGCGCTCGTCGGGGTTGCCGCGCAACCAGTCGCGGAAGATCCGGTGCTTGACCACCTCGGGGCTGTCGGGGCCGAAGACGTGCACGTGCGAGGTCGGCGACGTGCCGCGGAGCAGGCGGTGCTCGAACCACCAGGGCTCGCGCACCCGCAGCACGAAGCCGCGCGCCTCCAGCGCCGGCACGTAGGACGCCTCGTCGGCAGGGTCGGCGACGACGAGGTCGACGTCGATCACCGGCTTGGCGGGCAGGCCGGGGACGGCGGTGGAGCCGACGTGCTCGACGACCAGTGCTCGCCAGCCGAGCGCCTCCCTCACCCGGGCGGCGACCTCCTCGAACAGGTCGGGCCACGCGGGATCGGCCGCCACGACCGCCACGTCCGGCGACGGACCGGCTCCGTCCACCCACGGTGAGGCGCCCGGCGGGACGGGCGGGTCGTGGAAGGTGACGATGTCGTGGCGGCTCGGCACGGTCGGCTCGCTCAGCCCGCCAGGCCGTGCTCGTGGGCGAACACGACGATCTGCACGCGGTCGCGCAGCCCGAGCTTGCGCAGGATCGCGCCGACGTGGGTCTTCACCGTCGACTCGCTGAGGAACACCTGCCCGGCGATCTCCTGGTTCGACAACCCGCGCGCGACGGCGGCGAAGACCTCGCGCTCCTTGTCGGTGAGGCCCGTGTACGACGCGGGCGGGGCGGCGGCCGCCCTGAACTGGCTGTCGAGCAGGGTGGACAGGTCGGCCGGGGCGAGCACGGCGTTGCCGGAGTGCACGGTGCGGATGGCGTCGCGCAGCATCACCGGGGTGGTGCCCTTGAGGAGGAACCCGCTGGCGCCGTACCTGATCGCGGTCGCGGCGCGGTCGTCGAGGTTGAAGGTGGTGAGCACGACGACGCGGACCGGCTTCTCGCGGCGGGCGGCGCGGTCGGGCAGGAAGATCTGCCGGGTGGCCTCGACGCCGTCCATCTCCGGCATCCGGATGTCCATCAGCACCACGTCGGGCGCGAGCTGGTCGACCAGGCGGACGGCCTGGACGCCGTCGGCCGCCGTACCGACGACCTCCATGCCCTCCTGGGCGTCGACGATCACCCGGACGCCCTCGCGGAACAGCTCCTGGTCGTCGACGAGCAGCACCCGGATCGGCTCGGTCATCGGTTCCTCACCGGCACCCACGCGGTCGCGGTGAAGGTCGGCGGATCGGACCGCCGGCGTACGTCGAGCCGGCCACCGACCGCCTCGAGGCGGCGCCGCATCCCGTCCAGCCCCTGTCCCCCGCTGTCGGCCGGATCCCCCGCAGGTACGGCGTTGCGGACCTCGATCCGCAAGTCGCCCTCCCAGTGCCGCTCGACGTGAACCGGCTGGTCGCGCCGGCCGTGCTTGATCGCGTTGGTCAGCATCTCCTGCAGCACGCGGAACGCGACGACCGCGAGCTCGGGCGGCATCGGCTGCGGCGTACCGACCTCCGTCGTGACCACCTCGTGCCCGCTGGCCCGCACCCCGTCGACCAGGCTGTCGAGGTCGGTCTGCTGCGCGGCCGCCGTCGGGCCCGCCTGCCCAGCGGTCGAGGAGAGCACCTGCCGGACGTCCTCGAGCGAAGCGCGCGCGGAGCCGGCGATGTTGGCCATCGTCGTCTTGAGGCCCTGGGTGTCGGCGTCCTCGAGGTACTGCGCGGACTCGGCCTGCGCGAGGATCACCGCCAGCGAGTGGCCGACCACGTCGTGCACGTCGCGCGCCAGCTGGGCCTGCTCCTCGCGCAGCCGGGCGATCTCCTCGGCCTGGTCGCGCTGCGCCTCGGCTGCGACCTGCGAGCGCCGCGAGTCCTGGGACCGGGCGGCGAAGCGGAGCGCGAGGCCGAGCAGCCACGGCGTCGCCAGCAGCGCGAAGCCGACCAGCCCGGCGGCCAGCCGCCAGTCGTAGCGACTGTAGGAGTCGATGGCGAGGCGCTCGACGCCGAGCATCTGCAGCACCCGGTAGAACGAGTACGGCGACGTCATCAGCACCGCGATCGCCGCACTCAGGGGGATCGAGAGGCCGCTGAGCCAGACCGTCGGCGGCCGGCCCCACCGCGCGCAGCCGAACGCGACGGCGGCGAGCAGCACCTCGGTGAGCATCGGTTCGACGCCGATCACGACCTGCACCAGACCGGTCCCCCACGCGACCGCGAGCGCTGCTGCGGGCAGCCGTCGGGCCAGGCCCACCGCGACCGCAACGCCGACCACGACGAGCAGCGCGGGCAACGGGTCGGGCTCGTAGGAGCGCTTCACCTCGAGCAGCCCGATCACCAGGGCGACCGCCCCGACGACCAGGTCCGGCAGCCAGCGCTCGGCACGGTTCACGCCGGTCCTCCTGCCGGGTCGGTCGAGATGGTCTGCGGACAGCGAACCACACGCCTCACCGATGCGCGGAGCGGACGAGCTCGTCGAGCAGCTCGGCGTACGCCATGCCACCGGCGGCGAACATCCGGGGCGCCTGGGAGTGCGCGGTCATGCCGGGCATGGTGTTGACCTCGTTGAGCACGGGGCCGGCGGCGGTCAGGAAGAAGTCGACCCGAGCGACGCCCGCGCAACCGAGCGCGTCGAACACCTCGGTGGCGGCGTACCGGAGCGCCTTCGCGTCGGCCTCCTCCAGCCGTGCGGGAAGCCGGAAGTCCGCGTGGCCGCCGTACTTCGC
The DNA here is from genome assembly GCF_013409625.1 of Nocardioides kongjuensis. Classification (NCBI taxonomy): domain Bacteria; kingdom Bacillati; phylum Actinomycetota; class Actinomycetes; order Propionibacteriales; family Nocardioidaceae; genus Nocardioides; species Nocardioides kongjuensis. The sequence continues at coordinate 4,035,233 of NZ_JACCBF010000001.1, forward strand.
GTCGTAGTCGAAGATCCCGTCGGCCACGATCTCCAGCGCCGGCGGGACGAACAGGCTGCCGTCCGCGCGCTTCAGCACGGCGACGTCGACCTCGCGACCGACCACCACGTCCTCGACGAGCACGCGGTCGTCGAGCGCGAAGGCGGCGTCGAGGGCAGGCTGCAACGCATCGGGGACGTCGACCCGGCTGACGCCCTGGCTGGACCCGGCCGCGACCGGCTTGACCACGACCGGGTGCGTCCAGCGCAGGTGCCGCGCGGTCGCCGGGGTGACCAGGACGCCCGGTGCGACGGCGATCCCGACCGCCTGCGCGACCAGCTTGGTCGCCCACTTGTCCATGGCCAGGGCGCCCGGGCGGATGCCGCTGCCGACGTACGGCAGGCCGGCGAGCTCGCACAGGGCGGCCAGCGCGCCGTCCTCGCCACGCGGGCCGTGCACGACGGGGAAGACCACGTCGCAGCCGCGTAGCACCTGGGCCGCGCCGCTGAGCCCGATCGGGCGCAGGCCGCGGTCGCGCCAGGTGCCGTCGCGGCCGATGGTGAGGGGGACGACGTCGTACGTCGCGGGGTCGAGCGCGCCCGCGACCGAGGCCGCGGAGGCGAGGGAGACGTCGTGCTCGCAGTTCTGCCCGCCGCCGATCACGGCCACCCGGGTCCTCATGCCAACCTCCGCAGGTACGTCGCCGGGCGGACCAGGCGCGGGACGCGGGCGCCGATCCCGGTGACCACCTCGTGCTCGATGGTCCCGGCCCAGGCGGCCCACTCGGCGACGGTCGGCTCGCCGTCGCGTCCGGGCCCGAAGACGGTGACGGTGTCGCCGGGCTGCGCCCCGTCGGCGCCGAGGTCGACGACCACCTGGTCCATCGAGATCCGGCCGACGAGCGGGCGCCGTACGCCGCGGACCAGGACCTCGGCGCGCCCGGAGGCGACGCGCGGCAGGCCGTCGGCGTACCCGAGCGGGAGCAGGCCGAGGTGGGTCGCGTGGGTGGTGCGGTGGTCGTGGCCGTAGCCGACGGGGGTCCCGGCACGGACCCGTCGTACCTGCACCAGCGGCGCGGTCAGCGTCATCGCCGGCTCCAGCGCGGTGGTGCGAGAGGGGTCGATGCCGACCAGGCCGGCGCCGACGCGGCTCATCGTGTGGTGCGTGCGCGGGTCGGTCAGGGTGGCGGCGGTCGCGGCGAGGTGCCGGTCCCGGGGCCGCAGCCCGGCGGCGCGGGCGACCTCGACGGACCACGCGAACCGCGTCCTGCCGCAGGCGTTGCAGGCGTCGGCCGGGTCGTCGGCGCAGCCCAGGTGTCCCATCACACCGACGACCTCGACCTCGCCCCGCTGCTCGGCACGACGGGCCGCGCGGCACAGCGCCGCCCACTCGGTCGGCTCCGCGCCGTCGCGGGCCATGCCGGCGTCGACGTGGAGGTGGACCTTCTGCCTGCCGGGAGCTGCGGCGACGGCCGCGAGGTGCGCGAGGCTCGGGACGGCGACGTCGACGTCGCGGACGGCGGCCGCAGGGAAGTCGGCGTCGACCGGGTTGAGCCAGCTGAGGACAGGTACGACGAGACCCGCGTCGCGCAGCGCGAACGCCTCCGCGAGGCTGGTGACCCCGAGCCGGGTGGCGCCGTGGGCGAGCGCGGTCCGCGCCACCTCCGTCGCGCCGTGCCCGAAGCCGTCGGCCTTGACCACCGCCATCAGCTCGCCGCTCGCGTGGGCCGCGAGGGTACGGGTGTTGCGGGCGACGGCGCCGAGGTCGACGGTGAGCTGCGGTTTGCTGACCGTGGTGGCGCGCTGGACCACCGCGAGCCCGCCGCTCACGCCGCTCCTGCCGCCACCGCCGCGGCGATCGGTCCGTAGAGCGCGTGCGGCGCGTGGGTGAGCAACGCCCAGTACCGGTCGCCGTAGCTCCAGTGCCACCACTCCGTCGGGTAGTTCACCAGCCCCTGCGAGCGCAGCACCCGGGCCAGCAGCGTGCGGTGCGCCCGCGCGTCCTGGCCGATCCCCGCCGCCGCGAACCAGCACCGCCCGTCGCTCTGCTCCGGCGTCGCGTCGATCGCCGTCCCGAGGTCGAGCTCGTCGCCGGTGATGTCGACCAGGGTGAGGTCGACCGCGGCCCCGGCCACGTGCGGCGCCACGTCGACGGGAGCCACGAACCGACTCGTCAGCCGCTCGAGCGCCGTGTCGCCGATGCCGGGGTGCAGCGCGGCCAGCTCGGCGCCGTACGACGCCACGATGGCGCGCTGCTCCTCGACCGGCCGGAAGCCCTCGACCACGCGGAGCCGGATGCCGGGCGGCAGCAACCGGTCGGCGGCGACCAGCCGGTCCGCGAGGTCCGCGCGCACCAGGGCGCCGGCGGGCGAGAGGTCGTGCGGCAGGCGCACCAGCGGCTCGCCGCACTCGGCCACGGGCACCGCTCGGACGCGGGGATCGGACAGCAGGATCGTCATGCCGTCCACGCTAGGAAGCCGGCAGGGTGCTCCACCTCGGCCTGAGGTACCGGGCAACGGTCCTCAGGTGCCGCTCGTGAACCTCCCGCATGGGGCTGGTTCAGGCGGCGCGTGGTCGGGCGGGTGCGTAGGTGATCCCCGCCTTGCTGTAGCCGTCGCGGGTGTTGCGGGGTGGTGGGGTCCACACGGGTTGTCTGGTGTCGTGGTCGATGTGGACGGCCCAGGGGGTCTGGTGGACCAGGACGTGGTGGTGGCGGCACAGCATCACGAGGTTGTCGAGACTGGTCGCACCGCCGTCGGCCCAGTGGCGGATGTGGTGGGCATCGCAGGCGAGGGGCATGCGGGTGCAGCCGGGGAACGCGCAGTGCCGGTCGCGGATGACCAACGCGGTCCAGATCGCGGTCGTCACGAGTCGTTGGGCACGGCCGACGTCCAACACCTGCCCGTGGGCGCCGAGCACGGTGGGGATGATCTCGGCGTCACACGCCATCCGCCGGACCGCGGTCGCCGAAACCCGGGCTCCGGTCGGCGTGTGTCCGTTGCGGGCCAGCCCGGCGTCGATGACCTGCTGCTCGAGTGATTCCTGGTCGATCAGCACCACCACTCGCGGCTTGGTGCCGTGGTCACGGGGCAGCTCGTCGGTGGCGGCGAGCCGGTCACAGGCGTCGACCAGCGCGTCCCAGAGTCGGGCACCGGCCTCACGCGGGTCACGCCCATCGTGGCGGCAGCCCGGGGTCAGACACGCCGCAGCGCTCGTGGAGACCCCGTCGTCGTCGAACATCGCTTCACCCGGTGCACGGTTCACACCGCCGCACGAGCCCGGCTCGCTGGTCACGGGGGCGGCGAGGGGGTGGAGGGTGGCCTTGATCCTCTCGACGTCCTCCACACTGCCGTAGCCCTTCACCCTCACCCCGCCGTGGCCGTCCTCGGCGAACGACAGGTGCCGGGCGTGATGAGCAGCGCGTTCGGCCTTCGCGCGTTCCTTCTCCGCGTTGACCAGCGCGGCGTCGGGGTCGAGCTCGCGGACCACGTCACCGAACACGGTCTGCAGATCCGACGCGTCGTGCCCACGGGCCTCGACCAGCTCCAGCATCCGCCCAGCGACCGCGGTCCGGAACTGCGGCACCCGGGGCAAGGTGTGGACCTTCGACGCGATCGTCCGGGCCTGGGGCAACGTGACCCGCCCGGACTCGAGGGCCTCCTGCACCTCCGGGAGGTCACGCAGCTGCTCGACCGCGCGGACCAGCCCACCACCAGTCCCCTTGTGACCACCCGTGGCGTGGGTGAGGAAGTCCTTGACCGACGCCCACCCCAACCCCCGGACCGCGTCGGTGGCATCGAGCCGCTCGATCCCGCGCAGCAACGCGGCATCGAGGAACGAGCGTGCCGCGACGATCGCCTCCACACCCGCCACCACGTCCGGCCCGTCGACCGCGTCCCACTCGACGCCGGCCAGCACCGAGGCACGCTCGGCCACGGCTGTGGCCTGGTCGAGCGCCCCGGGAGAAGTCATGCGCTCATCCTATCGAACACCTGTTCGAATCGTCAAGGCTCGCCTGACGGTCTCTCAGATCTCGCGTTCCCGAGGCGCGCAGGGCCCGGTGAGGTCCGCGCTCCCGCACCCAAGGTTGCAACCGCAAGAAGGCGGACCGCCTGGCGAGACGTCGTGGCCATGGAGCCGCCCGACGAGACACTGCAGGCTCGATTCGGGAGGCTCACCAAGGTCACCGACCGGTCACCTCACGGGCACCAGTCGAGCTTCGAGCGCCGTGCTCACCAACGCGATCTGGTCACCGCTCAGGCGGACGACGATCGACTGCGCGCAGTCGGCCAACGCGACCAGACGGTGTGCCCCCTGCCCCCACGCCGACGCATCGAACGCGTAGGGCGCGAACGCGACGAACGCATCCCATGCGCCGACCTGGTCGTTCTTTCGTACCCCCGTCCGGCGGTAGAGCCGGTCTTCCCCGCGTCTGGGCTCCCTCAACGAGCTCAAGCGCTCGGCTGCCTCGCGCACCTCGCTCGGCCACTCCTCCGCCATGGACCATGGAATGTCAGTCTCGAAGGTCGCGACCTCCGGCGCCGCGAGGGCAAGAAGCTCCCGGCACACGTCAGCTCGCTCGGAGGTGCTCAGCCCATCCGTCTCGACCACGTACTTGTCCCGCGACACCACAAGCTCAGGTTGTCACGAAGCCCCCGGGATCTGGCCCACGTTCTGGCAACCCTGGCTGCGCTGCCCGAGCCTCAGTCCTCGCGTCCGGGGCATGCCGCCGCGGCGCTGAGCGGGACCTCCCTCATCCCCTCCAGCGCATCGACCGCCCGCGAGCGTCCCAGGTTCCACTCCAGCCAGTCGTCGCCACCCACCTCCCGACCCGCGAGCGCGCACACCCGGTCGTTGCCGGTGAGCTCGGCGAGCGCGGGGACGGCGTCGTCGGACAGGCCGCGCAGGTAGAACCAGTCGACGCGGCCGGTGTCGTCGTACCGCGCCAGGTTGTGGCGGGCGATCCACGCGTCCGGGTTGACCAGGGCCAGGCCGAGCAGACCCACGACGCCACTCAGGAGCGCGAATCGCGCGAGCCACGCACCGCGGAGCCCGATCCCGCTGACGAGCACCGCGAGCACGAGCAGCCCCAGCCAGCCCTCGAAGACGTCGACGAGCAGGCGCAGGCGGGTGAAGCCGTAGGCCTCTTGGTAGACGTCCATCCGGTACAGCGCCGACGCGACCACGACGAGCGTCTCCGCGCACAGTGCGCCGAGGGCTACCCGCAGCCAGAGCCGGTCGGACGGGGTCTCGCGCGGGGCCTTGCGGGCGGCGACGGCGATCACGAGCAGGGTCAGGGCGGTGGCGACGGTGAGCTGGGCGAAGCCCTCGTGGACGTACTCGGCGTACGTCAGCCCGGTCGTCCGCTGCAGGTAGGCGTGCCCGCCGAACACCACCGTCGCCTGGGCGACGAGGAAGACCGCGAAGACACCGACCACGACGAGGACGGGAGCGAGCCACTCGTAGCGGCGCGCCACCGACCGCGGGCCGGTCGTGCTGCGCTCGACGCGCGGCGGGTTGAGCGAGAGGTACGCCGCCGCGAGCACGGTGCCGCCGACGGCCACGGTCACGAAGGCCCGCAGCACGAACGTGTCGATCGTCAGGTCGGGCAGCAGCGCGTCGACCCACTCCGCGACGAGCGCGTCGGCGGAGGCGAAGAGCGCTCCGAAGACGACCAGCCCGAGCACCGACCAGGCCAGGGTGCGCAGCACCGCGGCGCCGTGGCCGACGACCGGGACCGCGGCGATGGTCCGCCCGAGCCACGGCATCCCGCGCAGCCCCGCGACCGGCCACATCAGCCCCGACAGCAGGAACCCGCCGAGGCTGCGTCCGCGGGTCACGCCGATCACGCACACCCCGGCGCCGGCGAAGAGGCAGAGCACGACCACCCACTCCGCATCGCGTACGACGGCGGTCGCGGCGAGCAGCACGCACAGCCCCGCGCAGGTGAGCGTGAACGGGTCGCGTCGCTGCCGGCTCGCACCGAGCACCACCGACCCGGCGGCGAGCAGGACCAGGAACGTGCCGATGCCCAGGGCGCGCTCGGGCAGGACCAGGCCGCCGAGCAGGCCGGCGCCGACGGCGCCGAGCAGCAGGGCTGGGCGGGCCGGGACTCCGCGCTCGGGCCAGAAGCCACCGAGCAGGTCGTCGGTGATGGACGGCGGCGGGGACACCGGGGCCGGCGGGGGTGCGGTCGGAGTGGACACGGGTGCCTCCTGGCTCGACGGGATCGGTACGGCGCCCGGGCGGGCCGCGGGTTCGAGGGGCAGCTCGACCCGGACCCGGGCGCCCGTGGCGCCGCCCTCCGGGTCGAGGAAGCCGATGGTGCCGCCGTGCAGGTCGGTGACCCACCGGGCGATGGCGAGGCCGAGACCGGTGCCCCCGGTGCCGGCGGATGCGGCGAGGGTGCCGAACGGCTCGAAGACCCGCTCCCGGTCGGCCGCGGGGACACCGGCTCCGGAGTCGCGGACCTCGATCCGGTACCGCTCCCCCGCCACCTCGGCCCGCACCACGACCGTGCCGCCGGCAGGACTGTGCCGCGACGCGTTGTCGAGCAGGTTGGCGACGAGCTGGTGCAGTCGCGCCGGGTCGGCGGTGACGACGAGGTCGGGCGGGGCCACGCGCACGTCGTACGTCACGCCGCGGCCGAGCGCCTGCGCCTCGGCGACCGCATCTCTCAGCAGCTGGGCGAGCGGGACGGCCCGCGCCGCGAGCGGCGCCTTCCCGGCGTCGACACGGGCCAGGTCGAGCAGGTCCTCGACCAGGCTGCTCATCCGCTCCGCCTGGGTGAGGGCGGTGGCGAGCACCGCAGGGTCGTCGGGGACGACGCCGTCGACGACGTTCTCGAGCACCGCCCGCAGTCCGGCGAGCGGGGTGCGCAGCTCGTGGCTCACGTTGGCGACCAGGTCGCGGCGCTGCCGGTCGACGCCGGCGAGGTCGCGGGCCATCGTGTTGAACGCCCGGGCCAGCTCGCCGACCTCGTCACGTGCGGTGTCGGGCACCCGGACGGCGTAGTCGCCGGTCGCCATCCGCCGCGCGGCCTCGGTCATCTGCCGCAGCGGCGAGGTCATCCCGACCGCGAGCAGCTGGGTGAGGGCGAGCGCGAGACCGATGGTGACCGGGATCGTCAGCCAGGTGGGTACGCCGTCCGAGCGGCCGAGCGCGGCGACCAGCGCGGCCACGGTGGCGCTGGCCGCGACGAGCAGACCGAGCTTGACCTTGATCGAGCGGACGCCGACCAGCGGTTGGGGCGTCACGGCGCCGGCACCTCCAGCGCGTAGCCCACGCCGTGCGCGGTGCGGACCAGGTCGGCGCCGACCTTGGCGCGCAGGCCCTTCACATGGCTGTCGACGGTGCGGGTCCCGGTCGCGCCGTCCCACCCCCAGACCTCGGCGAGCAGCTTCTCGCGGGTGACGACCGCGCCGGGTGTCGCGGCCAGGCAGAGCAGCAGGTCGAACTCGGTCGGCGTCAGCCGCACCTCCTCCTCGCCACGCCACACCCGCCGGGCCGGGGCGTCCACCCGCAGGTCGCCGAGCTCGAGCGCCTTCCGGCCGGCCAGCGAGGCCGCCCGGTCGACGCGGCGCAGCAGTGCCGCCACCCGGGCGACCAGCTCGCGCATCCGGAACGGCTTGGTCAGGTAGTCGTCCGCCCCGACCCCGAGCCCGACCAGCACGTCGGCCTCGTCCGCACGGGCGGTGAGCATCAGCACCGGCACCGGCCGGTCGGCCTGGATGCGGCGGCACACCTCGTGGCCGTCGTACCCGGGCAGCATCACGTCGAGCAGCACGAGGTCCGGCTCGTGCTCGTCGTGCGCCGCCACCGCACCGGGCCCGTCGAAGGCCCGCACGACGTCGTACCCCTCGGCCCGGAGGCGGTCGGCGAGCGCCTGGTTGATGACCGGGTCGTCCTCGACGACGAGGACCAGGCGGCGCACGCTCTCCATGCCTCCGAGGCTACGAGCGTGGAGGGGCGGGAGGCGGGGACGACGTGTGCAGGTTCTGTGCAGATCGGCGCAGACCGGCGCGGATCGGGCAGGTCGATCAGCGACGCGCGGCGATCTCGTCCTCGACGTACCGGTCCCCGGTGGCGTAGAGCCCGCACAGGTACAGCGGCACGCACAGGCCGAGCAGCAGGAGCACCGACGGCGTCCAGCTCCCGGTGGCGGCGTGCAGGGCGCCGATCCCGAACGGCCCGGCCGCGGCCATCAGGTAGCCCGCGGACTGGGTGAAGCCGGACAGCGCGGCGGTGCCCTCGGGGGTCCGGGCACGCAGCCCGATCAGGGTCAGCACCAGCGGGAAGGTGCTGCAGCCCGCGCCGATCGCCAGCGCCCACAGCCAGCCGAGCGGGCGGGGATCGGCGAGGAAGCCGAGGTAGCCGACCGGGTAGCAGGCGATGAGCGCGGTGAGCAGCCCGCGCTGGTCGCGGAACCGGCCGGCGAGGACCGGGATGAGCAGCGAGAGCGGGATGCTGGCACCGGTCACCACGCCGAGCAGGACGCCGGAGGCCTCGGCGGAGTAGCCGGCGTCGCGGCACATCTGCGCGAACCAGCCGAAGATCGCGTACGCCTGCAGCGACTGCAGCCCGAACGCACCCACCATCGCCCACCCGAGCCGGGTGCGGGCGATCGCGCCGACGCCGAGGGAGCGGGTGCGGCGGCCCTCGTGGAGGTCGTGCCGGATCAACCCGATCCACGGCAGCACCGCGATGCCTGCGGTCAGCGACCACGCGAGCAGGCCGCGGGTGTAGTCGACCTGGTCGCCGCCGCCCGTCGCGATCGGCACGCTCAGTGCCGACGACACGGTGAGGCCGACCGCCATCGACGTCGTGTAGACGGCCGTGAGCTGGCCGACCCGGTCGGGGAAGTGGAGCTTGACCAGCGAGGGCATCAGCACGTTGGCGGTGGCGGCACCGGCGAGCGCGGTGAACGAGAGGACGAGGAACACCCAGCCCTGGTGGACGTGTCCGCGCGCCCACAGGCAGCCGGTGAGCAGCAGCAGCCCCAGCAGCGCGACCCGGTGCAGCCCGATCCACGACGCCAGCCGCGGCGCCAGCCCGCCGACGACGGCGAAGCAGATGACCGGGAGGGTGGTCAGGATCCCGGCCTGGGTGTCGCCCAGCGGCACCCCCGCGCGGATCTCCTCCAGCAGCGGGCCGACGCTGGACGCGGCCGGGCGCAGGTTGAACGCGAGGACCACGATCCCGAGGACGACGAGCAGGCGCTGGAGGCGGGTGTCCTGGACGACGTCGTCGGTGATGGTGGTCACGGAGCCATGGAACACCAGACATCCGATGTCCATTCCGCCGGGTTCGGCGCGTGCTTCAGGTGCGGTACGTCGCCCGCCGCACCAGCACCTCGAACGGACCGCGGCGCCCGCGCCGCCCCAGCTCGGCCGCGAGGAGCACCGACCCGGCCCAGGTGGTGATCGCGAGCAGGGCCGTCGCGGTGACGGTGAGGGTGCCCGCGAGCCCGAGCAGGTAGGGCGTGAACACGACCGCCCACACCACCGACTGCGCGAGGTAGCAGGTCATGGAGCGCTGCCCGGTCGCGGCGAGGGCGTCGATCACCCGGCCCGGCCGGCCCTCGACCACGCTCTCGAGCCGGCGCGCGGCGAGCGTGACGAGGGCGGCGTACCCCAGCCCACCGAGCACCCCCGTGGCGTCGTGCAACGGTCCGACCACGTCGAGCACGCCGGCGGACGGGACCGCGATGACGCCGGCCAGCGCCAGCGCGACCGGCTGCGCGCCGAGCACCGCCACCGTGATGCCGGCGGCGGCGACCGTCACGAGCAGCCGCCGGTAGCGCTCGGGCTGCTCGAGCACCCGCCGACGACCGGCCCACAGGCCGAGCAGGTAGGGACAGGCGAACCCGATCGGCCCGAGCAGTGCGATGAACGCCAGCACCGGTGGACGCTCGGCGAGCTGGGTCGCGAGGTCGGGCGGCAGCATCACGGTCCCCGGCGGGTCGGTGCTGACCGACAGCGAGTCCGCGGACGGCAGGGCGCTCAGCGCCAGGAACAGGCCGGCGACGACCAGCAGCCACCGGTCCGACCAGCGCACCGCCCAGGCGCCGACGATCAGCAGGACGCCGTACATCGCGAGGATGTCGCCCGCGAACAGCAGCAGCCCGTGGACCACGCCGACCGCGAGCAGCACGCCGGCCCGGCGCCACAGCAGGTGGCGCACCTCGCGCGGGGTGGCGCCCGCCTCGCTCTGGCGGCGCACGATGTGCGCCACGCCGTAGCCGAACAGGAAGCCGAACATCGGGAACGCCCGGCCGTCGACGAAGGTCGCGATCACCCACGTGACCGCGCGGTCGACGCCCGAGCCGTCGAGCGGGAACCCGCCGCGGATCTCGGCACCGGCCGTCGTACCCGTCAGGAAGTAGTGGGAGTTGGCGAGCGCGATGAACAGCAGCATGCAACCGCGGGCCAGGTCGGGTCCGAGCGCCCGCGCGGACAGGGCGACGGGGCCTGCGCTGGTCGTGGAGCTCACCGCGCCAGTCAAGCCGCGCCGGCACGCGGCCACATCGGACCGCGGTCGGCGCCGCCCCCTACTTCGGTCGGTGCACCTGCGCAGGCACCTGCGGTCGGCCGCCTACCTCGACGAGGCCGCGCGCGCCGCCCTCGACCTCACCGACGCGCTCAGCCGAGGTCGGGCGGCGTCGTCTCCGTGAGCCGGGGATCGGGATCGCCCGACGCCATGCCCAGCGCGCCCGCCACCACCCGCCCGAGGGTGAGCAGGTCGCCGGGCCTGCGCTTGTCGAGCCCGGCGACCAGCTGCTTGAGGATCGTCAGCTGGTCGAAGTAGATCCGCTCCGCCACGAGGTTCTCGTCCTCGTCGAAGACGAAGTACGCCGTCATCCGGGTCCGGTGCGCCGACCCGGTCGGCGGCATCCTCCCGAGCGGACCGAGGTGCGTCCCGGTCAGCCAGAACTCCACGACCACCGCGTCGTGGGTGTGCCGCAGCGCGATGATCTCGTGGTCCTGGTCGGGGAACGCGACCCGGGTGTCGTGGTAGTAGCCGCGCACCTCGTCGTCGCCGTCGTGCACCGTCATCGAGGCGACCAGCTCGTAGTGCGGGTGCGGGAAGGTCGACAGCGTGGCGTCCCAGTCCTGACGCACCTCGTCGTGGAAGTGGTCGAGCACCAGCTTCTCGCGGGCCTCGAGGACCTCGGCCGGCGGCAGCGTGAAGCGGGACATCGGCGACTCCTGGCGTCCGGTCGTCACTCGGCGGGCGCCGTGCGCACCCGGCCGTCGTCGGTGCGGTAGCCCAGGGCGAAGCTCGGGCACCGGTCCACGACCGCCACGATCTCGTCCGCGCTCGCGCGGCTCGGGTCGATCCACGGCCGGGCGTCGCGGTCGAAGACCGCCGGCAACCCGCGGACACACTCGGTCGCGTGCCGGCAGCGACCCGGCTCCCAGGTCACGACGATCCCGTCGCCGGCGTACTCGCGGATGGTCTCGCGGGGCTCCACGCCGTCAGCGTACGCCGGGGGGCGACACCCTAGGCTCGCCCGCGTGAACCTCGTCGTGTGGATCGTGACCGGGCTGCTGGCCGCACTGTTCTTGATGTCCGGCTCGATGAAGCTGGCCAAGTCGAAGGAGCAGATCCTCGCCGACCCGCGGATGGGCTGGGCCGAGACGATGCCCGCCGGCCTGATCAAGGTGATCGGCGCGAGCGAGGTGCTCGGTGCGCTCGGCCTCGTGCTGCCCGGCGCCCTCGAGGTCGCGACGGTGCTGGTCCCGGCGGCCGCGATCGGCCTCGCCGTGATCATGGCGCTCGCCGTCGTCACCCACCTGCGCCGCGGCGAGCGGCAGACCGCGCTGTTCAACGCCTTCCTGCTCGCCCTCGCCGTGTTCGTCGCCGTCGAGCGGATCGGCCCGCAGGCCTTCTGACGCTGCTACGGCGCGCGGAGGATCACGCTGACGAACACCATGCCGTCGTCGTCGCGCCAGGCTCCCACAGCCGCCTGGCGGTACGACGGCCGCACGATCACCTCGTGGTGCGAGGGCGAGTCCATCCACGCACGCACGACGGCGGCCGGGTCCCGGAAGCCCTTGCCGCGGGCGATGATCTCGCCGACCCGGCGCCCGCCGCAGTGGTCGAAGACCTTGCCCAGCCCGGGGTAGTGCACCATCTCGTCGCGCACGGCCATCCGCCGCGACCGGGCCTCGGCGACGTCGTCGACGCAGGCCGAGGCGGTCAACCCGGACAGGTCGCGTCGTACCCGGCGCCGCTCGATCGCCTGCAGCACGGCCGTCTCGTAGGCATCACCCATCGGTCGCACGACCCGCTCGGGCGCGGAGGCCGCGACCCCCGCCGGGCCGGCCACGACGAGCGCGCTCGTCACCACGAGCAGCGCGAGGGCCGCGCGGACCAGGGCATGCATGGGGGACACCTCCGAGCCGGTGTGATCCCTCAACGCTGGTGCCGGAGCGGCGTCGCCGTCAACCGTGGGTCCACGGGGGCGTCGGGCGAGACGACGGTGAGATGCTGGTCAGGTTGATCCTCACGGGGCGTCCTCCGGGTCGGTCGGGGGTCACCGGCGCAGCGCGACCGCCCGGACCCGGCCGCCACGGCCGGGGATCATCGTCACGTTGCGGTGGACCGGCCGCTCCGGTGCGGGATCGTCGACGACCAGGTCGGCGCGCCGCACGATCTCGGGCACGACGATCCGCAGCTCCTCCATCGCCAGCGCGGCGCCGAGGCAACGGCGCGTGCCACCACCGAACGGCAGCCACTCGTGGGCACCCGGCTTGCGGCCGAGGAAGCGCTCGGGTGCGAACCGGAACGGGTCCGGGTAGATGTCGTCGCGGTGGTGGAGCAGCAGGATCCCCACCAGCAGGCGGCTGTCGGGTGGCACGACGACCTCGCCGAGCCGCCACGGCACCCGCACCCGCCGCCCGATGAGGGGTACGACGGGCCGCACCCGCATCGACTCGGTGATGGTCGCCTCGAGGTAGCCGTCCGGGTCCTCGCCCGAGCGCACCACGTCGCGCAACCGGTCGTCCGCGGCAGGCGTGCGCAGCAGCCGCTCGAAGGTCCACGCGATCGAGTTCGCCGTCGTCTCGTGGCCGGCCAGGACCAGGGTCAGCAGCTCGTTGCGCAGCTCGAGGTCGCTCAGCGGCGCACCGTCCTCGTCGCGGACGTCGAGCAGCAGGCCCAGGATGTCGTGCCGGGCACCCGGTTCGTGGGCGGCACGACGCGCCGCGATCACGGCGTACATCGCGGTGTCGAGGCGCGCGACGATCCACCTCTGCGGACCCACCGACTCCTCGCGGTCGAGGTTGAGCAGCTCGGCGAGCTGGGCGAGCGGCCCGACCGAGAGCCGCAACGTCTGCCGTACGACGTGCCGCAGGCGCGCCTCCTCCGGCGCTGCCCGGTGGTCGATGCCGAAGACGCCGCTCATGATCACGTCGAGCGTGATCGCCTGCGTCGTCGCGGCGAGCGGGAACGGCGTACCCGTGGTCCAGCGGTCGAGGTGGCGCCGGGTCGCGGTCTCGATCTCCGCGCGGTAGCGGGCGATCGCGTCGCCGTGGAAGGAGGGCATCATCAGCTTGCGTCGGCGCCGGTGCTGGTCGCCGACGGCGGTGAGCACGGACAGCCCGAGGATCGGGCGCACGGGCGACTCGCCCGCGAGCGAGGGCGCCACGTCCGGAGGGGCCGCGAACAGCGAGCGGACGTGCTCGGGGTGGCGGGTCAGCACGACCGGCTTCGGGTCGAGCAGGCTGGCGAACGAGAACGCCTCGCCACGCCGGGCCCCGGCGAAGAGCTCGCCGCCGAGGTCGGCGGTGATCCGCAGGCTCTGGCGCAGCCGGTTCGGGTGCCCGGTGGCCGGCGCGGCCGGGCCGGTGCTGCCGGGCTCGAGCGGCCCGGCCAGCGACGGCTCCGGGAGGACCGGGTCGAGCGCGGCACCGGTCGAGGCACGTGCGTACCAGGGATCCGGGCGGCCGCGGCGCATCAGGAGGCCGACCAGTCCGCGCGCAGGATGCTGTAGGAGTAGCAGTCGCGGTAGGCGCCGTCGCGCCACTGGGCGCCGCGAACCGTGCCCTCGCGGGTGAAGCCGGCCTTCTCCAGCGCCCGTTGCTCGGCGAGGTTCTCGACGTCGGTGCAGGCCTCGACCCGGTTGACGCTGGTGTGGCGGAAGAAGAGGTCGACCAGCGCCCGCTGGGCCGCCGTGCCCGCACCGCGGCCGCGCGCCTCCGGGCGCAACCCGATGCCGATCATCGGGTTGCGCGACTCGGGCATCGGCCCCCACTGCTGCCAGATCCAGCTCACGCTGCCGAGCAGCAGGCCGCCGGTGTCGCAGACCGCCATCCCGCCGTGCTCACGCAGCACCGGGGAGTACGGCTCGGTGCGTGGTGCTCGGGGCCCGAAGTCGTCGTACGGCGCATCGCCGACCGCCAGCAGCGGCAGGTCCGCGGCCACGACGGGCCGGAGCACGACGTCCATCTCATCCCCTCCGGGTCGTCCGCCACAGCAGCACCGCCGCAACCACCTGCAGCACGCCGATCACCACCGCGAGCAGCGTCGCGTGGTGGTCGACGAGCGCGCCCGCGACAGCGCCGCCGACGAGGGCGCCGATGCCCTGCACGGCGGCGAACACACCGTACGCCGTGGCCCGGCGCCCGGCCGGGACCAGATCGGCGACGTACGCCTTCACCGTCGAGTCCTGCACGCCGCTCGCCGCACCCCACACGACGACACCGGCCAGCACCAACCAGAGCCGGTCGGTGAAGACGCAGAGCGGGACGACCGCGACCAGGAGGGGCACGACGAGCAGGACCCGGCCGCCCCAGCGGTCGAACATCCCGCCGGTCGCCAGCGCGGCCAGCGCCTCGATGCCCATCGCGAGCGCGTAGACGAGCGGTACGGCGGCCGCGGCGACCAGGCCTGCCTCCACGAAGCGGTAGGACATCACGCCGAAGGTCATCAGCCCGGCGGTCGTCAGGGCCGCGGACAGCGAGAACAGGTGGAAGGTGCCCGGCAGGTCGGCGCCGACCGCCGCGGCACGGACCTCGGCCCAGGCGCTGCGCGGCGGCCGGTCGAGGGCCGGTGCGTCGTCGGCGTCCGGGTCGGCCCGGGTGGCGATCGGGGCCCGGCGGCGCAGCTGGGCGAGCAGCAGCATCGCCAGCGCACCGGGGATCGCGAGCACCGCGAACCCGGGCCACAGCAGTCCGGTCAGCCCGGCGATGCCGGCCAGCAGCAGCGGTCCGGTGAAGGCACCGACCTGGTCGAGCGCCTTGTGGACCGCGAACCCCTTGCCGCGCCCGGTCGAGGTCGCCATCCGCGCCAGCAGCGCGGACTTGGCCGGGCTGCGGACCGCCTTGCCCGTGCGCTCCAGCACGATCAGCGTCGCGGCGACCGCGAGCCCGGCGCTGCCGAGGAAGGGCGTGAGCGCGAGCAGCGGCACGCAGACCGCGGTCATCGCGTAGCCGACGACGGTCAGCCGCCAGTGCCGGTTGCTGCGGTCGGCCCACGGCCCGGTGACGAGGCGGAGCATCAGGGCCACCGCCTCGCCCGCACCGGTGACCAGGCCGACCGTCAGGGCGGAGGCCCCGAGGCTGCCGAGGAAAGGGCCGGCCATCGCCCGCATGCCCTCGTAGACCATGTCGGCCGCCAGGCTGACCAGGCCGAACGCGAAGACCGTGCGCCACGGCGTCCAGACCGGGCGGTCCGGCGCGGCCTGGTCGGAGGAGGTCACCCTCAGATCCAACCAGCCCCACTGGCGATGAGCACGAGGCCGAAGATCGCGAAGAGCGCGGCGGCGCCGTACGTGACGACCTTCTCGGGCAGCTGCCGGCCGAGGACCGCGCCGAGGCCGATCGCCAGCGCGTCCGCGGCGACCATGCCGACCGTCGAGCCGAGCCAGGTGCCGAACCAGCCCTCCTGGGTGGCCAGGGTGATCGTCGCCAGCATGGTCTTGTCGCCGAGCTCGGCGAGGAAGAAGAAGACCGCGACGACGAGGACCGCGCGGCCGGTGGCGCTCGCGGCCTTGCGCTCGTCCTCCTCGGTCAGCTCGTCGCCCCGCAGCGTCCACAGCGCGAAGCCGAGGAACGCGATGCCGGCGCACACCTCGATCGTGCCCTGGTAGTCGGCGAACGCGTCGCCGATCGCGTAGCCGATGCCCACCGACACGAGGTGCACGACGGCAGTGGCCGCGGTCAGGCCGATCAGCACGTCGCGGGCGCGGTAGCGGGTGGCGAAGGTCATCGCCATCAGCTGGCTCTTGTCGCCGAGCTCGGCCACGAAGATGACCGCGGTGCTCAACAGGAAGGCGTACATCAGGATTCCTCTCCGGCGCCCGGCCGAGGAGCCCGCCGCGATGACGTGCCTTCGACCAGGCACGTCCACAAAACAGGTCGCACAACTGGTCGAAAGTCTCGTCCGCCACCTCCCGGTGGCCTGCTGCGCCGGGCCCGCACGCGGTCCAGTGTGTCGACGCAGCCGTTGAGGACTACTCCCCTTCGTGCCCCCAGTCTAGGGCTGTGTCCCGCCACCGGCCGAATCGCCCGCGACCAGGCCGAAGGCCGCGAGCAGGGAGGGCGCGGCGGCCGCCCTGCGCAGCGGCGGGGCACCGGCGACCTCCGAGAGCGCCCGGGACAGGGCGTAGTGGTCGAGCCGGGTGCCGACCACGACGTGGTCGAGCGAGGGGTGCAGCACCGCGGTGAGGACGAGGTTGTCGTGGCGCTTGTCGTCCTCGTCCGCGGTGACCACGACCGCCAGCCGCCCGGACCTCCAGTCCGGACCGGCGAGCACCCGGCCGACCACGTCGCGCATCCACCGGTCGGCCTCGGCCAGCCCGCAGTCGTGGGCGTCGTTGCACAGGTCCGGGACCGCCATCCCCACGGCCGGCAGTGTGCCGGCGGCGACGTCCCGGTCGAGCTCGGTCAGCGCGACGTCGTACGACGAGCAGTCGGCCCGCTCGTCGACGAAGTAGGTCCACGGGTTGTGCCGCACGGCGTACCGGTCGCGGTCGGCGCTCGAGCACGCCGACGGCATCCCCTCGGCGTACACCCGCGCCGTCCGGCCCGACGCGACCGCCTGCCCGAACACGCTCGGCCCGGTCAGCGGGTGCGCGGCGGGCGTCCGGTCGTCGGCGATGCCGAACGTGTCGCCGCCCGCGATGGCCAGGTAGTTGGGCAGCGAGGGGTGGGTCATCGCGTGGTAGTCGCTGGCGTGGCCGTAGCGGGTCGCGAGGTCGTAGGTCCACGGCATCCCGCTGCGCACCTGGTCGAACGAGTGGTTCTCCACGACGAGCACCAGGATCTTGTCGACCCGGTCGACCCGGTCGGCCGGGGCGCTCGGCGTCGGCGTGGGTGTCGGCGTGGGCGTGGGCGTCGGCGTGGGCGTGGGTGTCGGCGTGGGGGTCACGGTCGCGCTGGTGGCGTCGGTCGGCGTGGAGGCCGGCTTCTCGTCGGAGCCACCGCACGCTCCCAGCAGCAGCGCCGCGCTGCACACGACCACGACCCAGCCCCGACGCCCCATGGCACCCACGATGCCACCGTCGGGCACCTGTCGGGTCACTGTCGCCCAGGTGGCGGCCGCCTGTCGTGGTCCCCGGCCGCGTGGCCGGCCACGGTTGAATCACCAGTCCGACGCACGAAAGGCGATCGAGTGATGAACGAACCCAGGATCCGGGACCTTCGCACGGCACGGGGGTGGAGCCAGGAACGCCTGGCCGAGGCGAGCGGCGTCGCCGTCCGCACCATCCAGCGACTCGAGGCAGGCAACGACGCCAGCCTGGAGACGCTGTCACTGGTGGCGACGGCGCTCGAGGTACCCGTGCGTGACCTGTTCGTGTCGGTGGACGACGACCGGCTCGGCATCGCCGTCGACGGCCTGGACGCGCGCATCGCGGACGAGCGGATCGCCCGGGCAGGAGCCGAGCGCGCCCATCGGGGCTGGCGCTACCTGTATGTCGCGCTCGGGCTCGCCGTCACCGCCGCGGCGATCATCGCGGTCGGCTCACCGTCCAGCTCGGGAGAGGCGATCCTGGTCGTGCCCGCCTACTGGGTCGGCGGGTTGTTCGTGCTGCGCTTCCTCGAGAGGTCGGTGCTCGGCCCGCGGCTCGACGCCCGGTTCCCGCTGACAGCGCGCGACGCGTCCACCCGGGCCCGGTCGTGAACGGGCGTACCAGCCGCGTCGCGGGCGCGGCCGTCCCCGCCGCGCTCCTCGTCTACGCCGGGTCCCGGTGGCTCGACGGCCGCGACCTCCAGCACGGGCCGGGGCTGTGGTGGAACCTGGGACACTCCGCGTTCCTCGTCTCGTGGGTCGCGTTCGCGGTCCTCGCGGTCGCCACGGCGACCGCACCGGTCCGGCCACGCCGGGTGGCCCGCGGTGCGGGCGTCGCCACCCTGGCCGGCATCGGCGCGTTCACCTGGGTGAGCCTCGCCGACCTGTTCCCGGGCTGGCCCGAGCTGCCCGACCCGCTGCGCGTCACCGGACCCCTGCTCTTCCTCGGCGGGCTCGTCGTCCTGCTCGCGGTGACGGCCCGCGCCCGCGGGCGAGGTCCGTGGCTCGCGTTCCCGCTCCTCGCTCTCGCTGCCGCGGTCGTGGTCTCGGCGGACCTGGACCTGCTCGCCGTGTCCGCGGTGCTGTTCGGCGTGGCACTCGTGCCGGCCTGGCACGGCCTCGGTCAGCAGCCGGTGGGAGCCAGCGCGCCCGCCAGCGACCGCAGCGCCTCGGGCGCCACGCGGTAGTAGGCCCAGCGGCCGCGCTGCTCGCGAGTGGCCAGGCCCGCGTCGACCAGCAGCTTCATGTGGTGGGACACGGTCGGCTGGCTGAGACCGACCGGCTCGGTCATGTCGCAGATGCAGGCCTCGCCCTCGGGCGCCGCGGCGATCAGCGACAGCAGCTTGACCCGGGTGGGGTCACCGAGTGCCTTGAACATCCGGGCGAGCGTCTCGGCGGCCTCGTCGCTGACCAGTCCGCCGGTGACCGGCGAGCAGCAGGCCGCGAGGTCGTCGGGCTGGATCACCGGCAACGAGGAGGGCATGGATCCATCCTGCCTGACCCATTGACATTTGTCGATGTGTTGGCCAGGGTTGGCCCATCGAAGAACGTCGATACGTTTGGATCCGAGTCGAGGAGCGCGATGATGAACGACCTGCCCGTCGTGGTGATCGGCACCGGCCCCCAGGGCCTGGCCGCCGCGGCCCACCTGCTGGAGCGCGGACTGGAGCCGCTGGTGCTGGAGTCGGGCGACGGACCGGCGGCGGCGGTCGCCGAGTGGGGGCACGTACGCCTGTTCTCGGCGTGGCCGGAGCTGGTCGACGCCGCCGCGGTGCGGCTGCTCGAGCCCACCGGCTGGGTCGCTCCGGCCACCGGCTATCCCACCGGCGCCCAGTGGATCGAGGGCTACCTGGCCCCGCTCGCGGCGACGCTCGGCGACCGGGTGCGCTACGACGCCCGTGTGACCGGGGTGTCGCGCAAGGGTCGCGACCGCCTCGTCGACGCCGACCGGGCGGCCCAGCCGTTCACCGTGCACGTCAGCGACGCCGCAGGTCACGAGACCCGGGTCGAGGCCCGCGCCGTGATCGACGCGTCGGGCACCTGGCGACGACCGAACCCGGCCGGCGCGGACGGCCTGCCGGCCCTCGGCGAGCGGGCCTGCGCCGACCTGCTCACCTCCCAGGTGCCGGACAGTGCCCGCCCCGGGCGCTACGCCGGGCGCCACACCGTCGTCGTCGGCTCCGGCGACTCCGCCTTCAACGCGATCCACGAGCTGGTCCGGATCGCGGGCGAACACCCGGGGACCCGGATCACCTGGGCCATCCGGCGCGTCGTCAGCGAGGGCACCTTCGGGGGCGGCGCGGCCGACCAGCTCCCCGAGCGCGGCGCCCTCGGCCAGCGGGCGCGGCGCGCCGTCGAGTCCGGAGCCGTCGAGCTGGTGACCGGGTTCCGGACCGCGGAGATCCGCCGGGACGGCGCACGCGCCGTGCTGGTCGGCGAGGACGGCCGCGAGCTCCCGGCTGCGGACACGGTCGTCGTGCTCACCGGCTTCCGGCCCGACCTGTCGTTCCTGTCCGAGGTGCGCCTGGACCTCGACCCCACCCTCGAGGCGCCGCGTCGCATCGCGGCCGAGATCGACCCCAACATCCACTCCTGCGGCTCGGTGCAGGCGACCGGCGCCGCGGACCTGGCCCAGCCCGAGCCGGACCTCTACCTGGTCGGCATGAAGTCGTACGGCCGCGCGCCGACCTTCCTGGCCCTCACCGGCTACGAGCAGGTGCGCAGCGTCGTCGCGGCGATCGCCGGCGACCACGAGGCGGCGGCCCGCGTCGAGCTGGTGCTGCCCGACACCGGGGTGTGCGGCGGCGCCGGCGTCTTCGACGACCCGGAGGCGGCCGGCGGCGGCTGCTGCGCACCGGCGCCGGCAGCGACGGCGGGCGCGGAGCTGCTCGAGATCGGGCGGGCGCCGGTCGAGGCCTGAGCCGAAGAGCCCACGGCCACGGTGCCGAAGGTCCCTGTGCCCCCGATGCCGCGCGGCGGAGGATCGGACTGTGTCCGCACCCACCACCTACCAGGTCCACGCCACGGCCCGCCCCGGCGGCGAGGCTGCCGTGACGGCCGGCAGCACGACCGTCGCGATCGACGCCGCGTGGGACGAGCCGCCGTCGGGCTCGCCCGGCCCGGCCGAGCTGCTCGCCGGCGCCTTCGCGGCCTGCCTGCTGAAGAACCTGGCGCGGTGCCGCGGGCTGATCGGCTTCGACTACGAGGACGCCGAGGTCACGGTCACGGCCCGCCGCCAGGACGCACCGCCGCGGTTCGTGGAGATCTCCTACGCGCTGCGGGTGAGGACAGCCGAGCCCGCCCGCCGGGTCGACCTCGCACACCAGAACCTGCGCAAGTTCGGCACGGTCTTCAACACGCTCGCAGCGGTCTGCGAGGTCCGGGGCACCGTCGAGGCCGTCCCACCGGTCGGGTGAGAGGCGGTCCTCAGCAGGCCTGCTCGACCAGCGGGGCGAGCAGGCGGACCCGGGTCGCGAGCTCGTCGTACGCCAGGTCGAAGGCGGCCCGGGTGCCGGCCACGACCGGGTCGGGGACGGACCAGTGCACCTGGGAGGCCGCGCCCAGCTCCTCGTGCGCGCGGTCGCAGACGGTGACGACCAGGTCGTCGCCCCGCGGCGCCGGCCCGATGTCGTCGAGGTGGCGCGGTCGTACGTCGGGCAGGTCCAGCCCGTGCCGGCGGGCGGCGGACCGCGCCCCCGCGGCCACCCGGTCGGCCGGGTCGGTCCCGGCGGAGGTGGTGGGGATCGGGCTGGCCGCCCGCCACAGGGCGGCCGCCAGGTGGGACCGCGCCGTGTTGGCCGTGCAGACGAAGACCACCCTCCCGGGCCGGGCGAGCGAGGGGCCGCCGGTCGGCGGCAGGCCCGACGCCAGGCGCCAGTAGCTGCGCCGGCCGTCGCCCTCCGAGCGGTGGCGCGCGACGACCCCCGCGCGCTCGAGGACCTTCAGGTGGTGCGCGAGCAGGTTCGACGCGACGTCCAGGCGGGACGAGAGCTCGGACGACGCGGCGTCACCGACCGTCAGCAGGTCGACCACCCGCAGCCGGGTGGTGTCCGCGAGCGCCGCGTGGACCTCGGCCCGGCGCTCGACGGACCGAGTTTGCTCAACTTTCATTGACTCAAGTTTGACTGAGCAATATCCGACGGTCAAGATGTGCGTCGTGACCCCCACGCTCTCGCGCCGCCTGGTGGCCGAGCTCCTCGGCACCGCGTTCCTCGTCGCCACGGTGATCGGCTCCGGCATCGCCGCCAGCCGGCTCTCCCCCGGCGACACCGGCCTGCAGCTGCTCGAGAACAGCCTCGCCACCGGTGCCGCCCTGGTGGCGCTGATCATCGCGTTCCAGCCGGTGTCGGCCTCGTTCAACCCCGTCGTGACCCTCGTCGAGCGTGCCATCGGCCGGATCGGCACCACCGAGGCGGTGGCCTTCGTCGTCGCCCAGGTCGTCGGCGGCTGCCTCGGCGCGATCGCCGCCAACGTGATGTTCGGCCTCGACGCCGTCGCCGTGTCCGGGCACACCCGCGACGGCGGTGGGGTGCTGCTCGGCGAGGCGGTCGCGACCTTCGGGCTGGTGCTCGTGGTGTTCGGGGCGCTGCGCTCGGACCGCATCGAGACGGTCGCGTACGCCGTCGGCGGCTACATCGCCGCGGCGTACTGGTTCACCAGCTCGACCAGCTTCGCCAACCCGGCCGTGACCCTCGCACGGACCCTGTCCGACACCTTCGCCGGGATCGCGCCGTCCTCGGTCGCGGCGTTCGTCGCCCTCCAGCTGGTCGGCGGCGCGCTCGCCGCGCTCGCCGTCCGCTTCCTGCACCCCGCCGCGGCCGAGGAGGCCCGATGACCCCCACCGTCCTTTTCGTCTGCGTCCACAACGCCGGCCGCTCGCAGATGGCCGCGGGCTACCTGCAGCACCTCGCCGGCGACCGCATCGAGGTCCTCTCCGCCGGCTCGCAGCCCGCCGACCAGGTGAACCGGGTCGCGGTCGCGGCGATGGCCGAGGAGGGCATCGACATCGCGGCCGAGCAGCCGAAGGTGCTCACCGAGTCGGCCGTGCGCGAGGCCGACGTCGTGATCACGATGGGTTGCGGCGACGAGTGCCCGTTCTTCCCGGGCAAGCGCTACGAGGACTGGGTCCTCGACGACCCGGCCGGTCAGGGCATCGACGCCGTGCGGCCGATCCGCGACGAGATCCGGCGCCGGGTCGAGGCGCTGGTCGCCGAGCTGATTCCCTAGCCCGGGACCGGCGTCGACCAGGTCGGCGCGTGGTCCTTGTCGACCAGGACCGACCGCACGCCCTCGACGAAGTCGGCGCTGCGGATCATCGCCGCCGCGCTCACGAGCTCGGCCTGCAGGCACTCCTCGAGCGATCGCCCCCGGCCCTCGACGAGCAGGCGGTCGGTCATCGCGAGGCTGTACGGCGACGCCGCCTCCAGCGCGGCGAGCGTCTCCCCGGCCCAGGTCGCCGCCGGTCCCCCGTCGGCGACCAGTCGGCCGAGCCGCGAGTGGATGCCGGTCAGGTCCGGCGAGCTGAACACCCACTCCAGCTCGGGCCGCACCGGCGCCAGCGCCCCGGCGGGGCCGGGCGACGAGGGCGCGAGCTCGCGCAGCAGCTGCTCGAGGGGGCCGTCGTACCCGGCGATCAGCTCGGGCAGGCGGGCCAGGTCGGCGGCCGAGCAGGCGTGGGTGGCGAGGCCGAGCGCGAGCGCGTCGGCGGCGCCGATCCGGGCGCCGGTCAGGCCGAGGTAGCGGCCGGTGTGGCCGGGCAGGCGGGGCAGGAAGTGGGAGCCGCCGACGTCGGGGAAGAACCCGATCTTCGTCTCCGGCATCGCGAAGGACGCCTCCGGCGAGACCACGACGAAGGTGCCGTGCACCGACAGGCCCATCCCGCCGCCCATGCAGATGCCGCCGACCAGGGCGACGACGGGCACCGGGTAGCTGCCGAGCAGCGCGTTGACGGCGTACTCCGTCTCGAAGAAGCGCATGCTCTCCTCGTGCCGCCCGGCCAGTGAGTTCTCCCGGACCCGGCGGATGTCGCCGCCGGCGCAGAACGCCCGCTCCGACGCGCTCTCCACGACCACGGCGCGCAGGCCTGCCCCACGCCACTCCTCGAGCGCGGCGTGGATCCGCTCGACCATGGCGAGGGTGATCGCGTTGAGCGCTCGCGGCCGGTCGAGCACGATCCGGCCCACGGGCCCGAGGCGTTCGATGCGGACGTCGTCAGTGTCGACCTGCTGCACGTCCAGCAGTCTCGCAGTGGGAGGCTGGACCCCGTGAACGGGGAGCAGCTGGCGGACTGGCTCGAGGGCCTCGGCCTCGCCGACCACCTGGCCGCGGCCGGGCTGCCGACCTTCGAGCGCGACCTCGGCGGTGTCGTGCGCTGGCGCGACCCGGTGACCGGTACGGCGCTCGGTGACGAGCAGCTCGCCGACCTCGACCGGGTGCTCCACCAAGACGGCGACGACCCGACCCACGCCGTGCCCCTGGCGCTGGTGCAGCTGCGCCGTCAGACCGAGGTCCGTA
Source organism: Nocardioides kongjuensis (assembly GCF_013409625.1). Taxonomy (NCBI): domain Bacteria; kingdom Bacillati; phylum Actinomycetota; class Actinomycetes; order Propionibacteriales; family Nocardioidaceae; genus Nocardioides; species Nocardioides kongjuensis. The sequence goes on from NZ_JACCBF010000001.1 coordinate 4,059,238, forward strand.
GCAGCCTGCTCGCCTCGCCGACCCACACCTACGCCAGCCTCGCCGAGGTGCGCGGGGTGTCGGAGAACGCCGCCCGGTTCGCGGTGCACAAGGCGGCCGAGCGCAACGCGCTGCTCGTGGTCCCCCACGACGGCGGGGTGCTGGTGCCGGCCTTCCAGCTGGGCGACGACGGCGAGCTGCGCCCCGAGCTGGCGGCCGTCCTCGAGCCGTTGCTCGCCTCGGCGATGGACGCGTGGCAGGTGTGGGCCTGGCTCACCCAGCCCGCCGGCCTGCTCGGCGGCCAGGTGCCGCACGAGGCCGCGCGGGACGACGACGAGGTCGCGATCGTGCGCCACGCCGCCGTGCGGCTCGCCGAGCGCGCCGGCCGCTGAGCTCCCGGGGTCACGCCGGGACGAGCGAGCCCTCCGGCTGGAGGTGGGTGGTGATGCCGGTCATGTTCCAGGTGGTGATGGTGCCGACGGCGACGACCAGGTCGGCCCGGCGCTCCTCGCCGAGCAGTCGCCCGGCCTCGTCCCACAGCTCGTCGTCGACGGCGTCGATGCCACCGGTGAGGCGCTCGGTGAACGCGAGGGCCACGCGCTCGGTCTCGTCGAAGAACGGGCTCTCCTGCCAGGCGGCGACACCGTGCAGCTTGCGGCTCGGCGTACCGCGCCGCTCGAGGTCGGTGGCGTGCATGTCGACGCAGTACGCGCAGCCGTTGAGCTGCGAGGCGCGCAGCTTGACCAGGTCGTAGAGCACCGGGCCGAGCGACTTCTTCAGCCGGTTGTCGAGGGCCACGAGCGCCTGGAAGGTCTCGGGCGAGGCCTCGTGGGTGCGGGTGCGGGTCATGGTGCTTCCTTTCATGGACATTGATTGTCCAGTTATGGACCGGAGCGAAGCGCTCAGGTGCGGGAGAAGTGCCGCCGGGCGTCAGCGGCGACACTGCGGGGCGTGGCCGCGGCGAGGTCGAGGACCGAGGTGGTGGCCAGCTCGCGGCGCCAGGCGAGCTCGGCGCCGCGCATGGCGTGCGCGATGCCGCAGGGCTTGGCGAACTCACGGGCCGGCCGGTCCTGGTTCATCCCTCGCTGCCGGATCTCGGTGCAGGCGAAGGCGTCGTCGGGACCCTCGATCGCCGCGACCACGTCCATCAGGGTGATCCGGCCGGCCGGCCGGGCCAGCCGGACCCCGCCGTTCTTGCCGGGCACCGACTCGGTGATCCCGGCGCGGGTGAGCGCCTGGACCTGCTTGACGAGGTACGGCGCCGGCAGCTCGTAGGCCTCGGCCAGCCGCGCCACCGGGACCGGCGCAGCGCCCCCCTGGTCCTCCTGGAGCCAGTGCAGCAGCACGCAGACGTGGGCCGCCCACTCGACGCCCTCGTTCATCCGCACCGCACTGCCTCCTTTTAACTGGACATAGGACATCCATGTATGAGTCCGCGTGGCAACCTGCCCGCTCGGGGACTCAGCTCGACCGCGGCGCGTACATGATGATCGCGACGCCGAGCAGGCACACCAGCGCGCCGGCGACGTCGTACCGGTCGGGGCGGAAGCCGTCGAGCGCCATCGCCCAGCCGAGCGAGCCGGCGACGAACACCCCGCCGTAGGCCGCCAGGATCCGGCCGAAGTGGGCGTCGGGCTGGAGCGTCGCGACGAAGCCGTAGAGACCGAGTGCGATCACGCCCGCACCGATCCAGAGCCACCCGCGGTGCTCGCGCACGCCCTGCCACACCAGCCAGGCACCGCCGATCTCGGCGACCGCGGCGAGCACGAAGAGCGGGATCGAGCGCACCAGGTCCATGGCCCGCATTCTCACAGGGTCCGGTCGGCTGCCCGGCTCGCGCGGGGGTACCGAAGGAGCACGACACCGAACCCGAGGAGGTCACCATGAGAGGGATGGGCATCGTCGGTGTGCTGATCGTCGTGTGGCTGGCGTTCGGCGTGCTCGCTGCCGCGCAGCGCGGCTACCTCAACGGCGAGCGCGACGTGAACTGCCGGACCTTCAGCGACACGGCACTGACCGTGGTCGCGGGACCGCTCAACTACTTCGGCGTGAACCCGAAGGTCCACTGCAACGTCCGCCCGTCACGCTGAGGAGCACGCTGAGGAGCACGCCGGGGCGCGCGGCGGGCCGGGAGGGCTGCGCGCCGCTCAGAAGTAGCCGCGCGGGCGCTCGGCGGTGTCGGCGGGGTCGCCGGGCCGGTAGCCGTCCTGCCACTCGATGATGGTGCTGCGCGCGTCCATGTCGACGTGCGGGTTCGCCCGGATGAACTCGTGGACGACGCGCTCGGGGTCGACCCGCTCGCGGTTCACGATCAACCGGCCGTACGCCACCAGCTCCCGCACCGTGAAGGTCCGCACCGCGTCGTAGCCCTGAGCCCGAGTCATGGCAGCACGGTACCTCCGGTCGTCGCCGGACCGTCACCGAGCGTCGTTCGACGGGTCACCAGAAAGTTCTCCGGAATCAGGCTTGACCTTGACGCAGCGTCAACCCTGCACGCTTCCTTCATGACCAACGAAACCACCCCCGGGCAACGCCCCGAACCGGCCATCCGGGTCGCCGGCGTGGAGAAGGCCTTCGGTGAGCTCGCGGTGCTCCGCGGTGTCGACCTCGAGGTCGCGCCGGGCAGCATCGTCGCCCTGCTGGGCTCCAACGGCGCCGGCAAGACCACCCTCATCCGGATCCTCGCGACACTGCTGAAGGCGGACGCCGGGACGGCCAGCGTGCAGGGCCACGACGTCGTGACCCAGGCCGACCGCGTGCGGCAGTCCTTCAGCCTGACCGGCCAGTTCGCCGCGGTCGACGAGATCCTGACCGGACGCGAGAACCTCGTGCTGGTGGGCCGGCTGCGCCACCTCCCCGACCCCGGGCGGATCGCGGACGCCCTGCTCGCACGGTTCTCCCTGACCGAGGCCGGGAACCGCTGCGCCGGCACCTACTCCGGCGGCATGCGCCGGCGCCTCGACATCGCGATGAGCCTGATCGGCGACCCGCCGGTGATCTTCCTCGACGAGCCGACCACCGGCCTCGACCCCCAGGCCCGGATCGAGGTGTGGCAGGCCGTGCGCGACCTGGCTGCGGGCGGCACCACGGTGCTGCTCACCACGCAGTACCTCGACGAGGCCGAGGAGCTGGCCGACCGGATCGCGATCCTGCACCGCGGCCGGATCATCGTCGAGGGCACGCTCGCCGACCTCAAGCAGCTGCTGCCGCCGGCCCGGGTCGAGTACGTCGAGAAGCAGCCGACGCTCGAGGAGATCTTCCTCGCGCTCGTCGGCGACACCACTGGCGCCGAGAACTGAGGAGGACCCCATGAGCACCCACGTCGTGAGCGACACCCGCACCCTGCTCGGCCGGTCGCTGCGCCACGTCCTGCGCAGCCCGGACACCATCATCACCACCGCGATCACGCCGATCGCCATGCTGCTGCTGTTCGTCTACGTCTTCGGCGCGGCGATCGACAGCGGCGACGGGAAGTACGTGGACTACCTCCTGCCCGGGATCTTGCTGATCACCGTCGCCTCGGGGATCGCCTACACGTCGTACCGGCTCTTCCTGGACCTCAAGGGCGGCATCTTCGAGCGCTTCTTGTCGATGCCGATCGCCCGGTCCGCGGCACTGTGGGGCCACGTGCTGACCTCGCTGGTGGCCAACGCGATCTCGGTCGTGCTGGTCGTGCTGGTCGCCCTGCTGATGGGCTTCCGGTCGGGCGCCGGGGTCCTCGCCTGGCTCGGCGTGGCCGGGATCCTGGTCCTGTTCACGCTGGCCCTCACCTGGCTCGCGGTGATCGCCGGCCTGGCCGCCAAGTCGCCGGACGGCGCCGGCGGGTTCGCCTACCCGATCATCTTCCTTCCGTTCATCAGCTCGGCCTTCGTGCCGACCGACGGGATGCCCGGTCCGGTGCGGTGGTTCGCCGAGCACCAGCCGGTCACCTCGATCGTGAACACGCTGCGCAACCTGCTCGCCGAGCAGCCGGTCGGCAACGACGCGTGGATCGCCCTCGCCTGGTGCGTCGGCCTGCTCGTGCTGGCCCACGCCCTCGCGATGCGCGCCTACCGCCGCCGGTTCGCGTGAGCACCGGCGCGACGGGCAGGCTGGAGCCGTGCTGACGATCGGACAGCTGGCGTCGTACGCCGGGGTGACCATCCGGACGGTGCGCCACTACCACCAGGTCGGGCTGTTGCCGGAGCCGGAGCGGGACCGTTCCGGCTACCGGTCCTACGACGCCGCCGCCGTGGTGCGCCTGATCCGGATCCGCACCCTCGCCGACGCCGGCGTCCCCCTGGCGCGGGTGCAGGAGCTGCTCGACGCCGACCCGGACACCTTCGGCGCCGCGGTCGAGGAGATCGACCGGCGCCTGCGGGCCGAGATCCGCGAGCTGCAGCAGCACCGCAAGCGGATCGCCCAGCTCGGATCCGGGGACACGCTGGCCGTGCCCGACGAGGTCGCGGACTACCTCGACCTGGTGCGCGCGACCGGGGCGCCCGAGGAGATGCTGGAGGCCGAGCGGGACGCGTGGATCCTGGTCGCCGCGCGCTACCCGGACCAGATCCCGGCGTTCATGGCCGACAAGCGGGCCCAGCTCGAGGACGAGCGGACCGTGCGGTTCTACCGGCTCATCGGCCAGCTGCTGCGCAGCGACGGGACCGACGACGAGACGCTCGTGCACGAGATGGCCGACCTGCTGGTCGAGCTGTTCGAGGAGGCGGCCGCTGCCGGGCAGCTCGAGCAGCAGGACGGCATGATGGACGACTCCGCCTTCGTGCAGCTGCTCGACTCGATGGCCGAGGGACATCCCATGGTCACCCGGCTGCGCGAGCTCCTCGCAGAGCGCGGCTGGGCCGGCTGGACCCGCATCGAGCGGGCCTGAGGCCGCCCTCGGTAGCCTCGTCCGCATGGACATCCAGCGACTCGTCGAGGCGCTCGCGCCACTGTTGCGCGACCCCGTCGCCGAGGGCGACTTCGCCTACGGAATGGCCGACCTGCCGGCGGCCGGCACCGACGTGATGGTCAACGTGGACCCCGAGACCGAGGACCGCGACGACGTCGAGGTCGACGCCCTCGTCGAGCGGGTGCGTGCGTTCCTGGCGCTGACCCCCGAGCAGTGGGCTGCAGTGGTGGACCGGGTCGTCGCGGAGATCGAGGACGCCGTCGGCGACCAGCCGGTCGCCGAGCGCACGCCGCTGCGCGACGACCTCGCACTGACCTCGTCGGTCGTCTTCGTCGACGCGGTGCTGCTCTCGTTCGAGGCGCCGCTGCAGCTGCCCGACGCGGTCGTCCGGGTCCAGCTCGACGCCGACCACCGCTTCGAGGACCTCGAGGTCGAGATCGAGGGCGTCGAGCCCGTCTCCTTCGAGGGCCTCGACGACCTGCTCGACCACCTCAGCGAGGAGCCCGGCCCGAGCGCTCCTTGATGTCGGCGAACATGGCCTGCAGGTCGGGAGAGATCTGCGCCAGCTCGACGTACGACGCCCCTGCGGCCGAGGTGTCGAGGTAGGCGAACCGCATCAGCCCGCCCGCCATGGTGCCGGCCTGGACGACGCTGAACCCGTCGCGCTCGGCCCGCGCCAGCGCGTCGTCCATCGAGGGCACCTCGCAGCACACGTGGTGCAGCCCCGGCCCGCGCTCGGCGAGGAACTCGGTGTAGATCGAGTCCCCGGTCACCGGGCGGATCAGCTCGAGCTGCAGGTCGCCGGCGTAGCTGAGCGAGATGTCGGCGATGAAGTCGGCCGGCTCCCCGCGCAGGGTGCACGCGTCGGGGCCGAAGTGGACCCCCGGCATCCGGGTCCACCCGACCGCGCCGAGGCTCGCCCCCAGCGCCTGCTCGGTGGCGTCGAGGTCGTCGGTGACCCAGGCCAGCTGGGTCACCGGGCCGTACCCGGCACTCGGCGACGTCATGGGCGCTCCTCTCGGTCGCGCCCACAGTAGGGCCTCAGCCGGCGGCCGGCCGGGTGGCGATGCCGTCGAGCCACAGGGTGTCGGACTCGTCGCGGTGGCTGCCCGTGGAGCCGACGTGTCGCGAGCTGATGGTCGCGCCGTTCCTCAGGACGTGGACCAGTGCCATCGCGTGGCCGCGGCCGAGGTCGTAGTCCTCCTTCAGCCAGGCGATGACGTCGTTCGCCTTGACCGCGGGGCCGGCGAACCCGCGCTCCTGGGCGCGCTCGATGAGCTGACGCGGGGTCTGCCCGGTCTTCTTCTCGATGTTGTCGAGGTAGGCCTGGAAGGACATGGTGGTTCCTCTCGTGGTGCTGGTCGGTCGCCCGTACGTCGAGCGACGGTCCCGGACTTCGACATCGGGTCGCGATCGAGCTCCGGCGATGAGTCTGCGCCGTCGTACCGGTCGGTCCCTGCATGGCGAGCCTCGACGACGTGCGCCCCCTGGCCGACGAGCTGGAGCGGTCCTACCCGGTCTACGTCCGCAACCGGCTGAAGTTCCGCGTCGGCCAGATCGTGTACGCCGCCTTCTCCCGCGACGAGACCGTGATGGGCTTCGCGCTCCCGAAGGAGGAGCGCGACGCGCTCGTCGCGGGCGAGCCCGACAAGTTCCGCCTGCCGGCGGACTCGGACCTGCGGTTCAACTGGGTGCACGCCGAGCTGGCCGCCCTGGACCCGGCCGAGGCGCGCGAGCTGGTCGTCGACGCGTGGCGGATGGTCGTGCCGCAGAAGCTGTCGCGGGCCTACGACCTCACGCACCCCGAGGGCCCGGGCGACGGTCGATGAGCGCCGCCAGGCCGTCGAGGGTGCGCGCCAGCCCGAACCTCCAGGCCCGGTCGGCGTCCCACGCGCTCCCCTGCGCCTCACCGGCAGCGGCACCGATGCGGACCGCCCGCGGGTAGGTCTCCGGATCGAACGCGCGCGCCAGGATCGGCTGGTTGGCCGCCCACCACTCGGCGTCGCTGATCGCGCTGTCGGTCGTCGCGCGGGCTGCGTCGTGGGCGGCGCGGCAGTGCGACTGGACGAAGCCGAGCAGGTAGCTGAGCGCCGCGTCGGTGTCGACGTCGCCGAGCCCGGTGCCGTCGTAGGCCGCCAGCTCGTGCTCGTACTTCGCCATCACGCCCGGCCCCAGCGGCGGTCGGCTCAGCGCCGCGACCTCGGTCAGCCAGGGATGGGCGCGCAGGAGGTCGCGGTTGGACTCGGCGACCCGGGTCAGCCGGGCCCGCCACGAGCGCGCGCGCCAGGCGGGGCGCGCCATCGCGAGGTAGACCGCGTCGACCATCAGGTCGAGCAGCTCGGGCTTCCCGGGGACGTAGGTGTAGACCGACATCGCCGAGATGCCGACCTTCTCGGCCACGGCGCGCGTGGTGACCGCGGCCAGGCCCCCCTCGTCGGCGAGCGCGAGGGCGGCCGCGACGAGCTGCTCGGCGCTCACCGAGCGGCCGGGGCCCTTGCGCCGCGGCCCGGCCGACGGGTCTCCCCACAGCAGCGCCAGGGTGCGGCTCGGCTCACCGGCTCCGGTGCTCGTCCCGCTCACGGGAACAGTCTCGCACACTCGTACGTTGTACACTGTACAACGTATAGAGAACCACCCGAGGAGAACCATGGACATCACCGCCACCGCCGTCTCCCTCAACGTCGCCGACGTCGAGGCGTCCGCCGACTGGGCCCGGCGCCACCTCGGTTTCACCGAGGCGATGGCCGCCGACGGGTTCTGCTCGCTCGAGCACCCCCAGTCCGCGATGAACCTGATCTACCTGCGCACCGGGCTGTCGAGCTTCAAGCCGGCCTCCGCCGCGGGGCACGCCGACGGCGTGCTCGTCGTGTTCACCGTCGAGGACGTCGACGGCGAGTACGCCCGGCTGCGGGCCGCCGGGGTCGAGGTCGTGACCCCGATCGAGACCGAGCCCTGGGGCGAGCGCTACTTCCAGATGGCCGACCCGAACGGGGTGGTCTACCAGCTCGTGCAGTGGGTCGAGCCCACCGCCGCTCAGCCGACGACGCCGTAGAGGAGGCGCAGGACGCCTTCGGTCAGGTCGGCCAGCAGCTGCTCGACCTCGGCCTCGTCGGCGGAGGCGACGACACGCATCCGTGCATCGCGCAGGTCGAACACCATCTGCGCCAGCGCCGGTGCGTCGACCCCTCCGGGCGCGACGCCCTCGGCGCGGTCCCGCAGGACCTTCGCCGCGAGCCCGTCCACGAACCTGGCGCGCGCCCGGTCGGCCCACTCCAGCAGCGGCTGGTAGTCGAGGCTGGGGCCGGTCGTGCACGACAGGATCGAGGCGTGCTCGCGCCACACCTCGGCGACGAGGCGGTGGTGCTCCCGCAGGGCCGCACGGTCGGCGCCGGTCGTGTCCAGCCAGCCGTAGCTGTCGCCGAAGCGGTCCCACAGACCGTCCAGCAGGTCCGCCACGACGGCCTGCTTGGTCGGGAAGTAGAAGTAGAACGCGGTCCGGGAGACGCCGGCCGCCTTGGCGATCGCGTCCACGGTGAGCTCGTTGACCGACTTCGTCGCGAGCAGCCGTCGCGTCGCATCGACGATCGCCGCCTCGCGCTGGTCGCCCTTGCTGGGGCCGCCTCGACGACGGACCGGTCCGGCCGTGGTCGCGTCGGTGCTCATGACCCCGAGGATACGTCAGGTCGACAGGATGTCGAACGTGATTGACGGCACGTCACGCATTCTCGACAGTGCGTCAATTCCATGTCACCTTGGTTCCATGACCAGCACCCTCGACACGTCGGCGTCCGTCGGCGGGCAGCCCTCGGCAGCCGCCCCCACGACGTACTCCCGACTCGTCCTGCCCGCCATGGCGGCCAACGTCTTCCTCCTCGCCGTCATCCAGACCGTCGTCGTGCCGGCGCTGCCGCTCATCGGCCAGCAGCTGCACACCTCCGCCACCACGGTCGGCTGGCTGGCGACGGCCACGATGCTCACCGCGTCCGCCACGACGCCCCTGTTCGGTCGCCTCGGCGACGTGTTCGGCAGCCGGCGCGTCATCCTGGTCGCGCTCACCTTGACCCTCGCGGGTTCGGTGCTGGCGGCGACGACGCACAGCATCGGGCTCCTCATCGCGGCGCGCGTGCTGCAGGGTGCCTCGTTCGGCCTGTTCCCACTGGCCATCAGCGTGCTGCGCCAGGAGCTGCCGCTGCACAAGCTGCACCACGGGATGTCCATCGCCGCGACCGCCCTGGGGGTCGGCTCCGGCTTCGCGCTCGTCGCGACCGGGGTCCTGACGAACCACGACGGTGACTACCGCCGCATCTTCTGGCTCACGGTCGTGCTCTCGGTCGCGATGCTGGCCCTGTCGGCCAGGGCGCTGCCGAAGCACCCCGGCCGCGGAGGCAGGGTCGACTACCTCGGTGCCGGCGTCCTGGGCGCGGGACTGGTCTCGCTCCTGCTCCCCATCTCGCAGGGTCACGAGTGGGGCTGGACCTCGGCGCGCACCATCGGCCTGCTGGTCGCCGCGGCCGTGATCCTGGCCGGGTTCGCCGTGCTGCAGGGCAGGGTGGCACAGCCGCTGATGTCACTGCGCCTGCTCGCCCATCGCGACGTCGCGTTCACCAACGCCGCCTCCCTGTTCGTCGGCTACGGCATGTTCTCGGTCTTCCTCGGCGCCACGTTCTTCGTGCAGGCCCCGTCGGCACTGACCGGCTACGGCTTCGACGCCTCCGTGCTCCGCACCTCGGTCGAGTTCATGCTGCCGGGGACGCTGCTGGCCATCCCGCTCGGCCCGCTCGCGGGACGGTTCGTCGGGTCGCACGGCCCGCGCAAGGTGCTCATCGGTGCCACCGCGCTGGGCATCGTGTCGATGGCAGCGCTGGCCCTGTTCCACGCCCACGCGGCGGAGTTCATCGTCGCCGTGGTCGCGGTCAACGCCGCCATCTCCATCGCGTACGCCGCCATGCCGGCCCTGCTGAACCAGCACGTCGCTCCCCAGGACACGGGCATCGCCAACTCGGTCAACGCGGTGATGCGAACCGTCGGCGGTGCCATCGGTTCAGCCATCGTCGTCACCATCCTCGCGTCCTCCGCCCAGGCACACGCGACACCCGTCGGCACCGTCTCGATCCCCACCGAGGCGGCGTACGACACGGTGTTCGTCCTCGGCGCGGTCGCGTTCGTGCTGGCCGCGCTGTCGGCGGCGTACGGCGTCCGCAAGCACCACGTGGCTCACTGAGGCCGGTGCGGGGACGTGCCGGGTCAGCCCCCGTAGGCGTCGTCGTAGCCCTCGAGCGGGCTGCTGGGGTTGCTCTCGACGTGGAATCCGCGGTCCTGGAGGTCTTCGAAGGCGTCGGTCGCGAAGTCGTCGCCGATCGCGACGACGGCGATCCACTCGTCGCCGTCCCTCTTGATGGCCCACGTGACACCCGTGCCGTCGCCGGACTCCCAGCCGTCACCGAGGCCGAGCAAGGGACCCGCCGGGTCCTCGGCCACGATGAACGCCTCGACCCGGTCCTTGCCGGACTCCGGGTCGTCGTCGCACGCGGCGTACTCGGTCACCTCCATCTCGTGCAGGCTCGCCCTGCCGCCCTTCTCGACCGGGCGGCCCTCGGGGCAGATCGGCTCGAGCAGGCCGGCCAGGTCGCGGTCACTCGCGGGGCGGCCGAGCGCGACCACGACCGTCATCACCACCACGGCCGTGAGCAGGATGGCACCGACGATCGACCAGGTCCGACGTGTCATGCACCAGTACTGCCACCGGGCTCCGACCCGAAACCATCCGCGCGTACGTCACCCGTCCCGCCGCCCTCCCGGTCCACCCGGGCCGGGACGGCCGGACGCCAGCGCGCCCGGAAGGCCACGCTGACCGCGCCCAGCTGGGAGGTGACGCCGAGCTTGGCGAGGATCGACTTCACCTGAGTGCGCACGGTCGCCTCGGAGACGACGTGCACCGCCGCGATCTCGCTCACGGTGTCGCCGTGGACGAGGTGGGCCAGCACCTCCCGCTCACGCTGGGTCAGGGCATCGAGCCGGGCCCGGCAGTCGCGGACCTCGTTGCGCTGCTGGTGGTAGAGAGCGACCAGGCGGTGGCACTCGTCTCGCGCGAGCACCTCGCGTCCCGCGCCGATGGCGCGGATCGCGGCGAGCAGGTCGGTGAGGGAGACCGACTTCGAGAGCACGGCGTACGCGCCGAGGAAGAGCCAGCCACCCCACCGGGCCCGGTCGATCTCCGCGGTCAGGACCACGACGCTCACCCCACAGCGGCTCAGCGTGCGGATGAGCGCCGACGCGCCGTCGTGGTCGAGGTCGGGGTCGACCAGGAGGACCCGGGGACAGGTACGGGCCACGGCCTCGACCAGACGTGTTGCCGAGGTCGACGACTCGGGCGGCGAGAGCCGCTGCACCTCGTGCCCTGCGCTCGTCAGGGCCACCTGCAGCGCCTCGGCGAACATCTCGTGCCGGGCGAGCACCGTGATCTTGCACGGAGCGGGAACCATCCGGACCACCTCCAGGAGTCAGCCAAGCGGTGGGCTCCGATCCGGAGCCCTCTCCTCAACTCGTCAACTCTCAGCGGCACGGACCCGGCTCCGCCTCTTGCCTGGCCTGGATGCACCCGACGGTGCACCCGGCCGGCTTCACCACTACCGGATCACCGCCCACGGTACGTCGAGCGGTCGGGTCGCGCAGGGCATTCCACGCACGGCCTGCGGGAACTGACCGATCGGCGCCCACCCACGCCACCCGTCGGCGTCAGGGCCGCCGGGACCGAAGGCCCGTCCGACCGGACGACGGTCCCGGCGCGCACCCGTCGGGTCGCGGAGCGGCTAGCGGTCGAACTCCGCCACCACGCAGAGCTCGGCATCCTCCTGCTCGATCCAGATCCGCCGCGCACCGGTGCCGAGGAGCGCCTCCTCGACGGCGCTGAGGACCGAGTCCAAGGTCGTGACAGGCAGTCGCATGGGCACACTCAGCACGCGTTGCGGGTCCATCGGTCGGCCACCTTCCCCATGTTGCCGGTTCCCAAGAGCTGGACAGTGCAGTCCGGTCGACCCCCCACCATCGAGCATCGTGCGGTTGGGGTGACCGGTCAAGTGAAACCTGTTCTCGGGTTCGTGGAGCGCGGTTCCGCGAGCGTCAGTGCGCCATGTCGACGAACCGGCTGTAGTGGCCCTGGAAGGCCACCACGATGTCGCGGGTCGCGCCGTTGCGGTGCTTGGCGACGATCAGGTCGGCCTCGCCGGGGCGGGTCGACTCCTTCTCGTAGACGTCGTCGCGGTGGAGCAGGACGACCATGTCGGCGTCCTGCTCGATCGAGCCCGACTCACGCAGGTCGCTGACGGCGGGGCGCTTGTCGGCGCGCTGCTCGGGGCCACGGTTGAGCTGGGAGAGCGCGATCACCGGGATCTCGAGCTCCTTGGCGAGCAGCTTGATCTGGCGGGAGAACTCGGAGACCTCGAGCTGGCGGGACTCGACCTTCTTGCCGGAGCTCATCAGCTGGAGGTAGTCGATGACCATCAGCTTGAGGTCGTGCTTCTGCTTGAGCCGGCGGGCCTTCGCACGGATCTCGGTCATCGTCATGTTGGGGGAGTCGTCGATGAACATCGGCGCGGCGGAGACCTTGGCGACGTGGCGGGCCAGGCGGTCCCACTCCTCGGTGCCCATCTTGCCGTTGCGGATGTGGTTGAGCGGGATCCGCGCCTCGGCCGAGAGCAGGCGCATCACGATCTCGCCGCGCGTCATCTCGAGGCTGAAGAAGCAGGCCGTGAGGTTGTTGTGGATGGCGGCCGCACGGCAGAAGTCGAGCGCCAGCGTGGACTTGCCCATGGCGGGACGGGCCGCGACGACGATCATCTGGCCGGCGTGGAAGCCGTTGGTGAGCTCGTCGAAGTCGGCGAAGCCGGTCGGCACGCCGTAGATGCCGGCCTCGCGGTTCTCCATCGCCTCGATCTCGTCGAGGACGCCGTCCATGATGTCGGACAGCGGTGCGTAGTCCTCCGACTTGTTGCGGTCGGTGACCTTGTAGATCTCGGACTGGGCCTCGTTGACGATGCCCTCGACCTCGCCCTCGCCCGCGTAGCTGATCTGGACGATCTTGGTGCCGGCGTTGACCAGGCGGCGCAGGATCGCCTTCTCGTAGACGATCTCGGCGTAGAAGCCGGCGTTGGCGGCGATCGGCACGTTGGCGGCGAGGGTGTGCAGGTACGGCGCGCCGCCGATCTTCTGCAGCTGGCCACGCCGCTGCAGCTCACCGGCGACGGTCACCATGTCGGCCGGCTCGCCGCGGCTGTAGAGGTCGAGGATCGCCTCGTGGATCTCCTCGTGGGCCGGCCGGTAGTAGTCGACCCCGCGGATGACCTCGACGACGTCGGCGATGGCGTCCTTGGAGATCAACATCGCGCCGAGCACGGACTGCTCGGCCGCCATGTCCTGCGGAGGCGTGCGGCCGCCCGTCGGGGCCTCCCCGGGCTGGTACGGCGCGGGGCCGTCGCCGTACTCCTCCGGCGGCTCGGCGGTCCAGGCCGGGGGGTCGTCCGTGAGGCTCACGGTCCTGGCCCCCTTCCTGGTGATCGCGCCTGGGCTGGTCTGGGCTGGCTGGGCTGGTCCGGGCTGGTCGGGTCGTCCGGTTCCCAGCGTGCCGACCGGGTCCGACACAATCGTCGGGCGGTGGTCCGCGAGGACCACCGGTGCGGCAACCTACGGGGCCGACCGGGGACACCGAAAGTGGCCTGTCCACAAGGGTTGGGGATAACTCGGGGTGGGTCGTGGAGGACACGCGGACGCGGTGTGCACGGGGTGGGGAGGAAGCTGTGGAGAAGGTGCGGCACGGAGGACCCAGCTGGGCTCTGACCTGCGCAAACTCCCTCCACGGACTGTGGAGGACAAAAACCTCGGGTGTGATCCCGTTCACCTTCTGGCCACCGGCTGGTCGGACCGGGTCCGCCGCGGTGCCGCCCGCGACTACCACGCCGGGACCCGGGTTTCCACAGCGGGACCCCACTTATCCACCGGCCGGTGAGGGCGGTCACGACGCCGCCGACGGCGCCGCCCGCGAAGCGGCCGCGAGCGGCGTGCGGTGAGCAGCCCCCGCGCCCTCGACCGCGAGATCGCCCGGCTCGCGTTCCCGGCCTTCCTCGCCCTGGTGGCCGAGCCGCTGTTCCTGCTCGGCGACGCCGCCGTGGTCGGCCACCTCGGCACCCCGGAGCTGGCCGGCCTCGGCATCGCCGGCACCGTGGTGACGACGGTCGTGGGCCTGTCCATCTTCCTGGCCTACGGCACCACCGCCGGGGTCGCCCGCCAGATCGGCGCCGGTCACCGCGACGCCGCGCTGGCCCAGGGCCTCGACGGGCTCTGGCTGGCCGTGCTCATCGGGATCCCGGCCACCCTGGTCACCGCGCTGGCCGCCGACCCGCTCGTCGCGGTCTTCGGGGCGTCGTCGGACGTGGTCGAGCCCGCGACGACCTACCTCCGCGTCGCCGCCCTCGGCCTGACGCCGCTGCTGCTCATCCTCGCCGGCACCGGCGTGCTGCGCGGCCTGCAGGACACGCGGACGCCACTCGTCGTCGCCGTGGCCGGCAACCTCGCGAACCTCGCGCTCAACATCGCGCTCGTGTACGGCGCCGGCCCGGCCCCGCGGCTCGGCATCGCCGGCTCGGCGCTGGGGTCGGTGCTCGCCCAGGCCGCGATGGCGGTGGCGCTGGTGCTGGTCGTGGTCCGGGCGGCCCGGGCCGAGGGCGCCACGCTGCGCCCGCACCTGCCCGGCGTCCGGGCGGCGGCACGGGCCGGCGTTCCGCTCATCGTGCGGACCCTGACCCTGCGCGCCTCGCTCCTCGTGACGACGTACGCCGTGGTGCTGACCGCGAGCGGGGCCGGCAGCAGCACCGCCGTCCCGGTCGCCACCCACCAGCTGGCGATGACCCTGTGGGGCTTCCTGGCCTACGTGCTGGACGCCATCGCCATCGCCGCGCAGGCGATCACCGGGCGCTTCCTCGGCGCCGGCGACGTCGCCGCCACCCGCGCGGTGACCGGCCGGATGGTCGGGTGGGGGATCGTCAGCGGCGTGGTCACCGGGCTGCTGCTCGCCGCGACCAGTCCTTGGCTCGGCGCCCTCTTCACCACGGACGCGGGCGTGCGGGACGCCCTGGTCCCGGTGCTGCTGGTGGCTGCCCTCGACCAGCCGGCCGCCGGCGTGGTGTTCGTCCTCGACGGGGTGCTGATCGGTGCGGGCGACGGCCGCTACCTGGCCCGCGCCGGCGTGATCGTGCTCGCGGGCTACGCTCCGCTCGTGCTGCTGACGAGTGCGCTGGGCGCCGGTCTCCCCTGGCTGTGGGCCGTGTTCTGCGCCGTGTTCATGGGCGGCCGGCTGGCCACGCTGGTCCACCGCTCGCGCGGGGACGCCTGGCTGGTGGCCGGCGCGTGAAGCCGCTCTACTGGATCGCGATCGGCCTCGCCGTCGTCGTCTTCACCGCCGCCCCCGCCGACAGGTACGACGTCGCGGAGGTCCTCGGCTGCCTGCTGGTGCTGGTCGGCTACGTCCGGCTGGTCCGGGCGGCACCCGACCTGCCGCTGCGCCTGACGCTCGGCTACCTCGCGGTGCTCGCCCTGGTCGTCGCCGCCGTGCTCAGCCCGCCCGGCGCCCGCGCGTGGCTCGACGACGCCGACCCGGCCGTCGTGTGGGCGTCCTCGCTGCCGGCGCTCGGCTTCCAGGCCGCGCTGTGCCACGCCCTCGGCACCCGTGCCCGCGAGGCTGGTGCCCGCAGCGGCTGGACGTGGTTCGTCGCGGAGACGGCGATCCTGTTCTCGCTCGTCGCCAACGTGCTCTACGACGGCGCCGGCTGGCGCTGGCTGTACGGCGTCGGCACCGTCGGCCTCGCCGGCGTCCTGCTCGTGATCGTGCTCTGCGCGCTGCTCGGCTCGGCCCCGTGGGCCGGGGCCGAGCCGTCGGAGCCCGAGCCGTCGGAGGACGTCAGCCCTTGATCGCGGCCAGCACCTTCTCGGCCAGGCCCACGGACTGGTTGAGCGGGTCGCCCTCGTACTCGACGCCGTCCTCGTAGTCGAGGTCGATCTGCAGCAGCACGCTCGGGGTGCAGGCGCGCAGCTCGCCCTCGAAGTCCGGCGGGTTGCTGACCTTCCACCAGCCCTTGGTGGCGCCGGCGATGTCGTCGGCCGGGTCGACGACGCCGTCGTCGTCGCGCGGCTGGGGGCAGCCGAAGCTCCCCTTGGTGAAGTCCTCGGGGCCGGTCAGCTTGACCGTGACCTCGGCGAGCCCGGCGGCCTCGAAGGAGCAGTTGTCGCTGGACCACTCGAGGTCGCCCTCGCTGGTGCCGCCACCGCCGACCTCGGCGGTGCCGAAGGACATGCCGTACGCCTCGGCCAGGTCGTCGGCGGTGACCACGTCGCAGGCCATGGGCAGCCCGGCGGCCGCGGTGCTCGACGGCGCGGTCGGCTCCGTGGTGGGGGCGCTGGTCGTCTCGGTCGGTGTCGACGCCTCGGTCGCGCTGGAGGCGTCCGTCGGGGTGTCGGTCGCGTCGGGCTCGTCGTCGCCGCAGGCCGCGAGGACCGGGGTCAGCAGCAGGAGGGCGGCAGGCGCCAGCCGTCGTACACGCATGGGGGAAGCTCCGGGGTCGCAGGGGTGGGTGGGAGTGGCCCCAAAACTAACGGCGTGGCCGGTCCCGAGGGGACCGGCCACGCCGTTGGTGGTCGTGCGTGTCGAAGACGACCGGGTGAGGTCAGGCCGGGATGACGTTGAGGGCCACCGCGGCGGACACCTCGTCGTGCAGCTTGACCGACACCGCGTGGTTGCCCAGCGACTTGATCGGGTTGCCGAGGACGATGGTCCGCTTGTCGATCGCCTCGCCGGCGGCCTCGCCGAGCGCGGCGGCGATGTCGGCGGGGGTGACCGCACCGAACAGGCGGCCGCCCTGGCCGGCCTTGACCTTGACGTCGACGGGCGAGCCCTCGAGCTTGGCCTTCAGCTCGGCCGCGTGGGCCTCGTCGCGGACGGCACGCGCCGCGCGAGCGGACTTGATCGAGTCCGCCTGCGCCTGGGCGCCGCGGGTCCACCGGATGCCGAAGCCGCGGGGGATGAGGTAGTTGCGGCCGTAGCCGTCCTTGACCTCGACCACGTCACCGGCAGCGCCGAGGTTCTCGACCTCCTGGGTCAGGATGATCTTCATGAGTTCAGCTCTCCTTCTCTGACTCTGCTCAGCGACCGGCGGAGGTGTAGGGCAGCAGCGCGACCTCGCGGGCGTTCTTCACCGCGATCGCGACGTCCCGCTGGTGCTGGACGCAGTTGCCGGTCACCCGACGGGCGCGGATCTTGCCGCGGTCGGAGATGAACTTCTTCAGAAGGGCGGTGTCCTTGTAGTCGACACCGGTGGCCTTCTCCTTGCAGAACTGGCAAACCTTCTTCTTCGGCTTGCGGACGACTGCCTTCGCCATTGTGGTGCTCCTCCTCAGAGCCCGGCCGCGTCAGTCAGAAAGCGGCCGGAATGGTTGGTTGGTGATGCTGGTCAGAACGGGGGCTCGTCGTTGGACGAGACACCCGGCGCGGCCCACGGGTCGTTGGCCGGGGCGCCGCCCCCGTAGTTGGAACCGCCACCCTGGTTGCCGCCACCGGACGGGGCGCTGCCCCACGGGTCCTGACCCGCGGGACGGCCGCCGCCACCCTGGTTGCCGCCACCCTGGCCGCCGCCGTACCCGCCGCCACCGCCGGAGCGGCTGGCGCGGGTGACCTTCGCGGTCGCCCAGGTGAGCGACGGGCCGATCTCGTCGACCTGCAGCTCGTTGACGGTGCGCTTCTCGCCCTCGCGGGTCTCGTAGGAGCGCGACACCAGACGGCCCTGCACGACGACGCGCATGCCCTTCTGGAGGGACTCGGCGACGTTCTCCGCGACCTGGCGCCAGACCGAGCAGCGCAGGAACAGGGTGTCCCCGTCCTTCCACTCGTTGGTCTGGCGGTCGAAGGAACGCGGCGTCGAGGCCACCGTGAAGTTGGCGACAGCCGCGCCCGACGGGGTGAAGCGAAGCTCCGGGTCGTCGGTGAGGTTGCCGATGACGGTGATGACGGTGTCGCCAGCCATGGTGGTCTCCTGTGCGGTGGGTTCGAGTGGCCCGCCCGGGCTCGTCCCGGGCAACGGACCCCATGGTGTCCCGTGGTGCCGACATTGAACAGCCGACATCCACAGGACAGGGGTCCTGGCTACCTCAGACGGTGGGTCGCAGGACCTTGGTCCGCAGGACGGACTCGTTGAGGGTCAGCTGACGGTCGAGCTCGTCGACGGTCGCCGGAGCGGCGGTCAGCTTGATGATGGCGTAGATGCCCTCGGCGTTCTTCTTGATCTCGTACGCCAGGCGACGCTTGCCCCACACGTCGACGTTCTCGACCGTGCCGCCGTCGTTGCGGACGACGTTCAGGTACTTGTCGAGCGACGGCTGGACCGTCCGCTCGTCGAGGCTCGGGTCGAGGATGACCACGACTTCATAGTTGCGCAAAGCGGTCTCCACCTCCTCTGGACTCAGGCGGCCGTGGACTTTCCACGGCAGGAGGGCCTTGCTTGTCTGGCTGGTTCGGCCCAGCAGACGGTACGGCGCCAGCGGCACCGGACAGGAGAGGTTAACAGCGCTCGGGGGAGCGGGCCGAATCGCGACGGCAGGAACGACGAGCGGCCCGGCGCACCCAGCGCCGGACCGCCCACCGCGAGCTCGCCGGAGCTAGCCGAACAGCACCGGGTTCTGGATCTGGGTGCCGTCGATGACGAGCACCGCGATCGCGGCTGTCAGGCCCTCGGGCACGTCGAGGGACACCGTGGCGCACACGTCGTCCGAGCCGAGGTCCCACGACCCGTCGAGGGAGCCGAGCAGCTCACCTTGCGGGTTGTGGAGCTCGATGGTGAACGGCGTCCCGTCGGGCAGCCCGGTGACGGCGAAGTGCGCGTACAGGGTCGCCGGGAGGGTCACGCCGCTGAGCACCTGCGGGTCGTCGAGCGTGCTCGTGGTCGAGCAGTCGCTGTTGCCGTCGACGGTCCAGCCCGCGGGAGCAGCCGTCGCCTGGCCCATCGGGTCGGCCGGAGGCTCCGGGACGTCGTCGAGGTACGGCGAGACGTAGTCCGGGTCGCCGCCCTTCTCGGCGATCTCGACGATGTCCGAGCTGAGGTTGACCGGCCGGATCCGCGCGGAGCCACCGGTGAACGCCCCGCCCTCGCCGCTGTCGCCGACGGTGGACTCGGTGACGACCGCGCTGTTGATGCCGACCAGCTCGCCGTCGTCGTTGATCGAGGCGCCGCCGGAGTTGCCGGAGCCGATCCGGATGTCGCTGTCGATCCAGGCCCGGTTGCCGGGGACCGCGGCCTCCTTGAGGAAGGTGGACACGACGCCGCGGGTGACGGTCAGGGCCCGGTCGAGCCCGTCGTCGGACGCCACGTGGGCGACCGCCGGGAACCCGAGCGCGGTGAGCTCGTCGCCGGTGCGCAGGTCGTCGCTATCGCCGACCGGGACCGGAGGCGGCAGGTCGAGGTCCTTGTCGTCGATCTTCTTGCCGTCGGCGTCCGCGGTGATCTTGAGGACCGCAAGGTCGAGGACGCCGTCGGCGACGATCGCCTCGGCGGAGTACGACGGCGCCGCGGGCTTGTCGTCCTCGGCGGAGGTGAGGGCCACCAGGAGCCCGGCCGGGTCCTCCTCGCCGCCCTGCTGGCCAGGCGCGCTCGGCTTGCCGACGTGGGCGTTGGTCAGGATCAGCCCGTCCTCGCTGATGATCGTGCCGGAGCCGGTGTAGATGGGCTCGCCGCTGTCGTCGACGGCGATGATGAGCACGCTGGCGAGCTTGGCCCGGTCGAGCGCCTCGGTGCTGAGACCTGCCGCCTCGGTGGGGCCGTCCTCCCCGCCCGAGTCGTCGCCACCGAGCAGCACGGCTGCGGCGACGCCACCGCCGACCAGCACCAGGGCCGCGACGATCCCGCCGACGAGGGCGGCGGTGCGCCTGCGCTTCTTCTTGGCGATCGACTTCTGCGCGACACCCGTCGCCACGATCGGGACGACCTCGACCTCGGCACCCGCGGTGGGGTGGCCCAGCATCAGGGTCGTGGGCTCCTCGAGCTTGCGCTGGGTGACCCGGTCCTCCTCGAGGAAGGTGCCTGCGGTCGACCGGTCGACGTACCACCAGCCGTCGGGACGGCCCTCGACCACGCCGTGCAGCCGGGAGACCGACGGGTCGTCGACGACGACCTCGCTGGCCGGGTCGCGGCCGATCCGGACCACCACGCCCGGGGGGAACCGCTTCGACGCGCCGCCGACGCGCACCAGGAGCCCGGGGCCGCTGACGTAGCCGGGACCGGCCGGGCCGACGCCGGGCAGCATGGTCTGGGCCAGGCCGGCGGGCGGGAGCACCGCCGGGTCGGGCGCGGCGGGGCGGGCGGCGGTCGCGGGCGTGAGCACGACCTCCTCGCCGTTGACCCCGCCGAAGCGGACGGTCGTCGCACCGGTGAGCCGCACCTCGGTGACCCGGTTGCCGCCCAGGAACGTGCCGCCGCTCGAGCCGGTGTCGACGAGGACCCAGCCGGAGCCGTCCGAGCGCAGCTGCGCGTGCTGGCGGGAGGCGGAGGGCGCGGTGAGGACGATGTCGGAGCCGGTGTCGCGGCCGATGCTGACGACGCGCGGCTCCTCGAACGACCAGGTCCGGCCGCCCGCGGAGACATGGAGGGTGGTCACGCGAGGACGTTAGTGCCCCACCGGCCCTGTCCACGAGGATTCCGGGCGAAGAGGGGACACGCCCAGGACAAGGAGGGGACACACCGGGACAGCACTGTCCGGGCCCGTCCCTACGATGGCCGCATGAGCGAGCTGCGCATCGGAGCCCACGTCGACCAGACCGACCCGATCGCCGAGGCGGCGGCCCGCAACGCCCCGCTGGTGCAGTTCTTCCTGGGCAACCCGCAGTCCTACAAGGGCCCCGTCCTGTCGTACGACGGCGGCCCGGCCGCCCTCCGCGCGGCGGCCGAGGAGGCCGGCGTCGACCTGTACGTGCACGCGCCGTACCTGATCAACGTCGCCACCACCAACAACCGCCAGCGCATCCCGAGCCGCAAGCTGCTGCAGCAGCACATGGACGCCGCGGCCGAGCTCGGCGCCAAGGGACTGATCGTGCACGGCGGCCACGTCACCGACGAGGACGACCCCGCGAAGGGCTTCGACAACTGGCGCAAGGCGGTCGAGGCGACCGACATCAAGATCCCGCTGCTGATCGAGAACACGGCCGGCGGCACGAACGCGATGACCCGCTACCTCGAGCGGATCAAGGGGACCTGGGACGCGATCGCGTCCGCCGAGGGCGCCGACATGGTCGGCTTCTGCCTCGACACCTGCCACGCCCACGCCGGTGGCAACGCGCTGGAGACGATCGTCGACGACGTCCTCGCGATCACGGGCCGCATCGACCTGGTCCACGCCAACGACAGCCGCGACGCCTTCGACTCCGGCGCCGACCGGCACGCCAACTTCGGTGCCGGCCAGATCGACCCCGACCTGCTCGCCCAGGTGGTCCGCGACGCCGGTGCGCCGGTCGTGTGCGAGACGCCGGGCGGCGCCGAGGAGCACGTCGCCGACTTCGCGTGGCTGCGCGAGCGCCTCTGACGAACCCCTTGCACTCCGGCGGATCCGGCGTAATCTCGATTACATGATTACAACCGAGCAGCGCGACCAGATCCGCGGCTGGTTCGTGGGCCGGCTGCCGGAGGACCTGTTCGAGTCCCTGGTGGAGGTCACCGTCGACCGCGAGGAGATCACCGTCATCGGCCGCATCGCGGCCCCCAGGCTCGCCGAGGACGCCTCGGCGACCGAGCGCGAGGCCGCGGCCCAGGGCCGGATCCAGGAGTTCCGCGAGCGCACCCGCGACACCCGCATCGCCATCGCCCGCGAGGCCGAGCGCCAGTACGACCAGAAGGTCGCGTGGGGTGTCGAGTGCGACGGCACCCGGGCCCTGTTCACCCACCTGGCGGTGCCGACGATGACCCGGCTGCGCCAGCCCGAGCGTGCCGTCCTCGACACCCTCATCGCCGGCGGCGTCGCCCGCAGCCGCAGCGAGGCGCTGGCCTGGTGCGTCCGGCTCGTCCAGCAGCACGCCGACGACTGGCTGGCCGAGGTGCGCGACTCGCTCGAGCACGTCCAGCAGGTGCGCGCCCAGGGCCCGGACGCCCGGTGACCCGACCGGACCCGGCGACGCCGAGCATCTACGAGTGGGCCGGCGGGATGGACGCCCTGCGCCGTCTCACCACCGTGTTCTACGCACGGGTGCCGGGCGACCCGGTGCTCGCCCCGGTGTTCGCGGGCATGGACGCCGACCACCCCGAGCACGTCGCCGTGTGGCTGGCCGAGGTCTTCGGTGGCCCGGCCGGCTACACCGCCCACCGCGGCGGCCACCCGCACATGGCGCGCCAGCACCTCGGCCGCGCGATCACCGAGCAGCAGCGCCGGCGGTGGGTCGAGCTGCTGCTCGACGCTGCCGACGAGGCCGGGCTGCCGACCGACCCCGAGTCCCGGGCGGTGTTCGTCTACTACCTGGAGTGGGGCACCCGGATGGCGCTGGTCTACTCCGGCGAGGACCCGCCGGCCGTCGATGCCGCGGACGTCCCGCGGTGGGGGTGGGGACAGACCCCGCCCTGGCAGCCGGACCGACCCTAGGAGACGGGACCGTCCGCGAGCCAGCCGAGGTTCGTGGCCACCTGCTCGAGCGAGCCGAGGAGCGCGTCGTACTGCTCCGCCGAGAGACCCTCGACCGCCCGCTCGGCGACCGCCTGCACGGGGCCCTCCTGGAGCTCGGCGACCCGCTCGCTGCCTGCCTCGGTCAGCCGGTACTCGCCGCTGCGGTGCTCGACCAGCCCCGCCGCGACCAGGCCCTCGACGGCGGGGAGCAGCTCGACGGCGACGTCCTCGGCGACGGCACCGTGCTCGAGGCGCCCGAGCGCGTGCCACTCGCTGCGGCTCAGCCCGCGCTCGGCCAGGGCGTCCGCGACCTGGTCGTCGAGCAGGCGGTCGAGCGTGGTCAGCCAGTAGCCGAGCGGGCGGGGTGCGGTCATGGCCCGGCGGTACCCCGCTCGCCGGGGCTCACCCGGAGCCACCCGCCCGATAGGTTGGTTCCCATGCCCAGCGTGCGCCCGATCAGCCCGACCGAGCACCGCGACCACCTCGCCACGCTGCCCTCCGCCAGCTTCCTGCAGACGCCCGGCTGGGCGCAGGTCAAGAGCGAGTGGCGCAGCGAGTCGCTGGGGTGGTTCGACGACGCGGGGAAGCAGGTCGGTGTCGCGCTGGTGCTGTACCGGAAGCTCCCGAGGCTCAACCGCTACCTCGCCTACCTGCCCGAGGGACCGGTCATCGACTGGAGCTCCGACGACCTCGGCTCCTGGCTCGACCCGATGGTGCGGCACCTCAAGGAGCAGGGCGCGTTCGCCGTCCGCACCGGTCCGCCGGTGGTCACCCGGCGCTGGACCACCGCCCAGGTCAAGGACGGCATCGCCGACCCGGCGGTCCGCCTGCTCGGCGAGATCCCGCCGGCCGAGCGCACCCCTGCGGGTGCCCGGGTGGTCGCCCAGCTCCACGAGCTCGGCTGGCGCCACCAGGGGGTCGAGGGCGGCTTCGCGGCGGGCCAGCCCCAGTTCGTCTTCCAGGTCCCGCTCCGCTCCGCCGACGGCATCCAGCTCAGCGAGGACGAGGTCCTCAAGGCGATGAACCAGCTCTGGCGCCGCAACATCAAGAAGGCCGCCAAGGAGGGCGTCGAGGTCACCCGCGGCTCGCGGGAGGACCTGAAGGCGTTCCACGAGCTCTACGTCCACACCGCCCAGCGCGACCACTTCACGCCCCGCCCGCTGCGCTACTTCGAGACGATGCACGACGCCCTGCAGGCCGACAGCGACGAGCGGTTCACGCTGTGGCTGGCCCGCCACGACGGCGACCTGGTGGCCTCGACGATCGCGATCCGGGTCGGCGAGCACGCCTGGTACTCCTACGGCGCCTCCTCCACCGAGAAGCGCGAGGTCCGCGGCTCCAACGCGATCCAGTGGGCGATGATCCGCGACGCGATCGCCGCCGGCGCTGCGGTCTACGACCTGCGCGGCATCACCGAGACCCTCGACGCCGAGGACCCCCACGTCGGGCTGATCCAGTTCAAGGTCGGCACCGGCGGCGAGGCGGTCGAGTACGCCGGAGAGTGGGACCTGCCGATCAACCGGGCGCTCTACAAGGCGTTCCAGGTCTACCTGCAGCGGAGGGGCTGATGGTCGCGACAGGCTCGACCGGCGGGCTGACCCTCACCGTCGACGGCCCGCGCTGGCGGTCCCACCTCGAGGCGGTCGCCGACGCCCAGCCCGGGATCGTCCCGGTCGCCAAGGGCAACGGCTACGGCTTCACGCTGGGCCGGCTGGCCCGCAAGGCCCAGTGGCTGGCCGAGCGCGGCCACGACGTGCGCACCCTCGCGGTCGGCACGTACGACGAGCTGCCCGAGGTCGCCCAGCGCTGGCACGGCGACCTGCTGGTGCTCACCCCGTGGCGCCCCTGGGTGCCGCTCCCCGACACCGCGACCGGCCGGCGCCTGGTCCACACCGTCAGCCGGCTCGGCGACCTGCGCGACCTGCTGCACGCCGACCCGACCGCCCGGATCGTGCTCGAGCGGATGACCTCGATGCGCCGCCACGGCATGGCCGCCCGCGAGCTGTGGGAGGCCGGCGACCTGCTCCGCAAGCACCCCGGCGCCCGGGTCGAGGGCCTCGCCCTGCACCTGCCGCTGGGGCAGGGCACCCACCTCGGCGAGGTGACCCGGCTGGTCAACGACTTCGTCGCCGCCGAGGTCCCCACCCGCGGCACCCCGGAGGTCTGGGTCAGCCACCTCACCGACGCCGAGCTGACCACCCTGCGCAGCCAGTACGGCGACTTCACGGTCCGCCCGCGGATCGGAACCGGCCTGTGGCTCGGTGACCGCGGCGCGCTGCGGGTGACGGCGAGGGTCCTCGACGTGCACCCGGTCGAGCGCGGCGACGCGTTCGGCTACCGCGGCCGCACCGCCCCGAAGTCCGGGCACGTGCTCGTCGTCAGCGGCGGCACCGCGCACGGCATCGGCCTGGAGGCGCCCACGGGTGAGCAGTCGATCAAGGCGCGCGCGGCGACGCTGGCCCGCGGCGGCCTCGACGCGGTCGGGTTCGTGCGCTCGCCGTACGCCATCGACGGCAAGCAGCGGCTCTTCGCCGAGCCGCCACACATGCAGGCCTCGATGCTGTTCCTGCCGCACGGCGCGCGGGTGCCCGAGGTCGGCGAGGACGTCGACGTCCGGGTCCGCTACACCGCCACCGCGTTCGACCGGGTCGTGGTCACCGGCTGAGCTCCGCCACGGCCGACCCCGGCTCGACCCGCTCGAGCGCGCACGGGTCGTGGACGGGCCGGTAGAGGTCGCGCACGATCACGGCGGCGAGGTAGAGCTCGCCGAGCACCCGCACCACGATGCCGACCCAGTAGAACCCCGCGTCGCCGCCACCCGCGGGGGCGAGGTAGCCGCCGAGGTACCACCAGACCGTGCAGAAGTAGAAGACCTCGCACGCCTGCCACACGACCTGGTCGCGCCAGCGCGGCCGGGCCAGCACGGCGAGGGGGAGCAGCCACAGCACGTACTGCGGCGAGTAGACCTTGTTGACCAGCAGGAAGCCGACCACGACCAGGTAGCCCAGCTGCGCGAGGCGGGGGACCATCGCCACCGGCCCGCGGCGACCGGCGCTCATCCCGATCGCGAACACCCCGACGCACCAGGCGCCGAACAGCGCCCACGACCACACGTTGATCGTGTGCGCCGAGATGCCGAGGTCACCGGCCTGGTCGACGAGCAGCCACAGCGACCCCAGGTCGGCCTTCCGCTCGGCGTTGAACGACCAGAACACCTTCCACTGGTCCGGGCCGCTGAGGTACGCCGGCGCGTTCGCCACGACCCACGCGACCACCGCCCACAGCGCGGCGAGGGCGAAGCGCCCGACGCGGCGCTGGCGCAGGCAGATGACCAGCAGCCCGCCGAGCAGGAACAGCGGGTACAGCTTGGCGGCGGTGCCCAGCCCGATCAGCACGCCGGTGAGCACGGGCCGGTCGCGCGACCAGGCCCACAGTGCGCCGGCCACCAGGGCCACGGCGAGCAGGTCCCAGTTGATCAGGCCGGTCAGCAGCAGCGCGGGGGACGCGGCGAAGGCCGCGGCGTCCCAGGGCCGGGACCGGTTCGTCCCCGCGAGCAGCCAGGTCGCCAGCAGCGCGAGCGCGGCGAAGCCGACGGCGTTGACGAGCAGGAAGATGTCCTCCTCGTCGTGGACCTCCGGGTCGGCGTACAGGTCGGAGACGGGCTCCTTGTAGCGGGCCGCGACGTCCGGCGACCCGTTGAGCCAGTGCGTCACCCACGCGGTGCCCCAGGCCCAGTAGGAGATGCCGACGGGGTACTCCATCACGTCGTAGCGCGCCCGGGTCTGGGCGTCGTCGGAGTAGGGCCAGGCGTGCTCGGCCATCCCGCGCGGCACGTACAGCGGCTTGAGGTCGGTGTAGCACATGTGGGAGTAGACCCAGTTCTGGTCGCGTCCCTGGGCCAGCGAGCACGGCGCCTTCTGCACGAGCCCGGCCGCGAACACCACGGCGGTGAGCAGGAGCAGGACCCGGGCCGGCGTCCACCACCGGTGCGGCCGCGCGTGCTCGCCCATCGGCCCGCCGACGACCTCGCTCAGCGCCGTGACGACCGCGTCGTCGCGGGTGGGGTGGACGTGCGTCACCGGTCCCTCAGCGGTTCGCCGGTCGGCGACGCCCCTGGCGCACGCGCGGCTTCTGGCCGTTGCCGGGCCCACCGATGATCGGACCACCGCCCGTCGTGGTCGGCGGGCCGGTCGGCTGGGTCGGCACCGTGTCGGTCGGCGGCGGCGGCAGCTCCGTGGTCGGCGGAGGCGGCGGCAGCTCCGTCGGGGGAGCCTGCGTCGTCTTCGTCTCCTTGGGCTTCTTCGTCTTCTTCGGCGGCGGGGGCGGCGGCGGCACGTACTCGTGCCCGTCGTCCGGTGCCTCGCCCTTGACGTACGCCGCCGGCGGCAGGCTCTCGACGTCCGCGCCGTCGAGGGCGCGCAGCATCACCGCGGTCCAGGTCTTGGCGGGGTAGGCGCCACCGAAGTACGACGGCAGCCAGTCCTTGAGCTGCTCGTTGCCCTTGCCGCGCACGTACATCACCGCGGTCGCCAGCTGCGGCGTGTAGCCCACGAACCACGCCGAGGAGACCTCGCCGTTGCCGTTGGTGGCCGTGCCGGTCTTGCCGCCGGCCGGGCGGTCCAGGCCCAGGGCCGCCGTACCGGAACCGGACTTCACGACCTGCTGCAGGGCGTAGCCCACGTCGTCCGCGATGCCCTCCGGGACCGCGTCGTGGGTGGTGACCTTGTGGTCGTAGCGCACGACGCCGTCGCGGTCGACGACCTTCTCGATGATGTAGGCGTCGGCGGCGACGCCGCGGTTGGCGATGGTCGCGTAGCCGTTGGCCATGTTGATCGGGCTCACCGTCTGCGAGCCCAGCGAGACGCCGGTGTTGGGCTGGAGGCCCGGGCTCGAGGTCGGGATGCCGTACGGCGGGTCGGCCGGCTCGGCCGGCGGGATCCCCATCGCGTTGGCGGTGCTGATGATCTGGTTCGGGCCGTCCGGCATCGACAGGGTCATGTCGATGTAAGCGGTGTTGATCGAGTCCTCGGTGGCCTTGATCAGGTTGACCCGGCCGTAGCTGTGGTTGCCCTGGTTCTCGATCGGGCGCCCGCCGCCCGGCAGGTCGTAGGGCGAGTTGCCGTCGAAGGTGTCCTTGAGCTCGAAGCCGGACTCGATCGCCGAGGCGAGCGCGAACGGCTTGAACGTCGAGCCGGCCTGGCCGCCCGCGACCGCCCAGTTGATCTGCGAGTCGAGGTAGTCCTGGCCGCCGTAGAAGCCGCGCACGGCGCCGGTGCCGGGCTGGACCGAGGCGACCGCGACGTGCAGCTGCTTGGGGCCGAAGCCCTCCGGGCGCTGCTCGGCGACGCCCTCGGCGGCCGCGGCCATCGCCTTCTTGGTGAAGGTGGTGGTGACCTGGAGGCCGCCGCCGTTGATCTCCTCCTCGCTGAAGCCGAGGTTGCTGAGCTCCTTGCGGACCATCGTCAGCACGTGGCCGCGCTGGCCGCCGTACTGGGCGCTCTGCTTGATCTGCGGGAACTTCGGCAGCGCCTCGCGCGCCTGGGAGACCTCACCGGCGGGCGCGGTGCCCATCTTGGCCATCGAGTCGAGGACGTACTGGTAGCGGCCGAGCAGCCGCTGGGCCACGTCGTCGCCGTCCGCGGGGTCGAGCCCGTTGGGGTTGTTGAGGATCGCGGCCAGCGCGGCGGACTGCTTGAGGTTGAGGTCCGCGGCGTCCTTGGCGAAGTAGGACTGCGCCGCGGCCTGGATGCCGTAGGCGCCGCGGCCGAAGTAGATCGTGTTGAGGTAGCCCTCGAGCACGTCCTGCTTGCTCAGCTGGTTCTTCACCTTGAGCGAGAGGATCGCTTCCTTGAGCTTGCGCTTCCAGGTGCGCTCCTGGGTGAGGTACAGGATCTTGACGTACTGCTGGGTGATCGTCGACGCACCCTGGGTCGCGTTGCCCTGGGCGTTGCTGAACGCCGCGCGCAGGATGCCCTTGGGGTCGAGGCCGTTGTCGGTCCAGAAGGTCTGGTTCTCGGCGGCGACGACCGCGTCCTTCACGTACTGCGGCATCTCGTCGTAGTCGATCGAGTCACGCTTCTGCACCGCGAACTGGCCGAGCTGGCTCTTGCCGTCGGAGTAGTAGACCTGCGTGGTCTCGGTGAGGAACTCGGCGTTGGGGTCCGGGATGTCGATCGACCGGTACGCCACGAAGAAGCCGGCAGCACCCAGCAGCGCCATCACCACGCAGGCGATGAGGCCCCAGACCGTGTACCGCTTCAGCCGCTGCTTCCAGGTCCGCGGCGTGCGGTCCTTCGAGCGCGCCTTCGACTTCTTGGTCGACGCGCCGGACTTACGTTTTCCCTGAACCACGCAGGACAGGGTACGGCGCCGGTGTCAGCCGACCCGATTCCCGGAGATCTGTCCACGCAGCGCCGCCAGTGCCCGCGACGACTGGCTCTTGACCGTGCCCTCCGCGAT
This sequence comes from Nocardioides kongjuensis, assembly GCF_013409625.1. Lineage (NCBI taxonomy): Bacteria > Bacillati > Actinomycetota > Actinomycetes > Propionibacteriales > Nocardioidaceae > Nocardioides > Nocardioides kongjuensis. The sequence continues at coordinate 4,088,240 of NZ_JACCBF010000001.1, forward strand.
GTCGAGCTCGGCGGCGGTCTCGGCGACCGACAACCCGAGCCAGTGCCGCAGCACGACCACCCGGCGCTGCATCGGCGGCAGCGAGCGCACGGCGGCGAGCAGCTCGGCACGCTCGTCGACCCCCAGCCCGGCGCGGGCCGCGGGGTCGTGGCCCTCCAGACCCGGCCGCTCGCGGCGCCACGGCCGGCGCCGCTCGTCGAGGTCCGCGTTGACGATGATCCGGCGCACGTACGCCAGCTCGGTGCCGGCCGCGTGCAGGCGCGGCCAGCTCACGTAGAGCTTGGCCAGCGCCGTCTGCAGCACGTCCTCGGCGCGGTCCCACTCGCCGCCGCACACGGCGTACGCGACCCGGCGCAGCCGGACCTGGTGGGCCTCGACGAACGCGGTGAACGCGGCGTCCCGCTCCTGGCGCCCGGTCACCGCAACCCCGCCCCCGAGGCGTAGCGGTCACGGGCGTGGGCGAGGAAGGCCGCGAGCGTCGGCTCGGGCAGGACGTCCGCGTCGACGGGGATGGCCTCGGTCGGCCCGCCGGGGGAGCGGCGCGCCAGCACGAAGGAGACCCGCCCGTCCAGCACCACCTTCGCGACCGCGCTGTCGTCGCCGGGCGCCGCGAAGCCGGGGACGTCCGGGTCCGGCCACTGCCCCAGGATCCGGACGCCGACGCCGGGCGCGAGGGTGCCGTCGGCGGTGAAGGTGACGTACGCCGCCGGCTCGGACCCGGTCTGCAGGTCGACCATGTCGGCCAGCCACTGCTCGAAGCGCGCGTGCCCGACGCGCGCCGGGTCCCACGACGCGCCGCCGCCGTCGGCGGTGTGGTCGAGGAGGTACCAGTAGGTCTCCTCCCCGTCCGTCACCACCAGCCCGACGGAGGCGTCCGGGGCGACCCGGTGCAGCGGGTTCGCCACCTCCCGCACGATCCGCCAGCCCCGCCGGAGCACGACCGCGCCGCTGGCGTCGTACCCGGCGTGCTGGCCGCGGACGAGCACGTCGGAGACCTTCTCGCCCGGCTCGCCCGGCCGGCCCGGCTGCGGCGCCGCGGTCACGACCGGCGACGGGGACGGCTGCTCCACCACGGGCGTCGGGTCCGGGGTGCTGCGCGACCCGGACCCGTCGGGCAGCAGGGCGACGGTGACCGCCGCGGCCGCCACGAGGGCCCCGGCCGCGCCGTAGCGCAGCCGCCGGTTGCGCTGGCGGCGCCGGCCGGACGCGACGTAGGCCGACGCCGGACGCGGGGCCGGCTCGTCGTCGTACCCGGCCTCGAGGGCGGCCGCCACCTCGTCCCACACGTCGGTGCTCACCGGCGTCCCCGCGGTGGGGTCCGGCCCAGGAGCGCAGCGGCGGAGGCGGAGGCGTCCGTGAGGTGGTTCATGTCCCTCCTACGGAGCGGGGCAGGGATCGGTTGCAGCCGACGTGCCAGTTTCACCGGTCGGCCGGTGAAACTGGCGCTGGGACGAGGAAGCTTCCTCGTCCCAGCGCCAGTTTCCTCGTCCAACCACCCCGTGCCGACACTCCCGATCCATCGGAAGTTCACGTCTCGCGGATATATCGCTACGATAGATCGCATGGCACGGCGCGGGGACACCATCGAGCTCGCAGTCCTCGGACTGCTGCACGAGGGACCCATGCACGGCTACGAGCTGCGCAAGCGGCTGAACCTGATGCTGGGCTGGGGCCGGCTGCTGTCGTACGGCTCGCTCTACCCCGCGCTGAAGAAGATGCTCCGTGGCAACCTCATCGAGGAGACCGTGCCCTCGGGTCCCCAGACCCGCCGGCAGCGGATCGTCTACCAGGTGACCGACCTGGGCACCGAGGAGTTCTCGCGCCTGATGTCGGAGGTGGGTCCTGCCGCGTGGGAGGACGACAACTTCGACATCCGGTTCCGGTTCTTCTCCTCCACCGACATGGAGATCCGGCTGCGCGTCCTCGAAGGACGCCGCTCCCGGCTCCAGGAGCGGCTCGACCGCGTCCAGCGCGAGCTGGCCATGACGCAGGCCGAGGCCGACCGGTACGCCGCAGAGCTGCAGCGTCACGGAGTGGAGTCGGTCGAGCGTGAGGTCCGGTGGCTCTCCGAGCTCATCAACGCCGAGCGCAGTGGCCAGCAGGCACCACCCGGACCGGAGACGCCGACTCCAGCAGCACCGTCGACGCCGTCCTGACCGGCACCGCACCACGCAACAGGTCAGCACCTGATCATTCACGAGATGTCATGAGTACCAAGGAAGGAAACCCCATGGGTTCGGTTCGAGTAGCGATCGCCGGCGTGGGCAACTGCGCCACGTCCCTCATCCAGGGCGTGCAGTACTACCGGGGCGCCGATGCCGCGAGCACCGTCCCGGGGCTCATGCACGTCCAGTTCGGCGACTACCACGTCAGCGACGTCGAGTTCGTCGCCGCGTTCGACGTCGACGACAAGAAGGTCGGCAAGGACCTGTCCGAGGCCATCAACGCCTCGGAGAACAACACCATCAAGATCACCGACGTCCCCACCCTGGGTGTCGAGGTCCAGCGCGGCCCGACCCTGGACGGTCTCGGCAAGTACTACCGGATGACCATCGAGGAGTCCGCGGCCGAGCCGGTCGACGTCGTCCAGGTCCTCAAGGACGCCCAGGTCGACGTGCTCGTCTCCTACCTCCCGGTGGGCTCCGAGGAGGCCGACAAGTTCTACGCCCAGTGCGCGATCGACGCCGGTGTTGCCTTCGTCAACGCCCTGCCCGTCTTCATCGCCTCCGACCCGGTCTGGGCCAAGAAGTTCGAGGACGCCGGCGTCCCGATCGTCGGTGACGACATCAAGTCGCAGGTCGGCGCCACCATCACCCACCGCGTGATGGCGAAGCTGTTCGAGGACCGCGGCGTCGTGCTGGACCGCACCTACCAGCTCAACGTCGGCGGCAACATGGACTTCAAGAACATGCTCGAGCGCGAGCGCCTGGAGTCCAAGAAGGTCTCCAAGACCCAGGCCGTCACCTCGAACCTCAACGGCCCGCTGGCCGGCAAGATCGACGACAAGAACGTCCACATCGGCCCGTCCGACTACGTCGCGTGGCTCGACGACCGCAAGTGGGCCTACGTCCGCCTCGAGGGTCGCGCCTTCGGTGACGTCCCGCTCAACCTCGAGTACAAGCTCGAGGTCTGGGACTCCCCGAACTCGGCCGGCATCATCATCGACGCCGTCCGTGCGGCCAAGATCGCCAAGGACCGCGGCGTCGGCGGCCCGATCATCCCCGCGTCGGCGTACCTCATGAAGAGCCCGCCGGTGCAGATCGAGGACACCGAGGGTCGCGCCCAGCTCGAGGCCTTCATCAAGGGCGTCTGACGCTCCCCGCTCCACCCGCTACGGCCCGGCTCGCACTCGCGAGCCGGGCCGTTCCGCGTCCAGGTGTCCGGTGGGGCGCCTCCGGCGCCTCCCGTCGGCCCTCCGGCCGGCTCGAAGCGAGGACCCCGCCGTCGGCTGACGGACGTCCCCCGAAGAGCGGATGCCGTTCGACGCCGACGGCACCCCGACATCGCCGGCCGGAGGGCCGTCGTCCGGCGCCTGCGGCGCCCCACCGGGCGCGTGCGCGCGGCCCGGGTCGCGTCAGCAGGCGGGCGGGGGCTGCAGCTGCATCCGGGTCCACACGGCACGGTGGTCGGAGACGGCGGAGTAGAGCACCTCGGCCTGGACGGGGGTGAACCAGCCGTCGTGGAGGATGAAGTCGATCCGGCTGCCGGGGCGGTCGGCAGGGACGGTGGCGCCCTTGCCGGAGCCGACGGCCCAGGAGTCGCCGAGGCCGGAGCCCTTGAGGATCGCGATCGGGCGCGAGTCGGGTCCGGTGTTGAGGTCGCCGCCGAAGAGCTTGGGCAGCGGGTCGGCGGCCATCATCTGCACGGCGGTCCTCGCCTGCACCCGGCGGGCCTTGCGGCCGCGGTGGTCGAAGTGGCTGGCATAGACGCTGACGGGTACGCCGGCCACGTCGAGCTGGGCGTGCAGCAGCCCGCGCAGCTCCTTGCCGCCGGCCATCGGCAGGTGCGTGTTGGTGGCGGACGTGATGGGGAACCGGGTCAAGATGGCGTTGCCGCGGGGACCGGCGCCGGTGTTGCGGGAGTTGCCGCCGTACACGTGGTTCAGGCCGGTCTTGGTGCCGAGCACGCTGGCCTGGTCGAGGTTGCCGCTGACGGGGCGGCCCTTGTCGACCTCCTGGAGCAGCACGACGTCCGGCTGCCAGCCGCGGATCTCGGCGGCGATCCGGTCCAGCTCGACCCGGCCGTCGTGCGCGGTGCCGAAGTGGATGTTGAAGCTCATCACCGTCAGCTGGACCGGCGCGGGCGTCGGGCAGGTGGGCGGGACGGTCGGCGGCGGCGTCGGGGACGGCGGCGGCGGCTCGGTGCGGGTGGGGGTGGCGCCCGAGGAGGGCGGCGGGGGCACCGTGGTGACCGGGGCGCCCGGACCGGCGCCCGGCTGCTGGGACGGGCCCTGCAGCACGAGCACGACCACCACCGCGACCAGGACCGCCGCGGCGACCGCCACGGTGGCGACCCTGGTCGCCCGGCTGCCCTCCGTCACGCGCCTATGAGACCAGACGGGCGGTGGGGATCAGGCCTCGGCCTCGGCCTTGATCCGCTCGAGGGTCTGCCGGATGCCGCGGCGGAGCTCGTCGGTGAAGGGCCGCTGGCCGCCGAGGACGACCTTGGTCAGCACCATCGACAGGCCCGAGATGCCGTCGGGGGTCTCGCGGCGCTCGGTCAGGCGGGTGCCGCCGTCGGCGGTCGGCGCGAGCTCGAAGGACCACACGGTCCGGTTCTCGCGGATCCGGAACGCGAAGTCGCCGGGCGTGGAGGCGGTCGGCGGCTGGAACCGGACGACCTTGCCGCCGGTCGGCCAGCGCTTGAGGCCCTGCTTGTTGAGGTTGCTGAAGACCGCGCCCTGCTTGACGACGCCACCCCGGACGGTCGACTTCACGACCTGCGGGCTCCACTTGGACATCGCCGGGATGTCGGTGACGAGCGACCACACCTTCTCGACGGGGGCGGAGATCTCGATCGAGTCCTCGAGCAGCTTCTCGTACGTGTCGGCCATGGTGGCGCCTTCCGTGGGAGCAGGGGTGGTCCCCGGCAACCTACCCGCAGGTAGCAGACCGGCGGTATGTGACGCCGGGCACAGGGGTGCGACGTCCGATTGCCGCCAGACCCGAACCGGCGGGTCCCGGGAGGCTGGCTGCCATGACGACGATGACGAACGAGAGGGTCGCCCTCATCACCGGCGGCAACCGGGGCCTCGGCCTGGCCACGGCCCGGCGCCTGGGCCGGGCGGGCGTGACGGTGGTGATCGGCGCACGCGACGTCGACCAGTCCCGGGCCGCGGTCACCGGCCTGCGCGAGGCAGGGGTGTGGGCCAGCGCCGTACCGCTGGACGTCGACGACGACACGAGCGCGCGGGACGCGGCCGAGCGGATCCGGCGCGAGCACGGCCGGCTGGACATCCTGGTCAACAACGCCGGGATCCTGCCGGAGGCGACCGCGACCGACGCGGCCGGTCCCCTCGACCCCGAGCTGTTCTCGCGCACCTTCCGCACCAACGTCCTCGGCGCCGCCGCGGTGACCGCGGCCGTCCTGCCGCTGATCGTGCGGTCCGAGCGCGGCCGGGTGGTCAACGTGTCGAGCCGGATGGGCTCGCTGAGCGACCAGCTGGACCCGACCTCGCCGTACCACGCACTGGTGGTGCCGGCCTACCAGTCGTCGAAGGCGGCGCTCAACGCGCTGACGATCGCGCTGGCCAAGAAGCTGGCCGGCACGCCGGTCAAGGTGAACTCGGTGTGCCCGGGCTGGGTGCAGACCGACCTCGGCGGCCCCGACAACCGGGCGGCCGCCCCGACGACGGCCGACGAAGCGGCCGAGGTCGTGGCGCGCGCGGCGCTCCTGGACGAGAGCGGGCCGTCGGGCAGCTTCTTCGACGCGGCCGGCCCGGTGCCCTGGTAGCAGCCGGTCAGCCCCGGGCGGCCCACCACTCCCGCAGCGCCGCGGCCGCGTCCTCCTCGGACATCGGGCCGTTGTCGAGGCGCAGCTCGAGCAGGAACTTGTACGCCTCGCCGACCTCGCGACCGGGACCGATGCCGAGCAGGGTCATGATCTGGTTGCCGTCGAGGTCGGGGCGGATCGAGGCCAGCTCCTCCTCGGCGGAGAGCCGGTCGATCCGGGCCTCCAGGTCGTCATAGGTACGACGCAGCCGGTCGGCCTTCTTCTTGTTGCGGGTCGTGCAGTCGGCGCGCGTGAGCACGTGCAGCCGCTCGAGCTGGGGCCCGGCGTCGCGGACGTAGCGGCGCACGGCGGAGTCGGTCCACTCACCGGAGCCGTAGCCGTGGAAGCGCAGGTGCAGCTCGACGAGGTCGCCGACGGCGTCGATCTGCTCGTTGCTGAACTTGAGCGCCTTCATCCGCTTGCGGGTCAGCTTGGCGCCGACGACGTCGTGGTGGTGGAAGGTGACCACGCCGTCGTCCTGGAAGCGCCTGGTCCTGGGCTTGCCGACGTCGTGCATGAGGGCGGCGAACCGGGAGACGAAGTCGGGCGCGGGGATGTCGCCGCGGGTGGCGAGGCGCGGCTCGAGGTCGATCGCCTGCTCGAGCACGGTGAGGGTGTGCTCGTAGACGTCCTTGTGGCGGTGGTGCTCGTCGCGCTCCAGCTTGAGCGCCGGCAGCTCCGGCAGCACGCGGTCAGCCAGGCCGGTCTCGACGAGCAGCTCCAGGCCCAGCCGCGGGTGGGGGGCGCAGACGAGCTTCACCAGCTCGTCGCGGACCCGCTCGGCGGAGATGATCTGGATCCGGTCGGCCATCTCGGTCATCGCCTGCACGACCGCCGGGTCGACCGAGAAGCCGAGCTGGGCGGCGAACCGGGCGGCCCGCATCATCCGCAGCGGGTCGTCGGAGAACGACTGCTCGGGGGTGCCGGGCGTGCGGATCACGCGGTGCGCGAGGTCCACCACGCCGCCGTAGGGGTCCTCCAGCTCGCGGCTCGGCAGCCGCACCGCCATCGCGTTGACGGTGAAGTCGCGACGACCCAGGTCACCGGCGAGGCTGTCGCCGTACTGCACCTCGGGCTTGCGGGAGTCGGGGTCGTAGGCCTCGGAGCGGTACGTCGTCACCTCGACGACCCACTCGCCCTTGCGGCAGCCGATGGTGCCGAAGTCGCGGCCCATGTCCCACCAGGCGTCGCCCCAGGACTTGAGGATCCTGTCGGTCTGCTCGGGGCGGGCCGAGGTGGTGAAGTCGAGGTCGTTGGAACGACGCCCGAGCATCGCGTCGCGCACCGGGCCGCCGACGAGCGCCAGCTCGTGGCCCGCGGCGGCGAACAGCGCACCGAGCTCGTCGATCACCGGGGCGATGCGGTCCAGCTCGGCGGCGACCGCGGCCTGGACGTCGACCAGCCTCATCGGGGCGGGGGAGTCAGGCACGTCGGTCACGGGCGGAGAGTCTAGGAGAGACCTCGCCCAGCGCCCTACTACCCTCGGTCCGTGGTCCGCCGTCGTTCTCGCCTGCTCGCAGGCTTGGCGACCGCTCTGGTCCTCGCGGTGGCCGCGCCCGTCGCGCCCGCGCACGCCGGAGGGGACCCTGCTCCCGAGAAGGCGCCCAGGCACGCGGAGTACGACCCGCCGCTCGAGGTCAGCATCGACGCGCTCTCACCGGGGGTGCTGCCGACCAAGGGTCCGCTGGTGATCAGCGGCACGGTGACCAACGTCGACCTCGAGACCTGGCAGCGGGTCAACCTCTACCCGATGTTCGGGTCGAGCGCGCCGGCGATGACGACCGAGGCGGAGCTGACCGCGGCGGTCGCCACCGACCCCGAGGCCCAGGTCGGCGAGCGCTACACGCAGGACCTCGCGGTGCGCGCGGAGGCCGGGTCGCTCGGGCCCGGTGAGTCCGCCGACTACACGATCCGGATCCCGCAGCGGGTGCTGCGCAGCCAGTTCCCGAACCCCACCAGCGGCGTGTACTGGTTCGGCGTGCACGCGCTCGGCGAGAACACCGACGGCCGCGACGACGTCGCCGACGGCCGCGCTCGCACCTTCCTGCCCTACCTCGCCCCCGACGCCGGCGGCCCGGTGCAGACCGCCGTCGTGGTGCCCCTGCGCGGTCGCGTCGCGCACTCGGCCGACGGCGAGCTCGGCCGCACCAGCTGGTGGGACGAGGCGCTCGCGCCCGACGGCACGCTCGGCGGGCCGCTGGCCTTCGGGGCGGCGAGCAACACCCGGCCGGTGACCTGGCTCGTGGACCCCGCCCTGCCCGACGCGGTGAGCCAGCTCGCCGCCGGCAACCCGATCCGCGAGATCGCCCCGATCGCACCCGACGACCAGCCGTCCGAGAGCGGGAGCCCGTCGCCCAGCGAGTCGGGGAGCGGTGACGCCGGCGAGGGTGGCGACGACGGGGCCGAGGTCAGCGGCGCGACGCTCCAGCCCGACAGCACCCTCGTCCGGGCCGCGCAGACCTGGCTCGACAAGGCCGGCACCGTGCTGCCCGACGACACCGTGACCCTGCTGCCGTACGGCGACCCCGACCTCGCCGCCGCGGCCCGCTCGCTGCCGAGCCTCTACGACACCGCCCGCAAGCACCCCTCGCCCACGCTCGCCGCGTGGGGCGTCGAGGGCACCCCCGTCGTCGCGTCCCGCAACGGCTACCTCGACGGCGCCGCGATCGAGGAGGTCGACGACGACGCGACCGTGCTGCTGGGCGAGCAGGTGTTCGGCGCCGAGGACTACCCCGAGGGACCGCCGGCCGGCGGCCGGGTCGGCAGCCGCACGATCGTCCCCACCGCCACGTCCACGGCCAAGGGCGGGCCCGGACCCGATGCCGCCCTGGCGCCCGTCGCGCTGCGCCAGCGGCTGCTGAGCGAGGCGACGGTCCGGATCCTCGCCGCCGGCGAGGAGTCGCCGGCCCCGATCGTCGACGTCCTCCCGTCCACCATCGACGCGGCCGACGCCTCGGAGTTCTGGTCGCAGCTGGACCCCGCGCTCGTGTCGCTGGTCTCGCTGCCGACGATCGCCGACAGCGACGCCCCGGCGACCCGCGAGCAGATCGACCCCGACGACCTCACCTACCCCGAGGGCCAGGTCTCCGCGCAGGTCGACGGCAGCGTGTTCAGCGAGGCCGGCGCCCTCATCCGCGCGGGCCGCTCGCTGCAGAGCATCCTCGGCGACGGCTATGCGATCGGCGACACGATCGTGGGCGAGGCGCTGGCCGGTACGTCGTACGCCATGCGCGGCGACTCCGACGCCGCCCCCAGGCTGGGCCGTTCGCGCGACTGGGTGAGCGACCAGCTCGAGATGGTGACCCTCGACGCACCCCAGGGCGTCACCTTGTCGAGCAGCTCCGGCAGCTTCAACGTCGCGATCGCCAACACCCTCGACCACGCGGTGACCGTGCGGATCGAGGCCGCCACGGACTCCGAGGCCACCATCAAGGCCGCCAACCCGATCGTGCTGGCCGCCAACAGCCGCTCGTCGGTCCCGATCAGTGCCGACATGCACGGCACCGGCGTCCACAACGTGCGGCTGCGCCTGACCGACGGCGACGGTACGCCGATCGGTGCCGAGGACGAGCTGCCGATCCGGTCGGGTCAGGTCGGTGTGGTGATCTGGGCGATCATCGGCACCGGCGCCGGCATCCTGTTCGTCGCCATCGGCATCCGCCTGGTCCGCCGGTTCCGCTCCCGCGGTCAGGGCGGCACCGACGAGCCGACCGACGAGCCGACCGACGGGCCGACCGACGGGGTCACTGCGTGAGCGGGTCCGACAGCACGACCGGGACCGGCGGGGAGCAGCGCAAGATCCTCGCCAACACGGCGGTGATGGCGGCCGGCACGGTCGTGTCCCGGTTCAGCGGCTTCATCCGCTCCACCCTGCTCGCCGCGGCGCTCGGCATCTCGCTGCACGCCGACATCTTCACCGTGGCCAACACGGTGCCGAACATGCTCTACATCCTGCTCGCGGGCGGCGTGTTCAACGCGGTGCTGGTGCCGCAGCTGGTGCGGTCGATGAAGAACGACGCGGACGGCGGCGCGGCGTACGTCAACCGGGTGATGACCCTGGCCGCCTGCTTCCTGGGCCTGGTGACCGTGCTGCTCGTCGTGGCGGCGCCGTTGGTGATGCAGGTCCTCGTGCCGAGCTACAACACACCCGAGCTGGCCGAGCAGCGCCAGTCGGCGATCGACTTCGCGCGCTACTGCCTGCCGCAGGTCTTCTTCTACGGCATGTTCGTGCTGGTCGGGCAGGTGCTCAACGCCCGCGGCCGGTTCGGCCCGATGATGTGGGCGCCGATCGCCAACAACGTCATCTCGGTGGCAGTGCTGGTCGCCTACCTGCTCGCGTTCGGGCCGGCGACGCCGGCCGAGCAGCGCGGCGCGTTCACGTCCGGCCAGGAGGCCCTGCTCGGCATCGGCTCGACCGTCGGGATCGCCGCGCAGCTGCTGATCCTGGTGCCCTACCTGCGTGCGGCCGGGGTGCGGGTGCGCCCCCGCTTCGACTGGCGCGGCGTCGGGCTCGGCCACACCTTGCACCTCGCGATCTGGACGGTGCTCTTCGTCGTCGTCAACCAGGTCGCGTACGTCGTGGTCGTGCGCCTCGCGTCGGGCGGGACCGCCGCCGCCGAGGACGGCACCGGCATCACGATCTACTCGAACGTGATGCTGGTGACGATGGTCCCGCACTCGATCATCACCGTGTCCCTGGCGACCGCGATCCTGCCGCGGCTCTCGGCCGCGGCGGCCGCCGACGACATGGGCCGGCTCGCCGGCACGCTCGGCTCGACGTTGCGCACGGCACTGTCGGTCGTCGTACCGTTCGCGGCGCTGCTGCCCTCGATCGCGCTCCCGCTGGCCCAGGTCGTGTGGGGGCACGGCGCGACGGCGCCGTACGTCCACCGGTTCGAGTCGTCGATGGTGCTCTTCGGCTTCGCGGTCGTCGCGTTCACCGTCCACTACCTGGTGCTGCGCGGGTTCTACGCGCTCGAGCTCAACAAGCTGGTGTTCTTCGTGCAGTGCGCGATCGCGGGCACCAACATCGGGCTCGCCGTGCTGTTCGTCAGCCGGGTCGACCCGTGGGACACCTCGCCGATGCTGGTGCTGGCGTACGGCGGCGCGTACACCGTCGGCGCGAGCCTGTCGTCCCTCGTGCTGCTGCGCACGCTGCGGCGCGGGGGCATGCCCAAGGGCGCCGTGTGGCACCGGCGCGGGTTCCTGGTGCGGCTGCTCGCGGCCAGCGCGGTCGTCTTCGTGGTCGCCCGGTTCCTCGACATCGTGGTGACCGACACCGTGGTCGAGCTGGTCGGCGCGCACCCGCACTGGCTGTGGGCGGCGCTCGAGGTCGCCGTCGTGAGCGCCGGGGCCGGGGCCGCGCTGCTCGGTGTCGCGCGCCCGTTGGGGCTCGACGACGTGACGTCCGTCGCCGACACCGTCGCCAGGCGGTTGAGCCGGCGATAGATCCGGCCTCGCCCGGACCCAGAGGTTCGACGGGTGCCTCGCGTCTGCTGCGCGCCGCGAAACGCGCACGCTGGCTGCGTTGGCGTCGCTCGATGGGCGGACAAGCACGACTTCGCTCCGCCGCCTTGCCATCGCACGCGTTTCGCGACGCTCGCGACGACGCGACTCACCCGTCGAACCTCTAAGGTGACCGGAGGGACTCGAGGGTGGATCGGCAGGGGGATCGAGGTGGCGACGTCGACGCGGTCGGGCGATGTCCTCGCCGGCCGCTACCAGTTGATCGACCTGCTCAGCGAGAGCGGCGGGGGACGCTTCTGGCGTGCCCACGACCGGATCCTCGAGCGGTTCGTGGCGCTGCACGTCATCGCCCAGGACGACCCGCGCGCCGATGAGCTGGTCGAGGCGGCCCGGACCTCGGCGCGGGTGCTCGACCCACGGATCCTGCGGGTCCTCGACGCCGAGGAGGAGGACGGGCGCTGCTTCGTGGTCAACGAGTGGGGCACCGGCATCTCGCTCGACATCCTGGTCACCCACGACGGCCCGCTGACCCCGCGCAACGCCGCCTGGCTGGTCGCCGACGTCGCCGACGCCCTCGCCCGCGCGCACGCCGCCGGGGTCACGCACGGCCGGCTCAACCCCGAGAACGTCCTCATCGACCGGTACGGCGCGGTGCGCATCATCGGCATGTGCGTCGACGCCGCCCTGCACGGCCTCTCGCCCGGTGACGTCCAGGGCGACCTCGAGGACCTCGGCGGGCTCCTGCACTGCGCGCTGACCGGCACCTGGCCGGGTCCGTCCGGCTCGATCGTCCCGGCCGCGCCGCGCGAGAACGACACCACGCTGAGCCCGCGCCAGGTCGTGGCGGGCGTGCCGCAGCCGCTCGACGTGCTGTGGCGCGAGCTCGACCAGCGGGGCGCCCAGCCGCGCTGGCGCCGCCGCAGCGCCGAACACCCCGACGTCTCCTCCGCCGCCGGCATCGCCGCCGAGCTGCTCGCCTTCGTCGGCGACCCGGCCGGCGCACCGGCCCGGCTGGCCCGCGCGATCCCGCCGATCAACGAGCTGCGCCCCGTGTGGCTGCCCGCGCTCGCCGACCCGCTGCCGCACGACGCTTCGCGCGACGACATCCCCGTCGTACCGCCGGCCCCGGAGCCCCGGGACGAGCCGGACGACGAGCCGGACGACGAGCTGGACGACGAGCCGGGCGACGAGCCGCCGATCCCGCTGGTGACCGAGCTGCCGACCGAGGCCGGGATGCCGGTGTTCGGCGACGACGAGGACGTCACCTGGCTGCGCACCCGCAGCACGCCACCGCCCCCGCCCCCGCCGTTCGAGGACCTGCCGGAGCGACCGCTGTTCGCCCCCGACCCGCCGGGCGGCGTACGACGCCGGCTGCCCCCGGTGCCCTCCGAGCCCGAGCCCGGCGCACCGCCCCCCGGGGTCACCCCCACCGGCTTCTGGCCGTGGGACACCGACACCGGCCACGACGACCACGACTCGACCGACAGCCTGGACACCGTGCCCGGACGCAGCTGGCTGCGACTGGCCATGGCGGTCGCCCTGGCGGTGCTGCTGCTGGTGGCGGTGGCGATCGCGTTCAACCTCGGCCGCGGTCGCACCGTCCTCGGCGGCGAGCCGAAGCAGGCGCCGACGACCGCCGGGACGACGGCCGGCCAGGCCGCGGTCATCGGCGGGGTGAAGGCCGGCGCGTTCGACCCGCTCGGCACCGACGGCGACGAGAACGGCGCCCTGTCCGGCGACGTGGTCGACGGCGACCCGCGGACCAGCTGGCGCACCGACACCTACTTCGACCAGCTCGGCCCGACCGGCCTGAAGACCGGCGTCGGGCTGGTCCTCGACCTGGGGCGGACCCGCTCGGTGAGCTCGGTCGACGTCCGCATGGTCGACGAGGGCGTGATGACCCCCGACAAGGTCGGCCTGTACGCCGTCGACGGCACCACCGGCCCAGCCGAGTCCCCCACCGGCACCCCTGTCGCCACGGCCGACGGCGGCGGCCGGCTCACCCTGGCTCCTGCGGCCCCGGTGAGGGCTCGCTACCTTGTCCTGTGGTGGACGGCCCTGCCGGAGGTCTCCGGTGGCTTCCGGGCCGAGGTCTCCGAGGTGGTGGTCCGTGGTGAGTGACGACGCGCTGAGCGATCACGAGCTGCTCGCTGCCCACGTCGCGGGCGACGCGACGGCCTTCGGCACCCTGGTCGCCCGGCACCGCGACCGGCTGTGGGCGGTCGCGCTGCGCACCTGCGGGAACCCCGAGACGGCCGCCGACGCCCTGCAGGACGGCCTGGTCTCGGCGTTCCGCCGCGCCGCCACGTTCCGGGGCGACGCCGCCGTGACGACCTGGCTGCACCGGGTCGTCGTCAACGCCTGCCTGGACCGCCTGCGCGCCGACAAGGTACGCCGGGCCGAGCCGCTCCCCGACGACCTCGACGACCTCGGGTCCGGCCACCGGCACCGCGAGACCGCCGGCACCGCGACCGACCCGGCCGAGCACGGCATCGTGGTCGAGCGGCGCGCGCGGGTGCTGGCTGCGCTGCGGACCCTGCCGGAGGAGCAGCGGGCCGCGATCGTGCTCGTCGACATGGAGGGCTACCCCGTTGCCGAGGTGGCCCGGATCCTCGACTGCGCCGAGGGCACCGTCAAGAGCCGCTGCTCCCGCGGCCGCGCCCGGCTGGCCGTGCTGCTGGCCGATCTCCTCGAACCCGTCGACGACGACGAGGTCCCCCCACCGCACGTCGCCGGGAACCCGATCGGGGGCCCGGACGTCGGATCGGTGACGCCTCGCGGACCGCCCGCCGGGACCGCCGTCGACTGATCACCCCACGTCCCCACCAGGGACCCCCACCCCCCGTGCCAGGAACCCCCACATGAACGACGCCCACGAGCCACTGACCCCCGCCGAGGAGGACGCCGTCCGGCGCGCCCTCGCGGACGCGGGCGGTCCGGTGCCGATGCCCGCGGAGGTCGCCGCCCGCATCGACGGCGTGATCGCCGGCCTCGCGGCCGAGCGCGGCTCGGGCACCCGGCCGCTCGGTGGCGTGCACGAGTCGCACCCCGAGGCGGTCGTCGTACCCCTCGACGAGGCAGCCCGCCGCCGGCGGAGCCGGGTCCGGATGCTGCTCGGCGCCGCGGCCGCCGTGGCCGTCGTGGCGCTCGGCGTCGGGATCGTGTCCGACCAGCAGGGTCAGGACGACCTGACCGCTGCCAGCGAGGCGGCCAAGGACGACTCCGCCCGCGGCGCCCCGAGCGACAGCGCCGGCACCAGTGCCCTCAAGGACGCCCCTGAGGCGGCCGAGGTGCCCAGTGCGGTCGACCAGGGGCGACCCTTCGTCGAGGCCCAGCGGGTGCCGACGGACCAGCCGCTGCGCGAGGTCCGCATCGCCCACCTGCGCGAGGACCTGGTCGCCCTCCAGCACGTCGAGCTGCCGCGCCCGAGCAGCGCCGACTACTCCGGCACCACCCTCACCGCGCCGGCCGACTTCATGTGCGACCCGGCCGACTTCGGTGCCGGGCACCTCGTCGGCGTCGAGTACGACGGCAAGCCGGCCGTCGTCGCCTTCCGATCGCCCGTCGGGTCGACCCAGGTCGCCGAGGTGCTCGCCTGCGGCACCGGCGACGTGCTGCACTCCACGTCGCTCGCCGCCACCGGCTGACCCCCTGCTGGACCGGGACGGGCGTCCGGGAATCCGGCGGCCTACGATCTCGTTGTCGAAGTGTCCGTCGTACCCGATCATCGGCCCGCCGGCCAGATCCTGTTGGGAGTCCCATGTCCGAGTCCGCCACCTCCGAGCCCCGCAACGTCATCGTCATCGGCTCGGGGCCGTCCGGCTACACCGCCGCGATCTACGCCGCGCGGGCCCAGCTGAACCCGCTGGTCTTCGAGGGCTCGGTCACCGCCGGCGGTGCGCTGATGAACACCACCGAGGTCGAGAACTTCCCCGGCTTCCGCGACGGCATCCAGGGCCCCGCCCTGATGGACGAGATGCGCGCCCAGGCCGAGCGCTTCGGCGCCGAGCTGGTCGCCGACGACGTCGTCGAGGTCGACCTGACCGGTGACGTCAAGGTCGTCAAGACCGCCACCGACACCTACACCGCCCGCGCGGTGATCCTGTCCACCGGCTCCGGCTACCGCAAGCTCGACCTCCCCAACGAGGAGAAGCTGTCGGGCCGCGGCGTCTCCTACTGCGCGACCTGCGACGGCTTCTTCTTCCGCGAGCAGCACATCGCGGTCGTCGGCGGCGGCGACTCGGCCGTCGAGGAGGCAACCTTCCTCACCCGCTTCGGCTCCAAGGTCTCCCTGATCGTGCGGCGCGACGAGCTGCGCGCCTCGAAGATCATGCAGGAGCGCGCCTTCGCCGACCCGAAGCTCGAGATCGTGTGGAACTCCGTCGTCGAGTCCATCAACGGCGAGGACTCCCTCGAGTCGCTCACCCTCAAGGACACCGTGACCGGCGAGACCTCCGTGCTGCCCGCGACCGGCCTGTTCATCGCGATCGGCCACGAGCCGCGCTCCGAGCTGCTGGTCGGCCAGGTCGACCTCGACGACAACGGCTACGTGCTGGTCCAGCCGGGCTCGACCGCCACCAACATCCGCGGCGTCTTCGCCGCCGGCGACCTGGTCGACCACACCTACCGCCAGGCCATCACCGCCGCGGGCACCGGCTGCTCGGCCGCCCTCGACGCGGAGCGCTACATCGCCGAGCTCGACCACGCCGCCGCGACCGCCGGGAATGCCCCGGCCAACGCGTAGGTTCCACTACACAGACTTCACGTTCAACCACAGATCCGAAGGGGTGCCCACCGTGGCCGACAACATCTCCGCCGTGACCGACGCCGAGTTCGACGCTCAGGTCCTCAAGTCCGACAAGCCCGTCCTCGTGGACTTCTGGGCCGAGTGGTGCGGTCCGTGCCGCCAGGTCGCCCCGATCCTCGACGAGATCGCCGGCGCCCACGGCGACAAGATCACGTTCTTCAAGATGAACGTCGACGAGAACCCCGTCACCCCGGCGTCGTACCGCGTCACCGGCATCCCGACGATCAACGTCTACCAGGGCGGCGAGGTCGTGAAGACCATCGTCGGTGCCCGCCCGAAGGCCGCGATCCTCAACGAGCTCGCCGACTTCATCAACTGACGTCGCAGCGGCGTCAGCCCCGACAGCCCCCGGTCATCTGGCCGGGGGCTTTCGCATTTCCCCCACCCTGCCTGGCGGCAGCCCCCAGAATGTCCACGCTCCCGACCGAAGACCGGAGGACCCATGGGGAACCACTCGGCCGTACGACGGCGCCCACCGGACCTCGGGCAGGTGCTCGCCCGGATGCTCGCCGTCCTGTTCGTCGTCGCCGTCGCCGTGGTCCTCGGGCTGCTGCTCACCGGACGGGACGTACCCCCGCCGGAGGTCACCGCACCGCCCCGCGCCAGCACGGCGCCGGCCGCCGGCCCCGTCCCGATCGAGGACGCCGAGCGCGCCGCGGTGCTGAGCGCCGCCGCGACCGCGACGGAGCAGGTCGTCGAGCAGGTCGCCGACCCGAACGCGCTGATGACCCCGCGCTACGCGCGCATCTACCGGCGCACCGTCGGCAGCGACGCCGACCCGGCCGCGCACGCCACCGTCGTCGGCACCGGCCTGGTCGGGATCGACCGGGAGCAGGCCGACGTGCTGGTCCTCCTCGACCGCACCGACGCCGAGCCGGAGAACGTCCTGGTGCACCTGCGCCGTGACCGCGGCAGCTGGCGCGTCGACGACCTGGCGCCCCTCACCGCTCCGGCCGAGCACCTCGACGAGCCGGACCCGACCCGCGGCGACCTGCTCGCCGCGGCCACGCAGGCAGCCGCGCAGGAGGTGGCGGGGGAGGTGCTCGCCGCCGGCGTCGCGACGTACGACACCACGACCGCGAGCGTGCTGGCCGTCACCGAGGACCAGCGGCTCCGGGTCGCGATGAGGCTCGTCGACGGGACCTGGCGCGCGAAGGTGTCCGCGCTGGAGCCGGTCAGCGCCGACTGATCGGCGTCGGGGCGTGCTTGGGCCGTCGTACGACGCCCACCAGCCGCTCCCAGGCCGCCTCGACCTCGCCGCGCCAGGTGACCAGCGAGCGCATCTCCATCCGCATCCGCGGCGTGACCGGGTGTGCGCGCTGGGTCTTGAACCCGACCCGGGCCAGGAAGTCCGCCGGCACGACGCACTCGGGGACCCGGCTCGGCACTCGGCGTCCGGTGCGGGCGAAGGCCTCCACCGCCCGGATCCCGTCGCGCCCGACCAGGTCGCGGGCCATGCCCTGGACGAGCAGCCGCCCGATCCCGCCGCGCGTGTGGTCGGGGCGCACCCACGCGGTGGTGAGCAGGACCGCGTCCGCGGACACGGGGGCCGTGGGAAAGGCGGCCGCACCCGGCACGTAGGAGGCCGGCGCGTAGACGACGTAGCCCACCGGCCGGCCGTCGACGAGCGCGACCCGGCCGCAGGAGCCCCACTCGCGCAGCAGCTCGGAGACCCAGGCCTCCTTCTCGGCCGCACGCTCCTCGGCATCCAGGCGCTGGCGGTGCACCGGCTCGCGCTCCCAGAACAGGCAGGTGCGGCACGGCGCGTCCGCGTCGCGGAACAGGGCGTCGAGCAGGTCGAGCGTGAGGGGGACCGTGGTCCGGGCCACGTCATCGATCCTACGACGGTGAGCGAGCCGGAAACCGGTGGCGCGGACCTGAGAGAATGCGGTTCGTGCGCAAGATCCGCCAGAGCCAGAAGCTCCGCAACGTCCGCTACGACGTCCGGGGACCGATCCTCGTCGAGGCCCAGCGCCTCGAGGCCGAGGGTCACAAGATCCTCAAGCTCAACATCGGCAACCCGGCACCGTTCGGCTTCGAGGCACCCGAGGCGATCGTGGCCGACATGGTGCACAACCTGCCCGAGGCCCAGGGCTACTCCGACTCGCGCGGCATCTACTCCGCCCGCACCGCCGTCGCGCAGTTCTACCAGTCGCGTGGCCTCAAGGACACCGCCGTCGAGGACGTCTTCATCGGCAACGGCGTCTCCGAGATGATCTCGATGGTCCTGCAGGCCTTCCTCGACGACGGCAACGAGATCCTCGTCCCGGCGCCCGACTACCCGCTGTGGACCGGCGCCGTGTCGCTGTCCGGCGGTACGCCGGTCCACTACCGGTGCGACGAGGAGAACGGCTGGATGCCGGACCTCGAGGACATCGAGTCGAAGATCACCGAGAACACGCACGGCCTGGTGATCATCAACCCCAACAACCCCACCGGCGCCGTCTACAGCAAGGAGATGGTCGCCAAGCTGGTCGACATCGCCCGGCGCCACGACCTGGTCGTCTTCGCCGACGAGATCTACGAGAAGATCCTGTTCGACGACGCCGAGCACCACCACGCCGCCGCGGCCGCCGGCAACGACGTCCTCTGCCTCACCTTCAGCGGCCTGTCCAAGGCCTACCGGGTCTGCGGCTACCGCGCCGGCTGGGTGATGATCTCCGGTCCCAAGGAGCTCGCCGAGGACTTCCTCGAGGGCCTCACCACGCTCTCCAACATGCGCATGTGCGCCAACGTCCCGGCCCAGCACGCCATCCAGACCGCGCTCGGGGGCTACCAGTCGATCAACGAGCTGATCGTCCCCGGCGGCCGGTTCTACGAGCAGGCGATGCTCGCCGACAGGCTGCTCAACGAGATCCCCGGCGTCTCCTCGGTGCGCCCACGCGGCGCGCTCTACTGCTTCCCGCGCCTGGACCCCGAGATCTACCCGATCGAGGACGACGAGGCGTTCGTCATCGAGCTGCTGCGCGCCAAGAAGATCCTGGTCACCCACGGCACCGGCTTCAACTGGTTCGCGCCCGACCACTTCCGCCTGGTCACGCTGCCCGACGTCGAGGTGCTCGAGGAGGCGATCGGCCGGATCGCGGACTTCCTCGCCGCCCGCCGCTGACGCTCACCACCCGGCACCGTCTGGGCCGGACACCGGCCGCCTGTCAGAATCTGGCCATGCTCGACATCACCTACCCGCCCGTCATCGTCACCGCCAAGGTGCTCTTCAAGCTGATGCGGCAGAAGGTGGTCGTGTCGGGCTCGGAGAACGTGCCCCGCAAGGGCGGCGCGCTGATGGCGATCAACCACACCGGCTACATCGACTTCATCTACGCCGGCGCGGGTGCCGAGCCGCAGAAGCGGCTGGTCCGGTTCATGATCAAGAAGGAGATGATGGACGCGCCGGGCGTGGGTCACCTGCTCCGGTCCTTCCACCACATCCGGGTCGACCGCTCCTCCGGCGTGCAGGCCATGAAGGACGCGCTGGCCTACCTCAAGGCCGGCGAGGTCGTCGGCATCTACCCCGAGGCCACGATCTCGCGCTCCTTCGAGATCAAGGAGCTCAAGTCCGGTGCCGCGCGGATCGCCGCCGACGCCGGCGTACCGCTCATCCCGGTCATCGTCTGGGGCGCGCACCGGCTGATGACCAAGGACCACCCGAAGGACTTCTCGCGCTCGGCCAAGACGATCATCGTCAAGGTCGGCGAGCCGCTGCACCCCACCGGCGAGGACGTCGAGGCCGAGACCGCCGAGCTGCGCGCCGTCATGCAGCGGATGCTCGACGAGGTCATCGCCGAGTACCCCGAGGCCGAGAAGGCGCCCGGCAGCTGGTGGACGCCCGCCCGCTTCGGCGGCTCCGCCCCCACCCCCGACGAGGCCGACGCGCTCGACAAGGCCGAGCTGCGGGCCCGGGCCGCCAAGCGGGCCGCCAAGAAGGCCGGCTGACACCGTCGTCGTGGAGTCGCCGCTGGTCCTGCTGGTCGAGGACGACGACGACCTGCGTACGACGACACGGCTGGTCCTCGAGTCACGCGGCTTCCGCGTGGTCACCGCTGCCGACGGCGAGGCCGGGTGGACGACGTACCTCACCCAGCCGGTGGACCTCGCCGTCGTCGACGTGGTGCTGCCCCAGCTGGACGGGCTGCGGCTGACCGAGCGGATCCGGGCCGACGGCGACCTGCCGGTGCTGCTGCTCACCGCCCGTGACCTGCCCCGCGACCAGGTCGTCGGCTTCGACGCCGGAGCGGACGACTACGTCGTGAAGCCGTTCGACGGCGACGTGCTGGAGGCGCGGCTGCGCTCGCTGCTGCGCCGGCGCGGTGGCTCGGCTCCTGCGCGGGTCGTCGAGCGCGACGGGCTGCGCGTCGACGTCGACGGGATGACGGTCGAGCGCGACGGCGTACCGGTGGAGCTGTCGGCCACGGAGTTCCGGCTGCTCACCGCGTTCCTCGACAACGCCGGCATCGTGCTCGGCCGCACCCGGCTGCTCGAGCTGGTCTGGGGGAGTGCCACCTGGGGCGACCCGCACGTCGTGGACGTGACCGTGCAGCGGCTGCGCGCCAAGATCGGCGCCGAGCAGGTGGTCACCGTGCGGGGCGCGGGCTACAAGATGGCGCGGGCCTGACCGTGCCCTCCGCACCGGCCGGCTGGCGGCACTCGCTGCGGACCCGGATCACCGTCGCCGTGGTCGGCGCCGCCACGGCGACCCTCGTGGGCGTCGGCGTGGTCGTCGACCACCAGTCGGCCGTGGACGCCCGCGACCGGCTGCGCACCCAGGCGCTGACCGAGCTCGACGCCGGGATCGCGGTCCTCGAGGTCACCTCCACGCTGCGCTACGACCTGTCCCTGGACCCGGCCCGGGTGCCCGGTCCGCTCCGGGCCTCCCTGCCGGCCGCAGGGGAGGACCGGGCGGCGACGTACTACGCCGACGACCGGATGTGGGCGGCCCGGCGCCTGTCGTCCGACCGGGTCGCGAGCGTGGCGCTGGACGACGGGCCGGTGCGGGCGGCCCGCGCCTCCCTGCGGCGGCGGATGCTGGTCGCGGCCGGTGCGGTGCTGCCGCTGACCGCACTGGTGGGGCTGCTCGTGGGTGCTGGGCTGAGCCGTCGATTGCGACGGGCAGCCGGCGCGGCCGAGGTGATCAGCCACGGCGGCACGGCGCGCTGCACCGTCGGCGGCCGCGACGAGGTGGCCGCCCTGTCCCGGGCCGTCGACGCCATGGCCGACGCCCTAGAGCGAAGGTTCCACGTGGAACAAGCGTTCTCCGCCGACGTCGCCCACGAGCTCCGCACCCCGGTCGCCGCACTCGTCAGCGCCAGCGAGCTGCTGCCGCCCGGCGAGACCACCGACCTGACCCGCGCCCTGGTCGCCCGGCTGCGCCGCCTGGTCGAGGACCTGCTCGAGGTGGCCCGTCTCGACAGCGGCGCCGAGGAGGTCGCCCTGTCGGTGCACCGGCTCGGCTCCCTGGTCCCCGGCGCGTCAGTCGTCCGCGACGCCGACGTGCTGGTCGACCCGCGCCGGGTCGAGCGGATCGTCACCAACCTGGTCGCCAACGCCGAGCGGCACGGTGGCGGACTGACGCAGCTGCGGGTGGACGGGCCACGGGTCGTCGTGCGCGACGGGGGAGCGGGCTTCCCCGCCGACGTGCTGGCCGCCGGCGCGATCCGGTTCCACAGCGCCGGCCAGGGCACCGGCCTGGGCCTCACCATCGTGCAGGGCCAGGCCCGGGCCCTCGGCGCCACGGTGACGATGAGGAACCCACCCACCGGCGGCGCCGAGGTCGTGGTCGGCTTTCAGGAGCCGGGGCCCAGCTCGGGGTCGACCGGGTCCACCGTCTGCAGCGGGTAGGTCTGCCGGGCCTGCATCCCGTCAGGGACCGGGCCCCGGACGGTGATGGTGATCCTCCCGTACGTCGCCGACGCCTCGCCCTCGACGATGTCCGAGACCACGACCTTGGCCGGCACGCTCACGTCGGTGCCCTCCGCGCAGCTCGGGTCGCAGTCGTTGGCCACGAGCGTCCCGGTCGCCGTCGCCTCGTCCGCGCCCCAGTCCGTCCAGGCCAGGTCGGTCAGGCTCTGGTTGCCGTCGGCGCAGGCGACGGTGACCGACGCCGGACTGGCCACGGGCTCACCGACGCAGTCGAGGATGTAGGTCACCGCGGCCCGGGCCGCGACGGCCGGATCGGTGGCGGCCGTCGTACCTGACCCGGCGCCGGGGCGCGCCTGCACCGGGGCGTCGTCCTCGACCCCGCAGGCGGCGAGGGCGCCGAGCGAGAGGACCAGGGACCCCGCCAGGGCGGCGGAGCGGCGGGTGCGCAGGATGTTCATGGGGTTCCGTTCTGCTGGGTGCGCGGCGGATCTCGCCGGCCCGTCCAGCGTCGCGCCCCAGCCTCACACGGCGCCGGCGCGACGATCACAGCAGCCTCACAGATCGCGTGTCGATTTCGCGATATATCGGCATATCGATCTGTCGCCTTGTCGACAAATGGCCACGGGGCGCCCGCGTCACCGGGTTCCACGTGAAACAGGGCGCGACCACCGAGGTGGTCGCGCCCTGGTCGGGACATCCGGCGTCGGTCAGATCGGGCGGTCGTTCCGGTTGCGCGGGTCGATCAGGTCGACGATGCGCTGCAGGTCGCCGGTGTTGGCGAACTCGATCGAGATCTTGCCCTTGGCCTTGCCCAGGTCGATCTTGACCCGGGTCTCCAGCCGGTCGCCGAGCCGCTCGGACAGCTCGCCCAGCCCGGGGGCCTGCGGCTTGGCGCGGCGCGGGCGGGGCGGCGTACCGGTGGTGCCGTCGCCGACCGCGACGATCTCCTCGAGGCCACGCACCGAGATGCCCTCGGCGATCACGCGCTGGGCCAGGCGGTCCTGCTGCTCGCTGTCCCCGACCCCCAGGAGGGCACGGGCGTGGCCGGCGGACAGCACGCCCGCGGCGACCCGGCGCTGGACGGCGGGGGAGAGCTTGAGCAGGCGCAGGGTGTTGCTGATCTGCGGGCGCGAGCGGCCGATCCGCTGGGCCAGCTCGTCGTGGGTGCAGGAGAAGTCCTCGAGCAGCTGCTGGTAGGCCGCCGCCTCCTCGAGCGGGTTCAGGTTGCTGCGGTGCAGGTTCTCCAGCAGCGCGTCGCGGAGCATGTCGGTGTCGTCGGTCTCGCGCACGATCGCGGGGATCGTGCCGAGGCCGGCGGCCTGGGTGGCGCGCCAGCGGCGCTCGCCCATGACCAGCTCGTAGCTGTCGGTGCCCGTCTTGCGCACCACGACGGGCTGGAGGAGGCCGATCTCCTTGATGGAGTGGACCAGCTCGGCCATCGCCTCCTCGTCGAAGACGGTCCGCGGGTTGACCGCGTTCGGCGAGATCTGCTCGACGGGCAGCTCGGCGAAGTAGGCACCGTCGACGGGCTGGAGAACCGAATCCGCGTTCTGAGCGCCGTTCGTCGAGCCGGTGGACCCAGGTGCCACCGGAGCGCTGGAAGAGGCTCCAGTGGCAAAGTCCGAATTCTGGGCGCCAGGGTTGACATCCTCGCCTCCGGCCGGGGCAGGTACGGGCGTCGGCGGGGCCGTGGGGATCAGCGAGCCGAGGCCGCGGCCGAGGCCGCGGCGGGGGGCCTGCGCGTTCACGAGAGACTCCCTCGGACGACGATCTCGCGCGCTGCTTCGAGGTAGCTGAGTGCTCCCGGCGAGCCCGGGTCGTAGGTCATCACGGTCTGACCGTACGACGGCGCCTCGGACACCCGCACCGAGCGGGGGATCGCGGTCTTGAGCACCTGGTCGCCGAAGTGCTCGCGCACCTCGGTGGCGACACCGGCGGCCAGACGCGTGCGGGCGTCGTACATCGTCAGCACGATGGTCGACACGGCGAGCTCCGGGTTGAGGTGGGCGCGCACCATGTCGACGGTCGCGAGCAGCTGGCCGAGGCCCTCGAGGGCGTAGTACTCCGCCTGGATCGGGATGAGCATCTCCGCACCCGCGACGAGCGCGTTCAAGGTGAGCAGGCCGAGCGAGGGCGGGCAGTCGATGAAGACGTAGTCGAAGCGGTCCTCCCCGACGGCCTCGGCGGTGCCGATCCGCGGGTGGGCGTCGAGGGCCTTCTTGAGCCGCTGCTCGCGGGCGACGACGCTGACCAGCTCGATCTCGGCACCGGCCAGGTCGATGGTCGCGGGGACCACCCACAGGCCGGCCGCGTCGGGGCACGGCTGGGAGATGTCGGAGATGGCGACGCCGTCGACCAGGAGCTCGTACGACGACGGGGTGCCCTGGCGGTGCTCGATGTTGAGGGCCGTCGAGGCGTTGCCCTGCGGGTCGAGGTCGATCACCAGCACGCGCTGTCCGAGCTGCGTCAGGGCGGCCGCGAGGTTGACGGTCGAGGTGGTCTTGCCGACGCCACCCTTCTGGTTGGCGACCACGAAGACCCGGGTCTCCGACGGACGGCTCAGCTGCTCCTGTGGGATGCCCGCACGGACCATCACCGTGGCCTGGGCCGCGCGAGCCAGTGGAGTCAGGTCGTCGTCGTAGCCGGCAGCGCGCTCGGCGAGCTGTGCGGCGGTCAGGGGAGCAGAGGAGGACACGGTGGCCGTCTCACGTGAAACGCCTTCCGTATCGACAGCCCCGGTTTCACGTGAAACGTGGTCCTCGGTCACTACGGTCCCTTCCGGGGCAGCCTGTGGATAACTTGGGGCGTTCTGTGGAGACTCACGCTCAGCACCCGCCTCCGGACCGGTGGAAAACCCGGGACCAGGACCCAACGAGTCGCTCACGACTTCCTCCTCTTCCTTCGCGTCGAGCCACCGCGTGATCCCCGAGAACCACGCTGGCCACGAAGCGGCAACGATACGCGGGCCGGATCGGCCCACGACAGACGGACGATGCGGATCGGCTCGACGGCGCCGTCGGCGGCGAGCTCCGCACCGAGCTCCTCCACGACAGCGGGGGCGCACCCCAGCCGCCGGGTGACCGCTTCGGCCTCGGCGACCTCCCCGGCCGCGCTGGTGCCCTTCATCGCGAGCAGAGCGCCATCGGGAGCCACGAGGGGCATGCACCAGGTCGCCAGCTTGTCGAGGGCGGCGACGGCACGGGCCGTGACGACGTCGTACGTCGCGACGCCGTGGACCGCGTCGGCGCGGCCCCGGATCACGGTGACGTTGTCGAGGCCGAGCCGCTCGACGGCCTCCTCCAGGAAGGTCGTCCGGCGCAGCAGCGGCTCGATCAGCGTCACCTGCACGTCAGGGCGGGCGATCGCGAGAACCAGGCCGGGCAGGCCCGCTCCGGACCCGACGTCGGCAACCGTGGCGTCGGCGGGCAGGGCCGCGGCCAGCAGGCCGCAGTTGATCAGGTGGCGCTCCCAGAGCCGGGGAGTCTCGCGGGGGCCGATCAGGCCGCGGACGACACCATCGGTCGCCAGCAGGTCGGCGTACGCCAGCACGAGATCGAGGCGATCGGCGGAGAAGACCTCCGCCAGGATCGCCGGGGGAGCGGGAAGGGCAGCACGCAGCACCCCCGGGTCCGCCTGGCCCTCAGGGCCGGGGGACACCGGGGGTGTGGTGTCGTCGTCTTGTTTCACGTGAAACGTCGACCGGGGGTTGTCAGGCCGGCAGGACCACGACGTAGCGCCGCGGCTCGACACCGGCGGACTCCGAGCGCAGTCCGGCGGCGGCGACCGCGTCGTGCACGATCTTGCGCTCGAAGGGGGACATCGGCTCCAGCGAGACGGGCTCGCCGGTCTTGGCGACCTCGGCGGCCGTCTCGGTGCCGAGCTGCGTCAGCCGGGTCCGCTTGTCCGCACGGAAGCCGGAGATGTCGAGCATCAGCCGCGACCGCTCACCGGTCTCCCGGTAGACCGCCAGGCGGGTGAGCTCCTGCAGCGCCTCGAGGACCTTGCCGTCGCGACCGACCAGCTGGCTCAGGTCGGCACCGACGATCGACACGGCGGCACGGTCGGCCTCCACGTCGATGTCGAGGTCACCGTCGAGGTCGGCGATGTCGAGGAGCTCCTCGAGGTAGTCGGCGGCGATGTCGCCCTCCTGCTCGAGGCGGGAGATGCGGTCGCCCTCGCCGGCGGGGGCGTCGTCCTGGACGTCGTCGGCCTGGACGTCGTCGGCCTGGTCGGCCTCGACGCTCTCCTCGGCCTCGGTCACGACCTCGGTACCGGTCTCGGTCTCGGCGCTCACTTGGTGTCTCCCTCGTTCTTCTCGGTTGCGGCCTCGGGGTCGTAGCTCTCCCAGTCGGCCGACGGGTTCTTGGCGCCGCCGCCGGCGGCTGCGCCGCCCGGCTTCGGCGTGGTCTTGCGCTGGGCACGGCTCTGCCGCTTGGGCTGCTGGCGCGTGCTGGGCCGCTGCTCCGGCTCCGGGGCGGCCTCGGTGATCGTCTCGGTCACGGTGTGGCCGTGCCGGGCGGCCTTGGCCTTGTCGCGGTCCTGCTTGGCCTTGAAGGCGGGCGTGCCGGGCGCCGGGTTGTTGCGGATGACGTAGAACTGCTGGCCCATGGTCCACAGGTTCGAGGTCGTCCAGTAGAGGAGGACACCGATCGGGAACGCGATGCCACCGAGACCGAAGGCCACCGGGAGGATGTAGAGCAGCATCTTCTGCTGCTGCGCGTACGGACCGCTCATCGCCTCGGCCGGCATGTTCTTGGCCATCAGCTGACGCTGGGTGGTGAAGGTGGTCGCCGTCATCGCCAGCACCAGGATCGCCGCGATGACCATGACCGCGGTGTTCGGGGTCTCGCCCCAGGTGCGCGACTCCCAGAAGTTGCCGTTGATCGGCAGGCTGCCGAAGAGCTTGGACTCGCCGAACTCGTGGGCCTTCTCCACGGTGAGGAAGCCGTGCGGCTTGTCGCTCTTGGTGGCACCGGAGAGCAGGCGGAACAGCGCGAAGAAGATCGGCATCTGCAGGAGGATCGGCAGGCAGGACGCGAACGGGTTGGTCCCGGCGTCCTTGTAGAGCTTCATCGTCTCCTCGGCCAGCTTCTGCCGGTCGTGGCCGTACTTCTTCTGCAGCTCCTTCACCTTGGGCTGCAGCAGCTGCATGTTGCGGCTGGACTTGATCTGCTTGACGAACAGCGGGATCAGGGCCGCGCGGATGACGAGGGTCAGGCCGATGATCGACAGCGCCCAGGACAGGCCGCCCTTGGCGTCGAGGCCGAGCACCGTGAACAGCTTGTGCCAGCCGAGGAGCACCGCCGAGATGATGTAGTACAGCGGCACCATGATGAAGTGGCCGATGTCGCCGATGATGCCCACGAATCAGGCTCCTTGCTGGAAGGGGTGACGCCCGGCGGTCGCCGGGCGGAGTTCAAGGTCGCGCTCAGCACCCGTGGGTGGACGCGCGGGGGAGTGCTCGTCGTGCACGTGGCCGCGCCGCGGCGGGACGTGGTCGACGCCGCCGGGGGACCAGGGGTGGCAGCGCAGCAGCCGCCGGACCGCGAGCCAGGTGCCGCGGAACGCGCCGTGCACCTGCAGCGCCTGCACGGCGTACGCCGAGCACGACGGGTAGTAGCGGCAGGTCGGACCCAGCAGCGGGCTGATGAGGAGCTGGTAGCCGCGCACCAGGCCGATGAGCAACCACTTCATCGCGCCTCCTGACCGGCTGCGTGCCCCTGCGAGGTCACCCGGTCCAGACAACGTGCGAGGTCCTCGCCCAGTTCCGCGTAGGACGCCTCGGCAGCGGCCGGCTGTGCGCGCACCACCAGCACGGAGCCCGCGGGGATTCCCACGAGCGCCGGGCGCACGGCGTGCCGCAGCCGCCGCTTCACGCGGTTGCGGACGACGGCGTTGCCGACGGCCTTGCTGACCACGAAGCCCGCCCGGGCGGGACGAGCCGGCAGCGCACGGTCCCCGGACATGCCGACAACCTGCTGCTCGCCAGGGAGCAGCAGGTGGGCGACGAGGGTGCGCGAGCCGGCACGACGACCCTTGCGACTGGCGGTCCGGAACAGGTCCGGCTCGGTCAGCCGCTGGTCGGCAGCGAGCACGTCAGCCCCACGGGAACCGCTGGGCGGACACGCTGGTCCGTCCTCAGACGGACAGGCTCGAGCGGCCCTTCCGGCGACGGTTCGCCAGGATGGCGCGACCGGCGCGGGTGCGCATGCGCAGTCGGAAACCGTGCACCTTGTGGCGACGTCGGTTGTTGGGCTGGTACGTCCGCTTGCTCACGATCGGCCTCTCAGGATGATGCAGATGTCGGGAAGGGTCACCGGCAGCCTCGTAGCGAGCTCCGATCGGGAGCCGCACAGCGCGTCGGCCGGCACCGCGCAGCCACGATGACCGGTGGATCCGGGGCGTCGTGGACATGCGGCACCGGTCGACACCGGTTTGACCAATCAACGGTACGCGGACGCCGGATCGGGGGTCAAACCGACGGCGTCCGGAGCACTGGGGGACACCTCACCGGTGAGCGAGGTCAAAACCTGTGGATAGCGGGTTGATCCACAGCCGCCCGGGCGGTTAGGTTCGACGGATCCGGGATTCCCCGCCGGTGCCGGCCACCCTCGGTCGACGTTCGTCGCACAGCTGCTCTCTCCATCTCGGAAAAGTGCTGCTGACCTGCGCAAACGGTGAGCCGAGGACGAGCCGGACAGGCCTCGGTTCGGCATTGTCAGCCCAATGATGCAAGAGTTCACAACCTGTGGACAAACCTGTGGAGCCAGCGTCGACCTGACGCGGTCCGGCTCCGCCGCAGACAGACGAGCGAGAGGGAGTGGCGTGACCGGCAACCCGGATCAGCCCCAGGACGAGACCAGCACCACGGCCCCGGACACCCCGCCCGTCGATCCGGCGACCGCGCGCCTCGTCCACGAGTGGACGACGGTGGTCGGCGAGCTGCAGACCCACCAGCGCGCCTGGCTCCAGGCCAGCCGTCCGGTGACCCTCCACGGCACCACCGCGATCGTCGCCGTCCCCGACGACTTCACCCGCAAGCGTCTCGAGGGCCGGCTGCGCGGCGAGCTCGAGGACGCGCTGACCGAGCGGTTCGGCCACGACGTCCAGCTCGCGGTCACCGTCGACAGCTCCCTGCGCCACGAGCTCGGGGCAGAGGTGAGCGCCTCCTCGACGTACGAGACCGGCCCCTCCTACGGGGAGCCGGCCGGCTACGAGACCTTCGAGTCCGCGCCCGCGTACGAGCGCCCGCGCGAGGACGTCGCGCCCGTCGAGCCGCAGGATCGACAAGTCGCCATGTCGACAAATCTCCCTGTCGACTCGTCGACATTGCCGCCGGACCTGGGCGCCATGCCCTCGCCGAGCGCACCGCCGGCCACGCCGAGCGGCGAGTCCCGGCTCAACCCCAAGTACACGTTCGAGACGTTCGTCATCGGCTCGTCCAACCGGTTCCCCCACGCCGCCGCGGTCGCGGTGAGCGAGGCGCCGGGCCGCAGCTACAACCCGCTGCTGGTCTACGGCGAGTCCGGTCTCGGCAAGACCCACCTGCTGCACGCGATCGGGCACTACGTCCGCACGATCTACGCCGGCTCCAAGGTGCGCTACGTGTCGAGCGAGGAGTTCACCAACGAGTTCATCAACGCGATCCGCGACGACCGGCAGGACCGGTTCAAGCGGAAGTACCGCGACGTGGACGTCCTCCTCATCGACGACATCCAGTTCCTGGAGGGCAAGACCCAGACCCAGGAGGAGTTCTTCCACACCTTCAACACGCTCCACAACGCCAACAAGCAGATCGTGCTGACCTCCGACCGTCCACCCAAGCGGCTCGAAGCGCTGGAGGACCGGCTGCGCAACCGGTTCGAGTGGGGCCTGATCACCGACGTGCAGCCGCCGGACCTCGAGACGCGGATCGCGATCTTGCGCAAGAAGGCGGCGATGGACCGGCTCACGGCGCCGTCCGACGTGCTGGAGTTCATCGCGAGCAAGATCCAGACCAACATCCGCGAGCTCGAGGGCGCCCTGATCCGGGTGACGGCCTTCGCCAACCTCAACCGCCAAGACGTCGACATGACCCTGGCCGAGATCGTGCTCAAGGACCTGATCCCCGAGGGCGGCGAGCCGGAGATCACCGCCTCGCTCATCATCGCGCAGACCGCGGCGTACTTCGGGCTCTCGATCGACGAGCTGACCGGCCCCAGCCGCGGGCGGCACCTGGTGATGGCCCGGCAGATCGCGATGTACCTGTGCCGCGAGCTCACCGGCCTGTCCCTGCCGAAGATCGGCGCGCAGTTCGGCAACCGCGACCACACGACCGTCATGTACGCCGAGCGGAAGATCAACCAGCTCCTCGGCGAGCGCCGCGCGGTCTTCAACCAGGTCAGCGAGCTGACGAACCGGGTGAAGATGCAGGCCCGCCAGGGCTGAGCCCGTGATCACGATTCCTGTGGAGAGAACCTGCGGAATTGTGAGAACTACACGGGGAGGATTCCGTGGAGGCACCGGCGCGCCCGTCCACACCGGTCGCTGGGTGCACATCGATCCTTGTGATTCACGATTTCGTCCACAGCCGTCATCCACCGGTCAACTGGCCGCTCACCTGCGCAAACACCGGTTCTCCACAGTTTCCACCACCGCTATGACCACTCCGTGACTACATGCGGACCTCGATCGCCGGAACTCCTCCGGACCTCCGATCTGTGGATGAGTGCCTGATCGTTCCCTCGCCGTCCCGCCCTCAGGGACGACGTGGCAGGATGCAACTCCCAACAACCACGTGAGAGGTACGACGACGTGAAGTTCCGTGTCGACCGCGACGTCCTCGCCGACGCCGTCGCCTGGGCTGCGCGCAGCCTGCCCGTCCGGCCCAGCGCGCCCGTGCTCGCGGGACTGCTCATCGAGGCGGGCAACGACGGCCTGGTCCTCTCGACGTTCGACTACGAAACCTCCGCACGTGCGACGCTCGCGGCCGAGGTGAGCGACGAGGGCAAGGCGCTGGTCAGCGGCCGCCTCCTCGCCGACATCTGCCGCAGCCTTCCCAACAAGCCCGTCGACCTGGTGCTCGACGGCGCCCGGGTCTCGCTGACCTGCGGCTCGTCGCGGTTCTCGCTGCAGACGCTGCCGGTCGAGGACTACCCGACGATCCCCGAGATGCCCGCCGCGACCGGCACCGTGTCCAGCGACGCGTTCGCCCACGCGGTCGCCCAGGCGGTCACCGCCGCCGGCCGCGACGACATGCTGCCGGTGCTCACCGGCGTCCGCCTCGAGATCGAGGGCTCGACGATCGCGCTGCTCGCGACCGACCGGTTCCGTCTCTCGCAGCGCGAGCTCGCGTGGAACCCGGGCACCCCGGACGCCACCCTCGCCGCCCTCGTCCCGGCGAAGGTGCTCGGCGACACCGCGAAGTCGCTGACCGCCGGGCCCGAGGTCACCATCGCGCTGTCCGCGTCCGGCTCGGGCGACGGCATCATCGGTTTCGAGGGCACCGGCCCGGGCGGCGTACGACGCACCACGACCCGCCTGCTCGACGGCGAGTTCCCCAAGGTCCGCAGCCTGTTCCCCAACGAGAAGCTCACCGTTGCGCGGATCGACCGCCAGGA
Source organism: Nocardioides kongjuensis (assembly GCF_013409625.1). Taxonomy (NCBI): domain Bacteria; kingdom Bacillati; phylum Actinomycetota; class Actinomycetes; order Propionibacteriales; family Nocardioidaceae; genus Nocardioides; species Nocardioides kongjuensis. The sequence continues at coordinate 4,119,959 of NZ_JACCBF010000001.1, forward strand.
GCTGATCGAGTCGGTCAAGCGCGTCTCGCTCGTCGCCGACCGCAACACGGCGGTCCAGCTGAGCTTCCGTGACGGGGCGCTGGTCCTCGACGCCGGGTCCGGCGACGACGCCCAGGCCTCCGAGTCGGTGTCCGCGCAGATCGAGGGCGACGACCTGGTCACCGGCTTCAACCCGACCTTCCTGCTCGACGGCCTCACCGCCATCGACCAGCCCGTGGTCGAGCTGGCCTTCACGCAGGCCTCGAAGCCGGTCGTCATCAGCGGCACCGGTGACCAGGGCGAGGCCGAGGACGGCGGGTCCTTCCGCTACCTGCTGATGCCGCGCCGCCTGCTCAGCTGACCCCGGCCACACCGCCCGCAGCACTGACCGCAGCACCGCCCATCGCACTGCCAACCGGAGGGAGAACCGCCGTGCACATCGGACTCGTCGGACTCGGAAAGATGGGCGGCAACATGCGCACCCGGTTGCGCAACGCCGGCCACACCGTGGTCGGCTACGACCGCAACCCCGACCTGGCTGACGTCGACAGCCTGGCCGCGATGGTCGAGGCGCTGCCCGCGCCGAAGGTCGTCTGGGTGATGGTCCCGGCCGGCGACCCGACCCGCTCCACGATCGCCGAGCTCAAGGACCTGCTCGGTGAGGGCGACCTGGTCGTCGACGGCGGCAACTCCAAGTACACCGACGACGCGATCAACGCCGCGTCGCTGGCCGAGAAGGGCATCGGCTTCGTCGACTGCGGCGTCTCGGGCGGCGTCTGGGGCCTGGAGAACGGCTACGCCCTGATGTACGGCGGCGCCGCCTCCGACATCGAGAAGGTCCAGCCCGCCTTCGACGCGCTCAAGCCCGAGGAGGGCGGGGCGGTCCACGCCGGCCCGACCCCGGGCGCGGGGCACTTCGCCAAGATGGTCCACAACGGCATCGAGTACGCCATGATGCAGGCCTACGCCGAGGGCTGGGAGCTGCTCGAGAAGGTCGACATCGTCGAGAACGTGCCCGCGATCTTCGAGTCGTGGCGCCACGGCACCGTGATCCGGTCCTGGCTGCTCGACCTGCTGACCGAGGCGATCGAGGACGACGAGCACCTCGAGGCGCTGCGCGGGTACGCCGACGACTCCGGCGAGGGCCGCTGGACGGTCCAGGCCGCGATCGACAACGCGGTGCCGATGCACGTGATCGCGTCGTCGCTGTTCGCTCGGTTCACCTCGCGCCAGACGGACAGCCCGGCGATGAAGGCGATCGCCGCGATGCGCAACCAGTTCGGCGGGCACGCGGTCCACACCGATCCGCCCCCGGGTGGAGAGGCGAACCCCGACGCTTGATCGTCGGGCGGGTCAGATGGCGAGGACCGCGCGGACGAACGCCCAGCCGAGCCATCCGACGATGACGACGACCGAGAGCGGGTGCTTGACCAGGCGGTCGAGCGAGGGGGCCGGCGCACGTCGTACCCGTGCCCGGACGGCGAGCACCGCGAGGACGACGACGACCAGCGCGAGCAGCGGCCCGAACGCGTTGGCCTGCAGCGAGTCCTGCCACCAGCCGTGGGTGAGGTAGGTCCACGAGCGGGTCAGTCCGCAGCCGGGACAGGGGAGTCCGGTCATCCGGCGGAACGGGCAGATGACCGGCCCGTCCTCGATGTGGTCGGGCGAGAGCAGCGCGCTCACGCCCAGCGCGGCGACCCCGGCGGCCGCGACGAGCTCGGAGCTCGCGAGCCGCCGGGTCGCCGGCGCGTGGGTGGTCGACATCAGCGCAGCGGCCGGCCCTGCGCGTCGGGGACCTTGCGCAGCAGGACCAGGACGAGGTCGATGATCGCCCAGATGCCGAGGCCGCCGCAGGTGAGCAGCTTCGCGACGCCGAGGCCGGTGTAGCCGAGGTAGAACCGGTCGACGCCGAAGGTCCCGACCAGCCACGACAGCAGCACGGTGGTCAGCCACTCCTTGTCGGAGTAGAGGCCGGGGACGTCCTTGGCGAGCCAGTACTGCTGGCTGTCGGCCGTGCGCACCGCGGTGTCGGGCTTGATCTGGCCGGCGACGGCCATCTGCGCGAGCTGACCGAACTCGATCGGACCCTGGTCCTGGCCCAGGTAGTTGATGAAGAACGGCCCGCTCGGCGCGGCGCCGTACCCGGGCTGCCCCCCGGGCTGCCCCGGCACGCCCGGAGCGCCGTAGGCGCCGTACTGCGGCTGGCCGTAGCCCGCCGGAGGCTGCTGGGGCGGCTGCTGCTGGCCGTAGGGGTCCGAGCCGCCGTAGGGAGGGGTGGGTGGTTGCGTCATGCGGGTCAGCCTAGGGTTCTCGGGCCACGCGCAAACCCCCAACCGGGGTGGGTTCGGGGGAGAATCGTCACGTGAGCGGGTCGAGGGAGGTGAAGACATGCACGTCGCACGGCTGAGCCTGCACGACTTCCGGTCCTACGCCACCGTCGACGTCGAGCTCGAACCCGGCGTCACCGCCTTCGTCGGGCGCAACGGCCAGGGCAAGACCAACCTGGTCGAGGCGGTCGACTACCTCTCCCGGCTGTCCTCGCACCGGGTCGCCACCGACGCCCCGCTGATCCGCGCCGGCGCCGACCAGGCGATCATCCGCGCGGCCGTGGTCCGCGAGGGGCGCACCGCCGTCCTCGAGGTCGAGCTCAACCCCGGCAAGGCCAACCGGGCCCGGATCAACCGATCGCCGCTGCCGCGGGTGCGCGAGCTCGCCGGCATCGTCCGCACCGTCGTGTTCAGCCCCGAGGACCTCGCACTGGTCAAGGGCGACCCCGGCGGCCGGCGCCGCTTCCTCGACGACCTGCTGGTGCTGCGCACCCCGCGCTACGCCGGCCTGATCTCCGACCACGAGCGGGTGCTCAAGCAGCGCAACACCCTGCTCAAGACGCTGTACGCCGCCCGCGGCTCCAGTCGCGACGCGGCGCTCGCGACCCTGGCGGTGTGGGACGACCACCTGGTGGCGACCGGCACCGAGCTGCTCGGCGCCCGGCTCGCGCTGAGCGCCGACCTGGCGCCGTACGTCGGGAAGGCCTACGAGGCCGTCGCCCGCGGAGCCTCGCGCGACGACGCGCGGATCAGCTACGAGCCGACCGTGCCGGAGCCGACCCCGGAGGCGTTCCGGGCCGAGCTCGCCCGCCGCCAGGCCGACGAGATCGGCCGCGGCGTGACGCTCGTCGGCCCGCACCGCGACGACCTGCTGCTCACCCTCGGCCCGGGCGACGACCAACGACTCCCGGTGCGGGGCTACGCCAGCCACGGCGAGTCCTGGTCGTTCGCGCTGGCGCTGCGGCTGGCGTCGTACGACCTGCTGCGGGCCGACGGCGACGACCCGATCCTGATCCTCGACGACGTGTTCGCCGAGCTCGACACCGAGCGGCGGGTGCAGCTCGCCGGGCTGGTCGCGGGTGCCGAGCAGGTGCTGGTCACCGCGGCGGTGCCGGCCGACGTACCTGTCGAGCTGGCGGGCGCGACCTTCCACGTCGCGGCGGGAGAGGTGACCCGTGGCTGAGCCCGACGAGGTCTCCGGTACCGGCGAGGAGGTCGGTGAGGAGGTCGCCGAGCACCGTCCCGACGGGCTCGACCTGGCCCGGGCGCAGATGCTCGGCACCGCCGGGTCCAGTGCGGCGCCCGCGCGTCGCCTCCCGCGGGTCAACCCCGGCAAGGGCGGCACCTACTCCTTCCGACGCCGGGCCGGTCGCTCCGAGCCGCAGCTGAGCAGCGCCCACCCCGACGGCCGCGACCCCCAGGGGCTGGGCAACGAGGTGGACCGCCTGATCGACGGTCGAGGCTGGGGCCTGGACCTGCAGGTGCGGGGCGTGTTCGCGCGGTGGGCCGAGATCGTCGGACCGGAGATCGGCGCCCACAGCACGCCCGAGTCGCTCACCGACGGCACCCTCGTGGTGCGCACCGACTCGACCGCCTGGGCCACCCAGCTCAAGCTGCTCGCGGCCACCGTCGTCCGGCGGCTCAACGAGGAGCTGGGCACCGGCACCGTCACCGTGGTCGAGGTGCTCGGGCCGCACGCGCCGACCTGGAAGCACGGTCGCCGCAAGGCTCCCGGGAGCCGCGGCCCACGCGACACCTACGGCTGATCGGGAGGCCTGGCGACGTACCGGGGCTCAGCGACACCCCTGTTCGGCGCTCCGAGCCCTGTTTCTGGGCCATCTGCGGCCACATTTCACCCGACGTTGTCCCCTGACCGCGTCGCCACGCGTGTCCTGAGGCCCTCAGAAGGCTAGAATGGGGCATCGGCCGGGAACGCGTCTCGGGACGCCTGACTCGGCCTTCGCCATGCCTTCGACAAAAGTCGGCCAGGCATGCTCCGTACGACCAAAGTGAATGAGGTCCCGCGTGTCCACTGACGACCAGTCCCCCGAGTACGACGCCTCGGCGATCCAGGTTCTCGAGGGTCTCGAGGCGGTCCGCAAGCGTCCCGGCATGTACATCGGCTCCACCGGTGAGCGCGGTCTGCACCACCTGATCTGGGAGATCGTCGACAACGCGGTGGACGAGGCGCTCGCCGGCTACTGCGACACCATCAAGGTCACCCTCAACCCCGACGGCTCGGTCAGCGTGTCCGACAACGGCCGCGGCATCCCGACCGACACCGCGCCCGGCCAAGAGCTGCCGGCCGCGACCCTCGCGCTAACCGTCCTGCACGCCGGCGGCAAGTTCGGTGGCGGCGGTTACAAGGTCTCCGGTGGTCTGCACGGCGTCGGCTCGTCGGTCGTCAACGCGCTCTCCACCAGCCTGCGCCTGGAGATCAAGAACCGCGGCTACCTGTGGGAGCAGGACTTCTCCCTCGGCGTCCCCGACTTCGACCTGCGCCAGGTCCGTCCCCTCGAGGACGGCGAGCGCACCGGTACGACGGTCACCTGGTTCGCCTCGCCGGAGATCTTCGAGACCACCGACTACAACCTCGAGACGATCTCGACCCGGTTCCGCGAGATGGCCTTCCTCAACAAGGGCCTGCGCATCGAGCTGCGCGACGCCCGGCCCAAGGCCGAGGAGCTCGCCGACGCGGTCGAGGACGGCACGGCCGAGGAGACCGCCGGCGTCGCCACCGCCGCGTCCGCGGTGCACGCCGTCGACGTCGACGGGCACAAGGCGCTCGAGCAGGTCTTCCAGTACGAGCGCGGACTGGCCGACTACGTCGACTTCCTCAACCGCAACAAGACCACCGTCAGCTCGATCATCGCGGCCGAGGCCGACACGGGCGACGACGTCCCCAACCCGATGAGCCTCGAGCTGGCGATGCAGTGGCAGGTGTCGTCCTACAACGAGTCGGTCCACACCTTCGCCAACACGATCAACACCCCCGAGGGCGGCACCCACGAGGAGGGCTTCCGCGCCGCGCTCACCTCGCTGATCAACCGGTGGGGCGAGGAGTGGGGCCTGATCAAGAAGAAGGAGGACCGGCTGACCGGTGACGACATCCGCGAGGGTCTCACCGCGATCATCAGCCTGAAGATCTCCAACCCCCAGTTCGAGGGCCAGACCAAGGCCAAGCTCGGCAACACCGAGGCCAAGGGCTTCGTCCAGTCGGTCGTCAACGACCAGCTCGGCGCCTGGCTGGAGCAGAACCCGAACGAGGGCAAGGAGGTCATCCGCAAGGCGCAGGCCGCGGCGACCGCGCGGATCGCGGCCCGCAAGGCCCGCGACCTGGCCCGCAACCGCAAGGGCCTGCTCGGCGGCGGCGGTCTCCCCGGCAAGCTGCGCGACTGCAGCTCGCGCAACCCGGAGGAGTGCGAGGTCTTCATCGTCGAGGGTGACTCGGCCGGCGGCTCGGCGGTCATGGGCCGCGAGAACCGGATCCAGGCGATCCTCCCGATCCGCGGAAAGATCCTCAACGTCGAGAAGGCGCGCATCGACAAGGTCCTGGCCAACCAGGAGGTCCAGGCGATCATCTCCGCGCTCGGCACCGGTGTGCACGAGGAGTTCGACCTCGACAAGCTGCGGTACCACAAGATCGTGCTGATGGCCGACGCCGACGTCGACGGCCACCACATCAACACCCTGCTGCTGACCCTGCTGTTCCGGTTCATGCGCCCGCTGATCGAGGCCGGCCACGTCTACCTCGCCCAGCCGCCGCTGTACCGGATCAAGTGGAACAAGCCGCACGAGCACGAGTTCGTCTACTCCGACGCCGAGCGCGACGCGGTGATGCGCGACGGCCTCGAGCAGGGCAAGAAGCTCCCCAAGGAAGCGCCGATCCAGCGCTACAAGGGTCTGGGTGAGATGAACGCCGACGAGCTGTGGGAGACCACGCTCGACCCCGACCAGCGGGTGCTGCTGCAGGTGAACCTCGAGGACGCGGCCCAGGCCGACGAGATCTTCTCGATCCTCATGGGCGAGGACGTCGAGCAGCGGCGCTCGTTCATCCAGCGCAACGCCAAGGACGTCCGATTCCTCGATATCTAGGTCTCTAACGCCAGCCCTAGACATCGATAGATCGAACCAGAAAGAGCAATCGTGACTGAGACGCAGAGCAACCTCGGCGACGGAGCGGGCGGCGGCCGGATCCAGCCGGTCGACCTCCAGGAGTCGATGAAGCGCTCCTACATCGACTACGCGATGGCGGTCATCGTCGGCCGGGCGCTGCCCGACGTGCGCGACGGCCTCAAGCCCGTGCACCGCCGGGTCCTCTACGCCATGTACGACGGCGGCTACCGCCCCGACCGCGGCTTCAACAAGTGCGCCCGCGTCGTCGGCGACGTCATGGGTAACTACCACCCCCACGGTGACTCCGCGATCTACGACACCTTGGTGCGCCTCGCGCAGCCGTGGGTGATGCGCAACCCGCTCGTCGCCGGGCAGGGCAACTTCGGCTCGCCGGGCAACGACCCCGCCGCGGCCATGCGGTACACCGAGTGCCGGATGGCACCGCTGGCCATGGAGATGGTCCGGGACATCGACGAAGAGACCGTCGACATGACCCCGAACTACGACGGCAAGACCGAGGAGCCGACGATCCTGCCGGCCCGGTTCCCCAACCTGCTGGTCAACGGCAGCGCGGGCATCGCGGTCGGCATGGCGACCAACATCCCGCCCCACAACCTGCGCGAGGTCGCCGCCGGCGCCACCTGGGCGCTCGAGCACCCCGACGCCACGCGCGAGGAGCTGCAGGACGCGCTCATCGAGCGGATCAAGGGTCCCGACTTCCCCAACGGCGCGCTGATCGTCGGGCGCGAGGGCATCGAGCAGGCCTACCGCACCGGTCGCGGCTCGATCACGCAGCGCGCGATCATCGAGGTCGACGAGGACAAGTCCGGGCGCACCCTCCTGGTCATCACCGACCTGCCCTACATGGTCAACCCCGACAACCTGCTCGTGAAGATCGCCGAGCTCGCCGACGCCGGCAAGGTGCAGGGCATCAGCGACGTGCGCAACGAGACCTCCTCGCGGGTGGGCCAGCGCATCGTCATCGTGCTCAAGCGCGACGCGGTCGCCCGGGTCGTCCTCAACAACCTGCTCAAGCACACCGAGCTGCAGACCAACTTCTCGGCCAACATGCTCGCGCTGGTCGACGGCGTACCGCGCACGCTGACCATCGACCAGTTCATCAGCAACTGGGTCGAGCACCAGGTCGACGTGATCCGGCGGCGCACCGAGTTCCGGCTCAAGAAGGCCGAGGAGCGGGCCCACATCCTGCGTGGCCTGGTCAAGGCCCTCGACATGCTCGACGAGGTGATCGCCCTCATCCGGCGCTCGCCCGACGTCGCCGAGGCGCGCCAGGGCCTGATGGAGCTGCTCGACGTCGACGAGCTCCAGGCCGACGCGATCCTCGAGATGCAGCTGCGTCGCCTCGCCGCCCTGCAGCGCCAGAAGATCATCGACGACCTCGCCGCCATCGAGCTCGAGATCGCCGACCTCAAGGACATCCTCGCCAACGTCGCGCGGCAGCGGCAGATCGTCGTCGACGAGCTCGGCGAGATCGTCGAGAAGTACGGCGACGACCGCCGTACCCAGATCATCGCGGCCGCCGGCGACATGTCCATGGAGGACCTGATCCCCGACGAGGACCAGGTCGTCTCGATCACCCGCGGCGGCTACGCCAAGCGGACCCGCGCCGACCAGTACCGCACCCAGAAGCGTGGCGGGAAGGGCGTGCGCGGCGCGTCGCTGCGCGGCGACGACGTGGTCGACCACTTCATCTCGACCACCTCCCACCACTGGCTGCTGTTCTTCACCACGGCCGGGCGGGTCTACCGCACCAAGGTCTACAACCTGCCCGAGGCCTCGCGCGACGCGAAGGGCGGCCACGTCGCCGGTCTGCTGTCGTTCCAGCCCGACGAGTCCATCGCCCAGGTGCTGGCGATCCGTGACTACGAGCAGGCGCCGTACCTCGTCCTCGCGACGAAGAAGGGCCTGGTCAAGAAGACCCGCCTCGGCGACTACAACAGCCCCCGCCAGGCCGGCGTCATCGCGATCAACTTCAAGCACGACGACGACGAGCTGATCGGTGCCGAGCTGGTCAACGTCGAGGACGACATCCTGCTCGTCTCGCAGAAGGCGCAGTCGATCCGCTTCCGCGCCACCGACGAGGCGCTGCGGCCGATGGGCCGGGCCACGGCGGGCGTGACGGGCATGAAGTTCAAGTACGACGAGGACGCGGTCCTCTCCATGTCGGTCATCCGGGCCGACGACGCGGCGCGCGAGGAGAGCGACGACAACGTCCAGTACGTCTTCACCATCACCGACACCGGCTACGCCAAGCGGACCCCGATCAAGGAGTACCGCGTCCAGGGCCGCACCGGCACCGGCATCAAGGCGATGCAGCTGGTCGACGAGAAGAAGGGCCGCCTCGTCGGCGCCTTCATCGTCGTCGAGGGCGACGAGATCCTCGCCATCACCGCTGCGGGCCAGGTCGTCCGCTCGCCCATCGACGCCAACATCGCGCCGAAGGGCCGGATCACCCAGGGCGTGCGCTTCGTGAGCCTGCGTGGCAACGACACCGTCGCCGTCGTCGCCCGCTCGGTCGAGGCCAAGGACGCCGACAGCGAGGGCGCCGAGGAGGGTGCCGAGGACGGTGCCGCCGAGGGTGGCGCCGAGGGTGCCGGCGCCGTGGGTGAGGGCTCGACGGAATCGTCGGTTCAGGCTCCGGATGCCACAATCGAGGGATCCGAGGGCACGAACGAGGCCGACGGGGAGAGTGAGAGCTGATGACCGAGCGCGTCGAGGACACCGTGGTCCGGCCGGCGGCCGCCGCCGGCCGCCCTGCCGGCGCGCCCTCGGCGTCCGGGCCCGTCCCCGCGGCTGTGCCGGGCGGCGTACCGGGTGCTCCGGCGCGGGGCCGTGCCCCGCGCCGCGCCCGCCTGCGACTGACCCGGGTCGACCCCTGGTCGGTCATGAAGACGTCGTTCCTGCTGTCCATCGCCTTCGCCGTCGTCACCGTGGTGTCGGTGGCGATGGTGTGGCAGGTGCTCGGCGCCGCCGGCGTGTGGGACTCGATCAACTCCACGATCCAGGAGGGCATCGGCGGCGAGGACGTCGCGTCCTTCCGGATCGAGGACTACGTCGGCACCAGCCGCGTCCTGGGCTTCACCATGCTCGTGGCGGCCATCGACGTCGTCCTGATCACCGCCGCAGCCACCCTCGTCGCCTTCCTCTACAACATGTCGGCCGCCCTCCTCGGCGGCATCGAGATCACCCTCGCCGAGGACGCCTGAGCTGACGAAGCTCGTCGAGTAGTCCGAGCCGCTGGGCGAGGACGTATCGAGACGCCCTCGTTTTGTCCCTCGCTCACCCCCTCCGGTAGTGTCTGTCCTCGGCTCGCTGCCGAGGGGCTTCCACCCAGATCGGCGAGTCACCCGGGCCTATAGCTCAGACGGTTAGAGCACCACACTGATAATGTGGGGGTCAGAGGTTCAAGTCCTCTTAGGCCCACGGAAAGCCCCGGCCGCGGTCACCGCGGACCGGGGCTTCTTCGAAGGAGGAGCGGTTCATGAAGAAGGTTCTTCTCGCGGTCTTCGGACTGCTCGGCCTGGTCATCGCCGGTCGCAAGCTCCAGGAGAGCAAGGCCGAGCAGGCCCTGTGGGCCGAGGCCACCGACACGCTCCCCAAGAACTGAATCACCCGCTCGGCCGTCGTACGGCTGAGCACGGGGGCCTTGGCGCAATTGGTAGCGCACCTGCTTTGCAAGCAGGGGGTTAGGGGTTCGAGTCCCCTAGGCTCCACCGCCTGACCGGGCTGCGCCTTCGGCGTAGAAACCAGCGAGGTCGGGGATCTCGCGCAACGGCCGCGCCGCCCCGAACGGGGCGTTCCAGAAGTCGCCGACCAACCCGTCGCGGTGCCACGGACCGACGTACGCGTAGGGCTCGGGGAGGAAGCCGTCCCCGGGGGAGACGCCGTAGTTCACCTCGTCGAGGGTGATCCCGAGGTCGAAGTGCTCGGGCCACAGCACCCGGTCGGCGGTCGGGCAGAAGGCGGCCAGCGCGGCGTCACCACGGGCGAAGGCGGCGTGGATCTCGGCGGCCGCCGTCGGGTCCACCTGCAGCAGGTGGGTCTCGTCGAGGCCGCAGCCGTCCTCGTAGACGCCCGCCAGGGTCAGGGGTACGACGCCCGCGGCCTCGCCCACTTCTGCGACCGTGCGACCGGGGAGGTCCACGGCCCGGTCGCCGACCCGCAGCTCGGTGCCGACGACCGACGCGTACGGTGCCCGCACGGCCGCGAAGCCTCCGGGACAGACGGCCAGCCGGATGGTGCCGTGCACCGCGTGCTGGGGACCGGCGAGCAGCAGCTCGGCGACGGTGTGCAACGAGCGTCGGGTCGCGACGAGGTCGGTCATGTCCGGACGCTAGCGCGCGATCCGGGCCGGGCGACCGGCCGACTTCTTACGGATCGGGGACAGGTGGGCGGCGAGCCTTCCGGTCCCCGCGGGTGCGGTGGACGCTGTCAGGATGACGGAGACCGCCTGGCACCGCGTCGACACCGCCGATCTCCCGGAGGAGGGTCGCGTCTCGACGTCGGTGGGTCGACGGACGGTCCGTCGCGCTGACCCGGTGCGGCGGGCGGCTGGGGGCGTTGGAGAACCGGTGCCCCCACCAGGGAGGACCCATCGGCGAGGGGTCCATCGAGAACGGCTGGTTGCGCTGTCCCTGGCACGGCTACGACTACGACCCCACCAGCGGCGAGCCTCCGGAGGGCTTCAGCGACGCCGTCGCGGCGTACGACGTCGACGAGCGCGGCGACGGGACCTACGTGCGGCTCCCGGTCCCGCCCGCACGACACCGCACCGTCTCCGACGTCCTCGTCGAGACGCTGGTCGCGCACGGGGTGGACACGGTCTTCGGGATGGTCGGCCACTCCAACCTCGGCTTCGCCGACGCCCTGCGCCGGGCCGAGGAGCGGGGAGAGGTGCGCTACATCGGCATCCGCCACGAGGGAGCAGCGGCCTTCGCGGCCAGCGCCTACGGGAAGCTGACCGGCCGCCCCGCTGCCTGCCTCGCGATCGCCGGTCCGGGGTCGACCAACCTCATCACGGGCCTGTACGACGCCCGGCTCGACGGGGCGCCGGTGGTCGCGATCTCCGGACAGGTGCCGTCGTCGGCCCGCGGCCGGGGCGCCTTCCAGGACCTCGACCTGTCCGCCGTCTTCCGCGACGTCGCCGTGTCGACCGCGACGGTGGAGGCCGGCGCCGACCACGCCGAGCTGGCGGCGCTCGCGGTGAAGCACGCCGTGGACGGGCGCGGGGTCGCCCACCTCGTCCTGCCCGACGAGGTCCAGGAGCAGCCCAGCGACGCGGCCGCGAGCCTGCCGGACGGTCGCTACGGGCGGGGTGTCGCTCGTCCCGCGGACGACGACGTCGCCCGGGCCGCCGCTCTGCTCGACCAGGCGCGGCGGCCGGTGTTCGTGGTCGGCCAGGGCGCCCGCGGTGCCCGGGCCGAGCTGCTCGCCCTTGCCGAACGCCTGGACGCCCCGGTGCTGACGACCTTCCGGGCCAAGGGTCTGGTGCCCGACGACCACCCGCTCGGCGCGGTGGCTCAGGCCGGTGGACCGCTTGAGGGTGCAGTTGATGAAGATCGCCCGCAGGTCGCCGAAGTCGAGGTCGAGGTCCGTCATGCCGTCCAGCATGGACCGCACGGCACCCCTCGCGGATCGCCCGGATGTGAACAAATGCTGACGACGACGAACGGCACTGGTCAGTGTCGGTGCCCGGTCCTACTGTCGACGCATGACCGCAACCCAGTGGACAGCGGACACCCTCCTGACGCGCTACGACGAGGTCAGGTCCCACACCGAGCGCCTCGCCGCGCCGCTCTCGCCCGAGGACCAGACGGTGCAGTCGATGCCCGACGTGTCACCGACGAAGTGGCACCGGGCGCACGTGACGTGGTTCTTCGAGACCTTCGTGCTGGCGGAGAACGAGGCGGGGTTCGCGCCGTACCAGGACCAGTACTGGTTCCTCTTCAACAGCTACTACGAGGCCGTCGGGCCCCGCTACAACCGCGCCGAGCGCGGGGTCATCAGCCGACCGGGGGCCCACGACGTGGGCGTCTACCGGGGCAACGTCGACGACCGGATGCGTGAGCTCGTCAGCAGCCTCGACCAGGGCACCGTCGACAAGCTGGCCGGCACGATCGAGCTCGGCTTCCACCACGAGCAGCAGCACCAGGAGCTGCTGCTCATGGACATCAAGCACGTGCTCTCGCTCAACCCGCTGCGCCCGACGTACGCCGGAGCCCCGGCCGCGACCACGACCCCCGACCCCCTGGGCTGGGTCGACGTCGAGGGCGGCCTGGTGGAGATCGGCCACCGCGACGCGGGCTTCTCGTTCGACAACGAGCTGCCGCTGCACCAGGTCTGGCTGGAGCCGTTCCGGCTCGCCGACCGGCTGGTGACCAACGGGGAGTGGCTCGACTTCATGGCCGACGGCGGCTACCAGCGCCCCGAGCTGTGGCTGTCGGACGGCTGGGCCCAGGTCAAGGCGCACGAGTGGCGCGCGCCCTTCTACTGGACCCAGGTCGACGGGGTCTGGTTCGAGCACACGCTGCACGGCACCTTCCCGGTCGACCTCGGCCTGCCGGTCAGCCACGTCAGCCACTACGAGGCCGACGCCTACGCGACGTGGGCGGGCAAGCGGCTGCCGACCGAGGCGGAGTGGGAGCACGCCGTGCGCAGCCAGGGCGACGACGACGCGACGGCCAACCTCGCCGACACCGAGACCTGGCACCCCCGCGCCGCGGGCGCGAGCACGGGCCGGCTGCGCCAGGTCCACGGCGACTGCTGGGAGTGGACCTCGTCGGCCTACCTGCCCTATCCCGGCTTCCACCCGGCGGCGGGCGCGATCGGCGAGTACAACGGCAAGTTCATGTCCGGCCAGATGGTGCTGCGCGGCGGCTGCGCGCTGACGCCGCCCGGCCACGCGCGGGCGAGCTACCGCAACTTCTTCCCACCCGGCGCTCGGTGGGCGTTGAGCGGACTGCGCCTTGCCGACGGCGGGGTGCGCGCATGAGCGAGTCACCCCGGGTCTGCGTCCTGCTCGAGCCCGACTGGGCCAGCGACAGCCTCGCGGCCGACGTACGCCGTGGCCTGAGCACCTACCCGCGCACCCTCCCGCCACGGTGGCTCTACGACGACCGCGGCTCCGCGCTCTTCGACGAGATCACCCGGCTGCCGGAGTACTACCCGTTCACCGCGGAGCGCTCGATCCTCGAGACGCACGCCGACGAGATCGCCGCCGCCAGCGGGGCCACGTCCCTGGTCGAGCTGGGCAGCGGGACGAGCGAGAAGTCCCGGATCCTCCTCGACGCCTTCACGCGGACCGGTCAGCTGGAGCGGTTCGCCCCGGTCGACGTGGCCGAGGGGACGCTGCGGCAGGCGGCCGACGAGATCGCGGCCCGGCACCCGGGCCTCGAGGTGGTGGCGGTGGTCGGTGACTTCACCCTCCACCTCGCGCACCTGCCCGAAGGCGGGCGCCGGATGGTCGCCTTCCTCGGCGGCACGATCGGCAACCTCTACCGCGAGGAGCGCGCGGCCTTCCTCGGCGCGCTCGCCGACCAGCTGCAGCCGGGCGACTCGCTGCTGCTCGGCACCGACCTGGTCAAGAGCGCGGACCGCCTGATCGCGGCGTACGACGACAGCCAGGGCGTCACCGAGGAGTTCATCCGCAACAGCCTGGTCGTGGTCAACCGCGAGCTCGGCGCGGACTTCGACCCCGAGGCCTTCTCCTACGTCCCGTTCTGGGACCCCCACATGGAGCGGATGGACCTGCGGCTGCGGGCCGAGGTCCCGCAGCGGATCACCATCCCCGGCGCCGACGTCGTGCTCGACCTCGCGATGGGGGAGGAGATCCGGATCGAGATCTCGACCAAGTTCCGGGTCAGCCGGATCGCCGCCGAGCTCGAGGCGGCGGGTCTCGACGTCGCCCGGGTGTGGACCGACGAGGCGGGCGACTTCGCGCTCACGCTGGCCGTCAAGGCCTGAGCGGATACCCCGCCCGGTTGTGGGTATCCCCGGGACCGGCCTGCGCGTCGGGGTGGACGTGACCGAGATGACGCGGCAAGGTCGGACCTGTGCCGGAGATCCCGGACACACCGCACATCTCGGAAGGTTGTGACGTGAAGAGAGCACTGACGATCGTTGCGTCGGTTGCGACGGCAACAGCACTGCTGGTGCCCGGGGGGAGCAGCAGCGCTGCACCGCAGGCTCCCCAGGTCGCCGCGAAGGCACCGTCGTACACCCCGCCCGCCCCGGTCTGGGGCGCGTGCACGAGCCAGCGTCTGATCGACGCCGGCGCCCAGTGCGCGATGCTCGAGGTACCCCTCGACTACGACAAGCCCAAGGGCAAGAAGATCCAGATCGCGGTCAGCCGGATCCTGCACACGAACCCCGACTACAAGGGCATGATCGCCGCCAACCCCGGCGGTCCCGGTGGCTCCGGCCTCGGCATGTCCCGGCTCGGTGCGGCGATCCCCAACGGCGTCGGCGCCAAGTACGACTGGTACGGCTTCGACCCGCGCGGTGTCGGCAGCAGCACGCCCTCGCTGAGCTGCAACCCGAACTACAAGGGCGCGGGCTACGACCGGCCCAACTACGTGCCGACCAAGAACAAGAACCTCAAGTGGTGGCAGCGCGTCACCAAGCGGTACGCCAAGGCGTGCTCGAAGGCGGACGCCAAGCGGCTGCTGAAGCACATGCACACCACCGACGTGGCCATGGACCTCGACAGCCTGCGCAAGGCGGTCGGTGCGCCGAAGCTGAACTACTACGGCTTCTCCTACGGCACCTACCTCGGCCAGGTGTACGCGACGCTGTTCCCGAAGAAGGTCGGGCGGTTCGTGTGGGACGGCGTCCTCAACGCCGACCGCGCGTTCTACCTGTCGAACGTCGACCAGAACGTCCAGTTCGACAAGAACATCAACACCTACTTCAAGTGGCTGGCCCAGAACAACGCCGTGTTCGGCCTCGGCACGAGTGGCAAGGCCATCCGCAAGGGCTACTACAAGCTGCTCAAGCGGCTCGACAAGCAGCCCGCCGCCGACGGCAAGCTCGGTCCCGACGAGCTGGCCGACGTGCTGCTCAGCGCCGGCTACTACGTCTACGACTGGAACACCATCGGCCTGGCGTACGCCAAGCTGGTCAAGACCGGTGACGGTGCGGACCTGATCGACATGTACGCCGGCCCCGGCGACGACAACGGCTTCGCCGTCTACAACGCGGTGCAGTGCACCGACGCGGTGTGGCCGAACTGGAAGAAGACCGAGGCCGACGCCTGGCGCGTGCACCGCAAGCACCCGTTCCTGACGTGGGGCAACACCTGGTACAACGCGCCCTGCCTCAACTGGCCGGCCCCGTCGCGCAAGGCGTTCGACGTCAGCGGCAAGAAGATCAAGTCGCGGATCTTGATGATCGGTGAGACCAACGACGCCGCGACGGTGTTCTCCGGCGCGCTCGTCACCCGCAAGGCGTTCCCGTCCTCGTTCCTCATCGAGGGCAAGGGCGGTACGACGCACTCCGGCTCGCTGTCCGGCGTCGCCTGCACCGACGACCTCGTCGCCAGCTACCTCGACACCGGCGTGCTGCCGAAGCGCAAGAAGCACAAGGGCAGCGACCTCAAGTGCGACCCGGTCCCGCCGCCGACGGCGAGCGTGTCCGCCCGGGGCACCGGTCCGCTGACGGTCGACGACCGGATGCCGGCCGACCTGCGGCGGCTGATCCTCGAGGCCCAGGCGAGCGGTCGCTGAGGAGGGCCCTGAGAAGGCACGGAAGCACCGGGTGATTGCCACCCACGAGCGGGCGTCGACGTCATCGTCGGCGCCCGTTCGGCTCTCCCGGCCCGAGGGGCATGGCAAGATTCGGCGCGTGAGTCGTGTGGGGAGTCTCGGTGCCGCGCTGGTCGGCGTCCTGCTCCTGACCGGCTGCAGCGGGGATCCCAAGGTCGTCCACCAGGTCGTGCCGACGCCCGAGGCGGTCGTCACCGACTACGACGCCTCGAAGGAGCCGTCGGCCGCGGTGCTGGCCCTGGTGCCGGCGGCCGCCACGACGCTCGAGGTCACCGACTTCGACCAGCTCCGCCTGGTGCTGGGCTTCTCCACGCTCGACGGGGCCACGCCCGGCCCGGAGCGTGACCGGTTCTGGGAGAAGGTCCCGCACACGGCGGCGCTCTCCGAGGGGCTGCTGCGGCCGGCCGACCAGCGGCTGCGCAACCAGTTCGGGATCAGCCAGGACGACGTCTCGTGGGAGGCCAGCTGGTCCGGGGAGTCCGGCAAGGGCTGGGTCCTCGCGTTCCACGACAAGGTGCCGATGCCGGCGATCCACCGTGCCGTCGAGGCCGGAGTCGGCCCGCTGGCCGGTGCCGTCGTCGACGACACCCGCCACCTCGTCACCTCCGCCGCGCCGCCCGAGGCGGCCGACTCCTGGGGGGCCGACCCCGCGCTCGTCGCGCTGACGGGCACGGAGGCGGTCTCGACGTACGTCGAGCGCGGCTGCACCCCCTTCGACACCGTGTTCGGCGCCGGCATGGAGAAGCAGCTCGCCGCGGCGCCGGCGGCAGCGCTGCACGGTCTCGACGAGCTCGACGCCTGGTCGGTCGCGCTCGGCACCGAGCTGGTCACGGTCCAGCTCGGCGAGAAGCGCGGCGACGCCTTCGACCGGGTCCGGCTGGCCGACGTGATGCCGCCGACGGATCCGGACTTCGGCCTGGTCATGAGCCGCGGCGTGGCGGACCCGGCCAGCGGCCGGCTGGGCTACGTCCTCAACGACCCGGCCACTGCGGCCCGGCTCACCCGCGAGGGGCACCTGCCCTTCACGGTCTGCCCGAGCTGACCTTCCCTTCGGCGAAGGTTCCATCTCGGATCCGAGACGAAAGCCCGCGGAAGGTCCTTCCGGCGACCCGATCGCGCGTCGTCGAATGGGAGCACGGGTCACCCGGGACCCGTCCAGGAGGGACCCACGATGACCAGCACCACGCGCGGCGTCGAGCGCCGCACCATCGACGTCGTACCGGCGTCCGAGCGCCACGGCACCCCACGCAGCCAGTTCACCCTCTGGTTCGGGGCCAACCTGCAGATCACCGCGATCGTCGACGGTGCGCTCGCCGTCGTCTTCGGCGCCGACGCCCTGTGGGCGATCGTCGGCCTTCTCCTCGGCAACGTGCTCGGCGGTGCCGTGATGGCGCTGCACTCCGCGCAGGGACCGAAGCTCGGGCTGCCGCAGATGATCTCCTCGCGAGCCCAGTTCGGCGTGTACGGCGCGGTGATCCCGCTCGTGCTCGTGGTCGTGATGTACCTCGGCTTCGCCGCGACCGGCAGCGTCCTCGCCGGGCAGGCGCTCAGCGAGGGTCTGCACCTCGGCGCACCGAAGCTCGGCATCGTGCTGTTCGGCGTGCTCACCGCCGTGGTCGCGACCCTCGGCTACCGCTACATCCACCTGATGGGGAAGATCTCGACCGTCGTCGGGATCGTCGGGTTCACCTACCTCGCCATCAAGATCGTCGCCGACTACGACGTCACGAGCTTCTTCGGCACCAAGGGCTTCGACATCGTCACCTTCCTGCTCGCCATCTCGCTGGGCGCCGGCTGGCAGCTGACCTTCGGCCCGTACGTCGCCGACTACTCGCGCTACCTGCCTGCCGACACCCCGGCGACCACGACCTTCCGCGCCACCTTCCTCGGCAGCGTGCTCGGCTCGCAGTGGTCGATGACCCTCGGCGCGATCATCGCCTCGATCCCCGTCACCGCGGGGGATCCGGGCTTCCTGGGCAACCAGGTCGGCTTCATGGGCGACCTCGCCGGCGGCGGGTTCGTGGCGCTGGTGATCTACCTCGTCATCGTCTGCGGCAAGCTCGCGGTCAACTGCCTCAACGCGTACGGCGGCCTGATGACCATCCTCACCACCACCTCGGCGTTCACCCGCACCAGCAAGGTCTCGCAGACGACCCGTGCCCTGCTGATCGCTGCGTTCCTGGCGACATCGGTCGGCATCGCGCTGTTCGCCTCCGCCGACTTCCTCGACAACTTCAAGAACTTCGTCCTGGTGCTGCTCATGGTGTTCACGCCCTGGAGCGCGATCAACCTCGTCGACTACTACCTGGTCTCCCGCGAGCGGGTGGACGTGCCGGCGCTCTACGACCCGGACGGCCGCTACGGTCGGTGGAACGCGACCGCGCTGGTCTCCTACGCCGTCGGCGTCGTCGCCCAGGTGCCCTTCCTCGCGCAGAAGCTCTACACCGGACCGATGACCGACGCCCTCGGTGGCGCGGACGTCTCCTGGATCGTCGGCCTCGTCGTCACGGCCGCGGTCTACTACGTGTGGGCACGCCGCACGGCGAACCCGCCCGCGGAGACGATCCCGATGCCGGAGAGCGTCTCGGCGCGCGCCGCGGTCTAGGCGCCGCTGAGCTCGTCGTACTGCGCCTTGTCGTGGGCGCAGATGACCGTCACCTCGTCGTTGCCGCGCGCCAGCTCCTGGAGCCGGTCGAGGTTCGCGAGCCGTGCCCGGTTGTCGATCGCCATCAGCCGCTGGAACGCGGCGAGCGACACCGGGCAGGCTGGCGGGTCGGCGAGCTGGCCACCGTGGAAGAAGGCGTCACCGGCGTGGAGCAGCCAGGTCCCGTCGTCGCGGCGTACGGCGACCCCGGAGTGACCACGGGTGTGGCCGTGCAGCGGGACGACCACGACGTCGTCGGCGAGCGCCGTGACCGAGGCGAACCCGAACCAGTCGTCGCCGCCCTCCTCGTGGAGGGTCCACTGCGGGCCGTGCGCCCACTGCGCGCCGACGTACCGGGCCTTCTCGCGCAGGCTCGGGTGCGTGGCGGCGGCGTGCTCGGTCGCGTGCACGTGGACCCGGGCGTTCGGGAAGTCGCCGATGCCGCCGGCGTGGTCGAGGTCGAGGTGGGTGAGCACGATGTCGGTGACGTCGGCCGGGTCGTGGCCGCGTGCCTTCACCTGGGCCAGGGCGGTCTCGCCCGGGTCGAGGTCGGGGCGCACCGTGGTGAGGAACGGCCGACCGAGGCGCTTGCGGTCGGCGAGGTCGCCGGTGCCGAACCCGGTGTCGACCAGGGCGAGCCCGTCGGGCCGCTCGAGGAGCAGGACGTGGGCGACCATGGGGGGAGCGAGGGCGGGCCTCATGGTCGCGCAGTTGAGGTGGGAGATCCGCACGGCGCTCAGCGTGTCACAGCTCGAGGTCGTGCAGGCGCTGAACCGTCGGTGACGTCGGCACCGTGCTCGGGTCGGGAGCGGTGCCGAACAGGCGGTCCGCGGTGCCCGCGGTGGTGACGGTGAACCAGTAGTGCTCGCTCTTGTAGTGGTGCAGGCGGTGGTTGCGCCAGACCTTGCGGTACCACGCCGACCGGGGCCGGTAGTCGCTGTGGAGCAGGTAGTGGGTCCACTCGTAGGCCGACTTGATCGCGTAGATCGCCGTCAGCAGGCTGAACATCGCGCTCGTCGAGGGCGTGACCAGCCAGGCCAGCCCGGTCCAGGCCGGCGCCAGCCAGAGCTGGGCCTGCCACGGGATGAAGACGAGCGGGATCGCGCGCGGGTCGGCGTGGTGCGCGCGGTGCTTGCGGGCGAGCAGCGGGTCGAGGGTGACGGGGCCGAGGTGGCGCGGCTTCCAGTGCAGGATGAACACGTGGACCACCCACTCCACGACCGGGAGGACCGCGACCAACCCGGCCGGGATCGCCAGCTCCCACCAGCTGCCCGGGCCCGCCACGACCCGTCCGGTGACCGCGGCGGCCAGGCAGGTCGCCAGCAGGTAGGGGCTCGGGTGCCGCCAGAACTCGGCGAACACCTCGCCCAGCGTCTGGTTGGTACGCCGACCGGCAGCCCGGTCGCCGACGTACTTCCCGTCGAGCTTCGCGTCGAGCCGGGCCTCGTCCTCGGCCAGCCGGCGCTGCGCGTGTGCCTCGCGCGGGCTCACGCGCCGTCCCCCATCGCGGCGAGGGCGCCGAGCAGCGTGTCGGCGGTGGGGGTCAGCACCCGGGCCGCGGCCGCTCGCGCCGTGGCGGTGTCGCCGGAGCCGATCGCGGCGGTGAGCAGCCGGTAGGGCTCGACCTGCCCGACCTCGCCGGCGAGGACGCCCGCGAGCGCGGGCAGTGCGGGCTCGTAGGCCGCACGCAGGCTGTTGAACATCAGCCGGAACACCATCGAGTCGGCGCCGTCGACGAGCAGGTCCCAGTAGTCGAGGGCGTGCACCTGCCACTCGACCGCGTCGGCGGTCGCGCTCATCGCCTCGGTGACGGCGTCCAGGGCGGTGGCCAGGGCCGGTCCGCCGCGCTCGGCGGCGAGGGCGGCGATCCCGGGACCGACCTCGGCCCGGGCCTCGATCACGCTGCGGCCGATCGACGTGTCGAGCTGGCCGCCGCGGACGAGCAGCCTGGGAAGCAGGTCGAGGCCGGCGGCCCGGCGGAAGTCGCGGACCAGGGTGGCCCCGCCGTGGCGCACCTCCACCAGGCCGGTCTGCGCGATCCGCTGCAACGCTTCGCGGACGGCGGGCCGGGAGATGCCGAGCACCTCCGCGAGACGCCGCTCGCTCGGAAGCGGCTCGCCGGCCGGCAGCTCCCCGTCGACGACCTCGTCGAGGAGCTGGTCGAAGACCTGGTCGGACACCGAGCGGCGGGTGACGGGACGAAGGGCCATGGGTCTGACGGTAGAGGCACGCTGGACTAGTGGTCAAGTGGCCAGACCAGTTGCGGTTTGGTCCCAAACCGCATGCCCGAGGCCCCGAATTGCACGGTTTGGTCCCAAACCGCAACGCCTCGGCCCGCCCCCGTAGGCTGCTGACGTGGTGCGCTGGTGGAGCATGCGGTTGTGGGGTGCCCACCTGCTCGGGCTGGTCTGCGTGTCGATCGCGGTGGGCATGGGCGCGTGGCAGTACGACGCCTGGCAGGCGCGCCGCGACGCCGAGCGGGTCGACCTGACCCACGCGAAGCCGGTCGCGATGACCGAGCTGATCGGTGCCGACGACCCGTTCCCGACGGCCGGGCTGGGGCGTCCGGTGGAGGTGCGCGGCACCTTCCTGCCGGAGGGCACCGTGCTGGTGTCCGGCCGGGCCGGCGCGACGGGCGCCGACGGCGACTGGCTGGTCACCCCGATCACGGTGGGTGACGCAGGGGCTGCCGCCGTTCCCGTGGTCCGGGGGTGGGTGCCCGACGGCACCGACCTCGCGAGCCTGCCGGCCCCGCCGAGCGGCGAGGTCGACCTGGTCGGCTGGCTGCAGCCGCCCGAGGGCAGCGGCCAGGAGGACGACGACCCGCGCGACGACGTCCTGCCCGAGCTGCGGATCGCCGACCTGGTCCAGCGCGTCGACCAGGACCTCTACGGCGCCTACGTGGTCGCCGAGAAGCCGCTGGCGGCCGACGCCGCGGCCGGGATCGAGGGCGCGACGCTCGACCAGCTGCCCGAGGCGAGCCGGTTCACCGGGCTGCGCAACATCCTGTACGCGGTCGAGTGGTGGGTCTTCGCCGCGTTCGCGGCCTTCCTGTGGTTGCGCTACGTGCGCGACGCCACGTCCGAGCGGGTGCTCGAGGAGGCCGACGCCGGGACGGGCGAGGACGCCGTCGTACGCTCGGACCCGTGACCAAGCTCTTCAACGTCTACCGCGTGCTCGCGCTCGTGGTCGGCGTGCTCCTGCTCGTCGGCACCGTCGGCTCGCTGCTGAAGTACCTGCTCGAGGACGGCACCACGCTGCAGCGGCTGGGTGACGACCTCACCCCGATCTGGCTGGTGCACGGCTGGATCTACATCGTGTACGTCGTCGTCGCCTTCCTGCTCACGCAGAAGGCGCGCTGGACGATCCCCCAGCTCGGCCTGATGCTCGTCGCCGGCCTGATCCCCGGCCTGATCTTCTGGGTGGAGCGCCGGGTCGCCCAGCGCCTGCGCGAGGACCACGCGGAGCTCGCGCAGGGCTGAGGCACCTGCGGCACCTGCAGGCGGCTAGTCCCGCGGCTCCTCCGGCAGCGGGTCGGTGAGCGGGTCCGGGCGGGCGTCGGCCGGCGCGGGCGGCGGCGGGACCTGCTCGGGCTCGTCGATCGGCGCGGGCGCGTTGTCGACGAGCAGCTCGTCCGGCGCCTCGGTGGGAGCCGGCGGCGTCGGGGGCGTGGGCGGCACGGGCGGGGTCGTCGGCGAGGTCGGTTCCGGGGCGGACTGCCACGGCGACTCGTTGCCACCCTGCAGCCTCTTGGCCACCGCGGTCACGATCGCCCCCAGCGCACCGAGGACCACCAGCTTCTTGAGCTTTCCCATGCCCTGCGCTCCCTTCGACGTTCCCGACCCCGACCGGGTCGACGACTCCATCCCACCATGTACCCGGAGGCGGGGGTCAACCCCCGGTGCGTGGGTGGCCGGGCCTGTGGTGGGGCGTGCGGGCGTCAGTAGGATCGAGGTCGTTCCGCACCACACCCGTACCACCTGGAGACGAGGCACTTCCATGGCAGAGCAGCAGGCCGTCCTGAAGACCAACAAGGGCGACATCACGCTCAACCTGTTCCCGAACCACGCGCCGGAGACGGTCGCCAACTTCACCGGCCTCGCCTCGGGCGAGAAGGCGTACGACGCCGGCAACGGTGCGTCCGGTCCGTTCTACGACGGGCTCACCTTCCACCGGGTCATCCCCGGCTTCATGATCCAGGGCGGCTGCCCGCTCGGCACCGGCACCGGCGGCCCGGGCTACACGTTCAAGGACGAGCCGCACCCCGAGCTGGTCTTCGACAAGCCCTACCTGCTCGCCATGGCGAACGCCGGCCCGGGCACCAACGGCTCGCAGTTCTTCATCACCGTCGGCCCGACCATGTGGCTGAACTTCAAGCACACCATCTTCGGCGAGGTCGCCGACCAGGCCGGTCGTGACGTCGTCGACGCCATCGCCGCCGTCCAGACCGGCCCGATGGACCGCCCGGTCGAGCCGGTCGTCATCGAGTCCGTCGAGCTCATCGGCTGACCGACTCGCATGAGCACCCCTCCGGTCGGAGTGCCGACCTGCTACCGGCACTCCGACCGCGAGACCTGGATCCACTGCCAGCGCTGCGAGCGCCCGATCTGCCCCGACTGCATGCGTGAGGCATCGGTGGGCTTCCAGTGCCCCGAGTGCGTCGCCGAGGGCCGCAAGTCGGTGCGCCAGCCGACAGCCGCGTACGGCGGCACGCCGTCCTCGAACCCCGCCCTCACCTCCCTGGTCCTGATCGGCATCAACGTCGTCGTGTGGATCGCGATCACGGCGTCGGGCGGCAACGGCAGCCGCCTCGGCGAATGGCTCGCCCTGCGGGCGCGCGGCTTCTGTCTCGACGGCGACGGCATCCTCGTCACGACCGAGGCAGCATGCAAGGCCGGCGTCTCTTCGACGTGGGTCCCGGGAGTGTCTGACGGCGGCTACTGGGAGCTGCTGACCAGCATGTTCACCCACGTCCAGCCGCTGCATCTGGGCTTCAACATGCTGGCGCTGTGGTTCCTCGGGCCGCAGCTCGAGCGCGTGCTCGGTCGCACCCGTTTCCTTGCGGTCTACCTCCTGTCCGGCTTGGCCGGCTCGGTGACGGTCTACTGGTTGTCCTCCGAGTTCGGGGGCACCGTCGGCGCCTCCGGCGCGGTCTTCGGGATGATGGGCGCGCTCGTGGTCGTCGCCTACAAGATCGGCGCGAACCCCCAGGAGCTCCTGGTGTGGATCGGCATCAACGTGGTCTTGACCTTCACTCTCTCGAACGTCTCCTGGCAAGGACACTTCGGCGGCTTGGCCGGCGGTGCCGCGATCGCCGCCGTCCTCGTGTTCGCGCCGAAGGAACGTCGGACAGCCGTCCAGGCGGCCGGCCTGTGCGTGATCGGTGCCGTGCTCGTGGCCGCCACCGTGCTCCGCACGCTCACCCTCACCTGACCCGGCACAAACTGGCTCCCCCATCGCGTCGACCCGGCAGAAACTTTCTGCCGGGTCGGGCTGTTTCTCGAGCCAGTTTCTGCCGGGTCGGCGTTTTCCCCAGGGTTGTCCACCGATGTGGATGAATGACACCCATGTAGTTCTCCCCAGCTGTGGACATCCCTGGGGAAAACGGGCTGTGGAAAAACGACCGCGCCGGCGGACCAGGGCGGTCCGCCGGCGCGGCGTACGAGGCTGCGGGAGGCCTACTCCCAGCGGGTGGCGAAGGCGAAGCCGACGGCCATGAACCCGATGCCGACGAACAGGTTCTTCTGGCCCAGGTCGTTGAGGATCGGGATGTCCTTGGGGTCGTTGCCCGTCAAGAAGATGTAGAAGACGCAGATCCACAGCAGGCCGATGAGGAAGCAGGCCAGCATGCTGATCACCACGCCGCGGCCCCGGCCCATCGGGGTGGACGGGTGGGCGGAGACCATCAGGCCGAGGAAGAACGCGATGAAGCCGATCAGGTAGTTCTTCGTGTCGAGGTCGGCGAAGAACGACGGGCCACCCGGCTGGACCGGCTTGCCGGACTTCGTGAACGTCGAGGTCCAGCCGTCCGAGGGACGGATGCCGTAGTAGGTGTAGAGGACCCAGCCGATACCGCCGAGGATCAGCACCAGCGCGATGGCGAAGCGGATGCTCAGCAGGGGGCCGCGATCGGGGTCGCCGAAGACCTCGCGCTCCTTGCGCTTCGACAGGCGGGACGACTTCGCCACGGGTGGCTCCTCGATCAGGTTCAGTGGTGGTGGACACTGTCAGTATGACGGGTGCCCACGCCGGAGGTACGACGGGCCGCCGACCCGAGGCGCGCAACCGCTCCCGGGCGTGGCGGGTGGGCACCCCTGCGGTGGTGCTGCTGTGTGGTGCGCTGCTCGCCGTCTCGGCGACCAACAGCGAGGGATCCGACCTGCGCCCGGGCCGCTACACCGACCTCGCGGGCCTGGTCGAGGGCGAGGCGTCGGACTACCGCAAGGTCGAGGCCAGGTACCAGGAGCTGTCCGACCAGGTCGACCGGCTCAGCGCCGGCGTCGGCGACAAGAGCGTGCGCGACGCGCGGCGCGAGATCGCGAAGCTGCGCGACCCGGCCGGCATGACGCCCCGCACCGGACCGGGCCTGAAGATCACCCTGTCCGACGCGCCGGAGGAGCTCCTCGACGACGCCGTCGAGCGCAACAAACACCTCGACCCCGACGAGCAGCTCAACCTCAACCGGTTCGTCGTGCACCAGCAGGACATCCAGGCCCTGGTCAACGCGCTGTGGCGCGGCGGCGCCAGTGCCGTCACCATCGCGGGCCAGCGGGTCATCTCCACGACCGGGATCCGCTGCAAGGGCCCGGTCGTCCAGCTCCAGGGCGAGCCGTTCCCGCAGCCCTACGTCATCGAGGCGGTCGGCGACGCGGGCGAGCTCTACGCCTCGGTCGCCAGCGACCCGATCGTCGCCGGCTACCGCAAGGACGCCGACAACCCGCTCATCGAGATGGGCTGGGACCTCGAGCTCGAGGACCGGATCGAGGCGCCGGCGTACGACGGCCTGGTCGACCTGCAGTACGCCCGGCCCCTGCGCTGACCTCGAAGCTCAGGGACGCACGCGGCCCAGCGGGTTGAGCGGGTCGGTCCCGTTGGCGACCTCCTGGCCGTCGCTGACGCCGTCGCCGTCGGTGTCCGGGTTGGTCGGGTCGGTCCCGCGGGCAGCCTCGTCGGCGTCCGGCAGCCCGTCGCCGTCGGTGTCGGTGACCGGCGGTGCCGGCTCGTAGGTCGACACGAAGATGACGACGTTGGAGCCCTTCGCGAGCGTCCCGTTTGCGGGGATCTGCTCGGTGACCCGGCCCTTCTTCTGGCTGGTGTCGTCGGCCGACGCGGGTCGGACGACCGGCACGAAGCCGGCGTCCCGGATCGCCTGCTCGGCGGCGGCCTGCTTCATGCCGACCACGCTCGGCACCGTCTCCGGCCCGTCGGACAGGCACAGCTCGACCGTGGCGTCCTGGTCGACCATCGTGTTGGCGGCCGGGTTCTGCTCGACGACGGTGTTCTTGGGCTCGTCGGTGTCGCACTCGCGCTCGGTGATGTTGCGCTCGGCGATGCCCGCGTCGACCAGGGTCTGGATCGCCGCCTTGCGCTTCTGCTCGACCACGGACGGCAGCGCGAACTGACCCTTGCCGAGCGAGACCACGAAGCTGATCCGGCTGCCCGCCTCGACGTAGTCGTCACCCACCGGGTCCTGCTCGATGACGCGGCCGGCCTCGATGGTGTCGTCGTTGCGGACGCTGACGGTGCCGACCTCGAAACCGGCCTTGCCGATCGCGGCGCGGGCGTCGTCCTCGGTCATCCGGACGACGTTCGGCACCCGCTCCGGCGGCGGCGTGTTGTCGAAGAGCCGGGGCAGCACGAAGAACGCCGTACCGATCAGCGCGGCGATCAGCAGGCCCAGGAGGACCCACAGGGTGGCCCGGCTGCGACGGTCGCTCTCGCGGTCGCGGTCGGGCGGCAGCGGCTGCCGGACGGCGGTCTCGTGGTGCTCGACCGGGGCGGCGTGCCGCGGCGCGACGACCGACGTCTCGCTGGTCTCGGCGGGCAGCACGGCCTGCACCGGCCGGCCGGCGAGGTAGCGCTCGATGTCGGCGCGCATCTGGGCCGCCGACTGGTAGCGGTCCTCGACCCGCTTGGCGAGCGCCTTCATCACGATGGCGTCGACCTCGGGGGTGAGGTCGTCCTCGTGCCGCGACGGGGGGACGGCGGGCTCGCGGACGTGCTGGTAGGCGACCGCCACCGGGGAGTCGCCGACGAAGGGGGGCCGGCCGGTCAGCAGCTCGTAGAGCAGGCAGCCGGCGGAGTAGACGTCGGAGCGGGAGTCGACGGTCTCGCCGCGGGCCTGCTCGGGGGAGAGGTACTGGGCGGTGCCGACGACGGCCGCGGTCTGGGTCATCGAGGACTGGGCGTCGCTCATCGCGCGGGCGATGCCGAAGTCCATCACCTTCACGTCACCGGACGGGGTGAGCATGACGTTGCCGGGCTTGATGTCGCGGTGGATGATCCCGGCGCGGTGGCTGTAGTCGAGCGCCGACAGCACGCCGCTGGTGATCTCCAGGGCGCGCTCGGGCAGGATCTTGCGGCCCTCACGCAGGATGTCGCGCAGCGTGCGGCCGGCGACGTACTCCATCACGATGTAGGGGACCACCTCGGTGCTGCCGTCGAGGTGGGTCGTGCGCTCCTCGCCGGTGTCGTAGACCGCGACGATCGCGGGGTGGTTCAGCGACGCGGACGACTGCGCCTCGCGGCGGAAGCGGGCCTGGAAGGTCGCGTCGCTGGCGAGGTCGGTGCGCAGCCGCTTGACGGCCACGACCCGACCGAGCCGGGTGTCGGTGCCCTTGCGGACCTCGGCCATGCCGCCGCGGCCGAGGAGCTCACCGAGCTCGTACCGTCCGCCGACGACGGGCCGGCCGGCGCCGGGCTCGTGCGGAGGAGTGGTCACTGGGCACCACCTGTCAGGTCGGTGGGAGCGGTGGGCAGGGTGACGGGGTTGCTGGGCTGGGTCGGCTCGGTGGTCGGCTCCTCGGGGACCGGGCCCCAGTAGTAGACGACGATCGAGTCGCCGACGGTGAGGGTGCCGTTGCGGGAGAACCGGGACACGGTGCCCTCGTCGCAGCCGCCGTCGTTGGTCCGGGAGTCCTGCTCCCAGGTGACCTTGAGGCCGTCGGCGCGCAGGTCGGCGACGGCGTCGTGGTAGTCGCTGAAGCAGGTGTACTGGTCCTCGTCGACCTCGACGGTCTTCGGCGCCTCGGTGGTCGGCTCCGTCGTCGGCTCGGTGGTCGGCTCGGAGGACTCGGTGGTCGCCTCGGTGGTCGGCGTCGTGCTCGTGTCGTCGACCGCCGGGGTGTCGTCACCGCGGTTGCCGAGCAGCAGCACGGCCGCGACCACGGCGAGGATGACGAGCACGATGACGGCGAGGGCGATCGGCCAGGGCGACTTGCGCCGCTCGTCGTCGTCCGGCGCGGGCCGGGCGTCGCCGGCGTACGCCGACGGGCTGTCCAGGCGGCGCATCGGCTGGGACGGCGGCTCGGCGGGAGTGGGGACCGGGACCGGCACGGGCGGCACGACCCCGGTCAGCACCCGGGTGCCGTCGTCGGGCTCCGGGGTCGCCGCCGCGGCCGCGACCTCGGGCGAGCGCAGCGCCTCCGCGAAGGCGGCGCCGTCGGCGTACCGCTCGGCAGGGTCCTTGGCCAGTGCGCGGCG
Source organism: Nocardioides kongjuensis (assembly GCF_013409625.1). Lineage (NCBI taxonomy): Bacteria > Bacillati > Actinomycetota > Actinomycetes > Propionibacteriales > Nocardioidaceae > Nocardioides > Nocardioides kongjuensis. The sequence goes on from NZ_JACCBF010000001.1 coordinate 4,148,509, forward strand.
CACGACGGCCGCCAGCGGAGCGGGCACGCTGGGCGGCAGCTGCGGGACCGGCTGCTGGAGGTGGGCGAGCGCGGTCGCGACCGGCGTCTCGGCCTCGAACGGGCGGCGCCCGGACAGGCACTCGAAGGCCACCACGCCGAGCGAGTAGACGTCGGAGGCGGGCGTCGACGGGTTGCCGCGGGCCTGCTCGGGACTGAGGTACTGCGGCGTGCCCATCACCGAGCCGGTGCGGGTCAGCGCCACCGAGTCGAGCGCACGGGCGATGCCGAAGTCGGTGATCTTGACCGTGCGGTCGGGGGTGACCAGCAGGTTGGCCGGCTTCACGTCGCGGTGCACGATGCCCGCGCGGTGGGCGACGCCGAGGGCGTCGGCGGCCTGCGCCATCAGGTCCTGGACGACCCCCGTGTCGAGGGTGCGGTCGCTGGCGCGGGCGTTGGACAGCAGGGCGGAGAGCGGCTGGCCGTCGACCAGCTCCATGACGAGGTACGGCGGCAGGTCGCCGCCGTCCTCACCGGCGCCGTAGTCGTAGACCCCCGCGATGCCCGGGTGGTGCAGCGCGGCGGCACTGCGCGCCTCGCCCTCGAACCGGCTGCGGAACAGCGAGTCGTCGGCGTACTCGGGCTTGAGGACCTTGACCGCGACCGGCCGGCCGAGCCGGGTGTCGGTCGCGCGCCAGACCACGCCCATGCCGCCGGTGGCGATCATGGAGTCGAGGCGGTAGCGACCGGCCCGGTCGGCGTACCTGCTCTGCTCGGAGGTCACTTCTTCAACACCGCTTCCATCACTGCCTTCGCGATCGGACCACCGAGCTGGCCGCCCGCGATCTCGCCGCACGCCACGTCGGGCGCCTCTTCGATCATGACTGCCACCGCCACCTCGGCGTCCTCCGCGGGCGCGAAGGAGACGAACCAGGCGTACGGCGGCTTGCCGCCCGCGCTGCACAGGGAGTCGCCGCGCTGCGCCGTGCCCGTCTTGCCGGCCACCTTGACGCCGGGGATCGCGGCCGGCGACGCCGTGCCGTTGTCGACCGTCGCCTCGAGCAGCTGGGTCAGCTCGCCGGCGGTCTGGGCCGACACGGCGTGCTCGTTGAACACCTCGGGCTCGCTCGTGCGCAGCACGTTGAAGCCGGCCGTCTGCACCTTCTCGACGAGGTAGGGCCGCATCAGCGTGCCCTGGTTGGCGATCGCGGCGGTGACCATCGCCATCTGCAGGGGCGTCGCCTGCACGGTGTTCTGGCCGATGCCGGTCTGCGCGGTCTCGGCGAGGCTCAGCTCGCGGGTGCCGCCGCCCTCGCTCTCGGGGACCTCGACGTCGGCCGGGTAGACCGACTGGACCTGGCCCTGCAGGTCGCGCAGGTAGTCGCTGTTGAAGCCGAAGGCCTCGGCCTGGGCGCGCATCTTGTCGGGGCCGACGTCGACCGCGAGCTGCGCGAAGGTCGTGTTGCACGACCACTCCATGGCCGTCGCGAAGGAGATCTTGGCCGGGCTGCACTGGCTGCGCCCGTCGTTGGCGATCCGGTGGCTGGTGCCCGGCGGCTGGTAGGTCGCGCCTGCGGGGACCTGGTCGCCGGCGTGGAACTTGCCGTTCTCGATCGCCGCCGCCGCGGTCACGAGCTTGAACGTGGAGCCCGGGAACAGCCGGGTGCGGATCGCCCGGTTGAGCAGCGGCTCCCGCTCGTCGGCGTCGAGCTGCTGGTAGGCGGCCGAGGCCTTCGCCGAGTCGTGGCTGGCCAGCTCGTTGGGGTCGTACGACGGGTAGCTGGCCATCGCGAGGATCCGGCCGGTCTTCGGCTGGATCGCCACCACGGAGCCCTCGCCGCGCGGGCCGAGGGTGTCGCGCAGGCCCTCGAACGCGGCCTTCTGCGCGGCCGCGTCGAGGGTGAGCACGACGTTGCCGCCCTGCGCGGTCTCGCCCTTGAGCAGGTCGACCAGCCGGGTCACGAACAGCTGCGGGTCCTCGCCGGTGAGCACGGCGTTCTGGCTGCGCTCGATGCCGGTCTGGCTGCCGAGCTGCAGGTAGCCGGTGACCGGGGCGAACATCCGGGCGCCGGCCTCGGGGTAGACGCGCAGGTACTTGTAGCGGTCGTCGACCGGCTTGCTCGTCGCCACCGGCTCGTCGCCGACGATGATCTGGCCCCGCTCGCGGCTGTAGGACGCCTCGGCGACGCGGGCGTTGCGCGGGTCCTTGTTGTAGGAGCCGGACTTCACGAACTGCACGTAGGTCACGTTCGCCATCAGGGCGAGGAACAAGAACATGCAGAAGATGGACACTGCGCGGATCGGCTTGTTCATCGCTCGGTCACCACCTTCACGATCTGGGTGGCCTGCTCGTCCGGGTCCTCCGCGTCGGGCGCGAGGTCCGGCAGGGGACGGCGGGCCTGGTCGGAGATGCGCAGCAGGATCGCGATGATCACCCAGTTCACGACCAGGGACGACCCGCCGTAGGACAGGAACGGTGTGGTCAGGCCGGTCAGCGGGATCAGCCGCGTGACGCCGCCGATGACGACGAAGACCTGCAGCGCGAAGACCGCGGCGAGACCGGTCGCGACCAGCTTGCCGAAGCCGTCGCGGGAGATCAGGGCGGCGCGCAGCGCGCGCTCCACGACGAGGCCGTAGAGCAGCAGCACCGCCATCACGGCGGTCAGGCCGAGCTCCTCGCCGATGGCGGCGAGGATGAAGTCGGACTCGACGTACGGCACCCGCTGGGGCATGCCCTCACCGAGGCCGCGGCCCACGAGCCCGCCCCAGGCGAAGCCGTAGAGCGCCTGCACGAGCTGGTAGCCCTTGCCGTCGGCGTCGGCGAACGGGTGCAGCCAGATGTCGACGCGGCTCTGCACGTGGCCGAAGATGCGGTACGCCGCGGTGGCGCCGCCGAAGAACAGGAGGGCGCCGACGACCAGCCAGCCGGGACGCTCGGTGGCGACGTAGAGCATGACCAGGAAGAGGCCGAAGAACAGCAGGCTGGAGCCGAGGTCGCGCTGCAGCACCAGGATGCCGAGGCTGACCACCCACATCATCAGGATCGGGCCGAGGTCGCGGCCGCGGGGCAGGTCGACGAAGACGACGCGGCGCCCGGCGAGCGCGAGCGCGTCGCGGTGGACCACGAGGTAGCCGGCGAAGGTGATGACGAGCAGCAGCTTGGCGACCTCGCCCGGCTGGAAGCTGAACGGGCCGAGCGAGATCCAGATCTTCGCGCCGTTGATCGAGGTGCCGAGGCCGGGGACCATCGGCAGGACCAGCAGCACGATCGCGGCCAGGCCGGAGGTGTAGGTGAACCGCGCGAGGAGCCGGTGGTCGGGCAGCGCGACGAGCGTGCCGACGAAGAGCGCGACGCCGAGCGTCATCCAGGTCAGCTGCTGGCTCGCCAGGCCGGTGTCCTTGGCCAGGTCGACGCGGTGGATGATCGCCAGGCCCAGGCCGTTGAGGGCGGCCACGACGGGCAGCAGCACCGGGTCGGCGTAGGGCGCGACGATGCGGACCGCGACGTGGGCCGCCACGACGAGCAGGGTCAGCCAGCCGCCGTACCCGATCAGGTTGGCGGGCACCTCGCCGTCGACACCCAGGCCGACCGCGGCGTAGGCGCCGATGCCGACGATCAGGGCGAGCACGAGCAGGAACAGCTCCGCGCCCCGCCGGCGGCGGTGCACGAATCCCATCAGCGCGGAGTTGGCGGGCATGTCCGGACTCACGACCCCTGCGGGCCGAGGGTGGTCAGGTCGGCCGCGCCGCCCTCGGTCGGGGTGGTGAACGGGGACGCCGAGTCGGCCGGCGGCGTCGTGGTCGTGGTGGCGGGCGGGGTGGTGCCCGCGGGTTCCTCGGCCTGCCGGCCGTTGGCGCCGATCCGGGTGATCGCCGCGCGGGCCCGCTCCACGCTGCCGTAGATCATCGCGCCGCCCCGGACCTCCTCCTGCGTGGACTCCTGCAGGTCGGCGACCTCCAGGTCGGAGACCTCGTAGACGTGGGAGAGGCCGGGGACGTCGACGCCGCGGTAGATGACGACGTACCCGTCGCTGTCGCCGGTGCCCTCGCCGACGTAGTACTTCTGCTGGCTCCACCAGTACGCCGTGCCCAGGGCGATCCACACGATGCCGAGCACGATCGCGGCACCCAGCAGGCGCCGCGCCCAGGCGAACCGCGGCGGCGGCTGGGGCGCGTAGCGCAGCGCCTCGGGGTCGACGATCGGGTCCTCGGGGATCGCGTAGCCGACGCCCTCGGGGATCTCGGCGGTCACCGGCTCGAGCTCGCCGGTGTCGCCGGAGCGGTGGCCGCGGAACAGGCCGCGCGCCCGGCGCCGGCTCATGTCGGCGGCGGCACCGACGACCATCGGGTCGGCCGGCGGGTGCTCGGAGGGGTCGACCACGTCGGCGACCACGCAGGTCACGTTGTCGGAGCTGCCGGCGTCCAGGCTCGCGCGCACCAGCTCGATCGAGGAGAACTCGGGCGTCCCCTCGGACAGCAGCTCGGTGAGCCGGTCGTCCTCGAGCACGCCGCACGCGCCGTCGCTGCACAGGAACAGCCGGTCGCCCGGCACCAGCTCGAGCGCGAACAGGTCCGGCTCCACGTCGTGGAGGCCGTCGAGCGCCTTGAGGATCAGGTTGCGGTGGGGGTGGACCCGCGCCTCGGCCTCGGTGATCCGGCCCTCGTCGATCAGGCTCTGCACGAAGGTGTGGTCGTTGGTCAGCTGGGACAGCTCGCCGTCGCGCAGCAGGTAGGCCCGTGAGTCGCCGATGTGGCCGACCGCCAGCCGCTGACCGTCGAACAGCGCGACCGTAGCGGTGGTGCTGGTGCCGTTGAGGGCCGGGTCCTGGTCGACCTGGGCGCCGATCGAGACGTGCGCCTCGTGCAGGCCGTCGTTGACCCGGTCGATCACGTCGACCGAGCCGGGCGACTCGTCGAGCTGGCGCAGCTCGCTGATCGCCGTACCGGAGGCGATGTCGCCACGCGCCGCGCCGCCCACGCCGTCACACACGGCCAGCAGCCACGGGCCGGAGTAGCCGGAGTCCTGGTTGTCCTTGCGCACGCGGCCGACGTCGGAGACGGCGTACCCGTCGAGCTGGAGCAGCGGGCGCGTCACGGGGAGGGGTACGTCGACCGTGTCGGGCTGGGGGTCGTGCGGCACCTCGTTGCCGGGCTCGGTCATCTACTTCCTCAGCTCCACGATGGTCTTCCCGACCCGGATCTGCGAGCCCAGACCGACCGGGACCGGTTGGGTGAGCCGCTGGCTGCCGAGGTAGGTGCCGTTGGTGGAGCCGAGGTCCTCGACGTACCACTGGCCGCCGGACTCGACGATCCGTGCGTGCCGGGTGGAGACGTAGTCGTCGTCGAGGCGGATCGCCGCGTCGTTGCCGCGTCCGATCAGCACCGGCGCCTGCGAGAGGTCGGCGACGATGCCGGTGTTGACGCCCTGCACGACCTCGACCTTGGTCGGCTGGCCGCGGCGCGGGCTGGCCGGCTTGGGGGCGCGCGGCTGCTTGCCGGGTGCGGCCGGCGCCGGCACCCGGGCACCGAACATGTCGGAGCGGATCACCGAGATCGCGGAGAGCACGAAGATCCACAAGATCGCGAGGTAGGCGATCCGGACGAGGAACAGGGTCAGCTCAGACACCGTCCACCACCTGACTTGTCTCCTGGAGCAGTCGGAGGACCAGGGACGTGTGGCCGATCTGGACCCGCGAGCCGTCGCGCAGGGCCGCACGCGCGACCTTCTGCCCGTCGACGCGGATGCCGTTGGTCGATCCCATGTCGTGCACCTCGACGTGGACGGGGGCTGCGGTCGTCGTACCGGGCTGGGGCGTGGGGGTCGTGATCAGGAACTCGGCGTGTCGCCGGCTGATGCCCGGGTCGTTGATCCTCAGGTCGGCCTCGCTGCCGCGGCCCACGACCAGTCCGGGCGCCCGCAGCGGGTGCTGCGTGCCGTTGACCTCGAGCACCGCCCGGGTGCGCTGGCTGCTGGGTCGCCGGTTCTGGTCGGTGACCTCGGCCTCGGCCTGGCTGCGCACGCGGAACCGTCCGGTCCCGAGGTCGTCGGCGGACTCGAACACGATCCGGATCGGGCCCGGGAAGACGTAGGACTGCAGCTCGGCGTGCTCGGTCAGCTGGGTCGTCAGCTCGCTCGCCAGCGCGGAGTCGTACGGCGCCAGCCGCTCAAGGTCGCCGTCGGACAGCTCCACCACGAAGCTGTTGGGCACCAGCCGCCGCTGCCGCGACAGCACCTGCGCCTTGTTGTCGAGCTCGCGCTGGAGTGCCGCCGCCACCTCGACCGGCTGCACCGCACTGCGGAAGGTGCGCGCGAACACGCCGGAGATCGCCTGCTCGAGCCGCTGCTCGAACCGCTGCAGTCCACCCACGTCGCCCACCCTCCTTCCGCACGCCTCGCTCGCCGAGCCCCCTGCCCGGCCGTTCATGATCGTATCGGTGGCGCCTCGCCCAGCCCGGGACCTTGGCTCCCGCACCCCCCGTTTTGGGCGTGGGGTGATGGCTGGGATAACCTTGCCCGGCTGTTGCATGACAGTGACGCGCGAGTGGCGGAATAGGCAGACGCGCACGGTTCAGGTCCGTGTGTCCGAAAGGACGTGGGGGTTCAACTCCCCCCTCGCGCACGTGAGAGGGCCCCGGTCGGGAGACCGGGGCCTTCGTGCTTCTCGGGGCGGTCGCGAGGTGCGCTACTGGAGCCGCGGGTCGAGCAGCAGGTCGATCATCCGTCGGTCCAGCTCCGGGCCGATGCCCGCGCCGTGCTTCGGGACGATCCGGTACATCCCCGCGGTCACGGTGTGCCGCGGGCCGACGTACACGAACCGCCGGCTGACGGCCCGCGAGTGCCGCGGGCAGCAGTCCGCCCACTCCGCCTCGTCCCAGGAGCCGACGAACACCGTGGTCGGGTCGTCCGCCCCGAACACGTGGCGCTCGACGCAGAGGACCAGCCAGGTGCGTCCGCAGACGGGGTCGCCCCCCGCGAGCCACACCGTCATCCCGAACGCGTAGGGCCCGAGCATCCCCTCGGCGTACGCGACGCCCGGGTGGTCCCTCAGCAGCGGCGCTCCGGGGTCGGCCCGCCAGCGGGGGAAGTGGTCGGAGACGACCGTCCTCGCGACCCGGCTCGAGGGCACCGCCCGGGCTGCGTCCGGCAGGGTGAGCCGTGGGTCCGCGGCCGCGGCCGCCATGGCCGCGGGAGCGAGCGGGTTGCGGTCCGCCGTACCCCTCCCGGTCATCACCAGGTATCCGATCAGCCCGTCGCGGCGCTCCACCGCGAGGGCCACCGCGTAGTCGCCGCAGGTCGCGTACGCCGCGGCCGGGCCGTCGAACGCACCGCACAGGCGCTGGTACCGGGAGATGCGGGCACGTTCACCGTGTGGTCCCGCGAGCCTCCTCGTGTGGCACGACGTCGTCCCGTTGACGGGCGGCGGGGGGCGCAGGTAGCGGCAGCCGTGCTCGAACGGGCCGCGATCGGTCAACAGGTCGACGCTGCCGTCGTGGGTGTACGAGTAGGGCGTGCCGCCGGCGGGCCAGGTGAACGCGACACCGGGGCCGCGGTCCAGGGGCGCGAGCCGACCGCCGTCGGGGTCGAGGTGCTCTGCGACCAGGGGGAGCCATCCGGCCTGGACCGCCGTCAGGGGGTTCGGGACCTCCCAGCCGGAGCCCTTGCGGGCGGCGACGGGCGTGTCGACCCAGGTCCGGGGCGACTGCGTCGGCGGCGCCGACGGCGGTGCGGCCGACGCAGGTGATGACGCCCCGACCGGCCCCTGCGTGTGCTCCCGGCCGCTCGTCGTGACCAGCACGCCTGTCACGGCCAGGGCCGCGGCCGCTGCGGCGCCCAGCGCCATCGTTCGCCGGCCCATCGACACGACCGATCACCTCCTCACGGGGACGAGCCGCAGGCGGCCGTCGAGGTTCCACGACCAGCAGGTCGCGGCCATCAGCGCTCCTTCGCGGGCCAGATCAGCCAGCCGCCGTCATCCGGGTGCTCGGCGAGCCGTCGGCCGTTGCTGGCGGAGATCTCCACGACCGGCCCTGTGTTCCTGGAGGCCTGGTGCGCAGTCCGCACGGCGATCCGGGTCCCGTCCGGCGACCAGGCGACGTTGCCGGCCCAGTCGAAGTGGCGGTGGGAGTGGTACAGGTCCTGGACGACGACCGGGCCTGCCACGCCGCCGGGGTGCAGGTGGAGCAGGACGACGTCGCTGCTGTGCGTGCCGCGGTAGACGTCGAGCAGGACCGTCTGCCCGTCGGGTGACCACCCCCAGCCGCTCGCGGTGAAGATCGATCCCCTTCCGTCGAAGTCCGCAGCGTCGTGTCGGTGCGGTTGGCTCTTGTCCAGCGCGGCGCAATCGACCAGGAGCGAGTAGGCGAGCCGGGCGTCACGACCGTCCCGGTCGACCAGCCACAGCTGCGAGACGGCGTCGCACCCGGGCTCGAGATCGCGCCTGGTCACGACCGCGAGCCGGCTGCCGTCCGCCGACCACCGCAGGCCAGACACCTGCGCCCCGCCGGTGCTCGTCGCGCCGAGGTCGAGGGTCCGGTGCAGCGTGCCGTCGTACCCGATCACCTGCGCCGTGCTGTCGCCGGCAGCAATGGTGATCTCGCCCGCTTCCGGCCCGAGGGTGGCTCGAGGCTTGCCCGTCGCGGGGCAGGGCACGACCTCGCCACAGGTGAGCGTCGCGACAGGACCGGCCCGGCCCACGACGGCGAGACCTTCCGCTGGGCTCGAGGGGTCGTCGCCGCCGAAGCGGATGACAGAGAGCCCGGTCGCCGAGACGGCGTCGAAGGAGAGCCAGTCGTAGCCGACCTCATCGCCCCCGAGGTAGTGCTCGGCGCTGGTGACCCGACCGTTGAGCGGCAAGGGATCGATCGCGGTGTGCTCCTCGCTCGGCGTCGGTCCGACCGGCTGCGGTGAGCCGTTCCCGTCGCGGGAGATCGCGAGCACGCCGGCCACGACGGCGAGGACGGCGGCCGCGGCGGCGAGGCCGGCGACGATGGTGTGGCGGTGGCGCCGGTCCCGCGCGGCTTGCTCGATGGCGCGGTCGATGTCGCCGTACACGGGGACGGCGGGGGTGATCTCGTCGAAGGTGTCGCGCAGCCTGCTCATGACTCCGCTCCCTCGAACTCGGCCACCACGTCCGGAACCAGCTCGCGCAGCCGCTGCAGTGCGACCCGGGTCTGCGACTTCACCGTGTTCGGGCTGATGCCGAGCGCGGCGGCGGCCTGGGCCTCGGTGAGGTCCTCGTAGAACCGCAGCACCAGGAGGGCGCGCTGCTTGGGCGTGAGCCGGGCCAGCGCGGCTGCGAAGGTCAGCCGGTCGCCGGCCGCGCCGGCCTCATCGCCGACCGGCGTCTCAGGGGGTGACGCCCAGGGCAGCTCGAGGAGCCGCCGTCGTCTCCAGCCGTCGACGAACCGGCTGTAGAGGATCCTGCGGACGTAGGCCTCCGGATCCACGGTGCCGGACTTCTGCCAGCGCCGGACCAGCACCACGTAGGTGTCCTGGACCAGGTCCTCGGCCGCCTGGTGGTCACCCGTGAGCAGGTAGGCCGCCCGGGAGAGCGCGGCCCCGCGCGCCGAGACGAACTCCCTGAGCTCGACCTCCCGGTCCATGGGACCACTCTCCTCGTCCGGATTCCCCTGTCATCCCTTGAACGAGGGAACGGCTCCCCGCGGGTGGGGACGGACCGGGCGTGGGTCGACGCGTCGCCGCGGTCAGGGACGCTGGGTGAGCCAGCCGGGCAGGTCGCCGACCGGGCGGTCGCCGGCGATCGTGGCGAGCGCGTCGACCAGGGCGTCGTACCGGGTCGGGCCGAGCTGGTGGCGCCAGCGCTCCGCAACGCGCTCGAACCCGGCCTCGCTGGCGACCAGGAGGTCCTCGGCGCGGGGCGTGCGGCGCAGCCGCACGGCCCGCCGGTCGCCGGGGACCGGCTCCCGGGTGAGGTAGCCGGCCTTCTCCAGCCCGGCGGCCGTCTTCGCTGCGGCCTGCTTCGTGACGCCGAGGCGCTGGCCCAGCTCGTTGATCGTGCAGCCGTCGGGGCCGATCGCCTGGAGGGCGAAGCCGTGCAGCGGTCGGGCCTCGGGGTGACCCTGCTCGGCGAGCTCGAGGTGGAGGGCGTCGACGCCGTCGCGGAAGGCACCGGCGAGCAGCAGGACCACGCGCCACGCGGGCTCGCCCACGACTCCACCTCCTGCTCCAGACCTGATCGACAACCTGGTTGACGGTAGCGCACCTGAAGCCTACCGTGATGGACAACCACATTGTCTATCTCTGAGGAGCACCATGTCCGCTCTCAAGACCGCCCGCGCCGACGCGCGGGTCACCACCACGCCGAACGCGACGATGACCACGCTCGCCTCGCCGACCCAGGGTGGCTCTGGCGCGCTGAGCATGTGGCGCGTCGACATGGCGGCCGGCCAGTCGGGGCCCGAGCACGTCTTCGACGTCGAGCAGGCCTGGCACCTGCTGGACGGGGCGGCCGCGGTCGTCGTCGACGGGCGGACGATCGAGCTGAGTGCCGGCGACACCGTCGTCGTCCCCGCCGGCAGTCCTCGGCAGGTCAGTACGACGGCCGGTGCCGCCTTCGTCGTCGCCGGGCCGGCCGGCGGGCTGGCCACCCCGCTCGGTGGTGGGACGCCCGAGCCGGTCGCGCCCGCCTGGATCCAGTGACCCCCGTGAGCGGCGTCACCGGCCAAGTAGTTGAAACGGCAACCTATTTGGGAGATGGTTGACCCATCAACCAAAGTCCTACTGCTTCAGGAGCCAGCACCATGAGCGAGTCCACCGCCCTCACCGACATCACCGGCGACTACACCCTCGACGTCGCGCACAGCCGCCTCGGCTTCGTGGCCCGGCACGCGGTGGTCACCAAGGTCCGCGGCCAGTTCACCGACTGGAACGCGACCGCCCACATCGACACCGCCAACCCCGCCGCGTCCTCGGTCACCGTGACCATCAACCCGGCCAGCGTCTCGACCGGGTCCGCGGACCGTGACGGCCACCTGACCTCGCCGGACTTCTTCGACACCGCCGCGTTCCCGGAGTGGACGTTCGTCTCCACGAACGTCTCGCGTGAGGGTGACGAGTGGACCATCACCGGCGACCTGACGATCAAGGACGTCACCAAGCCGGTCACCATCGAGTTCGAGGAGAACGGCTCGGCGAAGGACCCGTTCGGCAACGTCCGCGTCGGGTTCGAGGGTGAGGTGACCGTCAACCGCAAGGACTGGGGCCTGACCTGGAACGCCGCGCTCGAGACCGGCGGCGTGCTCGTGTCGGAGAAGATCAAGCTCGAGTTCGACATCTCCGCCATCAAGAACGCCTGACCCACGAGGTCATCGACGGCCCGTCGCGCGCAACGCGCGGCGGGCCGTTGTCGTCGTACGCCGAGATCCCGGCTCCCGGGCCTGTCGCGCCGCTGCGAGCAGTGCCAGTCTCGAAGGTGCGTCCCGCGACCCGCGCCCGACGCACCTACGTGAGGAGCCCCTCCATGAGCACGTACCAGGTCGGATACTTCGTCGGCAGCCTCTCCTCGACCTCGATCAACCGGATCCTCAGCCGGGCCCTGATCAACCTGGCGCCGCCGGACCTCGCGTTCACCGAGATCCCGATCGGCAACCTGCCGCTCTACAGCCCGGACTTCGACGCCGACTACCCGCCCGAGGCGCGGGCTCTCAAGGACGCCATCGCCGCGTCGGACGCCGTCTTGTTCATCACCCCGGAGTACAACCGGTCGATCCCCGGCGCGCTGAAGAACGCGATCGACTGGGCCTCGCGGCCGTGGGGCCAGAACTCCTTCGACCACGTGCCGGCCGGCGTGATCGGCGCCTCGATCGGCCAGATCGGGACGGCTGTCGCGCAGCAGAGCCTGCGCGGCGTGCTCAGCTTCTGCAACGCGCGCCAGATGACCGCACCCGAGGCCTACATCTACTTCAACCCCGACGTGTACGTCGACGGGCAGGTCACCGACGAGGCGACGGCGGACTTCCTGCGCGGCTACCTCACGGAGTTCCGTGACCACGTCGAGCGCGTGCTGACCGTGCTGCCCCGCAACACCTAGGAACCGATGACAGGCGCCGATGACAGGCACCGATGCTAGGCATCGACCGCTGCGGCCACGGGGCGCAGCTGGACGACGCCGAGGAGGTCAGCCGGCTGCTCGCGGAGCACGGCAGGCCGGACCGGCGCCGGTCGTGGCGCCGCGTTGAAGCCGATCACCCCGGCGACGACGAGCACCAGCGCCACGGCCAGGCCGGTCCCGATCGCCTCACCGAGCAGGGGTACGGCGGCCACGGCGGTCACGACCGGGCTGAGCGCGCCGCCCACGGCGGCGACACCGCCGCCGAGCGCACGGACGGCGTGGGTGTAGCAGAGCGTGGAGAGCAGGCCGGTGCCGATGCCCTGGAGGACGACGAACGACAGCAGGTCGGTGGGGCGCACCGACCCGGCGAGGAGGTGGGAGGGCGCCAGGCCGCTCCCCACCAGCGCGAGTGCGGCCAGTGTCGAGCCGGCGCACACGGCGACGACGATCTCGAGCGGCCTCAACGAGGTGCGCTGCAGGCCCAGCGTGTAGACCGCCCAGACCGCACCTGCCACCAGCAGGACGGTGATCCCGCTCGGTCCCGCGCCGTCGCCGATCATCGTCGCGCTCGCGACGACGCCGGCCACGATCGCGCCGAGCGAGGCCCAGGCCCGCGGTGACACCCGGCGCTGCCCGAGCAGGAGCAGGGTGACGAACAGTGGAACCGTGCCCGGGACGAGCAGGCCGGTGAGGCCGGCGCTGGTCAGTTGCGCACCGAGCGCGAACAGCAGGTAGTGCGGCAGGCCGCCGGCCAGCAGCAGCGCGACGGTCGCGCAGCGCTCGCGGGCGAGCGCCCGCACGGTGCGGGGGAGGAGCGGCGCCAGCACCAGCAGCGGTACGGCGAAGCGCACCAACGCGGCGTCCTGCTCGGTCAGGGAGGAGCCGCCGATCGCCCGCGAGGACAGGGCGAAGGACGCCCACAGCAGCACGGTCGCCGCCAGCGCGACGTACCCCGACCTCCTCCTACCGCTCTCGTCCACGGCGGCAAGATTAGGGAAATCGACGCGGCATACGATTGCGGAAAATGCCCAACAGTGGCCGATCTGTAGCAGGATCTGCCACATGACGGCCCTCGACGCGATCGACCAGCACATCCTGCTCGAGCTGCAGCTCGACGGCCGTCTCACCAACCAGGAGCTCGCCGACCGGGTCGGGCTCTCGCCGTCGCCGTGCCTGCGCCGGGTGCGGGCGCTGGAGCAGGCCGGGGTGATCACCGGCTACCGCGCCGTCGTCGCGCCGGAGACCGTCGGCCTGGCGATCACCGCCTTCGTCCGGCTGACCCTGTCGTCGCACGCCTCCGAGGTCGTCGACGCGGTCGAGCGCGAACTGCGGGACGTCCCGGAGATCACCGAGGCCTACCTGCTCGCCGGCGACGCCGACTACCTCGTCAAGGTCGTGGTCGCGTCGTTCCCTGCCTACGAGGCGTTCCTCCGCGACCGGCTCCGGGGGATCCCGTCGCTCGCCTCGATCGAGACCACCTTCGCCTTCGGCACGACGAAGGACGTCTCGCCGCTCGCGATCAGCTGAGCGGCAGCCGGTCGGGCCCGGTCGCGAACGCGGCAGCGAAGTCGAGCACGGCGGCGGTCCGGAAGCAGTTGTCGACGAGCGGGGCCTGGCGCCGGTCCTCCGAGGCGATCATGGACACCACCGAGTAGGCGTCCTTGTCGGTCAGCGCGAGATAGCGGATCCCCGGCAGGTGGAGCGCCCGGAGCGAGTCGGGGACGATCGCGACGCCCTGCTGCGCGGCGACCAGACCGAGGATGGTCGGGAACTGGACGGCCTCCTGGGCCACCTCGAGCTCGACCCCGGCGCGCCGGCACAGGGCGGCGATGTGGTCGTAGAGCCGCGAGACCTGTCGCCGGGGGAAGACCACGAAACGCTCGCCGGCGAGGTCGGCGATCCGGATCCGGCCCTGCTCGGACAGCCGGTGGTTGACCGGGACGGCGGCGACGAGCGGCTCCTTGGCGAGCGGCTGGCTCACGAAGCCCTCCAGCGGCGCCATCTCCCGGGCGACGCCGATGTCGATGCGGCCCTCGCGGATGTCCTCGATCTGGCGATCGGTGGTGCCCTCCTCGAGGGTGAGGTGCAGTCGCGGCCAGCGCTCCTGGAGTGCCAGGACCAGGGTGGGCAGCACCTGCAGGGCCGCCGAGCTCACGAAGCCCAGGCGCAGCAGGCCGGTCTCGCCGTCGGCGGCGTGCCGGACGGCGGCCAGCGTGTAGTCGACGTCCGCGAGCACCCGCCGCGCCTCGGCCAGGAGCACCCTGCCGGTGTCGGTGAGCTCCACGGACCGGGTGGTGCGGTGGAAGAGGGTCGTCTTCAGCTCGTGCTCCAGCCGGCGGATCTGCTGGCTCAGTGCCGGCTGCGCGATGTGGAGACGTTCGGCGGCACGGTTGAAGTGCATGTCCTCGGCCACGGCGACGAAGTAGCGAAGCTGACGGAGTTCCACGGGATTAAGAATGATTCATTACCAATGTAGTGGCAATAGATACTTCCGATCGATCCCCCACGCTCCTACCGTCGGAGGTCAGGACACACCGGCCGAGCACGAGGAGCACCGATGGCATCGCCCACCCCACTGACCCTCCGTCACCTCATCGACGGAGCCTGGATCGAGGGAGACGGCCCCAGCGCGGCCAGCACCGATCCGGCGAGCGGCGGCGTCGTCGCGACCTACCGCGAGGCGGGGGTGGACCTGGTGGCCAAGGCCGTCGCGGCCGCCGGCCACGCCACCTCCGACTGGGACCGTCGCGGCGTCCTCGCCCGCGGCCAGGTCCTGCGTCGCGCCGCCCTGCTCCTGGCCGAGCGCGCCGAGGACGTCGCCGTGCTGATGACCCGCGAGCAGGGCAAGACCCTCGCCGAGTCGCGCGGCGAGGTGGGCGCCACGATCGAGACGCTGCACTACCACGCGGAGTCCGCACGCCGTCCCGACGGAGCGACGTACCCCTCCTCGCACCCGGACGAGGTCGTGCGCACCGTGCGACGGCCGGTGGGGCCGGTCGCGGTCATCACGCCGTGGAACTTCCCGTTGCAGATCCCGGCCTGGAAGATCGCGCCGGCGCTGGTGCACGGCAACCCCGTGGTCTGGAAGCCCGCGAGCGACACCCCGGCCGTCGCCGTTGTGTTCGCCGAGGTCCTCGCCGAGGCCGGTGTGCCCGCGGGTGTGCTCAACCTGGTGCTCGGCCCCGGCGCGATCGGCGCGGTGCTCGTCGACAGTCCCGAGATCGCCGCCGTCACCTTCACCGGCTCGGTGCCCGTCGGCCACGCCATCCGCGACCGGGTGGTGCCGCGGGGCGCGAAGCTGCAGATGGAGCTGGGCGGTCACAACGCCGCGATCGTCCTCCCTGACGCCGACATCGCCTCGGCGGCCGACGCGATCGTCTCCGCGTCGATGGCGAGCACCGGCCAGAAGTGCACGGCGACCCGGCGCGTGATCGCCGTGGGAGACGTGTACGACGACCTGCGGGCCGCGCTCGTCGAGCGGGTCGCGGCGCTCCGGGTCGGCCCGGGCCTCGACCCCGGGAGCCAGATCGGCCCGCTGGTCTCCGAGCGGGCGCGCAGCGAGGTCGCCGCGGCCGTCGAGCAGGCGATCACCGAGGGAGCCGAGGTCGCCGCCCGCGCGGCGGAGCCGGACTCGACCGGGCACTACCTCGCGCCCACCCTGCTCGTGGGACGACCCGCGCTGACGATCTGTCGTGAGGAGGTCTTCGGGCCGGTCACCACGCTGCTGCGCGCCGAGGACCTCGACGCGGCCATCGCGCTGGCCAACGGCACGGCGTTCGGCCTGACCGCCTCGGTGTTCACCCGCGACGAGCGGGCCGCGCGTCGCTGCGTCGACGAGCTCGTCGCCGGCCTGGTCAAGGTGAACGCCCCCTCGACCGGATCCGAGATCCACGCACCCTTCGGGGGTCTGCGCGACTCGTCGTACCACGCACCGCGCGAGCAGAGCAGCGACGCCGCGGCCGAGTTCTTCACCATCACCAAGACCGCCTACCTGAGGCTGGCACCCGACGCGGTGGGGGGACGGTCGTGAGCACCCCCACCCTGGCGATGCGCCCGGCGGACCGGGTGCTCGACCCGGCCGACCTCGGCGGTGCCCGGTGCACCAGGCACAGCTTCGCCCGCACGCTCCTGCGCCGGGCGGCCGAGCGCGGCTGGCGGGTCGGGACCGAGCGGTTCGACGTCGACGACCACGGCCGCGGCACGGTCGTCTACCGGGTCGAGGCGGAGGGCCACGTGTGGCGCTTCGTCGCCTTCAGCAACGAGATCCCGGAGGCCGCCCGCACGGACCGGGTCGTCGCGGAGGCCTGGGACATCACCGGTGCTCTCGTCGAGGGCGGCCTCGACGAGGCGAGGATCGAGCGTCTCCGGGCGGAGGTGCCGCGCCAGGAGGCGGGACGCGCCGACGCCGGGACGATCATCTGGACCCGCGCCAACCGCAGCGCCCGGTTCTTCGACTACGTCGTCGACCGCCTCGCCGCAGGTCGGCAGCCCGACGCCGGCGTGCTCGGATCGGCGCCGTACGTGCTGCGGTCGACCGCGTTCTACAGCAACGGCAAGTTCGGCCTCGCCGACTTCGAGCGCTTCGACGCCGAGCACCCGCTCGGCGTGCCCTACCGGGCGCACATGCTGACCGCCTGGCTGCTGCGCGAGCTCGCCTACGACCTCGTCGAGCACTGCGCGCGTCGCCGCGATCCGGACGCCGCGCGGCTGACCGGCGCCTGGCGCCGCCACCTCGGACTCGGCAACGCGACGGGCCTCGGCATGGTGCCCTACGTCGTCAACCACCCCGCGGTGCTCGACGCCTGGGTGCAGCTGCGGGAGCGAGCGCTCGCGAGCGTCCTCGCCCGTGAGGTGCCGGCAGGCCACCCGGACGTGGCGCGCGTCGTGGCCCTGCTGGGGCGAGCACGCGACCACCTCGCGGCGCAGGTCGACCTCGCCACCGCGCCGTACCCGACCGGGCCCGAGGTCGCCGCGACGATCAGCGAGGTGCTCGCCCTGGCCGAGGAGCTTGCCGCGTGCGGGACGGTGGCGGGCATCTCGGCCACCCAGCCGTGGCGTGCGTTGCACGAGGCCGCGGAGCGGCGTGGCCCGGAGTGCCGGGGCATCGTCGCGTCGGTGCTGAGCGAGCTGTGCGACCCCGCGGTCGACTCCGCCATCGAGGCGGCGCTGCGGGTCGACGAGACCAGCCGGGTCCGGCCGTCGATGTCCTGCGGCGAGGTGGCCCGGCTGCTCGACGAGCACTACGCATGGTGCGACGACCTGGGGGCCGACGCGCCCGACGCCGAGCACCACTTCTGGTTCTCCTCGGCCAACAACGAGGAGCCGCGCCGCGCGGTGAGCACCGTCGACCCGGGCGAGCCCGTGCAGCACCGGGTCGACGTCGTGCGTCAGGTGCGAGCGCTGCGCCGTGCCCTCGCCGCCCCGGACGCTGACGCCGAGCAGCCGGTCGCCGTGCTGCTCGCCCGCGCACCGTCGCTGCGCCAGGTCGTCGCACGGGTCCAGCGCGCCGCCTCGCTCACCTACCCCGAGGTGCACGACAACCTGCTGGCGCGCGACTTCCTCCCCCTCAACGTCCAGCGGTTCCAGCTCGCCGTCTACGGCATGGAGAACTTCAGCCCGCAGTCGACCGACTGGCTGCGCGTCACGCTCTTCTCCGGAGCACCGCGCGTCGGCGAGCTCGCCGACGGAACCGTCGACGACGACTGGATCTTCGTTCCCCGACCCACCGAGAGGAGCGACGATGTCGCGCCTGCATGAGGAGTCCGTCGTCGTCGACGGGCTGCAGATCAACAACTGGTCACGTGAGGTGCTCGAGGAGCTCCGCTCCGGCGGCATCAGCGGCGTCAACGCGACCTGCGCCGTCTGGGAGGGGCCCGACGAGACCCTCCGCTCCGTGGCGGACTGGTACCGGCTGGCCCGTGAGCACGCCGACCTCGTCACCCTCGGCACCACTGCCGACGACATCCGCAAGGCGAAGGAGGAGGGGCGCGTCGCGGTCCTGCTGGGCTTCCAGAACACCAGCCCGTTCGGTGACGACTTCCGCCTGGTCGAGGTCTTCGCGCGGCTCGGCGTGCGGATCGCGCAGCTGACCTACAACATCCAGAACCTCGTGGGCGGGTCCTGCTACGAGCCCGAGGACTCGGGCCTGACCCGCTTCGGGCGCACGATCGTCGCGGAGATGAACCGGGTCGGCATGCTCGTCGACCTCTCCCACGTCGGCAACCGCACCTCGCGCGACGCCATCGACGCGTCCTCGAGGCCGGTGGCGATCACGCACTCGAACCCGACCTGGTTCTACGACAGCCCACGCAACAAGCCGGACGAGGTGATCCGGGCCCTCGCGGCGCGCGGTGGCGTGATCGGATGCTGCCTCTACCCCAACGTGATCGGCGGCGAGCGCGCGACCCTCGAGGAGTTCTGCGGGATGGTCGCGCGGCTGGTCGAGCAGATCGGTGCCGAGCACGTCGCCATCGGCAGCGACTGCACCCGCAACTGGGACGACGACTTCGTCGGCTGGCTGCGCAACGGCCGCTGGCAGGCACCGAGCGACCCGGCCCCCACCTGGCCCGCGTGGCCGGGGTGGTTCGACGGGCCCGAGCACTTCCCGCGCCTGACCGAGGGGCTGGCGGCGACCGGACTCGACGAGGACGCCATCCGCGGTGTCCTCGGCGAGAACTGGCTGCGGCTCTTCGACGACGTCCTCGTGGGGGAGCCGGTGCGATGACGACGACCCTGCACGAGATGGACGACATGCGCACCAGCACCGGACCCGTGTCCCCCTCCCGGGTGCGGGTCAGCCTCCGCGAGGTCCGCGAGGTGGCCTACCGCGCGCTGGTCGCGCACGGCGCCTGCCCCGGTCGAGCGCCCGCGGCGGCGGAGCAGGTGCTCGAGGCCGAGCTGCACCACGGCGCCGGCCTGACCGGGTTGCTCGCCGACCTGGCCCGCGGCCCCTGGGACGGCGGCGGTCTCGACCTGCGGGCCGACGAGCGCGGCGGGCGGACGCTGCTCCGGGTGGACTCGCCCGACGCGGCCGCCCCGCTCCGCGTCGGCCAGCTCGTGGCCGACCTCGCCAGCGCCGCCGGGACCGTTCACGTCCCGGCACTGCGCGACGACGGCCCGCTCGCGGCAGCGGCCCTGATCGGCGCCGCCGCGGCCGGCGGTCACGCGCTCGCCCTGGTCGGGTCCCTCGCCGAGGCCTGGATCGCGACACCGGACGGTGCCCTCCTCCGGCTGGACCGGATGTCCGTGCTGGGCGACTGGGAGCCACCGCCCGACGGCTCGGTCGTGCTGGTCGTGGATCCACCGCCGGATCTCGATCCGCACCCGCGTGCGGCGCGCCGGCGTAGCGCTGCACGGGAGGGGCTCCTCGTCGACGCGGCGGCCTTCGCCCGTGCGTACGACGCCGCCCGCGCCTACCTGGTGCCCGAGCGATGAGCGGCCTCACTCGCCGGTCCCACCCTGACGGCAAGGCCCGCTCCTACTCCGCGAGCACGACCGTCAACGGCGTGGTGTGGGCCTGCGGCCAGGTCCCGACGGATCCGGACGGCGCGACGCCGGCCGCGATCGGAGACCAGGTGCGCCTGGCCCTCGACAACCTCGCGGTGGTGCTCGCCGACGCGGGCGCGTCCCTCGACACGCTGCTCAAGACCACCGTCTTCCTGGCCGATCTCGACGAGTTCGACGCCTATGACCGGGCGTGGGTCGACCGGCTCTCGCCCCATGGCCTGCCCCCGCGCACGACCGTGCAGGTGGTCCGTTTCCGGGGCGCCAAGCGGGTCGAGATCGATGCGGTGGCAGCCGTCCGAATAGATAAGTGATCGCGATCAATGAAGACCGTATTGATCCTTCACAGCGCAGCTCCAACCGGCCTAGCGTCCTCGCCAACGCCGGCCCGTTGTGAGGCCGCACACACCCGGAGGTGACCTCCATGCAGATCACGGCCAGCGCCCGCCACGGGGCGCGCAACACCCTCGACGACGCGCCGCTGAGCACGTTCCACAAGAAGCTGACGCTGTTCAGCTCGGGTGGACCGTTCCTCGACGGCTACATCCTCAGCATCATCGGCATCGCCCTGGTCCAGATCAACGAGGCCTGGGACATGGGCACGCTGTGGAACGGCCTGATCGGCGCCTCGGCGCTGATCGGCGTGTTCATCGGCGGCCTGGTCTTCGGCAACGTGACCGACCGGATCGGCCGCAAGCTGATGTACACGATCGACCTGATCGCGATCATCGTGTGCTCGGTCGCCCAGTTCTTCGTCGCCGAGGCGTGGCAGCTGTTCGCGCTGCGCCTGGTCATCGGCGTCGCGGTCGGTGCCGACTACCCCATCGCCACCGCGCTCGTCGCCGAGTTCGCTCCGTCCACCTGGCGGGCCCGCCTGCTCGGGGGCCTCAACGCGATGTGGTTCGTCGGCGCCACGGTCGCCGCCTTCGTCGGCTACTGGCTGCTGCAGTTCGAGGACGGGTGGCGCTGGATGCTGCTGTCGTCGGCGCTGCCCGCGCTCGTCATCGTCGTCGCCCGGACCACCATCCCCGAGTCACCGCGCTGGCTGGCCAGCAAGGGACGCTCGGAGGAGGCGCTCGCCGTGCTGCACGCGACCCTCGGCCCGGACGCCACGCTCGACGACCTGCCCGAGGAGCCCGCGCCGACGACCTTCGGTGCGGTCGTGAGCTCCGGCTACCTCTCGCGGGTGGTCTTCATCTCGATCTTCTGGACGGCCACCATCGTCACCCTGTTCGCGATCTACGCCTTCGGCCCCCAGATGCTCTCCCTGTTCGGGCTGGACTCGGGTGACGAGGCGAACCTCGGCTACGGCCTGATCAACCTGTTCTTCTTCGTCGGCAACGTCGTCGCGCTGCTCTTCGTCGACAGGCTGGGCCGCCGCCCTGTGCTCATCGGCGGCTTCCTGGTCTCCGGCCTGGGCCTGGTCTACCTGGCGATCAACCCGGATGCGTCGCTCGGCATGGTGGCCCTCGCGTTCGCCGTCTACGCGATCTTCAACGGTGGCCCGTCGATCCTCGAGTGGATCTACCCCAACGAGCTGTTCCCGACGGAGATCCGTGCGACCGCGGTCGGGCTGTGCACCGGGACCAGCCGGGTGGGCGCCGCGGTCGGCACCTTCGCCACGCCGTGGGCCCTGGACAACATCGGCATCTCCGGGACGATGTGGATCGCAGCCGGGATCGCCGGCGTCGGTGCGCTGGTCAGCTACCTGATGGCTCCCGAGACGGCCGGCAAGTCGCTGCACGAGGCGGCCTCGCTCAGCCGCTGAACGATCGCTCGCGGGCCGGCCGGACCCCGGCCGGCCCGCGACGCTCAGCGCAGGGGAGCGAGCACCGGCGCGGCCGGCTCCTCCGCGACCGGCCGGTGAACCGGGCGTGCCCGGCGCGGCCACGCCCGCTCGCCGAGCAGCACCAGCACCGCCGGCAGCACGACCAGCCGGATGACGGTGGCGTCGATGAGGATCGCGGCGGACAGCCCCACGCCCATCATCTTCATCTCCATCATCGACAGCGTCGCGAAGATGGCGAACACCGAGACCATCACGGCCGCGGCGCTGGTGATCACACCGGCGGTGTCCGCGATGCCGCGGTGCACGGCCTCCCGCGCCGGCAGGCCACGGTCGACGAGCTCGCGGATCCGGCTCAGCACGAACACGTGGTAGTCCATCGACAGGCCCACGAGCACGACCAGCACGAAGATCGGGATCCACTCGATCACGAAGCCGGGGCTGGTGAAGTCGAGCAGGTCCGCGCCGACGCCGTGCTGGAAGACGATCGACAGCAGCCCGAACGCGACGCCGACCGACGCCAGGTTCAGCACCGTCGAGACCAGGCCGAGCAGCACGCTGCGGAAGGCCAGGACCATCATCACCATCGTCAGCACGAGCACGAACCCCAGCAGCCACGGCATCCGCTGGTCGCGCTGCTGGTCGTGGTCGAGCGACTCCGCGGCGCCACCGCCGACCGCCCACGAGCTGTCGGGGCCGAGCCGGTCGAGCGCGGCCGGGGCCAGCGCGGACCGGAGCCGCTCGATCGCCGCGGTGGCCCGGTCGTCGGACTCCTCGTAGGGCATCGGCAGGTCGACGACCGACGTACCGCCGTCGCTGGAGGTGCGCACCTGTACGCCGTCGGTGGCGAAGCCGTCCGTGCCGGCACGATCGGCGAGCCGCTCCAGCGCCGCCCGGGCGTCGGCGGGAGCAGCGCCCGTGACGACGACCTGCGCGGCCGTCCCCTCGGCGGGGAACGCCTCGGTGATCGACCGCAGCGTCTGCACGGCGGGGATGTCGGCGGGCAGGGTCTCGAGGCTGGCCTGGTGGGTCCGCATCCCGAGGGCGGGTACGGCGAGCGCGACGATCCCGACCGAGGACACGACGAGCGCGGCGACAGGTTGCCGGACCACCGGACCGAGGATCCGGCCGCTGATCGTGCCGGTGGGGACGCGACGGGTGAGCCGCCACAGCAGCGGGAGTCGCGGGCGGTCGACCCAGCGGCCGAGCTTGACCAGCAGGGCGGGCAGCACGGTGATCGAGCCGAGGACGGCGACAGCGACGACCAGGATCGCGCCGGTGGCCAGTGAGTTGAAGGTGACGTCGGAGAGGACGAACAGGCCCGCCAGTGCGGCGATCACGGCGCCGCCGGAGACCAGGATCGCGTGGCCGGAGGTCTCGGCGGCGATGGCGACCGCGTCGAGCGTCGTGCGTCCGGCGGCCCGCTCCTGCCGCTCCCGCTTGAGGTAGAACAGCGAGTAGTCGACGCCGACGGCCATGCCGATCAGCACGATCATGCTGAGCACGGTCGACTCGGCCGGGACCAGCCACGAGATGGGCGCGCTGATGCCGATGGTCGCGGCGACACTGGTGGCGGCCAGCAGGACCGGCAGCCCGGCCGCGATGAGCGCACCGAACGCCAGCAGCATCAGCACCAGCGTGATCGGCAGGCTGATGAACTCCGCGGAGTGCAGGTCCCCGCCGACCCGGTCGTCGATCGCCTCGTCGATGCTGACGTCGCCGGCCTGCGCGACCAGGAGGTCCGGGTGCGCCGCCTGCACGGCGGCGGTGACCGCGAGCAGGGGAGCGGCGTCGACCTCGTCGGAGCTCAGCTCGACGGGGACGAGGAGGGCCGCCCCGTCCGCACTCGGTACGACGCCGCCGACACCCGCCACGCCGGGCGCCGTCCGCATCCGCTCGGCGACCTCGGCGGCCGCCGCCCGACCGTCGGCGGCGTCCAGCGTGCCGGACCGGGCCCGGACCAGGACGCTCTCGGACGGGGGCTGGTCGAGGCCGGCCCGCTCGATCGACGCCTCGGCCCGGCCTGACTCGCCGACCCGGTAGTCGGCGTCCAACACGTCGTTGGTGGAGACGGTCGCCGCGAGACCCACGGCGACGAGGACGAACGCCAGCCAGGCGCCGATCGCACGCCACGGGTGGGTGGCGCTCCAGCGGGCGGCCCGGGTGGGCAACGCACTCGGGGAGAGGGACATGACGAGCTCCTGGTGAGAGGACGACAGGGAGTGGTCCCACCCTCCCGACGGAGCACCCCGCGGTCAGGGGTGGAGCGTCCCGAGCGGTGGTGGTGCCTGCACCACTGCACGTTCCCCTCCGGTCGGTGAGGATGGAGCCGTGCAGCCCGTCCCCATCCGTCGCGTCGGCCCCCTCAAGGTCAGCGGCGTCGCGACCGCGCAGGTGCTGCTGCTCGTGCCCGTGGTCGTGGTCCTCGTCCTCGTCGTGGTGTCCAGCGTGCTCACCGTGGTGTGGGTCGGCATCCTGCTGCTGCTCGCCGTGCTGCCGCTCGGCCGGCTGATCGCGAACGCCCACCGGCGGATGGCGGCCACGGTGCTGGGCGAGCCGGTGCCGGCGCCGTACCTCCCGGTGCCTCCCGGTCCCCTCCTCGGCCTGCGCGCGCGGGCGCTGGACCCGGCGACCTGGCGTGACCTGCTCTGGATGCTCTGGGCGATGACGGGGGGCTTCGTCCTCTCGTTCCTGGTGTTCCTGCTGATGGTCGCGGTCGTGACCCTGCCGCTGTGGTGGTACGCCGCGGTGCCGCTGATGCGGGCCCGCTCCTGGGTGGATCGTGCGATCCTCTCGCCGGGCCGCACCGAGGCGCTCGAGCGGCGGGTCCACGACCTCACCGCGTCCCGTGCCGTCGTCGTCGACCACTCCGCCGCCGAGCTGCGCCGCATCGAGCGCGACCTGCACGACGGCCCGCAGGCCCGGCTCGCGGCGGTGTCGCTGAGCCTGGGCCTGGCCGACGACCTCTTCGATTCGGACCCGGATGCCGCGCGGAAGCTGATCAACGAGGCCCGCGGGACGTCGTCCACCGCGCTCGGCGAGCTGCGCGACGTGGTGCGCGGCATCCACCCGCCGGTGCTCGCGGACCGCGGCCTGACCGGAGCCGTGTCCGCCCTGGCGCTGGACATGGCGGTGCCGGTGGAGCTGGCGCTCGACGTCCCCGACCGGTTGCCGGCGCCCGTCGAGTCGGCCGTCTACTTCGCGGTCGCCGAGTGCCTGGCCAACACGGCGAAGCACGCCCGCGCCAACCAGTCCTGGGTGACGCTGCACCACGACGGGCGGGTGCTGCGGGCCGAGGTCGGCGACGACGGACACGGCGGTGCCGACCTGCGCGGCGGGTCCGGTCTGCCGGGGGTGGCTGCGCGGCTCGCGGCCTTCGACGGCATCCTGTCGGTGTCAAGTCCCGTGGGCGGTCCGACCGTCGTGAGCTGGGAGGTCCCGTGCGCCCCCTCCGCGTAGTCCTCGCCGAGGACCACGCGCTCCTGCGGGCCGGCCTCACCCAGCTGCTCGAGGCCAAGGGCTTCGAGGTGGTGGCCGCCGTCGACAACCTCACCGAGCTCGAGCGCGCGCTCGACGACCCGAGCGCCGAGGCGGCCGTGGTCGACGTACGCATGCCGCCGACGTTCACCGACGAGGGCCTCCGCGCCGCCATCGCCGTCCGCACGCGCCGGCCCGGCTTCCCGGTGCTGGTGCTGTCGCAGTACGTCGAGCAGCTCTACGCCCGTGAGCTCCTGGCCAGCGGCGAGGGCGCGGTCGGGTACCTGCTCAAGGACCGGGTCTCCGACGTCGCCGAGTTCGTCGACGCCCTGCGTCGGGTCGCCGGCGGCGGCACGGTGCTGGACCCGTCGGTGGTCGCCGCCGTCCTCGACCGGCGCAAGGACACCCCCGTCGACCGGCTGACCGAGCGCGAGCGGGAGGTGCTCGCGCTGATGGCCGAGGGCCGCGCCAACGCGGGGATCGCGCAGGCGCTGGTCGTCACCGAGAAGGCCGTGGCCAAGCACATCAACAGCATCTTCGCCAAGCTCGACCTCCCGGCCGACACCGACGACCACCGACGGGTGCGGGCCGTCCTGGAGTGGCTGCGGTTCTGACCCCGCGAGGGGTCAGCCGGTGAGCTGCTCCAGCTCGCCCGCCCAGGGCCTGCCAGCGTCCTCGAGCAGGCGGTCCGCCTGACGGCGGATCGCGGGGATCCGGCTCGGGCGGGCGATCACCAGTCGCAGGGCGAGCTCGGCGACGTCGTCGGGAAGTGACGGGTCGCGCTGGGCGCCCGACCAGCGCACCGCCTGGTTGATGGTGGCGTCGAGGATCTCGATGACGACGTCGGTGCGGGTCCGCACGAAGTCGCCCTCGGCGACACCGCGCTCGATCAGTCTGCGGAGGCTGTCCAGCGCGGCGTGGTAGATCGCGTGCCACTCGGCGAACTCAGGTTCGTCGATGAGCGCGCTGAGGTACAGGCCGCGCAGGTCGTACGCGCTGGTCATCTCCACGAGGATCTCCCGGCGCACACCGTGGTAGAGCTCGACTGCCGCCGGCGCGCCGTCCGGGACCTCACGCTCGCCGCGTAGCCCGGGAGAGCGTTCGTAGTCGTAGGCGTAGAGGGCCTTGGCGATGTCGTGCTTCGACGCGAAGTGGTGGAAGAGCGACGGCTGACGCACGCCGACGACGTCGGCGATCTCCCGGGTGGACGTGCCGTGGAAGCCCTTGGTCGCGAACAGCCGCGCGGCCTCGCGCAGGATCTGCTCGGGCGTGACCTTCGACCTGGCCATGGGCATCCTCCTCCGAGCTCGGTCGGGACGAAGTCTATCGATCGATAGGGAAACTCTGTACAACCGGCGCCCGCGAACCTACAGTGCTCCCGTGCCTATCGATCGATAGGCAAATGTGCGAGGAGAGCAGATGCCCCAGACCGACCAGCTGCCGGCCACCGGCGAGCTCCGTAGCGACGCCGTCAGTGCGCGGCACCTCGTCTTCTTCGTGGTCTCGGCCGCGGCGCCGCTGACCGTGATGGCGGGCTTCGCGCCGCTCGCGTTCCTCGTCGGAGGACAGACCGCGCCGGTCGGGTACCTGGCGGCCGGACTGGTCTACGCCCTGTTCGCCGTCGGCTTCTGCGCGATGTCGCGTCACGTGCGCAACGCCGGCGCCTTCTACGCCTACGTGAGCCGGGGTCTCGGCGCAACCGTCGGCGCGGGCTCCGCGCTCGTCGCTTACGTCGCCTACACCCTCGGCGAGATCGGCTTCTGTGCCGCGGCCGGACTGTTCGCCTCGGTCACCCTCGACGACCTGGCCGGCATCCATCTCTCGTGGGGCGTGTGTGCGGTGGTCCTCGGCGTGATCGTCTCGGTCGTCGCCTACTGCCGCGTCGACGTCGGCGCCCGCGTGCTCGCCCTCCTCCTGGCCGGCGAGCTCGGGCTCCTCGTGGCGCTGTCGGTTGCGGTGCTCGCCAAGGGCACGCCGGAGGGGCTCACCCTCGCCGGTTTCGGCCCGTCCGGGTGGGACGCCAGCGTGCTCGGCTCGCTGTTCGTGATCACCTTCGTCGTCTACATCGGCTTCGAGCAGACCGCGGTGTACGCCGAGGAGGCACGCGACCCGCGCCGGACGGTGCCCCGGGCGACGTACATCGCCGTCGCGCTGCTGGCCGTCACCTACACCTTCGTCTCGTGGGTGCTGCTGATGGCGATCGGTCCCGGCGCGCTCGGCGCCGCGCTCACGGGTGACCCGTCGCAGCTGGTGTTCGCGGTGAACCAGACCTACCTCGGCGCCTTCATGACCGACGTGATGCAGGTCCTCATCGTCACCAGCTTCGTCGCGGGCGTGCTCGCCCTGCACAACGCAGGCGCGCGCTACCTGTTCGCGCTCGGCCGCGACCGGCTCCTGCCCGCAGCCCTGGGCACGACCGGCGCCAACAGCAGCCCGTCACGCGCCGTCCTCGTGCAGTCCGTGATCGTGGTGGTGGCGCTGGCAGGATTCGGGCTCTCCGACCTCGACCCCTACACGCAGGTGGTGATCTGGACCAACACCCCGACCTTGGTCGGCGTGCTCCTCCTGCAGATCCTCACCTCGGTGGCGGTGATCCGGTTCTTCGCCCGCAACCAGACCGACGAGAGCCTCTGGCAGCGGCTGGTCGCCCCGGCGCTGGCGACCGTCGCACTCGCCGTCGTGCTCTACCTCGTCTGCTCCAAGATGGGCCTGCTCACGGGCCTCGGCGCCCGTGACAACCTGCTCATCAACCTGCCGCTCGCCGTGGCGTTCGTCGCTGGCCTCGCCCGGGGGGCGGTGGCGGCACGATGAGTGCTGCGCGCTATGCCTGGTCCATCCCCGGCTTCCCGGTCGAGCGCCCCGGCGCCGACCCGACGACACCGGAGATCTGGTGCTACGCCGACCGCTACAGCTACCTGCCCGGCGAGGAGGTGGCGCTGAGCGTCCACACCACCGCGGCGTCGTACGACGTCCGGGTGGTGCGCGACGGCGCCGACCCGGTCGGCGTGTGGTCGGCCTCCGGACTTCCGGGGGTCGCGCACCGGACGCCGAGGGACGCCTACGCGGTCGGCTGCGACTGGCCGGTCTCCGTGCGGATCCCGGTCGATCCGCAGTGGCGGAGCGGCTTCTACCTGGTCGTGGTCGGCATCGACGTCGACGGCCGGCGTCACGAGCGCGAGGGCTTCTTCGTCGTCCGCGCGTCGCGTCCTGCCTCCGACGTCGCCCTCGTGCTGACCACCGGCACCCTCGCTGCCTACAATGACTGGGGCGGCGCCAACCACTACCGCGGGCTCGGCGCCGACCCGTACACCGACATCCCCGCCCCCGTGCTGTCCAGCCGTCGTCCGGTCGCCCGCGGCATGCTGCGACTGCCCGACGGCGCCCCCCGCAACGCCAACCCGGAGACGCCGGGTCCGGGCTACCGTCCCCGCCACCCGACGTACGAGTGGGCGATCACCCACGGCTACTCCCGTCACCACAGCGATGCCTTCTGGGCGACGTACGAACGCCCGTTCGTGGTGTGGGCCGAGCAGAACGGCTACCAGCTCGACCACCTCACCCAGCAGGACCTGCACGACGACCCGTCGGCCCTGGACGGCTACCGGTGCGCGGTGCTCGTCGGTCACGACGAGTACTGGACCTGGGAGATGCGCGACGTGGTCGACCGGTTCACCGACCGAGGCGGCAACGTCGCGCGCTTCGCGGGGAACTACATCTGGCAGGTCCGGCTGGACGCCGACGGCCGGCAGACCTGCTACAAGGACCCGAACCTCGACCCGCTGCTGGCGACCGATCCGACCCGCGTGACGACGACCTGGGACGCGCCGTTCATCGGTCGGCCGGCAACGCACACCATGGGCCTCACCGGTCTCAGCGGTGCCTATGCGAGGTACGGCTCGACGACACCCCGCGGCAGCGGCGGCTACACCGTGTACCGACCCGAGCACTGGGCACTGGCGGACACCGACCTCTACTACGGCGACGTCTTCGGCGCCGCTCCGGTCTGCGTGGCCGCCTTCGAGGTGGACGGCGTCGACTACACCTTCCGGCACGGCCTGCCCTACGCGACCGGCACCGACGGTGCCCCGGCCGACCTCGAGATCGTCGCGATGACACCGGCCGTCCTCGGAGAGACCGATCGCTGGGCCGGCGAGGTCCCCATCGGCGCGCCGATCGCCGAGGTGCAGGACCTCCTCCGCGCGGTCTGGGGTGACGACGTCCCGGAGCGGTTCAGCACCGGGTACGGCGCCGGCATGGTCGCCACCTTCCGCCGCGGCGCCGGCGAGGTCTTCAACGCCGGGACGACCGAGTGGGTCAGCGGCCTGATCCACCACGACCCCTTCACCGAGCAGATCACCCACAACGTGCTGCGCCGCTTCACCGGGCAGCAGGAGGACCGATGAACCACCACAAGTCCCTCACCGACGTCCACACGATCGAGGTCGGGACCGGCTCGGCCGTCGTACCGGAGTGGGACCCGGGCACCGCGTCACCCGACTGGGAGGAGACCGAGTGGCGCACCTTCGGCACCGACGAGTCGCGAGCCTTCGGCGGCGCCTGGGAGGGACGGCCCGGGAGCCTGCGGCTCGACGACTACCCGTACGACGAGGTCTGCGTCATGCTCACCGGCGTCGTCGCCCTCGTCGACACGCACGGTGCGCGCCGGGAGTTCCGGGCGGGGGAGGCGTTCTTCGTGCCCAAGGGGTTCTCGGGCACGTGGGAGACCGTGGAGCCGTCCACCAAGGTGTTCGTGGCGCTGCCGTAGATACTCGTCCCATGAACCCGGTCGACATCGCCGAGCCGTTGCGGTCCCGCTGGAGCCCGAGCGTCTTCGACGCCGAGCACCGGCTCACCAACGCGGAGACCACCCGGCTGCTCGAGGCGGCGCAGTGGGCACCGAGCTCGGGCAACCGGCAGCCGTGGCGGTACGTCGTCGCGCCGCGCGGCAGCGTGCAGCACGCCGCGTTCGTGCCGCACCTGAGCCGCGGCAACTCCGGCTGGGTGCCGCGGGCCTCGCTCGTGCTGCTGTCCGTGGTCGAGCTGGGACAGGACGGGGTCGAGCTGAGCGACGTCCTGATCCCGACCCACGACGTCGGGCAGGCCTCGGCCCACATCACGCTGCAGGCGCAGGCGATGGGGCTCAACGCCCATCAGTTCGGGGGATTCGACCACGACGGGGCGGCAGCGGCGCTCGGGATCCCCGACACCGCGCGCCTGCTGGCGGGCATCGCGATCGGCGTTCGCGGCAACCCTGCCGAGGTGTCCGAGCGCGACGCGGAGCGGGACCACCGCGAGAGGCACCGCCGCCCGCTCGCCGAGACGGCGTTCGGCGCCTGGGGTGAGGCCTGGGCCGGTCTGGCCCCCTCCGGCCCGACCGTCGCCGAGCGCGCCTGACGTGACCGACGGGACCGAGGGCGAGGGCCGGCGTGGCGGCGTGCTGGTCGCCCTCGTGGTCGTCGCGCTGCTGGTGAACCTCCCGCTCGCGCACCTGACCTGGCAGCGCTGGGAGCTGTCGCGCGACGGCGTCGAGGTCACCGGCGACGTCACTGCGACGAACGTGCTGCGGGAGACGACGGACCCGCACTACGTCGTACGGTTCCGGCTGCCCGAGGACGTCGACCCGGGGCGTCGTACCTGGCCCGCCGAGGTCGACCACGCCACCTGGCGATCCGCCGAGGACAGCGGCGAGATCGGCGTGCGGGTGCTGCCGGACGAGCCGTCGGTCCAGCGGGTCGACGGAGCCCGCTCCTCGGCACTGGGCTACGTCGTCATCGGCGGGGTCGACCTGATCGTGCTCCTGCTGGGGCTGCTGCTGTGGCGCCAGCGTCGCGCCACGCGTGCCACACTGCCTGCATGACCTCCCTCCACGACTTCAAGGCCACCGCGATCGACGGCCAGGAGACCGACCTGGCGTCGTACGACGGCACCGTGGTCCTCGTCGTCAACACGGCCTCGAAGTGCGGGCTGACCCCGCAGTTCCAGGGCCTGCAGGAGCTGTACGACCAGTACGGCGACCGCGGCTTCACGATCCTCGGCTTCCCCTGCGACCAGTTCGCCCACCAGGAGCCCGGTACCGAGGAGGAGATCGCCGAGTTCTGCCAGCGCAACTACGGCGTCTCGTTCCCGATGTTCGCGAAGATCGACGTGAACGGGAAGGACGCCCACCCGCTCTACCAGTGGCTGAAGAAGGAGCAGGGCGGCCTGATCGGCGGTGCCATCAAGTGGAACTTCACGAAGTTCCTCGTCGGCCGCGACGGTGCGGTCCTCGAGCGCTACGCGCCGACCACCGAGCCGGCCAAGCTCGCCGACGACATCGAGAAGGCGCTCGCCTGATCCCCGACCCGGCAGAAACTGGCTCCTGGTTCACGCCGACCCGGCACGAGCTGGCTGAGAAGAGCAGCTGACCCGGCAGGAACTTCCTGCCGGGTCAGCGCCATTTCCGGGCCATTGCGGGCCGGGTCGATCAGACCCCTGCCAGCTCCTTGTCCGTGACGTGCACCGGGGCGGAGTCGCGCTCGAGGGACTCGCCCTCGACGTCGACGTTCGGCAGGACCCGGTCGAGCCACGTCGGCAGCCACCAGGCCTTCTCGCCGAGGAGGTAGAGCACCGACGGGATCAGGACCATCCGGACCACGAAGGCGTCGAACACGATCGAGACGGCCAGGGCGAAGCCCATCGACTTCACGACGGCGGTGTCCTCGAGGATGAAGCCGGAGAACACGGCGATCATGATCGTCGCGGCGGCGGTGACCACCCGGGCGCTGTTGCGGAAGCCGTCGACGACGGCCTCGTGGGTCGGCAGCCCGTGGACGTGGGCCTCCCGCATCCGGGTGACCAGGAAGACCTGGTAGTCCATCGCGAGTCCGAACACCACGCCGATCAGGAAAATCGGCATGAAGCTCACGATCGGCTGGCCCTCGAACAGGCCGAACGCGCCCTCCTGGAACACCGCGACCGTCGCACCCAGCGTGGCCAGCACCGAGAGCAGGAAGCCCAGGGTCGCGGTCAGCGGGATCAGGATCGAGCGGAACACCAGCACCAGCAGCACGAACGCCAGGCCGATGACGACGGCGAGGTAGATCGGCAGCGCGCTGTTGAGGCGGTCCGACACGTCGGTGGTGATCGCGGTGAGGCCGGTGACGCCGACGACGGTGTCGGTCTGCGCCTCGATCCCGGCCTGCCCGTCGCGCAGGGCCTCCAGCAGGTCCAGCGTCTCCGGCTCGTCCGGCCCGGAGGACGGGACGATCTGGATCATCGCGCCGGTACCGGTCCCGACCGGGGCACCGTCCGCGCCACGCTCGGCGTTGGTGGCGACCAGGTCGGCGCTGGCGACGTCGTCCTGGCTCCCGGCCCACTCGACCACCCGGTCGAACGCAGCCTGGCGCTGGTCGTCGTTCGCGATCTTGCGGCCGTCGACGACGACGAGCAGCGGGCCCTCACGACCGGGGCCGAACGCGTCGGTCATCAGGTCCGACGCCTTGCGCTGCGTCGTGTCGGTCGGCGAGGTGCTGTCGGTGGGGAACGCGAGGTACATCTGCGAGATCGGCGCGGCCAGCGCACCGAGCAGGACGACGACACCGAGGGCCCAGGCGACGGGAGCCTTCGCGAGGACCCGCGCCCAGCGCACGCCGTTGTTGTGGACCCGGCCGTGCTCGTCGCGCTTCGGGTTGTACTTGCGCACCTGTCCCGCGAAGGACTTCGACTTGGTCAGCCCGAGCAGGGCGGGCAGCAGGGTCAGCGCGACCAGGACCGCGACGAACACGGTGGCGGCCGCGGCGAGGCCCATGGCGGTCAGGAACGGGATCCGTACGACGGCCAGCGCCGACAGTGCGATGAGCACCGTGAGGCCCGCGAAGACGACCGCGCTGCCCGCCGTACCGACGGCGATGCCGGCCGCGTGGGCGCGGTCCTTCGTGTGGTGCAGCTCGGTGCGGTAGCGCGCGAGGATGAACAGCGTGTAGTCGATGCCGACAGCGAGGCCGATCATCGTGGCCAGCATCGGGGTGCTGGAGCCGATGTCCATCAGGGCGGTCATGGCGGTGATCCCGGTCATGCCGAGGCCCACGCCGAACACCGCGTTCAGCAGCGGCATCCCGGCGGCCATCAGCGAGCCGAAGGTGAGCACCAGGACGACCAGGGCGATGCCGAGTCCGATCAGCTCGGACGAGCCGCCCGGCGGCTCCATCACGGCCATGCCGGGACCGTTGGCCTCCGCGACCAGGCCGGTCGCGTCGGTCGTGTCGGCCAGCAGGTCCTCGAGGTCGTCGATCGTGGTGACCTTCAAATCAGACGGCGAGTCGACGTCCCACTCGAAGGACATGGTGCCGATCCGGCCGTCCTCGGACAGGGTCGAGAACGCGGCGGGCATGCCCTCGGGCGCGGGCGCCGGGGCGACCAGGCCGGGGTTCTCGTTGCCGGTCTGCGGCAGGGTCGGTACGCCGTCGATCAGCTGCTGGATCGCGGCCTGGTACTCCGGCTCGGCCAGGGTGTGGCCCTTCGGTGCGGCCACGACGAGGTTGACCGACGCGTCGTCGAAGGCGTCGCCGGACTCGGGGAACAGCTCCTGCTGGATGTCGGCGGCCTTCTCCGAGGGGATCCCCGGGATGGAGAAGGCATCGGTCATCGGCTTGGAGAAGGCAGCGGCGAGGCTGCCGAGGACGACGGCGACGAGCAGCCATCCGGCGATGAAGAACGGCCACCGCCGGTAGGCGGTCGAGCCGAGGCGGTAGAGCAGGCGGGCCATGTGGGGTCTCCTGTGGGCCTGGTTGGGCGTGCTGGGGAAGGTGATCAGCCGAGCGCCGCGCGGGCGTCGGCCACGGAGTTGTCGAAGTGCTGGGCGAAGGTGAGGCTGGCGTCGGCGGCGGTGCGTTCGAGGGCGTCGTCGAAGAACGTGATGAGCAGGCGCAGGATCACGCGCACCTTCTCGCTCGCGAAGTCCGCGCCCTCGCGCTGGCGGATGCAGTCACCCAGCAGCGCCGCCGCGGACTCGAACCGCTGGTGCACGAGCTGGATCAGCCGCGGGTCGTTCATCACGGCGTCGCGCACCGCGGCCATGTGCTGGTCGGAGTCGGCCTTCTCGCGGGTGGCCTCGTGAGCCATCACGATCAGGTCGTCGAACAGCCGTCCGGTCGGGCCGCCCCCGACGAACGTCGCGACGAGCTCCTCGTCGACGTCCGGCTCGGGGCCGAGCACGACCTCGGCCTTGCCGTCGAAGTAGTTGAAGACCGTCCGTCGCGACACGTCGGCCGCGGCCGCCAGGTCGTCGATGGTCCAGCCGTCGAAGCCGTGGTCGAGCGTCAGCCGTACGGCGCACTGCTGCAGGCGCAGCGCGGTCTGGTACCGCTTCGCCTCGCGTCTGTTGCACAGTTCGGTCATGAGTGCATCTTTGCACTTAAGTTGAGAAGAGTGCAACTTTGTGACGGTGGTCACTCGTCCCGAAGCCGAGTTTCCGGGCCCTCCCCGTGGATACGATCCAGAGCCCGTCCCCCGTTCCCGGAGCACTCGTTGACCGTCTTCCTCGTCCTCGGCATCGCCGGGCTCGTCCTGCTCGCGCTGTCCCTGGTCGTCGGCGACCTGCTCGACGGTGCCTTCAACGCACTCGAGGCCGACTGGATCTCCTCCGCGGTGATCGGCGGCTTCGTGTCCGCCTTCGGCTTCGGCGGCGCGGCGAGTGACGGCGCCGGCCTCCCGGTCGTCGCGTCGCTGGCCATCGGTGGCGGTTGCGGTGTGGTGGTCGGCTGGTTCGCGTGGTGGCTGACCCGCCTGCTCAAGGACAGTCCCAGCGACGGCACGGTCTCGATCGGCGACAGCGTCGGCCTGGTCGCGAAGGTCGTCACCGACATCCCCGGTGACGGGTACGGCGTCGTGCGGGTCGTCGTCGGCGGCCACCCGATGCGCCTCAACGCCAGCGCCCACCGGCCCATCGAGGCAGGAGCCGAGGTCAACGTGACCGCCGTGCTCTCGCCCACCGCGGTCAGCGTCACCGAGGTCTGGCCGTCCTGACCGGGCGCCGACCTCCTCTCCCCAGGCTTCCTCTGCTCACAACCCTCGGAAAGAACGGAATGCGATGAACACCGCCGTCCTGGTGCCGATCGCCGGCATCGTCGTCCTGCTGGTCCTCCTGGTGCTGCTGGTCACCAGCCGCTACAAGGTGGCCGGTCCCAACCAGGCCTTCATCATCACCGGCCGCAAGGGCAAGGCGGTGATCAACCCGGAGACCGGTGAGCTGACCACCGACCTGTCCGGCCAGAAGGTCGTGCTCGGCGGCGGCGTCTTCGTGATCCCGTTCGTGCAGAAGCAGGCCACCATGGACCTGTCGAGCCGCCGGATCTCGGTGCAGATCCGCGGTGCCGTCTCCGGCCAGGGCATCAAGCTCAACCTCGACGGCGTCGCGATCGTCAAGGTCGGCGGCAACGCCGACCAGATCCGGCTCGCCGCGCAGCGCTTCCTCTCGCAGCAGGCCGACATCGAGCCGTTCACCCAGGAGGTGCTCGCCGGTGCGCTGCGCTCGATCGTCGGTGGTCTGACCGTCGAGCAGATCATCCGCGACCGGGCGGCGTTCGCCCAGCGTGTCGCCGACGAGTCCGAGGCCTCGCTGACCGGCCAGGGCCTGATCCTCGACGCCTTCCAGATCCAGGACGTCACCGACGACGGCACCTACCTGGCCGACCTCGGTCGGCCCGAGGCCGCCCGGATCCAGCAGGCCGCGGCCATCGCCGAGGCCAACGCCCGCCAGGCCGCCGAGCAGGCGCAGATCGCCGCGGAGCAGGAGATCGCGATCGCCCAGCGCACGCTGGCGCTCAAGCAGGCCGAGATCAAGGCCGAGACGGACGCCGCGTCCGCCCAGGCCGCCGCGTCCGGTCCGCTCGCCCAGGCCGAGCGCGACCAGGCGATCTTGTCCGAGCAGGAGAAGGTCGCCGTGCAGCAGGCGGCGCTGACCGAGCGCCAGCTCGAGACCCAGGTCCGCAAGCCGGCCGACGCCGAGCGGTACCGCGTCGAGCAGGAGGCCGAGGGTCGGCGCAACGCCGAGATCGCGGCGGCCGACGCCCGCAAGGCGGCGACCATCGCGGCCGCCCAGGCCAAGGCCGAGGAGACCAAGCTCAGCGGTGAGGCCGAGAAGGCCCGCCGTGCCGCGCTCGCCGAGGCCGAGGCGATCGAGGGTGCCAAGCGCGGTGAGGCCGAGAAGGCCCGTCGTGTCGCGGAGGCCGAGGCGACCCGGGCCGAGGGTGAGGCGCAGGCCGCCGCGACCCTGGCCGTGGGTCAGGCCGAGGCGGAGGCGATGGACAAGCGCGCCGAGGCGTTCGCGCACTACAACGACGCCGCGGTGCTGCAGATGCTGATCGAGGTGCTCCCGCAGATCGCCAAGGAGGTCGCGTCCCCGATCGCCGCGATCGACCAGCTGACCGTGCTCTCGACCGACGGGGCAGGTGCGCTTCCCAAGCAGGTCACCGACAACGTCGCGCAGACCCTGCAGATGCTCAAGACCTCGACCGGTCTCGACCTCGACGCGCTGATCAAGAAGTCGGTCACCAAGGTCGCCGGCGGGACCGACGCCGTCGTCCCGGGCGAGCTGGACGCGACGCCCTCCGCCTGACCGTCGACCCGGCAGGAACTGGCTCGTCGATGCTGTCGACCCGGCAGGAACTGGCCCGCAACAGGCCACTTTCTGCCGGGTCGGCGCGTTCTCCCAGCTAGTTGCTGCCGGGTCGCAGGGGTGAGACCAGGCCGTGGTCGTAGGCGTAGACGATCGCGGCCGGGCGGTCCCGCAGGCCGAGCTTGGTGAAGATCCGCCCGACGTGGCTCTTCACCGTCAGCTCGGAGATGACCAGCTCGGCCGCGATCTCGCCGTTGCTGCGGCCGACCGCCATGGCTCGGAGCACCTCGAGCTCGCGGGCGGTCAGCGGGTCCACGCCGTCGGAGGCCCGGCCCACCGGGACGGGCGCGAAGGTCCGGAACCGGTCGAGGACCCGCCCGGTGACGGCCGGGTCCAGCCAGCTGCCGCCCTCGGCGACCGTGCGGACCGCACGGATCAGGTCGTCGGCCGAGGAGTCCTTGAGCAGGAAGCCGGCGGCGCCGGCGCGCAGCGCGCCGGACAGCATCTCGTCGTCGTCGAAGGTCGTCAGCACCAGCACGGGCGGGCCGTCGGCCGCGACCACCGCGCGGGTCGCGGTGATCCCGTCGACGGCGCGCATCCGCAGGTCCATCACGAGCACGTCGACCCCGTCCGCGCCGAGGCTCGACAAGGTGGCAGGCACGTCGCCCCCGTCGGCGCACTCGGCGACGATCTCGAAGCCGTCGCGCCGGCGCAGGATCCGGCGCAGGCCGGAGCGCACCAGCTCCTGGTCGTCGACCAGGACGACCTTCACCGCCGCTTCGCTCACGCTGTCTCCATCCTTCCGAGGGTCCGCCCGCAGGGCAGCTCGAGGCCGGGTCGCCCCGACCCCAGCCGTACGTCGACCACCCAGTCGCCGCCCGCCGGACCGGCGTCGAGCCGGGCACCGAGCTGGGCTGCGCGGGCCTGCATCCCGGCCAGCCCCGAGCCGAGTCCGTCGGGCCGCGGCCGGCCGGTGGGCAGCGGGTTCGAGACCTGCAGTCGTGCGCGGGCGCCGGTCACGGAGAGCCGCACCCGCACCGGGGCCTCGCCGCCGGCGTGCTTGACGACGTTGGCCAGCGACTCCTGGGCGATCCGGTACAGGCCCAGCCCGGCGGCGTCCGGCAGCGTCGAGGGGTCGCCCTGCTCGTCGTACTCCACCGCGAGGCCGGCGTCGGCCATCTCCCGCACCAGGGCGGCGATGTCAGCGGCGCCGGGGAGGGCGTGGCGCTCGGAGGTGCCGTCGGCCAGCGCGCTCACCGCACGGCGGATGTCGGCCATCGCCCGCCGCCCGACCTGCTCCGCGTCGGCGAGTGCGGCGTCCACCTCGGCGACGGCATCGGCGGTCTCGTCCGCGCTGGCGGCCTCGCCGACGTCGCGGAGCGCGCGGCGGGCGCCGGTGACCTGCAGCAGCGAGATGCTCAGCGAGTGCGCGACCAGGTCGTGGATCTCGCGGGCGATGCGCTCGCGCTCGGCCGTGGTCGCACGGTCCCATGCCTGCTCACGGGCCTTGCGCTCGGCGATCAGCGCGCGCATCTGCCACAGCAGCATGGCGCCGATGACGAAGCCCAGCAACAGCTCGAAGGTGTAGAGTGGCGCGCCCACGAGTCCGGGGCGGATCGCGGCTCCGACCAGCACGAGCTGACCGATCGCCGCGACCGACAGGCCCTCGCGCAGCCCGTCGCGGGCGGTGATCTCGGCCGTCGCGAGACCCAGCAGGACGGGGGCCAGGTCGAGGACGCCGTCGGGGGGACGGGACAGCAGCAGCGCGGCCGCGAGCACGCTGCCGGCGCTGTCGGCCCACCACGGCAGCCATCGGTGGGTGGTGAACTGCAGCAGCGGGGAGATCATCACCAGTGGCACGCAGACCAGCAACGGGTCGAGCGGCCAGAGCGCGTCACGCAGCACGAGGGCGACCAGCACCGAGAGCACCTGGCCCAGGTGGGAGGCCAGCGGCACCCACCAGGGGTAGAGGATCTGGTGCCGTTCGAGGTTCGACTCGATCCCGGCGCGCAACCAGCGCAGCATGACAACAGCCTAGGGAGGGCGGCGACCGCGGTCATCCGGCCGCGGGAGGTCGGATGCCTCCTCCCCTGGTAGGACGCCAGGTGCCTGCCGTCGTCCGATGTCCGAGCACCCGTCCCACGCCTACCGTCGAGTCATCCCTCCGAAGACATCCACCCGACAGAGAGGTCGGTGAGGACCATGACCTGGACCCAGACGCACCGTCGCTGGCAGGCACTGCGCGCGATCGAG
Source organism: Nocardioides kongjuensis (assembly GCF_013409625.1). Taxonomy (NCBI): domain Bacteria; kingdom Bacillati; phylum Actinomycetota; class Actinomycetes; order Propionibacteriales; family Nocardioidaceae; genus Nocardioides; species Nocardioides kongjuensis. Next base: position 4,187,170 of record NZ_JACCBF010000001.1, read on the forward strand.
CAGGACCTGTGGTCCGCCGAGCGGCCCGAGCTCCCCTGGAACGACGAGCTCGCGCAGGTCTTCGGCGACCGCGACGGCCTGCGCGCCGCGCTGCGCTACCGCTGGAGGCTCGCGGTGAGCACCCAGCTCGACACGCACCTGCCCGAGCGCGTCCTCGAGGAGCAGCGCCGGGCCCTCACCGAGCGGGCCCGCGGCGTGCTCGCCGTGCTGGACAACGGCACCGACGAGGAGTTGGGTACGACGCATGCGGTCGCCTGACCTGGCCCGTGCGGTCGACCTCCCGCGCTCCTTCACCGCGTGGGCGCTGGCCCACGGGCTGCAGCGCTCCCTCATCCAGCGCGGCGCCCGCAAGGGCGACCTGATCAGCCGGATGGTGATGGACCCGGCCCTGCGGCTGGACCCCTTCCCGGCGTACGAGGAGCTCCGCGGCCGTGGCGTGATCAGCGCCAACGACCTGATCTCGGCGAGCGTCGACCACGCGGTGTGCAACGAGGTCCTGCGCAGCGACGCGTTCGGCACCGCGGGCGGCCAGGGCGAGCTGCCCAAGCCGCTGCAGTGGCTGCACCACAAGGTGATCGACCCCGACACCCTCGGCCCGGTCGACCCGCCGTCCATGCTGGCGGTCGACCCGCCGCTGCACACCCGCTACCGCAAGCAGGTCGCCCGTGCCTTCACCGCCCGCAAGGTCGGCCGGATGGGCGACCGGGTGAGCGACGTCGCCGGCGACCTGCTCGACGACCTGGCCGGGGTCGAGGACTTCGACCTCGTCGAGCGCTACGCCTCCCAGCTGCCGGTCACCGTGATCGCCGACCTCCTGGGCGTTCCCGAGCACGACCGCGGCCGCCTCCTCGCGCTCGGCAACGAGGCAGCAGTGACCCTCGACCCCGGCCTGTCCTGGCGCCAGTTCCGCCGCGCAGAGGTGGCGCTGCGCGAGATGCACACGTGGTTCCGCGGCCACGTCGAGCGCCTCCGCGAGGACCCCGGCGACGACCTGATCAGCCAGCTGATCCTGCTCGACGGCCCGGACCGCCTCGACCCGGTCGAGCTGCACCAGGTCGGCCTGCTCGTGCTCGCCGCCGGCTTCGAGACGACCGTCAACCTGATCGGCAACGCGGTGGCCATGCTCGACGGGCACCCCGACCAGCTGCGCTTCCTGCAGGAGAACCCCGACGGCTGGGGCAACGCGGTCGACGAGGTGCTGCGCCACCAGTCGCCGGTCCAGCTGACCCTGCGGATCGCGCTGCGGCGCACCGAGGTGGCCGGCAAGGTCTTCGAGCCGGGTCACGGGATCCTGCTCTACCTCGGCGGCGCCAACCGCGACCCCGCGGTGTTCGCCAACCCCGCCGCCTTCGACGTCACCCGGGCCAACGCCGACCAGCACCTCGCGTTCTCGGCCGGCGTGCACTTCTGCCTCGGCGCCAGCCTGGCCCGGCTGGAGGCCGCGGTCGCCCTGAGGGCGCTGTACGAGCGCCACCCCGACCTGCACGTCGCCGGCCGTGCCGAGCGGCGCGGCACCCGGGTGCTGCGCGGCTTCGAGCGGCTGCCGGTGCGGACCACGGCCCGCGTCCCCGGCTAGTTGTGATGTCCAGGGAGGTTGTACCGCCCGGCACCGGTGAGCCTGTCTGACAGACGAAGGCCTCCGGTTGTGAAGTGGAGCTGTCTAGTTCAACGCTTCACTGACCGGAGGCCCTCGTGTCCCACGCTAACGCTGCCCTGACCCCGCGCGCCCGTTTGCGGCTCGCCCAGCTCGTCGTCGACCGCGGCTGGACCTACGCTGCAGCGGCCAAGATGTTCATGGTCGCCCCACGCACCGCGAAGAAGTGGGCCGACCGCTACCGCATCGAAGGCCCGGGCGGGATGGTCGACCGCAGTTCACGACCGAAGACGTGTCCGAACAGGACCAGGCCGGAGGTGGTGCGCCAGATCGTGCGACTGCGATGGCGCCAGCGACTCGGTCCGGTCCAGATCGCCGGCCAGCTCGGCATGCAGGCCTCGACCGTGCACGCCGTGCTCGTCCGCTGCCGGATCAACCGGCTCTCCCACATCGACCGCGTTACCGGGGAGCCGCTGCGACGCTACGAGCATCCGCACCCCGGCTCGCTGATCCACGTCGACGTCACCAAGTTCGGCAACATCCCCGACGGCGGCGGGCACAAGTTCCTCAGCCGCCAACAGAGTCGAGCCAACGGCATCGCGACAGCACTCCGCACAGGCGAACGCGGGAAGCACTATCGACCATTGATCGGGACCGCGTTCGTGCACACCGTCATCGACGACCACTCACGCATCGCCTACGCCGAGATCTGTACCGACGAGAAGGCCGCCACCGCGATCGGCGTCCTACAGCGTGCGGTGGCCTGGTTCGCCGATCACGGCGTCACCATCGAACGAGTCCTATCAGACAACGGCTCGGCCTACCGGTCCTACGCCTGGCGCGACGCGTGCGCTGAGCTCGCCATCAGCCACAAGCGGACCCGGCCCTACCGGCCCCAGACCAACGGGAAGATCGAGCGCTTCCACCGAACCCTCGCCGACGGATGGGCCTACGCCCGGCTCTATGAGTCAACCGAGCAACGCAACGCCGCGCTGCCCGCCTGGCTCCACTTCTACAATCACCACCGCGCCCACTCCGCCATTGGAGGCCGCCCACCGGTCACCCGGCTGACCAACCTCCCCGGACATCACAGCTAGTCCGGCATCGCCGAGAAGTGCTGGTGGTCGACCGGGTCGTGCCACCGCCCGCCCCAGTGCCAGCCGATCGCGTCGAACGCCGCCACCACCGGGTCGCCCTCGCGAACCACACCGGGACGTGCCGTGCTCCGGTCCAGGTAGCGCACCGAGCCGTCGTGGGTGGTGCGCCCGTGCAGCACGTACGGGTTCTCCAGCGGGTCCAGGTCGATCGCCCGGCCGTAGGCGTGGTGCGACCAGATAGAGCTCGACCCGGTCTTCGGCCGGCAGTTGAACGCCGAGGTGTTGTCGGCCTCGATCGAGGCGAAGTCGTCGCCGCCGTACGCCTCGATCGGGCGCATCCGCCGGATCGGGAACCCGAGGTCCCACAGCCGAGCGAAGACCCGGCGTACGTCGGCGACGACGTCGTGGTGCACCACGAGCCGCCCGGTGCGACGTCGCCCCGCGAAGTCGTGGAACGCCAGCCGCACCAGCCGCAGGTCGCTGAGCGGGACCGGGCAGCCGGGGTGCCAGGTGACCCCGCGCATCGCCGCCTGCTCTGCGTCGGTGAGCCGGCGGCTGCTCGAGGTGAAGCCCGTCGGTGCCGGTGTCGCGGTCGGAGCCGGCGTGGCCGGTACGGTCGCGGTGGTGGTCGGAGCAGCCGGCGCGGGCGTGGTGTCGCCCGAACTGGCGGCGCAGCCCGCCGCGAGGAGCGCGGTCGCCGCCAGCAGTGCGCGGCTCAGCACGGTGGCACGGCGGGGTCGTCGGCCGTGGTCCCGGAGAGGTGGAGCATCGCGACCCAGGTGTCGTCGACGGTCCGGGCCCAGCGGTCCGAGCTGCCGCCCAGGGTCTGCGAGGAGACGGTGCCGCCGTGCACCCAGCAGACCACCTGGTGCACCGAGCCGTTCCTCCAGCGCTGGCTCTGCCCCCGGGCGTCGCGCGCCTCGGCGTCGTCGGTGGACGGCCCGGTGCGGACCTGGAGGTAGCAGCTGCCGTCGCCGCAGGTGCCGGCCACCCGGACGTCGACCGCGGCCGGCGCCTCGTCCGCGGTCGGGTCGGACCGGGTCGTCGAGACCCCGCCGACCTCGCCGGTGTCGGCGGTGGTGGCGTGCGACGACGGCGTGGTCGCGGGGTCGGCGCGCGGCTCGTCCCCGCTCGCCCACGGCCGGAGCACGGCCGCTGTCGCGCCCACCACCAGGAGCGCCGCGACGCCCGCGGCGAGGGTGATCAGGCTGGCCCGACGGGCCGGTGCGGGGGCCGGAGCGGGCACGGGAGCAGATGCCGGAACAGGAGGGGGTGGGGTGTCGACCCGGACGGGCAGGGGCGGCGTGGGCGCCGGCAGCTGGGTCGGGAACCCCGCCGGCGGCGCAGGCGGCGCCGTCACCGTCTCGCCGGCGGGGCGGACCGCGAGGCGGCGCACCTGCATCGGCACCTCGGCCAGCACGTGGTCGAGCGCGACTCGCATCGCGTCCACGGACGCGAACCGGTCGGCCGGGTCCTTGGCCATCGCCTGGAGCAGCACCCCGTTGAGGTCCTCGACCCACGGCGCGTCGGCGGCCAGCTGGCGCACCGGTGCCTCGAGGTGCTCGCGGGCGAGGGCGAACTTGGTGCCGGCGTACGGCGTCGCGCCGGTCAGCATCGTCCAGAGCAGGCAACCGAGGGCGTAGACGTCGGTGGTCCGGGTCGCGGGGGCGCCACCGAAGCGCTCCGGGGCCAGGTAGGGGAAGGTGCCGATCACCGCGCCGGTCGCGGTCAGGCCCTGGTCGGGCTCGGTGTCGCGGGCGATGCCGAAGTCGCACAGGTAGGCGAACGGCGCGTCCGCGCTGCCCGTGACGAGCACGTTGCTGGGCTTGATGTCGCGGTGCAGGACGCCCGCGCGGTGGGCGTCGGCGACCCCGGCGGAGATCTGCACGGCGAGCGTCAGCGCGGTGCCGACGGGGAGCGGCCCGTCCTCGAGCCTGCGGGCGAGGTCGGCGCCGGTGACCAGCTGGGTCGCGATGAACAGCGAGCCGTCGACCTCGCCGTGGTCGAGGACCTGGATGATGTGCGGGCTGTCCAGGCGGACCAGCGTGGCGGTCTCGTGGAGGAACCGGGTGCGGTACTCGTCGTTGCCGGCCAGCTCGGGAGCCATCACCTTGAGCGCGACCCGGCGCCCGATCCGGGTGTGCGTGGCGGCGTACACGACGCCCATGCCGCCCCGGCCGAGGACGCCGTCGACCTGGTAGTCGCCGAAGGTCTCGCCCTCGCGCGGGTAGCCCGTCATCACGACCCCCTTCTGCCCGCTCGTCCGGAGCCCCATTCTCCCGCCTGAGTGCCGATCCGGGTGTGACGACCGGCACTTTACAGATCCAGCCCTCTTGTCAAACCACTTTACAAGTCCTACCGTTCTGTCAAACGGCAGAGCTGCCGCAGTGCGAGGAGGCCAGACGATGACCGGACCGACCATCGGTGCGACCGTTCCCGACGGATCCACGGTGCAGTGGAAGGACAAGAAGCGCTACCTGTGGCTGTGGGGCCTGATGGTCCCGGGCTTCGGCGTGCTGTTCGCGCTGGCCTACATCGCGACGGGCGGCTGGTGGGGCTTCACCCTGGTCGCGCCCTTCCTGGTCAACTTCCTGATCCCGATCCTCGACCTGCTGATGGGCACCGACCAGAGCAACCCGCCGGACGAGGTCATCGAGGAGCTCGAGAACGACAAGTACTACCGCTGGGTGGTCTTCGCCTACGTGCCGATGATGTTCGCGCTCGTCTTCGCGGGCTACTACATCATCGGCGAGGGCAACCCGGTCGCCTGGCTGCTCAACCACGTCGGCCTCGGTGACTGGGGCGATGCGCACCTCAGCGCCAACCTGATGGCCGACCACCTCGAGCTGCCGTGGTGGGAGAAGGCGCTGTGGGCCCTGTCGATCGCCGGTGTCGTCGGCATCGGCATCAACACGGCCCACGAGCTCGGCCACAAGAAGGAGTCGCACGAGCGCTGGCTCGCCAAGATCACCCTCGCGCCGACCTTCTACGGCCACTTCTACATCGAGCACAACCGGGGTCACCACGTGCGCGTGGCCACGCCCGAGGACCCGGCGTCCTCCCGCCTCGGCGAGAGCCTGTACCGGTTCTGGCCGCGCACCGTCTGGGGCTCGCTGAAGAGCTCGTGGGAGGTCGAGGCCAAGCGCTACCGCCGCAAGGGCACGCACCCGTTCCACCTCGGCAACGACGTGCTCAACGCCTGGGCCATGTCGGTCGCGCTCTGGGCCGCGGTCATCGCGCTCAACGGCTGGGGCGTCGCGGTCTACATCCCGATCACCGTCGTGTTCGGCTTCTCGCTCCTCGAGGTCGTCAACTACCTCGAGCACTACGGCCTCAAGCGCCAGCGGGTCGGCGAGAAGCAGCGCTACGAGCGGGTGCTGCCGATGCACAGCTGGAACAGCAACAACATCGTCACGAACATCTTCCTCTACCACCTCCAGCGGCACAGCGACCACCACGCCAACCCCACCCGCCGCTACCAGGCGCTGCGCGACTTCAAGGAGTCCCCGGCCCTGCCGACCGGGTACGCCGGCATGATCAACCTCGCGCTGATCCCGCCGCTGTGGCGCAAGGTGATGGACCACCGCGTGGTCGAGCACCTCGACGGCGACGTCACCCTCGCCAACATCGCTCCGGGCAAGGAGGCGAAGTACCTCGCCAAGTTCCCGCCGCCTGCCCTGCACGCGGTCAAGACCGAGGACCTGTTCGCGCAGAGGTTCGTCGGTGAGGTGCTCGCCGCGAAGTGCCCCGGCTGCTCCTACGTCTACGAGGTCGCCGCGGGCGACGAGCACGAGGGCTTCGCCGCCGGCACCGCCTGGTCCGACATCCCGGACGACTGGTGCTGCCCGGACTGCGGTGTCCGCGAGAAGATCGACTTCATCCCGTTCGATCCCGAGAAGGTGCAGGCCTGAGATGAAGATCGTTGCTGACCTCGACAAGTGTGAGGGCCTCGGCATGTGCGAGGCCATGGCCAACGACTACTTCGAGGTGGACGAGGACGAGGACAAGGTCAACGTCCTCGACGACGCCCCGCCGGAGGGCGACCGGGCCCACGTGTACGCCGCGGTGCAGGCGTGCCCGGTGCTCGCCTTGACCCTCGAAGGCTGAGCGAGGGCGCATGTCCCTCCTCGCCGACCGGACCCGCGCGCTGGTCGACCGGGTGGCTACCCTCACGGGGGTGGCCACCCTGACCCTGCGCGACCGTCTGCTCGAGGCGGCCGTCGAGCTCACCACCACCGCCGGCTGGGCGAAGGTGACGATGGCCCGGCTGGCCGACGAGGTCGGAGTCAGCCGGCAGACCGTCTACAACGAGATCGGCACCAAGAACGACCTCGCCGAGGCGATGGTCCTGCGCGAGCTCGACCGCTTCCTGGCCGGGGTGACCCGCTCCTTCGACGAGAACCCCGACGACCTGGTCGCCGCGATCCGCGACTCCGCGCGCCGGGTGCTCAAGTACGCCCAGGACAACGCCCTCCTGCACGCCGTGGTCTCCGCGACCCACGGCGCGGACACCGAGCTGCTGCCGCTGCTGACCACCCACTCGGAGTACCTGCTCGAGGGTGCCAAGCTCGTGGTCGCCGACCGCGTCGCGGCGTACGACGTCGACCTCCCGCCGGACCGTCTGGCCGCCAGCATCGACATGGTCGTGCGCCTGGTCCTCAGCCACGTCATGCAGCCCTCGGCCGATCCCACCCGCACCGGCGACGACATCGCGTGGATCGCCGAACGCGTCCTGCGCTGAACCCGACGTACTACCCTTCGCCTCGGGAGATGCCGGGAGCACCCGGCGGAGGGAAGTGGTCCATGGGGTTGGTGCGACGCGCCCTGACGAGCCGGCCGGTGGTCGGGCTCGCGGGTGGTGCTGCCCTCCTCGCCCTCAGCGCCTGCGGCACGCCGCAGGGTGCGGACAAGGACCCGAAGGCCGACCCGAGCGAGGCCGCGGCCAGCACGTCCGCCACCGCGAAGGCCGACCCGACCACCCCGGTGGCCGACCCGGCGCACGCGGTGGCGCCGCCCGGGCCCTTCGACGGCAAGCAGTACGGCGACGACCTGCTGCTGGTCTCGCAGGACTCGCTCTCCGAGGACGACCTGGCCACCATCACCGGCGTGACGGTGCGCGGCAAGAAGGGCGTCGCGGCCTACACCCAGCTCTCCTACGGCCAGTTCTCGGTGGAGAACAAGCTCTTCAACATCGCGGCCGTCGACCCGGGTGACTACCGACGTTTCACGGGGAACGGCTCGGCGACCTTCCAGGAGCAGTGGGACCGGATCGCCGGCGGCGAGGTCGCGATCCCCAAGACCCTCGAGAAGGACCTGGTCCCCGACAGCGAGGGCTACCTCGCGGTCGACGAGGAGAAGATTCACATCGGCGCGCTGTTCCCGGGCGGGGTCGACGGCGTCGACGCGGTCGTCAACACCAAGTGGGGCCAGGCGCTCGGCCTGCCCGAGGACAACGCGGTGCTGATCAACACCGGCCTCTCCTCGCCGCAGGTGGTGCGCAAGAAGATCGAGAACGCCTTCGGCAAGGACCGGTTCTCGATCAGCGCGCTCGACATCGTCGCCCAGAGCGGCATCGACCCCGGGACCTACCAGCAGGCGATCCCGGTCGGCGCGTTCAGCGACGCGGTCGGCGTCTTCCGCTACACGCCGATCGGTGGCGGCCGGATCGCGCCCGACCCCGCCTGGGTGAAGGCGCACATCGTGACCGAGGTGGTCCCGATCCTCGGGTCGGTGACCTGCAACAAGTACCTGATGCCCCAGCTCAAGGCGGCGCTCGCGGAGATCGTCACCAGCAAGCTGGCCGACAAGATCCACCCCGGCGAGTACGCCGGCTGCTACTACCCGCGCTTCATCGCCGGCTCCACCCAGCTCTCCAACCACTCCTTCGGCCTGGCGCTCGACCTCAACGTGCCGGGCAACCAGCGCGGCACCGTCGGCCAGATGGACCGGGTCGTCGTCGCGATCTTCAAGAAGTGGGGCTTCGCGTGGGGCGGCGACTGGGCCTACACCGACCCCATGCACTTCGAGCTGGCGCGGATCGTCAACCCCGGCTGACGGCTACTGGACGATAGCCGATCGTGACACCACTGCTGTCACGATCCGTGCCATGATGCGCGCATGACGTTCGCGCTGGGTCAGGGAACCGGTCCGCTCAAGGGCCTCAAGGTCGTCGAGATCGCCGGCATCGGGCCGAGTCCGCACGCCTGCATGATCCTGGCCGACCTGGGCGCCGACGTGATCCGGGTGGAGCGCCCGGGCGGGCAGATGCTGACCGGCGGCTCGCACGACCTGCTCAACCGCGGCCGCCCGAGCGTCGCGCTGAACCTCAAGGACCCCGAGGCGGTCGCGACCGTGCTCGACCTGGTCGAGCAGGCCGACGTGCTCGTCGAGGGCATGCGCCCGGGCGTCGCCGAGCGGCTCGGCTTCGGGCCCGAGGAGTGTCACGCCCGCAACCCGCGGCTGGTCTACGGCCGGATGACCGGCTGGGGCCAGGACGGTCCGTGGTCGCAGGCGGCCGGGCACGACATGAACTACATCGCCATCACCGGCACCCTCCACGGCCTCGGCCAGGTCAAGGACAAGCCCCAGTTCCCCACCAACCTCGTCGGCGACTTCGGCGGCGGGTCGACGTACCTGGTCATCGGCATCCTCGCTGCGGTCCTCGAGGCGAAGGCCTCGGGGCAGGGCCAGGTCGTCGACGCCGCGATCGTCGACGGTACGGCGAACCTCAACGCGATGACCTCCGCCTTCCTCGCCGGTGGCGGCTTCAAGGAGGAGCGGGCGGCCAACCTGCTCGACGGCGGCGCGCCGTACTACGACATCTACGAGACCGCCGACGGCGAGCACATGTCGGTGGGCGCGCTGGAGCCGCAGTTCTACGACCTGTTCGTCGAGCTGCTCGGCATCAAGGACACCGCGCCGGACCGCTGGGACGTCACCAGGACCGACGAGCTGCGCGAGCTGATCACCTCGACCTTCAAGCAGAGGACCCGCGACGAGTGGTGCGCGATCTTCGACGGCACCGACGCCTGCGTGGCGCCGATCCTGCGGATGAGCGAGGCGAAGGACCACCCGCACGTCAAGGGCCGCGAGATCTTCGTCGAGCACGAGGGCATCGTGCAGCCCCAGCCTGCGCCGCGGTTCTCCCGCACGAAGGCGACGCTGTCGCAACCGCCGGCCCCCGGCGCCGGCGCCCACACCCGCGAGGCGCTCGAGGCCTGGGGCGTCAAGGACGTCGACGGGCTGATCGAGCGCGGCGCCGCGGTGCAGATCGAGGGCTGAGCCGGGAGGCCGGCCGGGCGGCGCGACCCCGACGCTGCAACACGTGGTCCGCCCCTCCACCCGCCCGGTGACCACCGCGCAACAGCCCTGCACGGGGCTGCCACAGGGGACATGGGGCGGGTGGAGCAGCGATCAACGTGTCACAGCCCACACCGCCGCCCCGGTCACGGATTCACCCTCCCGGCACCTGCGCACCTAGGGTGGAGGCACCGATCCGGCCAGTCTTGCCCCGGATCCCGGCGCACCGCTCGGCACGACCTCGCGGACCGCGCCCCTCACCAGAGGCACCGCTTCACCGCCTGTCACCGGACAGGCAGCACGGCGAGACGCCCAGCTGAGGGGATCGCTGTGTCCTGCGGTCTCCGGAGAGATACACCCGTGACCACCACCTTCGCCGACCTCGGCGTGCCCGCTGCCCTGCTCGACGTCCTGACCGCGGACGGGATCACGATCCCCACGCCGATCCAGGCCGCGACCCTGCCCGACTCGCTCCAGGGTCGCGACGTGCTCGGCCGCGGCCGCACCGGCTCCGGCAAGACCTACGCCTTCGGCATCCCGCTGGTGGCTCGCCTCGTCGCCGAGGGCGACCGCCGCCGTCCCGCGCCGAAGCGCCCCCGCGCCCTCGTCCTGGCGCCCACCCGTGAGCTGGCGAGCCAGATCGCGGCCACCGTCGCCCCGCTCGCCAAGGCCGTCGGCCTGCGCACCACCACCGTCTTCGGTGGCGTCGGCCAGGGACCGCAGGTCAACGCGCTGCGCGACGGCGTCGACATCCTCATCGCCTGCCCCGGCCGGCTCGAGGACCTGATCGGCCAGGGCCACTGCAGCCTCGCCGACGTCAGGGTCACCGTGCTCGACGAGGCCGACCACATGGCCGACCTCGGCTTCCTGCCCGCCGTACGCCGCCTGCTCGACCAGACGCCCAAGGGCGGTCAGCGGATGCTGTTCTCCGCGACGCTCGACAACGCGATCGACGTCCTGGTCAAGCGCTTCCTCGTCGACCCGGCCGTGCACCAGGCCGACTCGGCGCAGTCGCCGGTCGCGAAGATGGACCACCACGTGCTCCACGTCGAGCGCGAGCAGCGGCTGCCCGTCCTGCTCGACCTGGTCAGCGCGCCGGGTCGCACGGTCGTCTTCACCCGCACCAAGCACGGCGCCAAGGCGCTGGCCCGTCAGCTCAACAAGAACGGCGTGCCCGCCGTCGACCTCCACGGCAACCTCAGCCAGGGCGCGCGCACGCGCAACATGGAGGCCTTCCACAGCGGCACGGCCACCACCCTCGTCGCCACCGACATCGCCGCTCGCGGCATCCACGTCGACGACGTCTCGCTCGTCGTCCACGCCGACCCGCCGGCCGAGCACAAGGCGTACCTGCACCGCTCCGGTCGTACGGCGCGCGCCGGCGCCGCGGGCACCGTGATCACGCTGATGACCAGCGAGCAGCGCGGCGACGTCCGGGCGCTGACCCGGGCGGCCGGCATCACGCCCACCACCACCCGGATCCAGGGCCCCGACCACCCGGTGCTCCAGGACCTCGCCCCCGGCGAGCGCTCCCGTCCGGGCGGGATCGACCTCACCCCCGCCACCCCGCAGGGCGGCGGCAACGGCGGCAACGCCAACGGTGGTGGCGGTCGTCGTCGCTCCGGCGCCAAGAAGCCCGCGGCGAAGAAGCCGGGCGCGCCGAAGGCGGGCGGCCAGGGCCAGCAGCGCTCCGGCGGTCAGGGCGGCCAGGGCCGCTCGGGCCAGGGTGCCGCGAAGCCGGCCGGTCAGCGCTCCGGTGGCAACCGCGGCCGCTCGCGCTCGCGCGGTGCCGGTGCCGCCTCGGGCGGCGGCCACAGCGCGGCCGGCTTCAGCTCCGGTCGTCGCTGACCCGGCACGAACTGGCTTCGAACCCGCGTCGACCCGGCAGGAACTTCCTGCCGGGTCGAGGCAATTCCGGGGCCGGTTCGAGCCGGGTCAGCGGCGGCGCGGGGTGCGGGCAGCGCGGGCGACCGCCGACTCGTACGCCGACACCAGGCCGCCGACGGAGAGCGGCTTGAGCCGCTCCATGATCTCGCGGAAGTGCTCGGAGGTGGTCGCGTCGCCGTACAGCGGCGCGAGCTTGTCGTTGATCACCTCGTAGAGCTCCTTGGCCATCTGCTCGCCGTGCTCCTGGTAGACCGCCGCGGCGGCGACGGCGACCTCGCGCGGGAACCCGAGCTCCAGCAACCGCATGCCGATCGAGAGCTGGTTGCTGGCGACGAGGTACGACGTCCCGCGGATCCGCAGCACGCCGAGGGCCTGCAGCGTGGCGATGTCCTCGGCCGAGAGCGCGCGCCCGGCCTTCTTCTCCAGCTGCTCGCGGTCCATCTCGACGGGCAGGTCGGACTGCCAGGGCGCCAGCATGGTGCGGGCCAGCGTGATGTCCTCCGGGGTGGCGTCCTCGGGGATGCCGGCGACGTACCGCTCGATCGCGGAGAGCGTGAACCCGTGGCTCTGCAGCTCCAGCACCAGCTCGATCCGCGCCAGGTGGGCGGCGGAGTAGTAGCCCGACCGCCCGCGCCGGATCGGCGGCGGGACCAGGCCCCGGGACGTGTAGAAGCGCACCGTGCGCACGGTCAGCCCGACCCGCGCGGTGAGCTCCTCGAGGGTGAGCAGCTCCTCCTGCGGATCGCCGTCCGATGCGTTGTCCGATGCGTCGTGCGTCACACCGTCCGCGGGCCCCTCGCTCTTGACCATGACAGTAATAGTGTCACAATCGACCCCAGAGACACCTCTCCCGTACAGAAACAAGGACGGTCATGGCAGAAGCATTCGTGTACGACCACCTCCGCACGCCGCGCGGCCGGGGCAAGGCCAACGGCTCCCTCCACGAGGTGAAGCCGGTCGACCTCGCCGTCGGCCTCGTCGACGCCGTGCAGGAGCGCAACCCGGGCCTCGACCCGAACCGGATCGACGACATCGTGCTCGGCGTCGTCTCCCCGATCGGCGACCAGGGTGGCGACATCGCGAAGACCGTGGCCATCGCCGCCGGTCTCCCGGACACCGTCGCCGGCGTCCAGCTCAACCGCTTCTGCGCCTCGGGCCTCGAGGCCGTCAACCAGGCCGCCGGCCGCGTCCGCGGCGGGTTCGAGGACCTGATCATCGCCGGTGGCGTCGAGTCGATGAGCCGCGTGCCCATGGGCTCCGACGGCGGCGCCTGGGCGTCCGACCCGGCCACCGCCTTCAAGGCGGGCTTCGTGCCCCAGGGCATCGGCGCCGACCTGATCGCCACCATCGAGGGCTGGAACCGCGAGGACGTCGACGCGTACGCCGCCGAGTCGCACCACCGCGCCGCCAAGGCCCAGGCCAACGGCTACTTCGACGGCGCGATCGTGCCGGTCAAGGACATCAACGGCCTGACGATCCTCGACCGCGACGAGACCGTCCGCCCCGACACCTCCGTCGAGGGCCTCGCCGGCCTCAAGCCGTCCTTCGCCCAGCTCGGCGCCGACGCCGGCTTCGACGACGTGGCGCTCGAGAAGTACCACTGGCTCGAGAAGATCAACCACGTCCACCACGCCGGCAACAGCTCGGGCATCGTCGACGGCTCCGCGCTCACCCTGATCGGCAACGAGCAGGTCGGCAAGGACCTCGGCCTGACGCCGCGCGCCCGCATCATCGCCACCGCGGTCTCCGGTGCGGACCCGATCATCATGCTGACCGGCCCCGCCCCGGCCGCCCGCAAGGCGCTGGCCAAGGCCGGCCTCGAGGTGGGTGACATCGACCTGTTCGAGATCAACGAGGCGTTCGCCGCCGTCGCCATGCGGTTCATGCGCGACATGGGCATCAGCCACGACATCACCAACGTCAACGGCGGTGCGATCGCCATGGGCCACCCGCTCGGTGCCACCGGCGCGATGATCCTCGGCACCCTGATCGACGAGCTCGAGCGGCGCGACCTGCGCCGCGGCCTCGCCACGCTCTGCGTCGGCGGCGGCATGGGCATCGCGACCATCGTCGAGCGCGTCTGAGCGCCGTACTCCCTCGAACCTCTCGAACTCTCAAGGAACGACATTGAGCACCGAAACCCAGACGTCCGTGCGCTACGAGCGCGACGCCGACGGCATCGTCACCCTGACCCTCGACGACCCCAACCAGAGCGCGAACACGATGAACGAGCTCTACCGGGAGTCGATGGCGGCCGCCGTCGAGCGCCTGTACGCCGAGCAGGACGACATCACCGGCGTGGTCATCACCTCCGCGAAGAAGACCTTCTTCGCCGGCGGTGACCTCAAGCTGATGGTCCAGACCACCAAGGAGAACGCGGGCGACGTCTTCGCCCAGTGCGAGGGCATCAAGGCGTCGCTGCGCCGCCTCGAGCTGTTCCCGAAGCCGGTCGTGGCCGCGATCAACGGCGCCGCCCTCGGCGGTGGCTACGAGATCACCCTCGCCACCCAGCACCGGATCCTCGTCAACGACCCGAAGATCAAGGTCGGCCTCCCCGAGGCGACCCTCGGCCTGCTCCCCGGCGGTGGCGGCGTCACCCGCGCCGTGCGCAAGTGGGGCCTGCAGACCGCGCTGATGGACGTGCTCCTCCAGGGCACCCAGTTCAACCCGGAGACGGCGCTCAAGAAGGGCGTCGTCGACGAGCTCGTCGCCACCCAGGAGGAGCTGGTCCCCGCCGCGAAGGCGTGGATCAAGGCCAACCCCGAGGCCGCGCTGTCCCCGTGGGACGCCCCCGGCTACAAGATGCCCGGCGGTACGCCGAAGTCGCCCGCGCTGGCCGGCTTCCTGCCCGCCTTCCCGGCCCTGCTGCGCAAGCAGCTCAAGGGTGCCGACTACCCGGCGCCGCGCGCGATCCTCTCGGCCGCGGTCGAGGGTGCGCAGGTCGACTTCGACACCGCCTCGCGGATCGAGTCGCGCTACCTGGCCAACCTGGTCGTCAACCAGGGCTCGAAGAACATGATCCAGGCGTTCTTCTTCGACCTGCAGGCGATCAACTCCGGCTCCCTGCGCCCGCAGGGCATCGAGCCCTACAAGGCCAAGAAGGCCGTGGTCCTGGGCGCCGGCATGATGGGTGCGGGCATCGCCTACGTGCTGGCCAAGGTCGGCGTCGAGGTCGTCCTCAAGGACGTCTCGGTCGAGGCGGCCGAGAAGGGCAAGGCGTACTCCGAGGGCCTGCTCGACAAGGCGATCAGCCGGGGCAGGTCGACCGAGGAGAAGAAGGCCGAGCTGCTCGGCCGGATCACCGCGACCGACGACCCGGCCGCCGCTGCCGGTGCCGACCTCGTGGTCGAGGCCGTCTTCGAGGACCCCTCGCTCAAGGCCAAGGTGTTCGCCGAGATCCTGCCGCACCTCGCGCCCGACGCGCTGCTGTGCTCCAACACCTCGACGCTCCCGATCACCGAGCTGGCCGCCGGCCTGGAGAACGAGGCCGACCGTCCGCGGTTCATCGGCCTGCACTTCTTCTCGCCCGTCGACAAGATGCCGCTGGTCGAGATCATCGCCGGCAAGGAGACCTCGGACGAGGCGCTCGCCAAGGCGTACGACGTCGTCCTGCAGATCCGCAAGACGCCGATCGTGGTCAACGACAGCCGCGGCTTCTACACCTCGCGCGTCATCGGCTACATGGTCAACGAGGGCATGGCCATGCTCGCCGAGGGCGTGGCGCCGTACTCCATCGAGCGCGCCACCACCTCGGCCGGCTACCCGGCCCCGGTGCTCCAGCTCTCCGACGAGCTGAACCTCGAGCTGATGGCCAAGATCGCGAAGGCCACCGCCGACGCCAACCCCGACCTGCCGGTGCACCCGGGTCAGGCCGTGGTCGGCAAGATGCTCGAGGCCGGTCGGGCCGGTCGCCTGCGCGGCGCCGGCTTCTACGACTACGTCGACGGCAAGCGCGGCTCGATCTGGGCCGGCCTCGGCGACCTGTTCCCGCTCGCCGAGGAGCAGCCGCCGATCGAGGACATCCGCGACCGGATGCTCTTCGCCGAGGCGCTCGAGACCGCGAAGACCTTCGAGGAGGGCGTGATCACCTCGGCGGCCGCAGCCAACATCGGCTCGATCATGGGCATCGGCTTCCCGCCCAACACCGGTGGTGCCGCCCAGTTCATGACCGGCTACGAGGACAAGGCCACCGGCGAGATCGGTCTCGGCGCCTTCCTCAAGCGCGCTGACGAGCTGGCCGAGAAGTACGGCGACCGGTTCCGGGCCACCCCGTGGCTGCGCGAGCTGGCCGCCTCGGGCAAGGGCTTCCCGGCCTGATCGGGTAGCGAACGGCACGCCGGGCCGGGCTGGACGGAGCACTCCGTTCGGTCCGGCCCGGTACGTTTCCGGGCATGGGTGGCCGGCGACGGGTGGCGCGGCCCGGGCGGACCGTTCTCCGGGTGATCGTCTCGAGCCTGCTCGCGCTCGGCCTGCTGACCGGGGTCGGAGTGGTGCTCGCCTACCAGAGCTGGAACGGCAACCTCGAGCACCCGTTGGTGATCGGCAAGAACCGCCCGAGGAACAAGACCAAGGCCATCAACATCCTCGTGATGGGCACCGACACCCGCGACTGCGCCGGGTGCAGGCTCGACAGCGAGGCCGGCGGTGGCCTGTCCGACACCACGATCCTGTTCCACCTCTCGGCCGACCGGACGTTCGCCTACGGCATCTCCATCCCGCGGGACACCGCGGTGATGCGGCCGGCCTGCTACCGCGCCGACGGCAGCGAGATCCCGGCCGCGACGACGTACCAGAAGTGGAACGAGGCGTACCAGGTCGGCGGTCCCGGCTGCACGCGCCAGCAGCTCGAGCAGCTCACCGGGGTCCCGGTCGACAGGTTCGTGGTCGTCGACTTCGGCCAGTTCAAGGACATGGTCAACGCTCTCGACGGCGTCGAGATCTGCGTCCCGCAGGACATCGACGACACGATCGGCAACATCCACCTCGAGGCCGGCACCCGCGAGGTCGACGGCGCCGAGGCGCTGGCCTACGCGCGGGTGCGCCACGGCATCAGCGGCGGCATCGACCCGTACCGCACCCGCCGCCAGCAGGCCCTGATCGGCGCGATGATCGACAAGGCGCTCACCGCCGGCATGCTGGCCCGGCCGGACAAGCTGGCGGGCTTCATCAGCGCCGCGACCACCAAGCTGCAGACCGACTTCACCTCCGTCGCCGCGATGGCCAAGGTCGCCGCCAGCCTGCAGGGCATCGACTCCAACGACATCAAGTTCATCACCACGCCGTGGACGCTCGACACCGACAAGGTCAGCGGTGGCGTCGAGTGGCTGCCCTCGGTCGAGCGGCTCTGGCAGCTGGTCATCGACGACAAGCCGCTGACCAAGGAGTTCCTCGACCAGTCGCTGAGTGCGGGGGAGCCGCCGTCCGGTACGTCGGGCCCGGCCTCGGGCTCCGGGTCCGAGACGCCGTCCGGCAAGCCGTCGAGCACCTCGTCGAGCACGCCGTCGAGCACGCCCTCCGGGTCGGCGTCAGCGTCGCCGGGCGGCACGGCCACCCCCGGGTCCCCGGGCGGCCTGTCCGACGACGATCGCGCTGCGGCCGGCCTGTGCAGCTGAGCCCCTCAGGGCGCCGCGGAGGCTGCCGATGGGCTCCCGTGTGGGAGCCGTGATCGACGTGGCCGGGCTGCAGGTGCGCTTCGGCACGGTCGACGCCGTGGCCTGCGTGGACCTGCAGGTCGAGGCCGGGCAGGCCCTGGCGCTGCTGGGGCGCAACGGCGCCGGGAAGTCGACGACCATGCGGGTGCTCGCGGGCGTCGTGCCGCCGACGTCGGGACGCGCCGTGGTCGCCGGGCACGACGTGCGCACCGAGCCGCTCCTGGCGAAGCGGTCCGTCGGGTACTGCCCCGACGTCGGCGGCCTGGTGCCGCGCGCAACTCCCTGGGAGCACCTCCAGCTGAGCGCCCGGCTGCGCCGGCTCGAGGGCTGGGAGCCACGGGCGCGGGGGCTGCTGGAGCAGTTCGACCTCGGCGACGTCGCGCACCGGGTGACCGCCGGGTTCAGCCACGGCATGGGCCGCCGGCTCAGCGTCGTGCTCGCCGCGCTGCACGAGCCGGAGGTGCTGCTGCTCGACGAGCCGTTCGACGGTGTCGACCCGCTCGGGGTCGAGGCCACCTTCGCGGTCGTCGAGGACGCCCGTGCCCGCGGTGCCGCGGTCCTCGTCTCCACCCACCTGCGCGACCTCGCGGTCCAGGTCTGCAGCGAGGTGGCCGTGCTGCGCGGCGGGGTCCGGGTCGCCACCGTCAGCGCCGACCACATGGCCGGGGACGAGGGAGCCCGTGCCTACCGCGCGCTCCTGGCCTGAGACCTCCCGGGCGCTGGCCGACGTCCGGCACCTGCTCTGGTTCCGCCGCGCGACGGTACGACGCCGGCGGGCCGCCGCGTTCGCCCTCGCCGCGCTCGGCCTGGTCACCGTGGCCGCCGCGGTGCTGCCGCCGCTCCTCGTCGCGACCGACGAGCTCGACCGGTTCGTGAGGCCGGCCCTGGTCGCGGTCGTGCTGGTCGCCGTGACCGGTGCGATCGCCGGCGGGGGCGGTCGCGAGCTGCTCGCCCGGGACCCGGCCGCCGTGCACCCGATCAGCCCGGTGAGCGACCACCTCGGCGCGCTGCTGCTCGCCCCGCTCAGCGCGGGCTGGCTGATCCAGGCGTGGGGCCTACTGGGGCTGGCCTCCGCGGTCGCGGGACCCGGCGGGCCCCCGGTCGCCGTCGCCTGGCTGGTCGCGGCGACCGCGCTGGCGCAGGCTGTCGGCTGGGCCGGGGATTACCTCCGCCGGCGCGGGGTTCTCGCCTGGTTCGCGGCGCCGCTCGCCGGTCTCGGTGTCCTTCCGGCGCCGCTCGTCGCGGAGGCGATCGGTGACGGCCCGGCCGCGCAGTCGCTGGCCGCCTTGGCCCTGCTCGCGGCCACCGTGCCGCTGGTCGCCGCGGGTGCGGTCCTCGCCGTGGTGACCGCCCGCCTGGTGCCGCGCGACGAGGCGCGCCGCGAGACGGCCGACCACGCTCCGCGGTCGCTGCCGCGCTCCGACCTCGCCCTGCTGCGGCGTACCGACCGGGCGTCGGTGTGGCGCAGCGTCCCGTTGCGCCGGGGCACCTACCTGCTCGCCCTCGCCCCGGGTGCGGTGGCCCTCGCGGGCGGTCTCGCGTGGTCGAACCTGGTGCTGCTCCCGGGGCTGGTGGCCTCCGGCTGCGTGCTGCTGTTCGGCGTGAACCTGTGGTGCCTCGACGGTCGCGGGATGCTGTGGCGCGAGTCGTTGCCGGTCGCGCCGCGCACGGTGCTGCTCGCCCGGGCGCTCGTGCTGACCGAGGTGCTCGCCGGCGCCGGGACGGCGACGCTGCTGCTCGGTGCGCTCCGGGCCGGCCGGCCCACGACCGCCGAGCTGCTGGCCGTCGTCCTGGCCCTGCTCGTGGTCGTCGCCCAGTCCCTCTCGGCCGCGCTGCGTTGGTCGCTGGCCCACCCGTACGCCGTCGACCTCCGCTCTGCCCGCGCCACCCCCGCACCGCCGCTGGCGATGGTCGGCTACTCGTTGCGTCTCGCCGTCACCACGACGCTGTCGGGCCTGCTGCTCGCGGGGTTCGCGGGCGTCGGCCGAACCGACCTGCTTGCCCTCTCTGCGGTCGTCCTGCTCGCAGTCGCGGCTGTCCGGATCCGGCGCGCCGCCCGCCGCTGGTCGGACCCGGTCCGGCGAGCGGCGGTCGTCGCCGTCGTCGCGGCGTAGCCGCTCGAGCGTTCATTCCTGGCGTCGCCGCTCACGGAAGGCGGCGACGGCATGCCGGTTTCCGCACGCCGTTGAACAGAACCGCCGTGAGCGGTTGCGGCTGGCGTCGAACACGATGCTGTCGCAGGTCGTGTCCGCGCAGTTGGTGAGTCGGTCCTGGTCACCGGCCGCGACGATCAGCAGCAGGGACAGCGCGAACTGGCTGATCGCGTCCGAGGTGCGGCCCCTTCGCCGACTGGTCGCGTGCAGGTGCCAGGAGAGCATGTCGTGCCGGACCAAGGCGACCTGGGCGTCGTGCTCCGCGAGGAGGGCATTGGCCCTCCGGGTCAGATCCACCTCGGAGAGGCTCGCCAGCGCATCCTGCACTGCTGTCCGAAGGGCCGGCGCATCCTCCGCCGTGAGGCCCGCCGGCCCGCCGGCGAGGATCCGACGACGGTCCGTCCGGGGATAGGCGAGCGCGAGTGCCGTCTGCAGGGTCCCGACAGAGCAGCGTGCCTCCCTCATCGGTCAGCACTCCTGGTCTCGGGCGAGGCACCTCATGAACGAGACATTACAGAATGATCTCTTGACATGGAACCTGAAACGCATCTTACTTGTCTCCAACACCGACCACTTTGGAGATGTGATGTCCATCAAGTCCCCGTCGGCCCGCGTAGTCGCGACCGTCACCGCCGCAGTGGCCGCCCTCTCACTCGCGGCCTGTTCGCTCCCGTCCTCGAGCAACGGGGGATCGACGAGCGATGGCTCGGTGAAGCTGGGTCTCCTGGCGCCGCTCACCGGCGCTTCCGCTGCCGACGGCAAGGCGATGCGGCAGGGCGCCGAGCTCGCGGTGAAGGAGCTCAACGCCGGCGGTGGGGTCAATGGCCATGAGATCAGCCTGGAGTCCGCCGACGTCAAGGATCTCAAGGCCGACGCCGTCGCTTCCGCAGTCTCGCGGCTGACCGCTGACCCCGAGGTCGCTGCGGTCATCACGGGCTACGCCAGCACGACGAACTTCGAGATCGACCAGCTCGCCGAGGCGACCATGCCGTACCTGATCGGAGGCGGCAGTGCGCAGACCGCCGAGATCATCGAGAAGGACCCCGAGAAGTACCCGGGCATCTGGTCGACCGCACCGAGCTACGACGCCTACAAGACCGACCTGCCGAACCGGCTCGAGCAGTGGGACGCCGATGGCACCTTCCCGCTGCGCAACAGGACCGTCTACATCGTGTCGAGTGACAACCCCTACTCCAACGACATCGCCGGCGGCCTTGCCACGAACTTCGAGGCCGGGGGCTGGCAGGTCGAGGGGCCCGATGTCGTGCCCTTCGGAGAGGTCAACGACTGGACCCCGCAGATCTCCAAGATCCATGCTGCTGATCCGTCGGTGATCGTCAACCTCGACTACCTGACGGCGAACGCGGTCAAGTTCTTGACCCAGTTCCGGGACAACCCCACCAACGCCCTCCTGTTCTCGCAGTACGCGCCCAGCGTGCCGGAGTACAAGAAGCTTGCGGGGGACGCGGCCGACGGGGTCATGTACAACCTCCCGGCAGGCGCGATCCTGTCCAGCAAGTACGCCCCGGCGCAGGACTTCTTGAAGGAGTTCCGGGACGCCTATGGCACCGACCCTGGCCTCTACGGAGTCATGAGCTACGAGCAGGTCATGCTCTGGGCCAAGGCTGTCGAGAGCAGCGGTGGCGATCCGCTCGACAAGGAGGCGGTCGGCGAGGCGATCGGCACCACGGTGATGTCCGGAACCGCGATGGGGACGATCAGGTTCGACCAGCAGACCCACCTCGCCGTCGCCGACGACGAGGACGGCATGCCGCTGCAGTTCTTCGAGATCCAGGACGGCCGTGACACGCTCCTCGGCCCTGCGCAGTGGGCCGACGGCGAGTTCCAGCAGCCCACCTGGTTCAAGTGAGGCACTCGCCGTGACCATGACCATGCATGACCGAGTGCTCCTGAGCGTTCGCGAGGTGAGCCGCTCGTTCGACAGCTACCAGGCAGTCCGCCAGGTCACCTTCGACGTCCACGAGGCCGAGGTGCTGGGGATCGCCGGCCCGAACGGCGCCGGCAAGAGCACGTTGTTCAATCTGCTGAGCGGAGTCCCGTTCAGCGCCAGCGGAGGGCAGATCGAGCTTGACGGCCGGCGCATCGAACGCTTGGCCGGCCACCGGATCTGCCGTCTCGGCCTCCGTCGCACCTTCCAGGCGGATCAGGTCTTCCCCGAGCTCACCGTCTACGAGAACGCGCGCCTCGCGGCCGCGTACCTCCGGGGCGGTCGCGGGGTTCGCCGGGAGGCCATGAAGGTCCTCGAACGCACCGGCCTGCTGGCGCTCGCCGATGCCCGTGCCGGCGACATCAGCGTTCTCGCGAAGAAGAAGCTGATGATCGCGGGCGCGCTGGTGGGCGACGTCCAGGTGCTGTTGCTGGACGAACCGGCCGGCGGCCTCGATGCCCACGACCAGGACGAACTCGCGTCCTTGATCGAGACCCTCAGCTCGACCGGCCTGACCATCGTCGTCATCGAGCACGTCCTGAGCCTGCTGCGACGTGTCGCTGACCGGATGATCGTCATGGTCGCCGGTGAGGTTCTCGTCACCGGGCGCCCCGAGGACGTCCTGGCTGATTCCCGCGTCGTCGAGGCCTATCTCGGAGAGGCAAGCCCATGAGAGCCGGTGCAGGCACTCTCACGATCGACCGGCTCGCCGCCGGCTACGGGAGGCTCCAGGTCGTCAAGGGCATCTCGCTCGAGCTCGGCGCCGGCCGGGCGCTCGCTCTCCTCGGGCCCAACGGTCACGGGAAGACCACGCTCCTGCGCGCGATCACGGGCCTCGGGCCGATCACGTCGGGCACGGTCGAGCTCGACGGGGAGCGCATCGAGAAGCTCACGACTCCCGAGATCGTCGAACGCGGCCTGATGCACGTGCCGCAGGGGGACATGCTCTTCCCCCGGCTGACGGTGAACGAGAGCCTCACCCTGGCCGGCCGGCTCCGCCGGGCACGCGGGCAGCGTGCGACCAATCTCAGCCTCGTGCTGGATCTCTTCCCCCGCGTCGCGGAGCGACGTCACCAGCTCGTAGGAACGATGTCGGGCGGGGAGCGACAGATGCTCGCCATCGGCATGGGCATCATGGCGAACCCCAGCGTCCTCATCCTCGACGAGCCGACGCTCGGTCTCGCCCCGAAGGTCCGCCACGAGATCCTCACCAGACTGCTCGACGTCCGGCAGGCCGGACTCTCCCTGCTCGTCGCCGACGGCGACGTCGACTTCCTGTTCGGGCTCGCAGACGAGTGGCACGTGATCGAGCTCGGGCGCATCGTCGGGAGCGGGACGACGGAGAACAGGCCGACACACGAACAGATGATGGCCATGTACGTCGGAGCGTCGAGCACTCCGTCCGGCGGCCCCGATACGACGACGGAGGTGTCGCATGTCTGAGGGTCTCGTCTCGATCCTGGCGTCGGCTTTGCTTCTCGGCTCGATGTACGCACTCCTCACCGCGGGAATGTCGCTCATCTGGTCCACGCTCCAGGTCTTCAACTACGCCCACGGCGCGACCCTGGTCATCGGTGGGTACCTGATCTGGAGCCTCACCGAGCATGGCGTTCCGGTCCTGCTCGCGACGGTCCTCGCAACGATCGCCATGGCCGGGGCGGGTGCGCTCGTGGAGCTGGTCGCCGTACGGCCGCTCGCATCCCGCCCGGACGGGACCCTGATGGTCATGGTGGCCACGCTCGCGCTGGCGAGTGCGTCCGAAGGGATCGCGCAGATCATGTGGGGCCCTCAGAACAAGCAGCTGCCCGCCCTCACGACCGCGACCTTCGACGTCGCCGGTGTCGCCGTCCGGTGGACCACGGTCGTGGCCCTCCTCATGGCCGTCGGCCTGGTCGGCACGCTGATCGCCGTCGTCAACCGGACCGGATGGGGGGCGGGCATTCGGGCGGTCGCCCAGAACCGCGACATGGCGATGCTCCTCGGGATCAGGCCCGGTCGCATCTACATGTCGGTCTTCGCCGTGGCAGCCGGGCTCGCGACGGCCGGTGCCCTCGTCTTCGCGACCACCACGACACTCACCCCGACGAAGGGAAGCGGCCCCCTGCTGACCGCGTTCGTCGTGCTGGTCTTCGGAGGCACCGCGTCCTTGGTCGGAACCCTGGTCGGCGCCTACGTGATCGGCCTCCTCGAGGCGTCGACCAGCTACTGGATCGGCCTGCAGTGGAGCCCGGTCGCCGTGTTCGCCCTGCTCGTGGTCGTCATGCTGGTACGTCCCGAGGGACTCGTGAGGAGGCGCGCGTCATGACCAACCTCCGACTCCTCCTGAGGTGGGGCGGCTATGTCGCCCTCGCCCTCGCCGTGCCGTACGTCGTCCTCGCGCCGACCAGCCGGCTGGTCGTCTCCACCGCCCTCATCTACGCACTGCTCGCCGCGAGCTGGAACCTCACCCTGGGGTTCGGCGGGATCTTCAACTTCGCCCACGTCGGCATGTTCGGGGTCGGGGGCTACGCGATGGCCATCGCGTCCCTCAAGTGGGAGTGGACCACCGTGCCGGCCGTCGGGTTCGCCGTCCTGTGCGGGGCGGCCATCGGTGCCCTGGCCTATCTGCCCGTGGTCAGGATGCGAGGGATCTACATCGCGCTGATCACCTTCGTGCTCGTCCAGATCTGCTACCACCTGGTTCTCGCCCTGCCCGACCTCACCGGAGGATCGAACGGGCTGCCCGGAGTGCCGGCGATGACGCTGGTCGGCCACAACCTGGCGATGAACGACGGTCTGGGCTACCTGTGGTTGCTCGGGCTCTCCGTCGCAGTGATGCTGATCATCCTCGAGCTGATCATGTCGAGCCCGTTCGGGCAGAGCCTCGTCGCACTGCGCGACAACGAGCAGCTGGCCTGCAGCCGCGGCGTCAACCGCATCCGGCAGCAGCTCATCGCGTTCGTCATCTCCGGCGCGATGGCAGGCTTCACGGGTGCGATGTACGTCAGCTACTACCGGGTCGCCGACGTGAGCCTGTTCAGCTTCACCTTCGTCACCCTCGGCCTGAGCATGATCTTCCTCGGCGGGACCAAGCAGACCTGGGGCCCGGTCGTCGGGGCGGTCGTCGTGACCCTGGTCGACAACCAGCTCGCGGCCCTCGACGCATGGCGGCCGGTCATCTTCGCCCTGGCCACGATAGCCGTCCTCGTGTTCGCGCCCGGCGGGATCAGCGCGACCCTGGTGCGCGTCACCGAGGCTGCTCGTCGCCTGAGCAAGACCGCCGTCGCACCCGGTCGGCGGCAGTCCACCAACGAGACCAGCACGTCGCGAAGGAGTATCGAGAATGTCTGACGACCAGCTCAAGAAGGCGGTGCTCGACGCCGTCGACGCGCTTACGCCCAGGCTCGTCCAGTCGGTTTCGGACGCGGTGAGGATCCCGTCGGTGAACCCCAAGTACCCCGGCCAGGACTACGACCGGCTGGTCGGCGCCGAGTCCGACGTCAGCGCGTTGGTCGCCGATCTCTACCGTGAGGCCGGCGCCGAGACCGAGATGGTGACCGCCGAACGGCGGCGCGACAATGCCTGCGGCCGGATCCGGGGTACGGGTGGTGGACGGACTCTCGTCCTCAACGGGCACGTCGACGTCGTCCCCGCTCTCCAGCCCGACCTGTGGACGGGGCCCACGTTCTCGGGACAGATCACCGACGACGCCGTTCTCGGGCGTGGAGCGACGGACATGAAGGGGGGCACCGTCGCGGCTGCCTACGCTGCCTTGGCCCTGGCCAAGGCAGACGTCAGGCTCCGGGGTGACCTGATCCTGCAGGCCGTCGTCGGCGAGGAGGTCGGTGACCACGAGGCGGGGACCAGCGCCGTGCTGGATGCCGGCTACGGCGGGGACGCCGTCCTCGTGTGCGAGCCCACCAACGCGACCGACGGACCACCCCATCTGAGCACCAGCGCTCCGGGTCTGCTCTGGTTCTCCCTGACCCTCAAGGGCAGGACCGCTCACGTCGGGTGGCGGGGGCGGACCATTCATCCGACCCTCGACGGAGCAGCGCTCGGCGTCAACACCATCGACAAGTACTGGGTCATCTATCAGGCCCTGCGCGATCTGGAGAACATGTGGGCGGAGCGGGATCGCCATCCCCTGTTCGCCCCGGGACACTTCTGCATCATGCCGGGGGTCCTGAACGCGAACCCGAAGGGAATCGACGTCCCCTTCTTCCTGGCCGACACGCTGACGGTCGACTACTGCGTCCTGCATCACCCGGATCGCAGCAATGGCGAGGTACGCGCGGAGATCGAGGAAACGGTTCGTCAGGCATGTCGCCGCGACGTGTGGCTGCGCGAGAACGAACCGGAGTTCGACTGGAAGCTCGACTGGCCGGCGTACACGACACCATCGGGCCACGGCCTCGAGGCATCCGTCTCCTCCGCGCACGCCGAGATCCTCGGGGGCGTGGAAGTCGGAGCGGGACCGACGAAGTCAGGAATGTTCGGGGTCTGCGACATCACCTGGACCGCGGCCCAGGGAATCGATGGCGTGATCTACGGACCCGGCGTGGGGAAGACCGCTCACGCCGAGGACGAGTACGTGCCGATCCACCAGCTCGTCACCGCGGTGAAGACCTATGCGCTCACCGCACTCGACTACTGCGGGGTCGCCGAATCCGCCGAATCCGCCGACGCTCCGCAGTAGCCGGAGCCGGGCAGCGACACGCCCCGGTCCGCCAGTCCCTCCACCGCTCCAGCGTTCCGTCCGCGACGACTCGTCGCGGACGGAACGGGGGCGCCCGAAACAGGAGCATCGCCATGACGAAGCCGTCTGCCGCCGGGAACGACAACGCCGTGCGATCCGGGCTCCACCGCAACCTGTCCGTGTGGGCCGCGCTGGGGCTCTCCGTGGCGCTCCTCGGACCAAGCATGGCCGTGAACATCAACCCCCAAGCGCCCGCCGGCCTCGTCGGATCGGCAGTCCCGCTCGTCTTCGTGTTCGCGATGGTCGGGGTCCTCGTCGTCGCGCACTCCTTCGCGCGGCTCTCCCAGTACATCTCGAGCGCCGGCTCCGTCTACGGGTTCATCGGCGCCACGGTCGGCCCGCGAACCGGGTTCGTGGGAGGTTGGCTCCTGCTCGGAACCTACATCGCCTTCGCGGCATGCACGGCCGCCGGAGCCGCGCTGTTCCTCGGAGGCCTCGTCGACTCGCTCATCGATCCGGTCCTTCCCTGGGAGGTCGTCGGCGGGGTCGTCGTGACCGCGGTGGGCTTCCTCGCGACTCGTCCGGCGAAGGCAGCGACCACGGTCCTTCTGGTCGTCGAGCTCGTCACCATCGCCCTGATGCTCGTCGTCGCAGTCGTCGTCCTGGTCAGGGTCAGCGGCGGAGGCGGGCCGGTCGGCGGGTCCAGCTTCTCTCAGCTCCTCACGCTTCCCGACGGCGTCGGGGGCTCTGCGCTCTTCGCCGCGATGACGTTCGGGTTCCTCTCGTTCGCGGGTTTCGAAGCGGCCTCGACGCTCGGCGAGGAGACCGAGGACCCGCGCCGCTCGATTCCGATCGCGTTGGTCGGGTCGGTGCTCCTTGCGGGAGCCTTCTTCGTGACCGTCACCAGCGCGGAGGTGCTCGGCTTCGGAACCAGCGCAGCCGGCACCGAGGCGCTCGTCTCGTCGTCGTCACTGGTCGGCGACCTGGCGCGCGACTACATCGGTGGCCCCATCGGAGACCTGGTCACGCTCGGCGCGGGTCTCAGCGCCTTCGGCTCGTGCCTCGCCTGCACGGTCGGCGCATCACGGCTGCTCCTCGCGATGGGCCGTGACGGCTTCATCAGCACCAGGCTCGGTGACACGGACAGCAACGGGGTACCCCGACCTTCCGTGCTGGCCACCGTCGCTGTGCTCCTGGTGCTGGCCGTCCTGATGCGCACGTTCGCCACCGACGACGTGGTCGACATCTTCTTCTGGACCGCGACCGTCGGCTCGCTGTTCCTCCTGGTCGCGTACCTGTTGTCGCTGGTCGGTGCCGCGCGCTTCATCGTCACCAGTCGAGCGCACACCATCCCCGCGATCGAAGGTCTCCTTCCCTTCGGGGGCATCGCGATGATCGGCTACGTGCTGTACCGGAACGTCTGGCCGATCCCGGCCCGCCCCTACGACCTCTTCCCCTACATCGTCGCGGTCTGGGCGTTCGTCGGCCTCATGGTCGCGTCCGCCACTCCGGGCCTTGCCCGTCGAATCGGAGAACGTCTCGTGCTCGAGGACCACTGATGCAAGGAGCCGCACCCTAGTGGTCGCCCTCCAGGTCCTGGAGACGCTTGAGGCCGGTCTCGCCGAGTCTCTCGGTCACGCCGGTGATGACGCTCTCGGTGAGGGCCATCGCCGCGACGAGGGAGTCGAAGGGCGAGGCGGACTCGACTCGGCACGGGAGGACGACCTTCGCCGACTGCGCGGCCGGGGACAGCCAGTTGTCGGTCATCAGGCAGACGGTCGCGCCGCGCTCGGCCGCGGCCTCGGCGAAGGCGGCGAGACTCTCGTCGTAGCGCCGGTAGTCGAAGATCACCACCACGCTCGAGCTCGTGAGGTCCGCAAGGGTGGTCCTGTGCCCCATGGCGTCGGGGAGGGTCATGTTGACCCGTGGCCGCAGGAGCCGGAGATGCAGGACCAGGTACTCGGCCAGGAGCCGGCTGAAGCGACCGCCGACGACCCAGACCTCGGCGGCGCTCTTGCTCAACAGCTCGACCACGCGGTCGAACTCGGACTGGGGGACCTCGTCGTACGTCAGCTCGATCATGTCGGCGAAAGCGTGCTGGGTGCGCGTCAGTGCGCCCGACGTCGGCTCCATCGCCTTGGTCGAGAACTGGCGCACGGGCGAGCCCATCTCGGCATTCACCTCGTGGATGAGCGCCCGTTGGAACGCCGGGTAGCCGGCATAGCCCAGCTTCGCGACGAACCGGACGACGGTGGGAGCGCTGACGCCGGCCGCTTCGGCCAGGGAGGCCACCGTGTTCAGTCCGGCGGCCGGGTACTGCGCCAGCAGGGAGCGCGCGACCTTCTTCTCGCTGTTCGAGAGGTCGTCCATCGAGTCCATCAGCGACTTGCGCACGGACCTGTAGTCATCCACCTGAATCACGCCGCCTTCGGGAGTTCTTGCCGGGGGCCTTGCGAACCACATGTTACAGAGTTACGCTTCTGACAAGAACTGAAACAAACATTACAGTCCGGCCCGAGGTCCTCTTCGGCCATCCAACGCAAGGTAGCGCAGTGACCATTCAGCTCGCCGAGTACGTGAGCCACCTCGGGCTCATCGATCACCACTGTCACGGGGTGACGTCCGCCAACCTCTCCTCGGGGCAGTTCGAGGCGCTCGCCACGGAGTCGTCCTGGCGCTCTCCCTTCGGCGGGTCGAACTTCGACACCCCCTTCGGCGTCGCTGTGCGTGCGCTCTGCGCGCCGGAGCTCGGACTCGAGGCCCACTGCACGGGCGAGCAGTACATGGAGCGTCGCATCGCCCTCGGCCCGGATGCGGTCAACCAGACGCTCCTGCGCGGGACCGGCATCGAGCGCTACGTCGTGGAGACCGGGGTGGGCGCGCACATGCTCGGACCGAAGGAGGTCGCCGATGCCGCCGGTGCCGAGTTCGGTGAGATCGACCGGCTCGAGGCTCTCGCCGAAGATGAGCTTGCCCTGGCCGAGAACGGCGAGGACTTCGTCGCTCGCGTGGTGGAGCGGATCGGCGCCAGCGCGGCGCGATCACTCGGCTTCAAGTCCATCGTCGCGTACCGCTGCGGGCTCGACTTCGACCCCGACCAGCCCACCCGCGACGAGGTGAGGGACGCAGCCGACCGCCTCCTGCGTGCCAGGACGTCCGAGGAGCCGGTCCGGCTCGAGGATCCGGTCGTCATCCGGTTCCTGATCTGGGAGGCGGTGCGCCACGGGTGTCCTCTCCAGTTCCATGTCGGCTACGGCGACTCGGACATCGACCTGCACCGGTGCGACCCGAGCAAGATGACCGAGTTCATCCGCAGGACGGTCGACACCGGAGCCAGCATCATGCTGCTGCACTGCTACCCGTTCCAGCGGGAGGCGGCCTTCCTCGCCCAGGTCTACCCGCACGTCTACCTCGACACCGGTGCGGCCGTGAACTACACCGGGTTCGGCTCCCACGCGATCATCCGCGAGTCCCTGGAGCTGGCCCCGTTCAACAAGGTGATGTTCTCCACGGACGCGTACGGGCTGCCCGAGCTCTACTACTGCGGGAGTCACCTGTGGCGACGCGGCGTCGCAAGGGTGTTCGGCGACTGGGTGGCCGACGACGAGATGAGCCTCGACGACGCAAAGCGATATCTGGACATGATCGCCGTCGGCAACGCCGCGAAGGTGTACGGCAGGTGATCACGCCAGTGGCGGCCGGTCGCCGTCCCTTCGACCACGAGATCCGGGCGGGTCTCGGCGATGCCCAAGCCCTACGCCGAGAGCTTCACCGGACCCCGCGGACCGGAGGGGACGAGGAGCCGGTCGCCCGGCTGCTCGCGACCCGGCTCGGACGCGCCGAGGCGCCGAGCATCGCGGGTGGACGGATCCTTCGCTTCGGGCCGGCGGACGGTCCTGCCGTCGCGCTGCGCGCGGAGCTCGACGCACTCCCGATCGATGAGGAGACCGGCGTGCGCTGGGCCTCTCGCAACGGAGCCATGCACGCGTGCGGGCACGACGTACACATGGCGGCTCTCGCCCTGGCCGTCGGCTGCCTGCGCAAGACGATGCCCGACGTACCGGTGGTCGCCCTTCTCCAGCCTCGCGAGGAGACCTATCCGTGCGGCGCGCCCGATCTCCTGGGCTCGGACGAGTGGGCGGGCGCGAACATCGGCGCCGTCGTCGGGGGACACCTCCAGCCCCGACTCCCGGCCGGCGTCGTCTCGGCCGCACCGGGCGCGGTGAACGCGGCGTCCGACGAGTTCGAGCTGACCGTCCACGGAGTCGGTGGGCACGCCGCCTATCCGCACACGGTCGAGGACCCGGTGGTCGCGGCAGCGGCGATCGTCGGCGCGATGCAGCACATCGTGTCTCGGCGGACGGACCCGATGCAGCCGGCGGTGGTCAGCATCGGCTCCGTTCGAGGTGGTCAGGCGGCCAACATCATCCCCAACGACGTTCGGATCCTCGGCACTGTCCGCACCTTCGACTCTGCGCAGCGCGAGGACGTGAAGTCGCACCTCGAGGCGATCGGTCGCAACGTGGCCGCTGGCTACGGATGCACGACGACGCTGCGCATCGTCTCCGGAGAGCCGGTGCTGACCAACTCGCCGGACATCGTGCATCGTCTGCGACCCAACATCCGCGAGCAGGGGATGAGCCTCGGAGAGGACCTCAGGTCGTGCGGTGCCGATGACTTCGCCTACTACAGCGACGCCGTCGCTTCCGTGATGGTCTTCGTGGGGACCGGCGACGGAACGTCGAGCTCCCCCGGCCTGCACAGCCCCAGGTTCCTGCCGCCCGAGAGTGCCGTCGAAGACGTCGCCCGGGTGCTTCTCGCCGGATTCTCGGCGGCGAACGACCACCTGAGAGCAGACATGAGTTCGAGATCACTTTCCGAAGGGAGTGTCACATGAGCGACCACCAGGCCACCGGTGACGGACAGAGCCTCCTGCTCAACCTCGTCGACAACTCAGGGGTGACTCGCGCGAAGCTGCTTCCGGCGTCGCGCATCGCCGCGGTGAGCGAGAGGGGAGTCGGCCTGTCGACCGCCTTCGCATACATGTGCGTCGACGACCACCTCGCTCCCATCCCAGGTGGAGTCGCGGTCGGGGACATGCGACTCGTACCTGCGGCTGATGCTCGACGGATGCTCGCCGCAGGTCTCGACTGGGCCCCGGTCGATCAGCTCGACCAGGAGACGCTCGACCCGGTGCCGACCTGCGCCCGATCGGCGGCGAAGCGTCTCGTCGCCGCCGCGAAGGACGCCGGGTACGTGTACCGGATGGCGTTCGAGTTCGAGTTCACGCTCTACAAGGAGAACGCCGACGGCTCACTCGAACTCGCCCACACCGGACCAGGCTACGGCGTGGGTCCCTTCCTCCGCCTGGAGCCGATGATCCGCGACCTCGAACAGAGCCTGATCATCGCGGGGATCGAGGTGGAGCAGATCCACCCCGAGTACGGCAACGGGCAGATCGAGGTCTCCATAGCGCCGGCGGACCCGGTTCGAGCGGCCGACAACGCCGTCCTGTGTCGCGTCATCGTCGCCCGGACCGCACTCGCGCACGGCTATCGAGCCTCGTTCGCGCCGATCACCAGCGTCGAGGGCATCGGCAACGGGGCCCACCTCCATGCGTCCGCCTTCAAGGACGGTCGCAACGTCTTCAGCGGCGGCGACCGGGAGTGCGGCATGACCGATGACGGTCTCGCCATGGTGTCGCGCCTCGCCCAGCTCCTCCCGGACACCATCGGTCTCTACGCTCCGAGCGTCCTCAGCAACGAGCGACTTCGGCCCGGCATGTGGAGTGGTGCCTGGGTGTGCTGGGGTCACGAGAACCGCGAGGCCGGAGTCCGGTTCGTGCAGGGAACCGGGGGTCACGGCCAGTCATCGGCGAATTGCGAGGTCAAGGTGATCGACCCGGCGGCCAACCCCTACCTCGTGGTCGCCGCCGTCGTGGCGATCACGCAGGACGCCCTTGCCCATCCGTACGACATCCTGCCCGAGATCCATGTCGATCCGGCCGTCATGACCGACGACGAGCGAGCCCGGAACAAGGTCGGCAGGCTCCCGGGCAGTCTCGCCGACGCGCTCGACCTTCTCGAGAAGAACCAGACTCTGCGCGCCGCGCTGGGAGCCGAGCTGCTCGACTCGTTCGTTGCCGTGCACAGGCACGAGGACGAGGAACACGGCTCGAAGGACCTGGAAGCACGCATCGACCTCCTCCGCTGGAAGTACTGACATGACGAACCTGACCAAGCACCGCTCGTTCTGGCTCCAAGAGGCTGGCGTCGACGACGTCTGCCCACCGCTGACCGGGAACAGGAAGACCGACGTCGCCATCGTCGGCGGGGGCTACGTGGGTCTGTGGACGGCGCTTCGCATCAAGGAGCTCGACCCCGCCGTCGACGTCACCATCGTCGAAGCCGACGTGTGCGGCGGGGGCGCCAGTGGTCGCAATGGCGGCTTCGTCCTGTCCTGGTGGCCCAAGTTCGCGTCCTTGACCGCGTTGTGCGGAGAGCAGGAGGCGCTCCGCCTGGCACTCGCCTCGGAGGACGCGATCACCGAGATCGGTGAGTTCTGCGCGGCACACTCTCCCGAGGCCGAGTTCCGCCGCTCCGGATGGCTGTGGACCGCCACGTCCCCCGCACACGACAGGTCCTGGGACGACGTCGTCACGCTGGCCGACCGGGCCAAGGAAGGGACGTTCGAGCATCTCGCGCCCCGAGAGGTCGCTCGACTGGCCGGCAGCCCGACCCATCTCGCCGGAGTGCTGGAGCACTCGGCTGCGATCGTCCACCCCGGCCACCTGGTCCGCGCCCTGCGCCGGCGAGCACTCGAGCTGGGTGTCAACATCTACGAGAACACAAAGGTCAAGCGCCTGAACCGTCGAGGCGCTCCCCGCCTGGCCACCGCGGCCGGCACGATCTGCGCCGACCGTGTCGTCGTCGCCACCAACGCCTGGGCTGCCGGGCTGAAGGAGCTGCACACCCGCCTCTTCGTGATCTCGAGCGACATCGTCGCGACCGAGGAGATCCCGAATGAGCTCGATGAGATCGGATGGCGCGAGGGTCCGGCCATCACCGACTCGCAGACGCTCGTCTGCTACTACCGGACGACGGACTCCGGACGTGTCGTCTTCGGCAAGGGCGGCTGGTCGATCGGGATCGGTGGCCACATGACCAAGGCGATGGAACGCAGCGCCGGTCGTGCGGAGATGGTCACGCGCGACTTCCAGCGCTACTACCCGATGTTGCGTCAGGCCAGGATCACGCACGACTGGGCCGGTCCGATCGACCGCACCCACAACAGCCTCCCCATCATCGACTGGCTCAACCGGGAGAAGACGATCGCGGTCGGGGTGGGCTGGTCCGGGAACGGTGTCGGTCCCAGCGTCGTCGGAGGCAAGATGCTCGCCTCCATGGTCCTGGGCCGGCAGGACGAATGGAGCTCCGCAGGGCTGGTGTCCGCACGTGCGAAGCACTTTCCACCGGACCCGGTCCGCTACGTCGGTGCCCACCTGGTACGCGAGGCGATCGTCCGCAAGGAACGAGCCGAAGCGCTCGACCTGCGTCCCAGCCGGGTCGCGGTCGCCATCAGCAACCTGGCCCCGTCCGGCCTGGAAGACAAGTCCTGATGGTGCGTGGCACCGACCGTGGGTGACGACGAGACCAGGCGCGGCCGGGGCGGCCCGCCGCTGGTCGGAGCCGCTACGACGGGCGGCGGTCGTCGCCGTTGTGGCGGCCTGACGGGGACGGTCATGCTGGAGCCATGACGACCACCCGCCACCACATCGACCTCGTCGAGACCTACGCCGCGCACAACTACCACCCGCTGCCGGTGGTGCTCGCGTCCGGAGAGGGTGCGTGGGTGACCGACGTCGAGGGCCGGCGGTACCTCGACTGCCTCGCCGGCTATTCGGCGCTCAACTTCGGCCACGGCCACCCGCGCCTGGTCGCCCGGGCGACGGAGCAGCTGCAGCGGCTGACCCTGACCAGCCGGGCCTTCCACAACGACCAGCTCGGTCCGTTCGTGGAGGCGCTCGCCGGGCTGACCGGCAAGCAGATGGTGCTGCCGATGAACTCCGGCGCCGAGGCGGTGGAGACGGCGATCAAGGTCAGCCGCAAGTGGGGTTACCAGGTCAAGGGCGTCACGCCGGGCGCCGCCACGATCGTCACGATGAGCGGCAACTTCCACGGCCGCACGACGACGATCGTCGGCTTCTCCGACGACCCCGACGCCACCACCGACCACGGGCCCTTCACCCCCGGCTTCACCCGGGTCCCGTACGGCGACCTGCCGGCCGTCGCTGCCGCGATCGACGCCGCCGCGGGGAACACGGTCGCGGTGCTGCTCGAGCCGATCCAGGGCGAGGGCGGCGTGGTCATCCCTCCCGACGGCTTCCTGCGCGGGCTGCGTGAGCTGTGCACCGAGCGCAACGTGCTGATGGTCGCCGACGAGATCCAGTCCGGTCTCGGCCGCACCGGGCGGACCTTCGCCTGCGACCACGAGGACGTGGTACCGGACATCTACGTCCTCGGAAAGGCGCTGGGCGGAGGGATCCTGCCGGTGTCCGCGATCGCCGCGGACCGCGAGGTGCTCGATGTCGTCCGCCCGGGCACCCACGGCTCGACCTTCGGCGGCAGCCCGCTCGCGGCCGCCGTCGGGCACGAGGTGGTCGGACTGCTGGCGACCGGGGAGTACCAGGAACGCGCACGGGTGCTCGGGAAGCGACTCGTCGCAGGACTCGACGCTCTGGTCGGATCGGGACTGGTCGCGGTGCGGGCACGAGGGCTCTGGGCCGGGGTCGACGTCGACCCGGGGCTGATGACCGGACGCCGCGTGTGCGAGGAGCTGATGGCACGCGGGGTCCTCGCCAAGGACACCCACGGCTCGACCGTCCGCTTCGCCCCGCCGTTGGTGTGCACCGAGGACGACGTCGACCTGCTCGTGAGCACCCTCCGGAGCGTTCTCGAGCAGGCACTACTGTCGGCCGGGTGAGCGACCAGCAGCCCCTGCGTGTCCTGATCACCGGCGCCGCCTCCGGGCTCGGCGCCGCCCTCGCCCGGGCCTGGGAGGACCGGGGCGCCGACGTGCTCCGCACCGACCGCGCACCCGCCGACGGGATCCTCACGCTCGACATCACCAGCGACGCCGACTGGGCCGCCGCCCGTGAGCACGTCGAGCAGACCTGGGGCGGCCTGGACGTCCTGGTCAACAACGCCGGTATCGCCGGCGGTGGGCGGCTCGACGTGGCGGGGATCGACGAGTGGCAGCGGCTGGTCGACATCAACCTGCTCGGCGCCGTCCGCGGGACCGCCACGTTCACGCCGGTCTTCAAGCGCCAGGGGAGTGGTCGGGTCGTCAACGTCGCCTCGCTGGCCGGTCTGGTGCACCCGGCCGGGATGGGCGGCTACAACGCCACCAAGGCTGCTGTCGTCGCGCTCACCGAGACCACCGGGCACGAGCTCGCGGCGCACGGCGTGAGCGCGCACGTCGTGTGCCCGTCGTACTTCCGCACCAACCTGATGGCCGGTGTCGAGGGCCGCGACGCCGCGCTGCAGCAGGTGATGACGAAGCTGGTCGAGGACGCGCCGCTCGGGCCCGACGAGATCGCGGCTGCGGTGCTCGACGCCATCGACGCCGGCACGGAGCTGATCATCCCCGACGAGGCCGCGCGGGCGGCGTACCAGCTCAAGGTGACCGACCGGCCGTCGTACGACGCCGTGATGCGCGCCCAGGCCCGCAAGCTCGACGCGGTGGCCGAGTGAGCGGCGCGCGCGTGGACGAGTCGCGTCCGGTCCGCGACGAGGACGCCTTCGACGTCGCCGCCGTCGAGGCCTGGCTGGACCGCGGACCGATCGCGGAGGTGCGCCAGTTCCCCGGCGGCGCCTCGAACCTGACCTACCTGCTGCGGATGCAGGACGGCCCCGACCTGATCCTGCGCCGCCCGCCGGTCGGCACCAAGGCGAAGGGCGCCCACGACATGGGCCGCGAGTACCGGATCCAGGACGCGCTCGAGCCGGTCTTCCCCCAGGTGCCGGCGATGGCGGCGTACTGCACCGCGGAGGACAGCCCCATCGGCAGCGAGCTCTACGTGATGGAGCGGCTCGACGGGCTGATCCCGCGCCGCGACTTCGGGTTCCCCGTCAGCGAGAGCCAGGCGAGCGCGCTGTGCGACGCCGCCGTCGACACGCTCGTCGCTCTGCACGCCGTCGACGTGTCCGCCGTGCCGGGCCTCGCGGCGCTCAACAAGGGCGACGGGTACGTCGCGCGCCAGGTCGTGGGGTGGATCGCCCGCCTCGACGACGCCCGCACCGACGACACCGGCGACTGGTCCGACATCACCGGCTGGCTCACCACGCACCAGCCCGCCGACGTCGGACAGCGGATGATCCACAACGACTACCGCTTCGACAACATGGTCCTCGACGCCGACGACCCCACCCGGATCATCGGCCTGCTCGACTGGGAGCTGGCCACCGTGGGCGACCCGCTGATGGACCTCGGCTGCACGCTGGCCTACTGGGTGCAGGGCGACGACGACGAGTTCTTCCAGCTGTTCCGCCGCCAGCCCACGACCGCGCCGGGCATGTGGACCCGCCAGCAGGTCGTCGACGCCTACTGCGCCCGCAGCGGGCTGTCCCTGACGCCGGCGCGGTGGACGTTCTACGAGGTCTTCGGCCTGTTCCGCCTGGCCGTGATCGCCCAGCAGATCTGGTACCGCTACGTCCACGGCCAGACCACCAACGAGGCGTACGCCGCGTTCGGGCCCGCGGTCGGTTACCTCGAGGCGCGCTGCCGTCAGGTCCTGGCGGCGCTGACTGCAGGGGAGGGTGCCTGATGGGGGTGCTGCTGCTGGTCCGCCACGGCCAGGCGTCCTTCGGGTCCGACGACTACGACGTGCTCTCCGAGACCGGGTGGGAGCAGGGTCGGGTGCTCGGCCGCTGGCTCGCCAAGGAGGGGCCCGAGCCGGCCTCGGTCGTGCACGGCGGGATGCGCCGGCACCGCGAGACCTGGGAGGCGATCGCCGAGGGTGCCGGTTGGGGCCCGGGATCGCCCGAGGCCGCGGTCGACGAGGACTGGGCCGAGTTCGACCACCTCGGCGTCCTGGCGCGCTACGCCGAGGCGACCGGCGCGGTCGTCGACCACACCACCGATCGCCGCGCCTTCCAGGAGCAGTTCGAGGTCTCCACCGCGCACTGGACCGCGGCCGGTCCCGACGGCGGCTACCCCGAGCCCTACGACGCTTTCGTCGGCCGCGCCCGCGCGGCCCTCGACGCCGCGGCCGCCCGGCCGGGACCCACGCTCGTCGTCACGTCCGGAGGAGTGATCGCGGCGCTGGCCGCGCTGCTCGTCGTACCGGACACGTCGGCGGTGGGACCCGTGTGGGCGCGGTTCAACACGGTCATCGCGAACACCTCGGTGAGCCGGGTGATCGTCGGTGCGAGCGGCGCCCGGTTGCTCACCTTCAACGAGCACCCGCACCTGCCGCGGTCGCTGGTGACCTACCGCTAGGCAGGTGGGCATGTCCGACCAGGTGATGAACGCCGTCATCGCGACCGCCCTCGGCACCGTGGTGGCGGTGCTGCTGCTGATCCCGGTCGCCGCGGTGGAGTACCGCAAGGACGGGCGGCTGGGCCCGCGCGACCTGACCGTGCTGCTCTCCGGTGCGGTCTACGGGCTGGCCCTGTGGACGTACACCCTGCTGCCGATGCCGGCGGACGACGACTACGCCTGTGCGGGCCGGCAGACGGTCCCGTTCGACACGATCCGCGCGATCGACTGGGGCGACCTCGGCTCCCGGGCCGGGCTGTCGGCGCTCGTGCACGACGCGGCGTTCCTGCAGGTGGCGCTCAACGTGCTGCTGTTCGTGCCGCTCGGCTGGTTCGTGCGGCGCATCGCGCGGCGCGGTGTCGTGGTCGCGACCCTGCTCGGCTTCTCGGTCTCGCTGCTGATCGAGACCACGCAGGCCACCGGCGTGTGGCACCTCTACGACTGCGCCTACCGGCTCTTCGACGTCGACGACCTGATGATCAACACGCTCGGCGCGACCCTCGGCTCGCTGGTCTCGGCGATCTTCATCCGCCGGCAGCGCCCCGAGGTCGTCTGGCCGACGACCATCACGCTCGGCCGCCGCTGGGTCGGCATGGTCTGCGACGGGCTGTTCGTGCTGCTGCTCGGCTCGACGCTGTCGATCGCGTGGCGGGCGGTGCAGCTGTACGTCGTGGAGGTGCCCTTCGAGGACCTGCCGACCACGCCCGAGCGCCTGCTGCAGTGGGGCGTCCCGGGGCTGGTCGAGGCGGTCGCCGTGCTCCTCGGCGGGCGGAGCGTCGGCGAGTGGGTGGTGTCGGTGCGCACGACCGGCGGGCGCGGCCCGGTCCCGGTCGCCCGCCTCGTCAAGCTCGTGACCGGGGTCGGCCCGTTCGTGGCGCTGCTCGCGATCCCGGGCGCCTGGACCGGACCGGTGCTCGCGCTCTTCGTCGTCGTCAGCCTAGTGGCGGCGGTCCCCAGGGCGGGCGGGCACCGCGGCCTGTCCCACGGCGCTGCCGGGCTCGACCTCGAGATAGTGCTGCCGCGGTCGGCGCGCGAGCGGGAACCGGTCAGATCAGCTTCTTGAGCACCCCGAGCGGGGCGTGCTTCATGACCGGCGCCATCGCCGCCCACGGCAGCGGCGGCACGCAGGCGTCGGCGACCTCCTTCTCGATGGCGGCCACCATCGCCGCCACGCCCTTCTCGGTCGACGACATCAGCGGCGTGTGCTGGTCGACCTTGTCGTTCATCTCCGAGCGGATGTAGCCCGGGTAGAGCACGGTGACCTTGATCCTCTTCTGCAGCCTCGTGCCGTGCAGCTCGGTCCGCAGCCCCTCGGCCAGGTGCGCGACGCCGGCCTTGGTGGCGGCGTACGTCGTCATCGAGGAGGGCATGCCGCGCATCGCCGACATCGAGGACACCATCACCAGGTGCCCGGCCTCCTGGGCGCGGAAGACCTCCATCGCGGCCTCGGTCTGCGCGAGCGCGCCGACGAAGTTGGTCATCGCGGTCTCGAGGTTGGCGTCGAAGCGGCCGGTGCCCAGCTTCGCGCCCTTGCCGAGGCCGGCGTTGACCACGACCCGGTCCAGCCGGCCGAGCTCGTCGCGCAGCTCGCCGAACACCCGGAAGACGGCGGCGTGGTCGGTCACGTCGAGTGCGCGCAGCGCGACCCGGCGCTCGGGGTGGGCCGCGCGGATCTCGTCCGCGAGCTCCTCGAGCCGCTCGGTACGCCGCGCCGCGAGTGCGAGGTCGTACCCGCGAGCGGCGAACTGGCGGGCCATCTCGGCGCCCAGCCCGCTGGACGCGCCGGTGATCAGGATCGTCGGTGCCATGGCGGCAGTCTGGCGCACCGACCCCTGTGGCAGGGTGACCGCCGGGCTCGGAAGGGAGCAGCGATGCGGAGGATCGGGATGATCCGGACCAGCGTGGCGGTCGTGCTGCTGGCGAGTGCCGGCGCGACGGGCGCGCCCGCGCTGGCGAAGGCACCGGTGCCGACCTGCGCGGGCAAGCGCGCCACGATCGTGGACCCCTCGAAGGGCAACGACCGGATCGTCGGGACCAGCAGGCGTGACGTGATCGTCGCCGGCCGCGGCAAGGGCCGCGACGTCGTCCTCGGGCTCGACGGCGACGACC
The DNA here is from genome assembly GCF_013409625.1 of Nocardioides kongjuensis. Classification (NCBI taxonomy): domain Bacteria; kingdom Bacillati; phylum Actinomycetota; class Actinomycetes; order Propionibacteriales; family Nocardioidaceae; genus Nocardioides; species Nocardioides kongjuensis. The sequence goes on from NZ_JACCBF010000001.1 coordinate 4,227,124, forward strand.
TGGTCTGCGGCGACGCCCGGACCCGGGTGCTCGGCGGGCGCGGCGACGACACCGTCTACCACGCCGGAAGCGCAGACGGCGGCAAGGGCGCCGACCGGTTCCACGGTGTCGGCACGGCACGCGGCGGCAAAGGCGCCGACGCCTACTGGGCCCCGATGGGCACCGGCTCCTTCGACGGCGGTGCGGGCCATGACCGGGTGGTCTTCTACGAGGGCTACGTCCCCGGCACCACCTCGGGCGTCTACGTCAACCTCGCGCTGGGCCTGGCGTCCGCGGAAGCCGAGGTGGGCAGCCTCCGGATGCGGACCACCCTCGCCGGGACCGAGGAGGTCCGCGGCACGCCGGACGACGACCTGATCCTGGGCGACGCCCTCGACGACGTCCTGCGTGGAGGCGACGGCAACGACGTCCTCAACGGCCGGGCCGGGCTCGACACCGTCGTCGGCGGGCGCGGCAAGGACACCTGCACCGGCGAGCTGCGCCGGGGCTGCGAGCAGTAGCGCCCGCCGGCCGGGCTCAGGCCATCCTGGCCGCGGCGATCCGCGCCAGGCGCACGACCTGTGCCTTGCGCGGCGACGCCGGCTGCTGGACCTCGATCACCAGCACCCGCTTGCCCTTGCGGACCGCGACCGTGAAGTAGTGGCTCGGAGCCAGGCCGGTGCCGGCTGCGGGAGTCGTCGTGGCGCGGTAGCCGACCCGGGGACCACCGAGCTTCGGCAGCCTCTCCGGCTGGACCGTGGTGGCGATGCCGGCCCAGTACTGGCTGCAGTCGCGCACGAAGGCCTGGTACGCCGCGAGCAGCGCCCGGGCCTGGGCCGATGTGGTGAGCTGGAGCACCCGCACGTCGATCGTGCGCCCGGTCGAGAAGTCCTCGCCCGAGCGGAGCTCGCCGTAGCGCACCCCGGTCTCGGCCCACTTCGAGCAGACGCCGGCGTACTGGCCGGTCGTCGGTGTCGAGGCCCGGAACAGGTGGAGTCCCGCGAGATCGGGGATCGCGTGGACGATCTCCGACCTCGACGGCAGGTCCTTCGTGGCCACGGGGCGCGCTGCCGCCCGGCCGGCGGGCGTGGCGGCGACCGGGGCGCTGGTCAGCACCGGGGCGACGAGCGCGAGCAGGGCGGCCAGGGCGGTCAGGACGGCGAGACGGGTGCGGTGCATCGGGTTCCTCCGGGTCCGAGATGCCCGCACGCTACTCCGGTGCCGCTGCGGCGGTTCGACCGGCTCAGGGCATACCGGGTATACAGTCTCCATACCCGGTATGTAGTCATCCCCGAGGGAGCACCGATGTCCGTGAAGCACGCCCTGCTGGCGCTGCTGGAGCAGCAGCCCATGTACGGCTACCAGCTGCGCGCCGAGTTCGAGCAGCGCACCGGCACCACCTGGCCGCTCAACGTCGGGCAGGTCTACACGACGCTGACCCGGCTCGAGCGCGACGGCCTCGCCCTCGCCGACGGCGAGGACGGCGAGGGCCACGTGATCTACCGGATCACCGAGGCCGGGCGCGGCGAGGTCGCCACCTGGTTCACCACGCCGGTCGCCCGCACCCAGCCGCCGCGCGACGAGCTCGCGATCAAGCTCGCCCTCGCCGTGACCGTGCCCGGCGTCGACGTCGGCACCGTGATCCAGCAGCAGCGCAGTGCCACGATGGCCGCGCTGCAGGACTACACCCGCCTCAAGCGGCAGGCGGCCGGTTCCGCCGACCGCGCGGACCTCGCCTGGAGCCTGGTCCTCGACTCCCTCGTGTTCGGCGCCGAGGCCGAGATCCGCTGGCTCGACCACTGCGAGGCACGGTTGCGGCGGGCGGCGTCCGAGGTTGGACGAGAAAACTCGCGCTTGGACGAGGATGCTTCCTCGTCCCAGCGCCAGTTTCACCGGCCGGCCGGTGAAACTGCCTCGGGGGCCCCGCGGTGAGCCCCGACCTCCACGACCAGGCCCGCCGTCTCGACCGGGCCGAGCGGCGCTGGCTCGCCGACGCCCGCGACCGGCTCCAGCGCATCCGAGCCACCCGCCTCCTCTCCCGAAAGCAAGAGCGATGAACCCCGTCCTCCAGCTCACCGACGTCACCCGCACCCACGGCATCGCGCCGCACGAGGTGCTCGCCCTGCGCGGCGTCTCCTTCGCGGCCCACCCCGGTGAGCTGGTCGCCGTGATGGGCCCCTCCGGCTCCGGCAAGTCGACCCTGCTCACCATCGCCGGCGGGCTCGACCAGCCGACCAGCGGTGAGGTCAGCGTTGAGGGTGTCGACCTCGCGCGGCTCGGGCAGCAGGGACGGGCGCGGATGCGGCGTACGTCGATCGGTTACGTCTTCCAGGGCTTCAACCTGATCCCCGCGCTCACCGCGACCGAGAACGTCGCCCTCCCGCGCGAGCTCGACGGGATCGGCCCCCGCCAGGCCCGGGCCGAGGCGCGGCGCGCACTGGCGGAGGTCGGCATCCTCGACCTCGCCGACCGGTTCCCCGACAACATGTCCGGCGGCCAGCAGCAGCGGGTCGCCATCGCCCGTGCCGTCGTCGGCGAGCGCCGGCTGATCCTGGCCGACGAGCCGACCGGCGCCCTCGACACCGAGACCGGCGAGGGGATCCTCCAGCTGCTCCGCGCGCGCTGCGACGCCGGCGCGGCGGGCGTCCTGGTCACCCACGAGGCGCGGCACGCCGCCTGGGCCGACCGGGTGGTGTTCCTGCGCGACGGCGTGGTCGTCGACGAGACCGGCGCCGACCGGGTCGACGTGCTGACCGAGCCGGCCGCGCGATGAGCCACCGCAGCCACGCCCTGGGGGGTTGGCGGGTCGCGCTGCGGCTCGCGCGTCGGGAGGCCTGGCGCCGCAAGGCACAGACCACGCTCATGCTCGTCCTCGTCTGCCTACCCGTGCTCGCCGTCGCCGCGGCCGCGGTCGTGTGGCGCACCGCCAGCGTCTCCGGCGCCGAGGGCGTCGACCGCCGGATGGGTGCGTCGGCCGCCCTGGTCAGCGGCAGCGGTACGTCCGAGGTGGTGCAGGCCTTCGACCCCGATGGCACCACCTCCTGGGTCAGCGAGGACGAGCACGTGGCGAGCGCCGAGGAGGTGCGCGGGGTCCTCGGCGCCGACCGTGAGCTCGTGCCGTTGGCCCGGGAGTACCTCTCCTACCGCACCGACCGTGGCGTCGGCGACCTCCTGGTCACCGAGACCGATCTCGCGAACCCGCTCACCGAGGGACTGTTCCGCCTCGACGACGGCCGCTACCCGAGCGCCGCCGACGAGGTCGTGGTCAACCCCGTGGCGGCCGGGCGCGGGCCGGGTCTCGGCGAGACGCTGACCGTGCTGCGCCGTACGGCGGACGGCGAGACCCGCACCGACCTGCACGTCGTCGGCATCGCCACGAGCGCGACCACCCGCGAGGAGCCCGTCGCGGCGGTCCTCCCCGGCGCGCTCGGCACCCCGGACGACCAGCCGAGCTGGCTGGTCGGCGGCGGCCCGGTGAGCTGGGACGACGTCCGCGCGCTCAACGCGGTCGGCCTGCTCGCCGCCTCGCGCCAGGTCCTGACCGACCCACCGCCGGACTCGGCGCTGCCGCCCGAGGTGGTCACCGACGAGCCCGTCGACGAGACCCGGCTCACCGCGCTGCTGCTGGTCGCCACGATGGTGCTGCTCGAGGTCGTCCTGCTCGCCGGGCCGGCCTTCGCCGTCCGCGCCCGGTCCCAGGCGCGCACGCTCGCGCTCGTCGCGGCCGCGGGCGGGACGCCGGCCCAGGCACGCCGTACCGTCCTCGCCTCCGGTGTCGTGGTCGGGCTGGCCGGCGGCCTGCTCGGCGCCGTCCTCGGGATCGGCGTCGGGGCGTTGCTGGTGCCCGTGGCGCAGCGCTTCCAGGGCACCTGGTTCGGACCGCTGGAGGTGCCCTGGCCGCTGCTGGCCGTGGTCGCCTGCTTCGGCCTTGCGGCAGCCGTCCTGGCGGCCGTCGTCCCTGCGTTCTCGGCCTCGCGCCAGGACGTGGTCGCCGTGCTGGCCGGTCGCCGCGGCGAGGGGCGGCCCTCGCGTCGCTCGCCGGTGCTCGGCCTGGTCCTGGTCGGGGCGGCCATCGCCTCCGGTCTGCTGGGCTCCCGGGCGAGCGGCGCCTCCCCGGCGCTGGTGGCCGCGTCCGCGCTGCTCTCGGTCGTCGGGATGATCCTGCTCGTCGCGACCGTCGTCGCACTGGTGGGACAGCTCGCCCGCAGGTTCCCGCTGGCGCTGCGCTTCGCCGCCCGGGACGCCGCCCGGCACCGCACCCGCACGGTCCCGGCCGTCGCCGCCGTCGGCGCGACCGTCGCCGGGGTGATCACCCTCGGCCTCGCCCTCGCCAGCCAGCAGGCAGCCGACGAGCGCGACTACGACCCGCTGCTCGCCGACGGGTACGCCGCGGTCCCGGTCGAGCCCGGCACCGACCCGGCCGCCGTACGCCAGGTGCTCGCGAAGCGCGTCCCCGGCGCCCGCGTCGACGAGGTCGTCGGCGTGCGCCAGGGCACCGGCGACACGTGGACGAACGTCTCCCTCGACGTCGCCGGCGACCCCTTCGGCCTGGCCGCGAGCGGGTCGCTGGGCAGCGGCTTCCTGGTCGGCTCCGCGGTGCCCGACGCGGTCGGGCTGGCTCCGGGCGACCGGGCCGTCGCCGACCGCGCGCTCGCCGCCGGCCGGATCGTGGTCGTCCGCGGTTCCGAGGCCTTCGGTCCGGACGTGGCCGACACGGTGCACGTGGTCGTCGACGAGGACGGCTCCGCAGCCCCGACTGCGAGCCTCGAGGCTCCGGCCGTGGTGGTGCGGGCCGACGGTGGCCGCGGGACGGTCGAGGCGGTGCTGCCCCCGGCCGTCGCGAAGGACCTCGGCCTCGACGTCGGCACCGTGGGGCTGACCATCGCCCCGACCGTCTCGGTCGCCGCCCAGGCGGACCTGACCGAGGCCCTGGCGACCGTTCCCGGCGCCGGCCCGCTCGTCGTGGAGCGCGGCTACCAGCCCGAGGACGGCGTGCGGATCCTGCAGTGGGTGCTGGCGGTCCTCGGCGGCATCCTGATGCTCGGCGGCACCCTCACCGCCACCTTCCTCGCCCTGTCCGACGCCCGGCCCGACCTCGCCACGATGGCAGCGGTCGGTGCCCGCTCGCGCACCCGCAGGCGGGTCGCGGCGGCGTACGCGCTGGTGGTGGGACTGGCCGGCGCCCTGCTCGGTACGCCGATCGGGTTCATCCCCGGCATCGCGGTGAGCCGACCGCTGTCCCGCGGCGACGACGGCAGCTCGCTGCTCGTGGTCCCCTGGCCGCTCCTCGGGCTCGTGGTCGTCGGCCTGCCGCTGCTCACCGCCGCAGCGGTGGGGCTGTGCGCGCGGAGCCGGCTGCCGCTGGTGGCGCGGATCGACTGACAGGTCGAAACTTAAAGTCAGTCTTGACTGTTTGTTAGTACGACGCCATGCTGGCGGCGTGACCACGACCCGCGTCCCGCAGGAGGAGCGCACCCGCGCCATGCGGCAGCGGTTGATGGACGCGACGGTGGAGCTGCTGGTCGAGAAGGGCTTCGGCGGTACGACGACCACCCTGGTCTCCGAGCGCGCGGGTGTCAGCCGCGGCGCGCAGCTGCACCACTTCCCGACCAAGAACGACCTGGTCGTCGCGGCCGTCGGTCACCTCACCGCGATCCGCGGCTCCGACCTCGAGGCCGCCGCGGCAAAGCTGCCGGCCGGACGCGGGCGCACCGAGGCGGTCATGCAGATGCTCGGCGACCACTTCGCCTCGCCGGTCTTCACCGCGGCGCTCGAGCTGTGGGTCGCGGCGCGCACCGACCCGGGCCTGCACGAGGCGGTCGCACCGCTGGAGCAGCACGTCGGCCGCGAGACCCACCGGCTGACGGTCGAGCTGCTCGGCGTCGACGAGGCGCAGCCCGGCGTCCGCGAGCTGGTGCAGGCGACGCTCGACCTGGTGCGCGGCCTCGGCCTCGCCAACACGCTCGGCGACGACGCCCGTCGTCGCCGCCGGATCCTCACCGAGTGGGCGCGCACGCTGGACGCCGCGCTGCACCCGGCCGACCCCCAGGGAGAAGACGGATGAGTGTCCTCGACGACGTGATCGCCGACCTGAGTGCCGAGGGCGACCAGCTCCGCACGACGGTCGCCGCCCTCGACGCCGACGCCTGGCGTACGCCGACCCCGGCCGAGGGCTGGGACGTCGCCACCACGATCGCCCACCTGCTGTGGACCGACGAGGTCGCGGTGCTGGCGGCCGGCGCGCTGAGCGAGGAGGGCAAGCAGGCGTGGGACGCCGTGGTGCTCACCGCCATCGAGGACCCGACCGGGTTCGTCGACGCGGAGGCGATGCGCATCGGCGCGCTCGCCCCCGAGGAGCTGCTGGCCCGCTGGGACGCCGCCCGGCCCGCCCTCGTCGCCGCGCTGCAGGCCTACCCCGACGGCCTCAAGATGCCGTGGTTCGGGCCGCCGATGGCGCCGACCTCGATGGCGACCGCGCGGTTCATGGAGACCTGGGCCCACGCCCTCGACGTGTACGACGCGATCGGGGTGCGTCCCGAGGTCACCGACCGGATCCGCCACGTCGCCCACATCGGCGTGCGCACCCGCAACTTCTCCTACGCCAACAACGGTCTCGAGGCGCCGGCCGAGGAGTTCCGGGTCGAGCTGACGGCGCCGAGCGGCGAGCTGTGGACCTGGGGACCGCAGGACGCACCCCAGATCGTCACCGGCTCGGCGTACGACTTCTGCCAGCTGGTCACCCAGCGGGTGCACCGTGACGACACCGACCTGAAGGCCGTCGGCGACGACGCCGAGAAGTGGCTCACCATCGCGCAGGCGTTCGCCGGCCCGGCCGGCGGCGGAAGGGACCCCCGATGACCACACCCCTGAGGATCGCCAACTGCTCCGGCTTCTACGGCGACCGCCTCTCCGCCCTGAGGGAGCAGCTCGAGGGAGGTGAGGTCGACGTCGTCACCGGCGACTACCTCGCCGAGCTGACCATGCTGATCCTCGGCATGGACACGCTGCGCGACGCCGAGCTCGGGTACGCCCGCACCTTCCTCACGCAGCTCGAGGACACCCTCGGCCTCGCCCTCGACAAGGGCGTCAAGATCGTCAGCAACGCCGGCGGCCTCAACCCGGCCGGTCTCGCCCGGAAGATCGAGGAGCTCGGCACGGGCGCCAAGGTCGCCTACGTCGAGGGCGACGACCTGCGCGCGGCAGGGCTGTTCGACGGGGCGCTGACCGCCAACGCCTACCTCGGCGCGTTCGGCATCGCCTCCGCCCTGGCCCGTGGCGCCGACATCGTCGTCACCGGGCGCGTGACCGACGCCAGTGTCGTCGTCGGTCCCGCGATCGCCCACCACGGCTGGACCCCCGGTGACCACGACGCACTGGCCGGTGCGGTCGTCGCGGGCCACGTCATCGAGTGCGGCACCCAGGCCACCGGCGGCAACTTCTCCGGCTTCGTCGACCTGTTCAAGGCCGGCGCCCCCATGGACAGGCCCCTCGGGTTCCCGATCGCCGAGGTCGCCGCCGACGGCAGCAGCGTGATCACCAAGCACGACGGCACCGGCGGCGCGGTCACCGTCGACACCGTCACCGCGCAGCTGCTCTACGAGATCCAGACGACCCGCTACCTCAACCCCGACGTGACCACGCACCTCGACTCGATCCGGCTGCGCCAGCAGGGCCCCGACCGGGTCGAGATCAGCGGTGTCACCGGCTCCGCGCCCGCGGAGAGGCTCAAGGTCGCGGTCAACCGCCTCGGCGGCTACCGCAACCAGCTCGAGTTCGTGCTCACCGGCCTCGACGTCGACGCGAAGGCCGAGTGGCTGCGCAGCCAGCTCGACCCGCAGCTGAGCGTCGCCGACGTGACGTGGACCCAGACGCCCGCACGCACGGGCGACGCGGACACCGAGGAGGGCGCCTCGGTCATCTTGCGGTGCATCGGCAAGGACCCCGACGCGGGCCCGCTCGGCAAGCCGTTCACCGGTCCCGCGGTCGAGCTCGCGCTCGCCAGCTACCCCGGCTTCACGATGACCACGCCGCCGCAGAAGCCCAGTCCGTTCGGCATCTACACCCCGGAGTACGTCGACCGGGCCCAGGTGCAGCACACCGTGGTCCACCACGACGGCAGCCGCGAGGTGATCGCAGACCCGACCACCTTCGCCGACCCCGCTGAGCTCGACCCGGAGCTCGGCAAGCGGCCCTCGCCGTACCCCGCACCGGCCGACACCATCACCCGCCGGATGCCGCTCGGAACCTTCGTGCACGCCCGCTCCGGCGACAAGGGCGGCAACGCGAACCTCGGCCTGTGGGTGAAGAACGACGGCTCGCCGAAGTACGAGGCCCGCGTCCAGTGGCTGGCGAAGATCGTCAAGGACCGCAAGATCCGCGAGCTGGTGCCCGAGGCCCGCGACCTCGACGTCGACGTCTACGTGCTGCCCAACCTGGGCGCGGTCAACGTCGTCATCCACGGCCTGCTCGGCGACGGCGTCGCCGCCTCCACCCGGTTCGACCCCCAGGCCAAGGGCCTGGGCGAGTGGGTCCGCAGCCGGATCGTCCACATCCAGGAGGACTTGGTGTGAGCCGCCGTCGGGGCGTCACAAGCACGCCGATTGGTCCCAAACCGCATCAATTCGGGCCGTTTTCCTGCGGTTTGGGACCAAACCGCAGGAAAACCAACACCGGGCCGGAGGCCAGTCGATGAGATGGAGCGAGGAGCGCCAGGCGCTCAAGGACTCGGCGAGCGAGTTCGCACGCCGCGAGATCATGCCGAGCCTGCAGGAGTGGGAGGACGCGGGCGAGCTGCCGCGCAGCCTCACCCAGGCCGCGGCGAAGGCCGGCCTGCTCGCGGTCGGCTACCCCGAGGCGGCCGGCGGCGAGGGCGGGGACCTGCTCGACGCGTGCGCGCTGCAGGAGGGGCTGATGGAGGCCGGTGCGTCCGGCGGGCTGATGGCCTCGCTGTTCACGCACGGCATCTCGGTGCCGCACATGGTCGAGAACGGCTCGCCGTACCTCATCGACCGCTACGTCCGTCCCACCCTCGCCGGCGAGATGATCGGCAGCCTCGGCATCACCGAGCCCGGCGGCGGCTCCGACGTCGCGGGCATCACCACGCGGGCGGTGCGCGACGGGGACCACTACGTCCTCAACGGCGCGAAGACGTTCATCACCTCCGCGGTGCGTGGCGACTTCGTGGTGACCGCCTGCCGCACCGGCGAGGCCGGCCACGCCGGCATCTCGCTGATCGTCGTCGACAAGGGCACGCCCGGCTTCACCGTCCAGCGCAGCCTGAAGAAGATGGGCTGGCACTGCTCCGACACCGCCGAGCTGTCGTACGTCGACGTCCGGGTCCCGGTCGAGAACCTCGTCGGGAGCGAGAACCAGGGCTTCTACTACATCGCCCAGCAGTTCGTGGTGGAGCGGATCTTCCTCGCACTGATGGGCTACGGCCACGCGAAGCGCTGCCTCGACCTCGCCGCGGCCTACACCCGCGACCGCGAGACCTTCGGCAAGCCGCTCACCAAGAACCAGGTCGTGCGTGCCCAGCTGGTCGAGATGCACCGGCAGGTCGAGGTCGCGCGCACCTACACGCTCGACGTCGCGGCGCGCCACGTCGCCGGCGAGAACGTGATCGCCGAGGCCTGCCTGGCCAAGCAGACCGCTGTCGACACCGCGGTCGCGGTCTCCGACATCGCGGTCCAGCTGCACGGCGGAACCGGCTACATGCACGGCACCGAGGTCGAGCGGCACTACCGCGACGCCCGGCTGCTCCCGATCGGCGGCGGCGCGACCGAGGTCCTCACCGACCTGGCCGCGCGTCTGCTCGGCTACGCGTAGGAGAGCGCGATGGACCTGATGAAGCCGCTGGGCGGCGAGGTGAGCGTGCACATGAAGGCGACGGTCGACGAGGTGTGGGCGCTGGTCAGCGACGTCACCCGGATCGGCGAGTTCTCGCCGGAGACCTTCGAGGCGCAGTGGACCCACGGCGCCACCGGCCCGGTCGTCGGTGCCCGGTTCCGCGGTCACGTGAGGCGCAACGGCGTCGGCCCGGTCTACTGGACCCCCTGCACCGTCACGAAGGCCGTCGAGCCCGGCACCAACGCAGAGGGCGTCTTCGAGTTCGCCGTCGGGCTCGACGCCAACCCGCTCAACACGTGGGGCTACCGGATCCAGCCGGAGAACGGCGGAACCCGCGTCACCGAGTACTTCCGGCTCACGCCGGCCTGGTACATGCGCGGCTACTGGCTGGTCCTCGGCCGGCTGCGCGGCAAGACCAACGAGCGCGGCATGCGCACGACCCTGGAGAGGATGAAGGCGGTGCTTGAGGGAGTGAGCGAGTCATGACGACCACCGAAGCGCCCGAGCAGTCCCGGCGCACGGCCATGGAGGCCAAGATCGCCGACCTGCACTCGGAGCAGACCAAGGCGGTCGAGGCCGGCGGCAAGTACGTCGCCCGGCACCGCGAGCGCGGCAAGCTCACCGCCCGCGAGCGGATCGAGCTGCTCGTCGACGAGGGCTCGGCCTTCCTCGAGCTGATGCCGCTGGCCGGCTGGGGCAGCGACTTCGCGGTCGGCGCCTCGCTGGTGACCGGCATCGGCGTCGTCGAGGGCGTCGAGTGCCTGATCGTCGCCAACGACCCGACGGTCAAGGGCGGTGCCCTCAACCCGTGGTCGCTGAAGAAGTCGTTCCGGGCGGCCGAGATCGCCGAGAAGAACTTCCTCCCGACGATCAACCTCACCGAGTCGGGCGGCGCGGACCTGCCGACCCAGAAGGAGATCTTCATCCCCGGCGGGCGCGGGTTCCGCGACCTGACCCGGGCCAGCGCCCGCAAGCAGCCGACGATCTCGGTGGTGTTCGGCAACTCGACCGCGGGCGGTGCCTACGTCCCCGGCATGAGCGACTACGTGATCATGGTCAAGGAGCAGGCCAAGGTGTTCCTGGCCGGCCCGCCGCTGGTGAAGATGGCGACCGGCGAGGAGTCCGACGACGAGACCCTGGGCGGTGCGGAGATGCACTCGCGGATCTCCGGCCTGTCCGACGCGCTGGCCGTCGACGAGCACGACGCGATCCGGCTCGCCCGGCGTACCGTCGCCCGGCTGAACTGGCGCAAGCAGGGCACGCCGCCGACGCGGGACTACGCCGAGCCCGACCTCGACCCCGAGGACCTGCTCGACCTGATCCCCACCGACCTCAAGGAGCCCTTCGACCCGCGCGAGGCGATCCTGCGCATCGTCGACGGGACCGGACCCGACAACGGACAGCCGTTCGACGAGTTCAAGCCGCTCTACGGCTCGGCGCTGTGCGTGGGCTGGGCCAAGCTGCACGGCCACCCGATCGGCATCCTCGCCAACGCCCGCGGCGTGCTGATGAGCGAGGAGGCGCAGAAGGCCGCGCAGTTCATCCAGCTGGCCAACCAGAAGGACACGCCGCTGCTGTTCCTGCACAACACCACCGGCTACATGGTCGGCGCGGAGTACGAGCAGGGCGGCATCATCAAGCACGGCGCGATGATGATCAACGCGGTCTCCAACTCGAAGGTGCCGCACCTGACGGTGATCATGGGCGCGTCGTACGGCGCCGGGAACTACGGCATGAACGGGCGCGCCTACGACCCGCGCTTCCTGTTCACCTGGCCCTCGGCGAAGTCGTCGGTGATGGGCCCGGCCCAGCTGGCGGGCGTCCTGGAGATCGTGGCCCGTGAGTCCGCGGAGAAGAAGGGCCAGCCCTTCGACGCCGAGGGCTTCGTCGCGATCAAGGAGATGGTCGAGACGCAGATCGAGGAGCAGTCGCTCCCGTACGTCCTGTCCGGGATGGTCTACGACGACGGCGTGATCGACCCGCGCGACACCCGGACGGTGCTGGGCATCTGCCTGTCCGTCATCGACAACCAGCCGATCGAGGGCGCCATGAACTTCGGCGTCTTCCGGATGTGAGGGCTCCCATGACCATCACTCGAATCCTGGTCGCGAACCGCGGCGAGATCGCCCGCCGCGTCTTCCGCACCGCCCGCCGTCTCGGCATCGAGACGGTGGCCGTGCACTCCGACGCCGACGCGGGGCTGCCGTTCGTGCGCGAGGCGGACGCCGCCGTACGCCTGCCGGGGAACACCCCCGCCGAGACCTACCTGCGCGGCGACCTCGTCATCGCCGCCGCACGGAAGGCCGGCGCCGACGCGATCCACCCCGGCTACGGCTTCCTCTCCGAGAACGCCGCCTTCGCCCGGCAGGTCGCCGACGCCGGCCTGGTCTGGCTCGGTCCCGACCCGGCCTCGATCGACTCGATGGGTTCCAAGATCGAGTCCAAGAAGCTGATGGACGCAGCCGGCGTGCCGGTCCTCGGGAACCTCACCGTCGACACGGCGACCGAGGCGGACCTGCCGCTGCTGGTCAAGGCGTCCGCGGGCGGCGGCGGCCGCGGCATGCGGGTCGTGCGGTCGCTCGACGAGCTGGCCGGCGAGGTCGAGAAGGCGTCGGCCGAGGCCGAGTCCGCCTTCGGCGACGGCACCGTCTTCGTCGAGCCGTACGTCGAGCGCGGCCGCCACGTCGAGGTCCAGGTCGTGGGCGACCGCGCGGGCAACGTCGAGGTCTTCGGCACCCGCGACTGCTCGCTGCAGCGCCGGCACCAGAAGGTCGTCGAGGAGGCCCCCGCCCCCGGCCTCTCCGACGCGGTGCGCACCGCGATGCACGACGCCGCGCGGGCCGCGGCCCAAGCGGTCGACTACGTCGGCGCCGGCACCGTCGAGTTCCTCTACGACGCCGACACGGAGCGGTTCTTCTTCCTGGAGATGAACACCCGCCTCCAGGTCGAGCACCCCGTCTCCGAGCTGATCCACGGCGTCGACCTGGTCGAGCTGCAGATCGCCGTTGCCGAGGGCCGGCCGGTGCCGGCGGTCACCGAGCCCGTGGGCCACGCGATCGAGGTCCGCCTCTACGCCGAGGACCCGGCCGCGGACTACGCGCCGCAGACCGGGCGACTGCTCGAGCTCGAGGTCGACCACGACGGCACGTTCGCGCTCGACGGCTTCGGCACCCGCCTCGACACCGGGTTCGAGACCGGCGACGAGGTCGGCACCTTCTACGACGCGATGCTCTCGAAGGTGATCGCCTGGGCGCCGACCCGGGAGCAGGCCGCGCGCTCGCTCGCCCGCACCCTCGAGAGGGCCCGGATCCACGGCCTGGTCACCAACCGCGACCAGCTGGTCGCCTCGCTGCGCCACCCCGCCTTCCTCGACCCGGCCGGCCTGGCGACGTCGTTCTACGGGGACCACCCGGAGACCCTGGCCGCTGCCGCCGCCGACGACCTGCTGCCCCTCGTCGGCGCGGTCGCGCTGGGCGAGCACCGCCGTACCGCGGCCAAGGTGCAGTCGCGGATCCCGGCCGGCTTCCGCAACGTGGACGCCGGCCCGCGCTCGACCCGGTTCGGCCTGGGGGCCGAGGAGGTCGAGGCGCTCTGGTACGGCGGCCGCGCCGGCTACCGCAGCGCCGAGCGCGACGACGTCGTCGTCACGTCCGCCTCGCCCGGCGAGGTCGTCCTCGAGGTCGACGGGGTCACCCGGCGCTACGACGTCCGGGTCCTCGACGACGCGGTGCTCGTCGACGGGCCGCGCGGCGGCGCCACGCTCCGGATCCTCCCGCGCTTCGTCGACCCGTCCACGCAGGTGGCCGCGGGCTCGCTGCTCGCGCCGATGCCGGGCAGCGTGATCGCGGTCCGTGCGGCGGTCGGGGACGTCGTGCAGGAGGGCCAGCCCATCCTCGTGATGGAGGCCATGAAGATGCAGCACACCATCGCGGCGCCCTACGCGGGCACCGTCACCGAGCTGTCGGCGACCGCCGGTCAGCAGGTCGAGGCGGGCGTCGTGCTCGCCGTCGTCGAGCCCGCGGGCTCCCAGGAGGAAACGGCATGACCCAGACCATGTTCACCGAGCCGGAGGAGCGCGTCGCGCTGCGCGAGGCGGTCAAGAAGCTGGCGAGCAAGTACGGCCGCGAGTACGTCGAGAAGCAGGCCCGTGAGGGCGGCAAGATGACCGAGATGTGGCTCGAGATGGGCCGCAACGGGTTCCTGGGCGTCAACATCGCCGAGGAGCACGGCGGCGGGGGCGGCGGCATGGCCGACCTGGCCGCGGTCCTCGAGGAGTCGGCCGCGGCCGGCGCCCCGCTGCTGATGATGGTCGTCTCGCCCGCGATCTGCGGCTCGATCATCAGCCGCTGCGGCACCGAGGAGCAGAAGCAGCGCTGGCTCCCCGGCATTGCCGACGGCTCGCACCTGATGGCCTTCGGCATCACCGAGGCCGACGCCGGCTCCAACTCCCACCAGATCACCACCACCGCCACCCGCGACGGCGACCAGTGGGTGATCAAGGGCCAGAAGACGTTCATCTCCGGCGTCGACGAGGCGCAGTCGGTGCTCATCGTGTCGCGCACCGAGGACGCCAGGACCGGCAAGCTCAAGCCGGCGCTGTTCGTCGTACCCACCGACGCCCCCGGGTTCACCAAGCAGCCGATCCCGATGTCGTGGCAGGCACCCGAGAAGCAGTTCACCCTCTTCCTCGACGACGTCCGAGTGCCGGCCGACGCGCTGGTCGGCGACGAGGACGGCGGCCTGTGGCAGCTCTTCGCCGGCCTCAACCCCGAGCGGATCATGGGCGGCGCCTTCTCGTGCGGCATCGCGCGCTACGCGCTGGAGAAGGCCGTCGAGTACGCCAAGGAGCGCTCGGTCTGGAAGGACCAGCCGATCGGCGCCCACCAGGGCATCGCCCACCCGCTCGCCAAGGTGAAGATCGAGCTCGAGCAGGCGCGCCTGCTCTGGCAGAAGGCCGCCGCCCTCTACGACGCCGGCGACGACTTCACGGCCGGCGAGTACGCCAACATGGCCAAGTACGCCGGCGGCGAGGTCGCCTGCAACGCCACCGACGTCGCGGTGCACACCCACGGCGGCAACGGCCTGACCCAGGAGTACGGCCTCGGCAACATGCTCGTCGCCGCCCGCCTGGGCCGGATCGCCCCCGTCAGCCGGGAGATGATCCTCAACTTCGTGGCCATGCACTCGCTGGGGCTGCCGAAGTCGTACTGAGGGCCGGAGTCAGTTTCACCGGCCGACCGGTGAAACTGGCGCTGGGACGAGGAAGCATCGTCGTCCCAGCGCCAGTTTTGTCGTCCAACCCCGTCAGATTCACCGGCCGGCCGGTGAGACTGACGCGGTGCGCGCGAGGCCGGGGCACAATGCCGGGATGCTGCGCCTGCTGCCGCCCCTCCTGGTCCTGGTCCTGTGGGTCTACTGCCTGGTCGACGTGATCACGGCGCGCGAGGACAGCGTGCGCAACCTCGCGAAGACCTGGTGGCTGCTCATCGTGTTCTTCTTCCCGCTCGCCGGGTCGCTCGCCTGGTTCATCGCCGGCCGCCCGGTTGCCGTCCGACCGCTGACCCGTGAGCAGGGCGCGGCACCGAGCTACCCGGAGTACGAGCGTCGCGGGCGCTTCGCCGCCGCCGACCCGGAGAAGGACGAGGAGTTCCTGCGCAAGGTGCGCGAGCGGGCCGAGGCCCAGCGCCGCGCCCACGAGCTCAAGAAGCGCGAGGAGCAGCGGCGCGAGCAGGAGGGCCCCGACCCGCTCTGAGCGGCCCGTTGCAGCCCGGGCCGTCTGCCCCACGCCGCAACGGGTACGCCGGGAGGATGGACGACGAGGTTCTCCACGGCTACCTGCAGCACCACTGGGCAGGATCGACGGCCGGTGTCTCCCTGTTCCGCCGGGTCGCCGGCACCCACACCATCGCGGAGGTCGCCGCTGCCTTGGCCGGCCTCGCCGACGAGGTGGCCGACGAACGCGAGACGCTGCGCCGGATCATGCACGACGTCGGGACGTCCCCGAGCACGCTCGGGACGGTGGCGGCGAGGGTCGGCGCCGAGCTGGGCCGGCTGAAGCCGAACGGGCGGATCCTGACCCGCGCGCCCCTCACCGACCTGGTCGAGATCGAGGCGTTGCGGATCGCCGTGTGGGGCAAGCGCAGCGGCTGGGACGCGCTGCGTGCGGTCGCCGACGACGACCCACGTCTGGACGCGGCGCTCCTCGACGACCTCGTCGACCGGTCGGACCGGCAGCTCGCCACCCTGGCGCAGCTGCACCTGACGACCGCGCGGCAGCGGATCCTGGCGTGAAGGTCGTCGTCACCGGCGCGTCCGGCAACATCGGCAGCGCCACGCTCCGCGAGCTGACCGCCGGCGGCCGCCACGAGGTCGTGGGGGTCGCTCGCCGTCGTCCCGAGCTCACCGACCGCGCCGTCGCGGAGGGGTCGGTCACCTGGCGGAGCGCCGACGTCGGCACCGACGACCTCGACGCGGTGCTCGAGGGCGCCGACGCCGTCGTCCACCTCGCCTGGAAGTTCCAGCCGACCCACCGCCCGGACGAGACCTGGCGCACCAATGCGGTGGGGACCCGGCGCCTGCTGGCCGCCGTACGACGCCAGCGAGTCCCGGCGCTCGTCTGCGCCTCCTCCGTGGCCGCCTACTCCCCGGCCCACCACGACGACCTCGTCGACGAGGGCTGGGAGACCGACGGGTCGTCGCCGGCGGCGTACTGCCGGGAGAAGGCCTACAACGAGCGTGTCCTCGACGCGTTCGAGGCGTCCGGCGGTGGCCGGACGAGGGTGGTCCGGATCCGGCCGGCGTTCGTGTTCCAGCGCTCGGCGGCCAGCGAGCAGCGGCGGATCTTCGGCGGGCCCCTGCTGCGGCCCCGGATGCTCGACACCCGGCTGATCCCGGCGCTGCCCGTGCCCCGCGGGCTCCGGCTGCAGGCGGTGCACGCCGAGGACGTCGCCCGTGCCGTCGTCGCCGCGGTCGAACGCCCGGTCACCGGGGCGTTCAACCTCGCCGGTGCCGGGGTCCTGCGACGCGAGGAGCTCGGCGACCTCGTCGGCGCGCCCACCGTCGAGGTACCGCCGCGAATCGTCAGCGGTGCCCTCGACCTCGGCTGGCTGGCCCACCTGGTCGGCGTGCCCGGCTCGCTCGCGGACGCACTGCTCGCCGTGCCGCTGCTCGCCACGGACCGGGCTCGCGCCGAGCTCGACTGGGCGCCGCGGCACACCGCGGCCGAGGCGATCGAGGCGTTCTTGTCGGGAGCCGCCGCCTCGGCGGGCTCCGGGATGCCGCCGCTGCACCCCTGACACCCCGCCGCGCAGGCCGGGTGATGGGATCGACCCGTGGGCGGTGTGCTGGAGGGCTTCGGGACGATCGCGATCGTCATCGCCCTCGGCGCGCTCCTCGCCGACCGCGGCATCGTCGACCTGGCCGGCCAGCGCAGCCTGTCGCTCACGTCCTTCTACCTCGCCAGCCCGGCGCTGCTCGTCACCGTGCTCGAGGACTCCGACCCGTCGCGGGTGCTGTCCGGTCCGCTGGTCGCGACGGCGGCGGGAGTGGTCGTCAGCGCCGGGTCGATGGCCGTGATCGCACGGGTGCGCCGCCTCGACGCCGGCACGTCGGTGGTCGCGACGCTGTGCTCGGCGTACGTCAACGCCGGCAACCTCGGCATCCCGATCGCGGCCTACGCGCTCGGAGACGCCGCCCTGGTCGTCCCCGCTCTGCTCATGCAGCTGCTGGTGCTGCAGCCGCTCGCGCTGACCGTCCTCGACGTGGTGACCAGCCCACGGCGCCCGTCCCTGCTGAAGATCCTGTCCCGGCCGGTCACCAACCCGCTCACCATCGCGTCCTTCGGCGGCCTGCTCCTCGCCGCCACCGACACCGAGCTCCCGCAGGTCGTGCACGCGCCGCTGGCGCTCGTCGGCGGGATGGCCGTGCCCGCCATGCTCATCGCGTACGGCGTCGCGCTGCGCCTCGGACCGCTGCCCGGACGCGGGGTCACGCCGCGCGCGCTGGCGACCGTGACCTCGCTGAAGATGGTGGTGCAGCCGGTCGCGGCGTACCTCGTCGGGCGGTTCGGGGTCGGCCTCGGGGGCACCGACCTGTTCGCGGTGACCCTGCTCTCGGCACTCCCGACGGCGCAGAACGTGTTCGTCGTGGCGATGAGGTACGAGCGCGGCGTGCTGCTCGCCCGGGACGCGATCTTCGTCTCCACCCTGGCCTCCGCACCGGTCGCGATCGGCATCTCCGCGCTGCTGGCCTGAGCCTCCTCGGTCCGCAGGGGCCGACCCTCCCGTGGCGCGTGGGAGTGATGTCATAGGTTGCGCCTGTGGGACTTGTCGGAGACATCGATCGGGCGCAGCGGCGGAAGTCCGCTGCCGGCTTCCCGCTCGCTGTGGTCTACAAGTTCTTCGACGACCAGGGCAACTACCTCGCGGCGATCCTGACGTTCTACGCGTTCCTCTCGATCTTCCCGCTGATGCTGCTCGGCACGTCGATCCTCGGCTTCATCCTCGACGGCCGCCCGGCGCTCCAGGAGCAGGTCCTCGACTCGGCGCTGGGCCAGTTCCCGATCATCGGCGACGCGCTGGGGCGGCCGGAGGGCATCCAGGGGTCGACCGGCGGCATCATCGTGGGTTCGCTGACGGCCCTGTACGGTGCGCTCGGGCTGGGCCTGGCCCTGCAGAACGTCCAGTCGGCGGCCTGGGCGGTGCCGCGCAACAGCCGTCCGCACCCGGTGATGACGCGGGTCAACAGCCTGTTCATCCTGGCGGTGGCCGGCACCGCGATCTTCACCGTCTTCGTCGGCTCGGCGGTGCTCACCGAGACCAAGCTGGTCGGCGACCTGTCGACCCACGGCTGGTTCCACTGGCTGGTGCGCCTGCTGTCCCTGGTCCTGCTCGGGTCGATGATGACGGTCCTGCTGCGGATGGCCGCGGCGCGGGCGATCCGGGACCGCGGCATCCGGGCGGCGCCCGGCGGCTTCACGGTCGCGGTGCTGTGGCAGGCCCTGCAGTGGATCGGTACCTGGTACGTCACCAACGTCGTCGCCAGCACCCACCGCAACAACATGACCGAGACGTTCGGGGTCGTCCTCGGCCTGATGGGCCTGCTCTACATCGGTGCCGTGATGGGCGTGCTGGGCATCGAGGTCAACGTCGTGCTCGCCCGCAGGCTGTGGCCGCGCGCCCTGCTGACGCCGTTCACCGACTCCGTCGACCTGACCGAGGCCGACCGCCGCGCCTACGCGATGTACGCCCAGATGCAGCGGCACAAGGGCTTCGAGACCGTCACGGTCCGCTTCGACGGCCGTGACGGCGACTCCCACGAGATCCTCCTCGACCCGCGCACCGAGAAGGTCCACAAGCAGCACATCCCCGGCCGGCCACCGCGCCCCGAGGCCGCCGAGGAGCCGACCCAGCCGGTCAACCTGCCCCCGTCCATCTGACCCGTCCACCCGACCCGTCCGACCCGAGCACTGCCATGGCCCAGAACTCCTTCACCCGCGGACTCGACGTCCTCATCGCGATCGCCCGCAACGGCCAGGTCAGCGTCGCCGAGGTCGCCGAGGAGCTCGGCCTCGCCACCAGCACGGCGTACCGCTACGTCCGCTCGCTGCGCGACTACGGCCTGATCGAGGAGTCCCAAGGCGTCTACGTGCCGGGCTGGCGGCTGATGGAGATCTCCGGCGAGCACCTCACCCACACCCGGCTCGCCGAGGTCGCGGGCGAGTACCTGCGCACGCTGACCTACCAGACCGGCGAGACCGCGGTGCTCGCCGTACGCGCGGGCTCGCACGCCATCTGCCTGCGCCAGTCCGTCTCGCCCGCTCCCGACCGCTATGCCTTCCGGATCAACGAGCTGCTGCCGCTGTACGCCGGAGCGGGGCAGCGCCTGCTCCTCGCCTACGCGCCACGCCCGATCGTCGAGGTCGCGCTCGCCAACCTGGTCAGCTACTCCGCGGCGACCATCAAGCCCGACGAGCTGCCGGCGGCGCTCGCCCAGGTACGGCGCGACCAGCTCGCCGTGTCGCGCGGCGAGTTCAAGGAGGGCGCGATCGCGGTCGCCGTCCCCGTCTTCAGCAACGGCGAGTGCGCCGCTTCGCTGACCATCGCGGGGCCCTCGGACCGCTGCGACAACGCCGAGTGGGTCCGTCGCACGACCCGGCTGCTGCGGGCCGCGGCGGGCGAGATGTCGGCCGAGATCGACGCCTGATCCCCCTCCCGGTTTCGTCGCCGGATCGCTCGGGAAGGGAGGGGCATGGCCTTCCTGGGTGGACCCGAGGCGGCGGCCCGGGTGGCTGCCGACCCGTTCTGGTCGGTCGTGCGGCGACGGCATCCCGACGTCGACCTGGTCCTGCTGCCGCCCGTGGCGGCTCCGGACGAGGCCGATGCGGGCGCGACCCCGATCGAGGCCGGCGTCGAGGAGGCGACCGCCGCCTGCCTGGCCCGCGTGGCCGGGCTCTGGCAGCGGCTCGTCGGGGACGTCGCCCCCGACGAGCAGCGGGCCGGGTGGACCACCGGCCCGAGACCGGGCCTGGAGCGCCACGAGGCCACCTGGACCCTGCTGGCCGTCGACCCGGTCGCCGCCACCGGCACCATCGACGGTGCCGCGCGGACGCTGGGTGAGGAGGGCTGGCGGGTGCTCGCACCGCCCGACGGCATGCCGCGGGTGCTCGCGGGTCGGCCGGCCGGCAACGGCCGCGAGGAGCTCGACCTGGTCCTGGTCCCCTCCACCGGGCGGTTCTTTCTGACCGTGCGGTCGGCGCTGCACCGGCTGGAGGCCGGGCGATGAGCGTCTCCGGCCTCGAGTACGACGCGATACGCCGGTCGATCGCCGACTGGCAGCGCCTCGACCAGCTGATGACCGGCTCGAAGGCCGCCCTCGACGCCGCGAGCACCGCCGGCCTGCCGCCCAGCGCGCAGCCCGCCGGGACGCTCTTCCTGGAGCGCTGGTCGGGCTTCGCCGGCGAGAGCGCCGTCATCGCGCGCGGCTTCGCCGACGCGCTGACCGCCGCCTCCGACGACTACCTCACCACCGACGACAGCGTCGACCAGCGCTTCGCCGAGCTCGACGGCCGCCTGGGACCCGAGCGGTGAGCGTCACGATCGAGGTCCCGGCTTCCCAGCCCGCCACGCTGCCCGAGCCGCCCGGCGACGCGGCGCAGTGCGACACCCTCGCCGAGACCCTCTACACCGCCGCCGCCCGCTGCGAGGAGTTCGGCGAGGAGGCCACGCAGCTGCGCAACCTCACCGGCTACTGGTGGGGAGTCGCCTACGACGCCTACGTCGTCGCCTCCGGCAAGGCCGCCACCGAGCACGCCGCGATGGCCGGGACGGTGCGCCGGGTGGGGCGCGCCGTGACGTCGTACGCCGACACGCTGCGCGACCTGACCAGCACCCACGACACGCTGGTCGAGCGCAAGGCCGGGCTCGACGAGCGCCGGACCACCCTGATCGCCGACATCAACGCGACCACCGAGGCCACGCCCGAGGTGGTGGCCGCGCTGCGGGAGCGGGCCACCGACCTGCGCACCGACTACGCCACGCTGGTGGCCGACCACGACACCCTGCAGCGCCGGGTCCGGGAGAACGAGGACCTGCTGCGCCAGGCGTTCCAGGCGGCCGACACCCTCGCCGAGGGGCTCTCGGCCGACGGCGGCGTGCCGGACGCGGCGCGCGACGCGATGCACCAACCGGGAGCGCCCGGCACCGGCGCCGCTCCCGCGCAGGTGCGCGACTGGTGGGAGCACCTCACCGACGCCGAGCGCGAGGCCGTCATCGCCGCCTACCCGAGCCTGATCGGCTCCGCCGACGGGCTGCCCGCGGACGCACGCGACCAGGCCAACCGGGTGCTGCTCGACGACGACCTCGCACGGTTGGGCGCGAAGGAGGCGGACGGCACCATCTCCGCCGACGAGCGCAAGGTGCTCGCGAACGCCGACGCGACCCGCAAGGCCGTCGAGAAGGCCGACGGCTTCGTCGACCCGACGACGGGCGAGAAGCCCGGGGGCACGCTCTGGCTCTACGACCCGGCCGCCTTCGACGGCGACGGCCGGGTCGCGGTCGGCGTCGGCGACCTCGACACCGCCGACGACGTCTCGGTGCAGGTCCCGGGCATCAAGTCCGAGATGGACGACGTCGGCGGCTACACCGACGAGGCGATCCGGCTCTACGAGTCGGCCCGCTACAACGGCGACGGCTCGTCGGTGGCGACCCTGTTCTGGCTCGGCTACAACACCCCCGAGGGCGCGGTCGACCTCGACACGATCACGACCGGCCGCGCCGAGGACGGCGGGCAGCGCCTCGCCGACGCCGTCGAGGGGCTGCGTGCCTCGCGATCCGGCGACCCCGCCCACCTGACGGTGATCGGGCACAGCTACGGGTCCACCACCACGTCCTACGCCGCCGTCGACCACGGCCTGGCCGCCGACGACGTCGTGCTGATCGGCAGCCCCGGCGCCGGCCCGGCCGACACCGCGGCCGACTTCAGCGTCGGTGCCGACCACGTCTACGACGGTCGCAACAGCCGCGACGCCGTCGCCTTCTTCGGCGACGAGGGCTGGTACCACAACCCCGGCGGGCTCGGCGTCGACCCGTCCTCCGAGGACTTCGGCGCCCACCGGTTCGAGGCCGAGTCGGTCGACCGTGGCAGCATCCGCAACTTCGACGACCACAGCCGCTACTACGACCACGAGTCCGAGTCGCTCTACAACCTCGGCAAGATCGTCGACGGCCACGGGGACCAGGTCAACGGCGCCGCGCAGAGCTACGACCCGTGGTGGCGGTGGGCGGTCGACCCGGAGAAGGACCGCGACCCGACGACCAACGTCCCCGGACGCTCCGACACCCGGGCCGATGACGTTCCCTAGCCGCCGATCGCGGCCTAGCCTTGGCGCGGCGGCGCTGGCCGTCGTACTGGCCCTGGGAGGGTGCGGCGTGGACGACCGGGAGGGCACCGCCGAGCTGGCCGCGTTGCAGGACACCGTGGTCGCCCGGACCCGGGAGGTCGTCGACCTGCTGACCGGTGCCGGGCTCGAGGTCACCCGCGCGGCCGGGGTCGCGGAGTACTGCCAGTCCGAGCCGGCGCCCGGCGTGACCTACCGCAGCGGCGGCGCGGTCGCCGGCACGCCCGCCGAGGTCCCCGCGCAGTTCGCCGCCGCCCGGGAGGCGCTCGTGGCCGCCGGCTGGTCCGTGGTCACCGAGGGCGCCGACGGCACTCGTCCCTGGGCCAACCTGGGGCGCGACGGCCTCCGGCTCGGGCTCTCCCAGGCCAAGCACGGCGAGCGGCTGCTCGGCTTCGCGATCACCAGCAGCGAGTGCGTGCGGGTCGCGGACGGCGGCTTCCTCGACGACGACGACCACCGCGTCGACCTGCTCGCCACCGAGAAATAACGTCACCGAAACGCAGGTTTCCCACACCGTGGGAACCGCGATTGTTGTGGCCTGCTCCGCGGCCGGATCCTCCTGTGATCCACGACACCCACCAGCCGCCAGGAGCGCACCGCATCATGACGCGACCCCGCCACCTCTCCCTGTCCGCCGCCGCTCTCGCCCTCGCCCTGCCCGTCCTGCTGTCCGCGTGCGGTGGCAGCAGCGAGGCCGACGAGAAGCCGTCGTACGACAAGTCCGCCCCGCTGCACAGCGCCCTCCCGAAGGACCTGCAGGGCGAGAAGTCGATCACGATCGCGAGCAACGTCGAGTACCCGCCGTTCGAGTTCCTCGACACCGACAACAAGACGGTCCTCGGCATCGACCGCGAGATCGCCGACGGGCTGGAGAAGCAGCTCGGCATCGACATCGAGTTCGACAACATCGCCTTCGACGCGATCATCCCGGGCCTGGCCTCGGGTCGCTACCAGATGGCGATGTCGGCGATGACCGACAACCTCGAGCGGCAGAAGGAGGTCGACTTCGTCGACTACTTCGCCGCGGGCGCCGGGATCATGACCCACGAGGCGGACGCCGGGAAGTACACGACACTGGCCGACATGTGCGGCACCACCGTCGCGGTCGTCAAGGGCACCACCGAGGTCCCGCAGGCCGAGGAGGCCTCCAAGCAGTGCGAGGCCGACGGCAAGGACCCGATCAAGGCGACGGTGTTCCCGGGCCAGAACCAGGTCATCCTCGCGCTGCAGAACGAGCGGGTCGACGCGATCTTGATGGACAGCGCGCCCGGTGCCTACGCCGCCTCGCAGACCGAGGGCCTCGTGATGAGCAAGCCCTACGAGTCGCAGCCGTTCGGCATCGTGTTCGCCAAGGGCACCGACGAGCTGCAGAAGGCCGTCCAGCAGGCGCTCCAGGCGCTCAAGGACAACGGTGAGTACCAGAAGGCGCTGGAGAAGTACGGCCTCGAGAGCGGCGCCATCGACGACTTCACCATCAACGGCGGCACGCAGTGACCTCGGTTCCCGTGACCGACAGCTCCGCCCCCGCTCCCGCCGGTCCCGTGTCCGCACGGGACGGGCGGGACGCCCGCGTGGTCCTCCCCACCCGGCACCCCGCCCGGTGGGCGATGGCCGCGGTGGTCCTCCTGATCGTGGCAGGCGGGATCACCCAGGTCGTCGGCAACGAGCGGTTCCAGTGGGACGTCGTGGGCGAGTACCTGTTCGCCCAGCCGATCCTGCAGGGCGTCGCGAAGACGCTGATGCTCACCGCCGCCGCGATGGCGATCGGCGTCGGGCTCGGCGTCGTGATCGCCGTGCTGCGGCTCTCGCCGAACCCGATCCTGTCGTCGGCGGCGTGGACGTACTCCTGGTTCTTCCGCGGTACGCCGCTGCTGGTGCAGCTCCTGTTCTGGTACTTCCTCGCCGCGCTCTACCCGACCATCGGCGTCGGCGGCATGTCCTGGAGCGCCAACGAGCTGATCTCGCCGCTCACCGCTGCCCTGCTGGGCCTCGGGCTCAACGAGGCGGCGTACATGAGCGAGATCGTGCGCTCCGGGATCCTCTCGGTGCCGCCGGGCCAGGCCGAGGCGGCCAGCGCGGTCGGCATGCGGCGCTCGCAGGTGATGCGCCGGGTCGTGCTGCCGCAGGCGATGCGGGTGATCATCCCGCCCACCGGCAACGAGACCATCGGGATGCTCAAGCACACCGCGCTGGTGCTGGTGATCGGCTACACCGAGCTGATGACCACCGCGTCCAACATCTACTCGCGGACCTACCAGACGATCCCGCTGCTCCTCGTGGCAGCAGCCTGGTACCTCGCGATCTCGGCGGTGCTCTCCGTCGGTCAGTACTTCATCGAGCGGCACTTCGGCCGCGGCTTCTCCAACCACCGGGTCAGCCGCAAGGGCAGTCGTGCCGCGCGCAAGGGGGAGGCAGTCGCATGAGTGCGGTCGAGGTCGGCGAGGAGCCGATGTTCCAGGCGTGGGACGTGCACAAGTCGTTCGGTCACGTCGAGGTGCTCAAGGGCATCGACATGTCGGTCGCCCGTGGCGAGGTCGTGTGCCTGCTCGGGCCGTCCGGGTCCGGCAAGAGCACCTTCCTGCGCTGCATCAACCACCTGGAGAAGTTCGACCGGGGGGAGATGTGGGTCGGCGGCGACCGGGTCGGGTACCGGCCGCACGGCGACAAGCTCAAGGAGCTCAACGAGCGCGAGGTCGCCGTACGCCGCTCCGGGATCGGGATGGTCTTCCAGGGCTTCAACCTGTTCGCGCACCGCACCGCGCTGGAGAACGTGATGGAGGGGCCGATCGTCGTCCGCCGGGAGAAGCGCTCGGTCGTCGAGAGGCGGGCGCGGGCCCTGCTCGACCGGGTGGGACTCGCCGACCGGGTCGACAACTACCCCTCGCAGCTCTCCGGCGGCCAGCAGCAGCGGGTGGCGATCGCCCGGGCGCTGGCGATGCAGCCCGACCTGATGCTGTTCGACGAGCCGACCTCGGCGCTCGACCCCGAGCTGGTCGGCGACGTGCTGGCCGTGATGCGGCAGCTCGCCGACGACGGGATGACCATGATCGTGGTCACCCACGAGCTCGGCTTCGCCCGCGAGGTCGCCGACCGCGTCTACTTCATGGACGGTGGCGTGGTCGTCGAGTCCGGTCCGCCGGCCGAGGTGCTGGAGCGGCCTCGGGAGGCGCGCACGCAGGCGTTCTTGTCGAAGGTGCTGGCGTGAGCGTTGCTCCCGCAGGCCCGTCGGCCCGGCCGGAGCTGGCCGGGCTGACGGCGTACTCCTCCGTCACGCCCGGCCCCGTCCCGGTCCGGGTCCGCGCGTCCTCGAACGAGGCGCCCGGCGGGCTGACCGGTCCGGTCCTGGACGCGGCGCTCGCTGCGGTGTCGGGCGCGACGCGGTACCCGCTGATCGGGGGCGCCGACCTGTCGGCCGCGCTCGCTGCCTCGTTGGGTGTGCCCGACGCGGCCGTGGCCGTCGCCGACGGGGCGCTGCCGCTGCTCGACCGGTTGCTGCTGGCCTACCTGCGGCCCGGCGACGAGGTCGTGATGGCGTGGCGCTCGTACGAGGCCTACCCGCTCAGCGTCCAGGTCGCCGGCGGGCGGTCGGTCCAGGTGCCGCTCACCGACTCCGGGGCCCATGACCTGGCGGCGATGGCGGCAGCGATCGGGCCGTCGACGCGGGTCGCGATCGTCTGCAACCCGAACAACCCCACCGGCACCGTCGTCCCCTGGTCCGCGCTGTCGGACTTCCTCGACGCCGTCCCGCCGGACGTGCTGGTGGTGCTGGACGAGGCCTACACGGAGTACGACGCACGCTCGCGGCCCGCGTCGATGTCGGTGCCCGAGCTGGCCCGGCGGGGGAACGTGGTCGTGCTGCGCACCTTCTCCAAGGCGCACGGGCTCGCCGGCCTGCGCGCGGGCTACCTGGTCTCGTCCGCGGAGGTCGCCGGGGCGGTCCGATCCGTCCTCCCGCCCTTCCCGGTCTCGTCGGTGGCCGTCGCCGCCGCCCTGGCCTCGCTCGCCCACCCGTCGGTGCTCGCCGCTCGCGTGGCGGCCACCCGCGAGGAGCGCGCGCGGGTGACCGCGTTGCTCGGCGCGCGCGGTGTCGTCGTACCGGACTCGGAGGCGAACTTCGTCTGGCTCCCGCTCGGCGACCGGGCGTCGGAGCTCGCGGACCTGTGCCGCGCGCGCGGCCTGCTGGTGCGGCCGTTCGCCGGCGAAGGCGTCCGGATCACCGTCGGTGACCCGGACCTGCGGGCCGTGCTCGCAGAGGTGCTCACCGCCTGGGAATGAGGGCCCGGGGCGGTGAGGGTGAGTGGCGGGGACCGGGCGGGCACGTCCGGTCCCCGCTGTCGTCTCTCCGAGTTCGTCGAGTAGTCCGAGCCCCTGGGCGAGGACGTGTCGAGACGTGATGAGACGTCTCGATACGTCGCTCGCTGGCGCTCGCTCCTACTCGACGAGCTCGGTGCCGGCTTGGGCGGACGGCGGGTCACGTGCTCAGGCGAGCAGCTTGCCCGGATTCATGATCCCCAGCGGGTCGAACGCCTTCTTCACCGCGCGGTGCAGCTCCATCGAGTCGGCGCCGACCTGGCGCTCGAGCCAGTGCGCCTTGAGCACGCCGACGCCGTGCTCGCCGGTGATGGTGCCGTCGAGCTCGAGGGCGGCGGCGAACACCTCGTCGGCCGCGGCGGCAACCGCAGCCGGGATCCCCACAGCGCCGTGATCGAAGACGAACGTGGGGTGGAGGTTGCCGTCGCCGGCGTGGGCGACGGTCAGCACGGTGACGCCGTGCCGGGCGGCAGCGGCATCGATCCGGCGGATCATCTCGGGAAGCCGGGAGACGGGTACGCCGACGTCCTCGACCAGGCACTGGCCGAGCTGCTCGGCGGCGGGGTAGGCGAGGCGGCGGACGGCGAGGAGCTCCTCGGACTCCTGCGGGTCCGTCGAGACCGCGGGCTCGTCGACGGCGCCGGCCTCCTCGCACAGGGAGGCGACAGCGGCGGCGTCGCCGGCGAAGCGGCCGTCGACCTGGACGACGAGCATCGCCTCGATGCCGGCCAGGCCCATCCGCTTCCAGGCGTCGATGGCGCGCAGGGTCGTGCCGTCGAGCAGCTCGAGCAACGACACCTCCGGCCCGCGGGCCACGACCAGGGCGACCGCCTCACCGGCCGCCTCCAAGGACGCGAACGCCGCGACCACGGTCGTCGGCGGCACGACTGGGCGGCGGGACAGGCGGACGGTGGCGGCGGTGATCACGCCGAGGGTGCCCTCGGAGCCGACCAGCAGCCCGGTGAGGTCGTAGCCGGCGACGTTCTTGGTGGTCCGGGTCCCGGTCGAGACGACCCGGCCGTCGGCGAGCACGACCTCGAGACCGAGCACCGACTGGCGGGTGACGCCGTACTTCACGCAGCGCAGCCCGCCCGCGTTGGTGGCGACATTGCCGCCGACGGTGGAGATCTCCCAGCTCGACGGGTCGGGCGCGAACATCAGGCCGTGCTCGCCCGCCGCCCGGTCCAGCGCCGCGTTGACCACGCCCGCCTCGACGACGGCGACCCGGTCCAGGGGGTCGAGCGACCGGATGGACGACATCGCCTCCGTCGAGAGGACGAGACAGCCCTCGACCGCGCTGGCGCCGCCGGCCAGCGACGTCCCGGCGCCGCGCGGCACCACCGCCACGCCGTACGACGAAGCGAGCCGCAGCGCAGCCGACACGTCCTGCGTGGTCCGGGGCAGCACGACCGCGCACGGCAGGCCACCAGGGACGACGGTCGCCATGTCCTGCCGGTACGACGCCAGGAGGTCGCCGTCCGTGACGACCCGGCAGCGCTCCCCGAGCTCGGCGACGAGGGCGGCGACGAAACCGGGAGAGGTCATGCCGGGACGATACGCACCGGCAGCGAGCTGAGCCCGCGCAGCGTGTTGTGCAGGAACGGCACCGGCTCGCCGGCGGGCTCGATCGAGCGCACCCGCCGGGCGAGCTCGCCGAACAGGACGTCCATCTCCAGGCGGGAGATCGGCTGGCCGACGCACTGGTGGATGCCCATGCCGAAGGTCAGGTGGCCGCCGGCCTCGCGCTCGATCCGGTACTGGTCGGCGTCGGGGCCGAAGCGTTCGACGTCGCGGTTCGCGGCGCCGGGGAACACGATCAGCTTGCTGTCCTCGGGCAGCGTGACGCCGCCGAAGGAGACCTCGCGCGAGGTCGTGCGGAAGAACGACTGGAAGGGCGACTCGAAGCGCAGCGCCTCGTCGATCGCGAACTTCGTGAGCCGGGGCGTGGCGTGCACGAGGTCCCACTGGTCGGGGTTCGCGGTCAGGCAGCGCAGGGTGTTGCCGATCGCGATCACGGTGGTGTCCAGGCCGGCGGAGAGCAGTGCCCGCACGAGCACGGCGGCCTCCTCCGGGGCGACCACGCCGGCGTCCGCGTGCGCCCAGATCTTGGCGCCGAGCCCGTCGGGGCTGAGGTTCTCGCGGGCGCAGTTGTTCATCGTCCACTCGATGGTGTGCTCGCCCGCCCGCATGTAGTGCTCGTAGCGGGCGTCCTCGGGGCCGAACTGCGCGAAGTTCATCGCGCCGTGGGGGAGCAGGTTCTCGGCCCGCCCCTCGCGTGGGATGCCGACCGCGTCGCCGAAGACCCGGATCGGGAACAGCTCGGCGAGGTCGGTGATCGCGTCGAACTCCCGCATGTCGAGCAGCTTGTCGACCAGCGGCGTCGCGAACTCCTGGAACCCGGCGCGCAGCGGGCGCATGTTGCGCGGGCTGATCACGTCGGCCATCACCGTGCGCAGCGGGGTGTGCATCGGCGGGTCGGAGTCGAGGATGCCGGGCTTGCGCCACGGCGGCTGGTGGTGGTAGTTCCGGGGCCCCACACCAGCCCCGGAGATGAAGGTCTCGTGGTCGACGAGGATCTCGCGGACCTCGGCGAACCGGGAGAACGCCGCGACGTCGTACTTGTCCAGCCACACGGCCGGACCGGCCTCGCGCATCCGCTGGAAGAGCGGGTACGGGTCGGTCAGGTTCGCGTCGTCGTACGGGTCGTCGGCGATGTTCATGCCGGGACGGTAGGAGCGGCCGGAAACCCCGGACAACGAAGGTTCCCGCGTCATGAGAATCCGCGTTGCCGGTGTGTGGCGGCCCTCCGCGACGATGTGCCCATGACCGCTCACCTGACGCAGACCGCCGACCGCGTCGTCGTCCTCGGCTCCGCCCGGCTCACGCTCACCGACCTCGTCGCCGTCGCCCGCCACGGCGCGCGCGTCGAGCTCGACGCGGCCGTCGACGAGCGCCTGCGCGCCAGCCAGGAGTGGGTCGAGGCCGCGGGCCTGGAGCGGCCGATCTACTCGATCAACACCGGCTTCGGCTCGCTCGCCGGACGCCAGGCCTTCGCCGACCCGGCCGACGCGGCGGAGCTGTCGCGCCGCCTGGTGCTGAGCAACGCCTCCGGCATCGGACGGTACGTCGACCGCGAGCTGGTCCGCGCCACCATGCTGATCCGCGCGGTCAGCCTGCTCTCCGGCCACTCCGGCGTCCGCCCGGAGGTCGCCGGGCTCGTCGTCGACATGCTCAACGCGGGCGTGCACCCGGCGATCCCGGAGTACGGCTCGCTCGGCGCGTCCGGCGACCTGATCCCGCTGGCCCACCTCGCGGTCGTGATGACCAAGGGCGTCGCGGGGCGCGAGAGCGCCGAGGAGGACGCCCGGAACTCCGGCGAGGTGCTCGCCGACGGCGACCGGGTCGTCAGCGGCGCGGACGCGATGGCCGACGCGGGCCTGGAGCGGATCGCGCTCGCCGCGAAGGAGGGCCTGGCGCTGCTCAACGGCACGTCGTTCTCCTGCGCCCAGGTCGCGCTCGCGCTGCACGACGCGCAGAACCTGCTCGACACCAACCTGGTCACCGCTGCGATGTCGATCGAGGCGCTCAAGGGCTTCGGCGACGCGTTCATCGCCGAGCTGCACGAGGCCCGCGGCCAGGCCGGCCAGATCGAGGTCGCGGCCCGGATCCGGCAGCTGCTCACCGGCGCGAGCCTGGTCGACGGCGACCGCGACCGCGACCCGGTGCGGCAGCCCCCGCAGGACGCGTACTCCCTGCGCTGCGTGCCACAGGTCCTCGGGCCGATCACCGACACCCTGAGGTTCGTGGCCGGCCTCGTCGAGAACGAGATGAACGCCGCCACCGACAACCCGCTCATCTTCCCCGCGCTGCCGCGGTCGCTGAAGGCCGTCTCGGGCGGCAACTTCCACGCGGAGTACATGGCCTTCGCCGCCGACTTCCTCGCCATCGCCGTCACCGAGATCGGCAACATCACCGAGCGCCGGCTGTTCCGCATGGACGACGGCACGCTCAACCGCGGCCTGCCGGACATGCTCGTCAACAGCGCGCAGGTCGGCATGGACTGCGGCTACATGCTCCCGCAGTACCTCGCGGCCGCGCTGGTCTCCGACTGCAAGACCCTCGCGCACCCCGACTCCGTCGACTCGATCCCCACCTGCGCCAACCAGGAGGACCACGTCTCGATGGCCAACAACGCCGGCCGGCACGCCCGGCAGGTCGTCGCCAACATCGAGGCCGTCGTCGCCATCGAGCTGCTCATGGCCGCCCAGGCGCTGGACCTGCGGATCCTGCAGGAGGAGGTCACCGAGGACGGGCTCGCCCCGACCAGCCGGGCCGTGCGCGCGCTGGTCCGCGGCAGCGAGGACGAGCAGGGGCAGCCGGTCGCGCACCTCACCCAGGACCGTGTGCTCTACCCGTGGCTGCGCAAGGCCGTCGAGCTGGTCCACTCCGGCGCCGTCGCCGCGACCGCCGAGGGACTCTCGTGACCGGCGAGGTCCGGGTCCGCGTGGCGGCCGCGCGCCAGGTCGCCGAGCGGGTCCGCGAGCTGGTCCTCGCGCCGGCGAACGGCACCCCGCTGCCCGGCTGGACGCCCGGCGCCCACGTCGACCTCGTGCTCACCGACGAGCTCACCCGCTCCTACTCGCTGTGCTCGGCGCCCGGCGCCGACACCTGGCGGATCGCGGTGCTCGAGGAGACCGAGGGCCGCGGCGGCTCCCGCCACGTCCACCACGCCCTCGCCGTCGGCGACGAGCTGGTGACCTCCGCGCCGCGCAACGACTTCGAGCTCGTCGTCGGCGAGCGCCGGATCGTGCTCGTCTCCGGTGGCATCGGGATCACCCCGATCCTGCCGATGGCCGCGGCAGCCGAGGCCGCCGGCGCGGACTGGCGCCTGCTGCACCTCGCGCGCAGCGAGGCCGCGGCGGCGTACGTCGACGAGCTGGCGTCGTACGGCGACCGCGTGGTCCGCCACGTCGACACCGACGGCGGACCGATCGACCTGGCCACCGCGCTCGACGGGCTCGGCGGTGCCGACGCCGACGTCTACGCCTGCGGCCCCGCGCCGCTGCTGGCCGCGCTCGAGGACTACGCCGCCGCCCGACCCGACACCCACCTGGTGCTGGAGCGGTTCACCGGCGACGGGGACGCCGTCCGCGAGGGCGACCACGCGTTCGTGGTCGAGATCGCCGACGGCACCGAGATCCCCGTGGCCGCCGACCAGACCGTGCTCGACGCGCTCACCCGGGCCGGGATCCGGGTGCTCAGCTCGTGCCAGGAGGGCGTGTGCGGCACGTGTGAGACGGTCGTCCTGGAAGGCGAGCCGGACCATCGCGACCACGTCCTCAGCGACGAGGAGCGCGAGAGCGGCGAGATGATGATGCCCTGCGTGTCGCGGTGCCGTGGCGCGCGGATCGTCCTGGATCTGTGAGGAGAGGGAGTACATGAGTCAGCAGGTGAAGGCCGTCGTCGCGCTCGCGAAGGGGGCGCCGGTGGAGGTCGTGACGATCAACGTGCCCGACCCGGGTCCGGGCGAGGCGGTGGTGAAGGTCCTCTCGTGCGGGGTGTGCCACACGGACCTGCACTACCGCGAGGGTGGGATCAACGACGACTTCCCGTTCCTGCTGGGTCACGAGGCCTCCGGGATCGTGGAGGCGGTCGGTCCGGACGTGACGTCGGTGGCTCCGGGCGACTTCGTGGTGTTGAACTGGCGGGCGGTGTGTGGTGAGTGTCGTGCGTGTCGTCGGGGTGACCTGCAGTACTGCTTCAACACGCACAATGCGACGCAGAGGATGACGCTGGCCGAGGGTGAGGATGCCGGCACGGAGCTGTCCCCGGCGTTGGGGATCGGTGCGTTCGCGGAGAAGACCCTGGTCGCTGCCGGTCAGTGCACGAAGGTCGACCCGAAGGCTCGTCCGGCTGCGGTCGGTCTGCTGGGCTGTGGGGTGATGGCCGGTATCGGGGCGGCGATCAACACCGGTGCGGTGGGTCGCGGGAAGTCGATCGCGGTGATCGGTTGCGGTGGTGTCGGTGTGGCTGCGATCGCGGGGGCGGCGTTGGCGGGTGCCTCGCCGATCATCGCGGTCGACATCGACGCGAAGAAGCTGGCCAAGGCACGCGAGATGGGTGCGACCCATGTGGTCGACTCCTCGGCCACCGATCCGGTGGCGGAGATCAAGCGGATCTGTGGGGAGACCTACGAGGGTGCCGAGGGTGCCGATGTGGTGGTCGAGGCGGTCGGTCGTCCGGAGACGTGGAAGCAGGCGTTCTACGCCC
This sequence comes from Nocardioides kongjuensis, assembly GCF_013409625.1. Lineage (NCBI taxonomy): Bacteria > Bacillati > Actinomycetota > Actinomycetes > Propionibacteriales > Nocardioidaceae > Nocardioides > Nocardioides kongjuensis. Next base: position 4,260,425 of record NZ_JACCBF010000001.1, read on the forward strand.
GTGACCTGGCCGGCACGGTGGTGCTGGTCGGCGTCCCGACGCCGGACATGAAGGTCCCGGACCTGCCGTTGATCGACGTGTTCGGCCGCGGTGGTGCGCTGAAGTCCAGCTGGTACGGCGACTGCCTGCCCAGCCGTGACTTCCCGATGCTGGTCGACCTGTACCAGCAGGGTCGCCTCGACCTGGACGCGTTCGTGACCGAGGAGATCGGGATCGGCGACATCGAGGCCGCGTTCGACAAGATGCACCACGGCGACGTGCTGCGGTCCGTGGTGATCCTCTGATGGCTGCTGGGAGCGCTCGGGTCGATCATGCGGTGACGTCGGGGACGTTCTGCCTGGACGGGGAGACCTTCGAGGTCGACAACAACGTGTGGGTGGTCGGTGACGACACGGAGTGCGTGGTGATCGATGCCCCGCACTCGGTCGAGGACATCCTCGCGGTGGTCGGGGAGCGGCGGGTGAAGGCGATCGTGTGCACCCATGCCCACGACGACCACGTCCGGGTCGCGCCCGCGTTGCGGGAGGCCGTCAACAACGGTGCGGGGGCTCCGATCCTGCTGCACCCCGACGACAGGCCGCTGTGGGAGCTGACCCACACCCAGTACCTGTGGGACGTGGACCTCGCTGACGGGCAGACCCTGGAGGTGGGTGGGACGACGCTGCGGGTGCTGCACACCCCGGGCCACGCGCCGGGGGCGGTGTGTCTCTACGCGCCGGACCTGGGTTGTGTGTTCACCGGTGACACGCTCTTCAACGGTGGTCCGGGCGCGACGGGTCGCTCGTTCAGCGACCGGCCCACGCTGGAGGCCTCGATCCGGGCCAGGCTGTTCGACCTGCCCGGCGACACGGTCGTGCACACCGGCCACGGCGAGGACACCACCATCGCGGCCGAGCGGGAGCGGCTCGGCGCCTGACGTGGCTGGTCTGCGGGCGCTGTAACACGTTGATCGCTGCTCTACCCGCCCCAAGACCACCTGGGAACCGCCCTGTACGGGGCTGCTACAGGTGACTTGTGGCGGGTAGAGCGGCGAATCACGTGTTACAGCGCCGAGGGGCGGTGCGGCGTCGGCGTGACTGCCGGCAGCTCGGGTACGTCGGCTGGTGACGTCCCGCCGAGTGGTGTAGTTCCTCGGCGTTGAGGTTCGTCGTGTTGCCGGTGACGTAGGCGGCCATCGTGCGACGGTCAGTGAGTACTTGCGACAGACACTCACGAATAGGACACGAAGCACGATGGCCTTGGACAATGCTGCACTACTCGAGGTACTTGAAGCCATGCAGGCCGGCGGGGTCGAGGACCGCGTCCGCACCGCGGCACAGACGATCTACCAGGCGTTGATCGACGCCGAGCTCACCGCGGTGATCGGCGCCGGCCCCTGGGAACGCACCGACCAACGCACGACACAGCGCAACGGCTCCCGGCCGCGGACCCTGTCCACGACCGCCGGCGACCTGGAACTGCGGATCCCGAAGCTGAGGTCGGGATCCTTCTTCCCCTCACTGCTCGAACGCCGACGACGGGTCGACCAGGCCTTGTTCGCGGTGGTGATGGAGGCCTACCTCCACGGTGTCTCGACCAGGAAGGTCGACGACCTGGTCAAAGCACTCGGCGCGGACACCGGGATCAGCAAGTCCGAGGTCTCCCGCATCTGCGCGGACCTCGACGAGGAAGTCGGCGCGTTCCGCGACCGGTCGCTGGGCGAGATCACCTACCCGTACGTGTTCCTCGACGCCACCTACTGCAAGGCCCGCGTGAACCGTCGCGTGGTGTCCCAGGCCGTCGTGATCGCCACCGGAGTCACCGCCGACGGGCGCCGTGAGGTCCTCGGGTTCGACGTCGGGGACAGCGAGGACGGGGCGTTCTGGACCGCGTTCCTGCGCGGTCTGAAGGCCCGCGGCCTGGGTGGTGTCCAGCTGGTCATCAGCGACGCCCACACCGGCCTGAAGACAGCGATCGCCGCTGTCTTTGTCGGCGCGAGCTGGCAGCGGTGCCGGGTCCACTTCATGCGCAACGTCCTCGCGGTCGTACCGAAGGGCAACGCTGAGATGGTCGCCGCCGCAATCCGCACGATCTTCGCCCAACCCGACGCCGAGCACGTTGGTGAGCAGTTCGAGGTCATCGCGGCGATGCTCGGCAAACAGCTGCCCAAGGTCGAGCAGATGTTGCGTGATGCCCACGACGACCTCCTCGCGTTCACCGGGTTCCCGGTGTCGCACTGGAAAAAGATCTGGTCGACCAACCCCTTGGAGCGGCTCAACAAGGAGGTCAAACGCCGCACCGACGTCGTCGGCGTCTTCCCAAACCCCGAGGCCCTGCTCAGGCTGGCCGGGGCCGTCCTGGTCGAAGCCCACGACGAATGGCAGGTCACCGCCGAACGTCGCTATCTGTCCGAACACTCCATGGAACTCATCACCGGCACCAACAAGACCGAGCAGGAGGTGGCCAAGCCCGAACTCATGACGGCATCATGAGAACCACTGACCCGCACGGTGTCGAGGAAACTCCACCACGACGCGGGACGTCACCCGTCGGCTTGTAACACGTTGTCTGGTGCTCTACCCGCCCCAAGACCACCTGGGACCCACTCTGTACGGGGCTGCCACAGCTGACTTGCGGCGGGTAGAGCAGCGAACTACGTGTTACAGCGCCGGCAACCCCATCGACCGCCGCCCGCCGCCCAGCGCCGAGGCGGTCGGGTCAGGCGTCCCGGAGCAGGTCGCGCAGCCGGCCCAGGGTGGTGTCGTCGAGACCCAGCCCGTCGCGGAGGTACGACGACCGGTCGCCGTACAGCTCCTCGACGGCCGCCCAGGCGGCGTCGAGGTACTCCACGTCGACCACGAGCGTCGGCTCGTAGACGGCGACCAGGTCGGGTCCGCCGTGCTTCTCGATCTCGGCCTCCACCCGCGCCCGGGAGGCGGCGCTGCGGGCGTTGGTGAGCAGGTAGTCGCTCTCGATCGTGGGGTCGTCGACGCCGGCGACGTGCAGGAGCAGGGCGGCGACCCAGCCGGTGCGGTCCTTGCCCTGTGAGCAGTGGAAGAGCTGGGGACCGCCCGCGGCGAGCTGGCGGAGCACGCCGCCGAACGCCGTGCGGCAGTGCTCCTCGACGACGAAGCCGCGGTAGACCTCGTCCATCAGCGCGACCGCCTCGGCGCGGCTGGTCAGGCTGGAGAGCCGCTCGATCGGGATGCCGATGGCGTCGAAGTGGAGGTTCTCGGCGCCGGGGACCTCGGGGTCGGGGTGCACCGCGATCTCCGTGGGCGAGCGCAGGTCGATGACCGCGGTCAGGCCGATCGCCTGCAGCGCCTCGAAGTCGTCGCCGGTCAGGCGCAGGTCGTTGGAGCGGTAGAAGACGCCGGTGCGGACCTTGCCGCCGTCGCGCGTCGCGTAGCCGGTGCCGGCCACGTCACGGAAGTTGTCGGCCGATGCCAGCCGGAGGTACTCCTGCTCTTCGCTCACGCAGGAAACCCTAGGGCGTCACGCCCGGCGCGGGGGCCGCGGGACGAAGCGCGCGGTGCGGGCGGCGTACGCCGGGTAGCCGGGTCGCCGCATCATCGTCTGCTCGATCAGCTTCGCCCCCGTCGCCTCGCTGAGGAACCAGGTCATCGCCAGCGGGGCGACGAGCGTGGCCAGGCCGGCGACCCACCCGGACGCGAGCCCGCCGGCGAGCCACAGGCCCCACCACACGCACGCGTCGCCGAAGTAGTTCGGGTGCCGGGTCCACGCCCACAGGCCGGTGTCCAGCACCTGCGGGCGCTCCTCGCGCGGCCGGGAGCGGTACGCCGCCAGCTGGGCGTCGCCCACGGCCTCGAAGAACAGCCCGACCGCCCAGACCACCACGCCGGCCACCACGACCGGGACCCAGCGCACGGAGAGCACCGTGCCGACCGAGACGGGCAGCGCGATCACCGGGACGATCGCACCCTGCAGCGCGAACACCTTCCGCACGGCGCGGGCCATCCCGACCTCGGCGAGGGTGCCACCGAGCAGCTTCTCGTAGCGTGGGTCCTCGCCCCGGTGCGCCGCCGTACGACGCCCGATGTGCCAGGCCAGGCGTGCGCCCCAGAGCACGACGAGCGCGGCCAGGAGCGCGGTGCGCCACGGCGTACCCACCTCCGCCACGGCCGCGCCGGCCCCACACACCAGCGCAGCCCCGGCGAACGCGACCCCCCAGGCGACGTCGACGACGGCCACCCGGCCCTGGCGGCGGGCGACCACTGCGGTCAGCGCCATCACGACCGCCGCGGCGGCGACGGACAGGGCGATGCTGACGACGACGCTCATGCGGGCCTCCGCAGCAGCAGCTGGTCGACTCCCATCCGTCCGTCCCGGAAGGCCATCGACCCGCCGACGAGGTAGAGCCGCCAGACCCGGACCAGCTCTTCGCCGACCAGGGCGGTGATGGCGTCGAGGTTCTCCTCGAAGCGTGCCAGCCAGCCGGCGACGGTCAGCACGTAGTGCTCGCGCAGGGCCTCCACCCCGCGCAGCTCCAGCCCCGCCGCCTCGAGCAGGCCGATGGTCGCGCCGACCGGGCGCATGTGCATGTCCGGCGCGATGAACGACTCGATGAACGGACCGCCGCCGGGGTGGTTCGCGCCGCGTGACATCTGCTGCACCAGCACCCTGCCGCCGGGACGCACGGCGTCGTGCAGCACCCGTGCGTACGTCGGGTAGTTCCGCTCGCCGACGTGCTCGCCCATCTCCAGCGACGCCACCGCGTCGTGCTCGGCACCCGGCAGGGGGACGGCGTCGCGGTAGTCGCACAGCCGGATCTCGACCCGGTCGGCGACGCCCCGGCGCCGGGCCGCGGCCTCCGCGAACCGCCGCTGCTCCGCCGAGATCGTCACGCCGACCACCCGGGCGCCGAAGTGCTCCGCAGCGTGCAGCGACAGCGAGCCCCAGCCGCAGCCGACGTCGAGGAGTCGCATCCCCGGCTCCAGACCGAGCTTGCGGCACACCAGGTCCAGCTTGGCCTCCTGCGCGTCGGCCAGCGGCTGGTCGGGCGAGGAGTGGTAGCCGCAGGAGTACGCCATGGTCCGCTCGTCGAGGACCAAGGAGTAGAAGTCGGCGGTGGTGTCGTAGTGGTGGCTGATCGCGCGGCGGTCGCGGTCCTTGCTGTGCAGGCGGCCGCGCACCCTGGCCTGGGTCGCCGGCGGTGCAGGCGGCCGGCCGAGCAGGTCGAGGCCCAGCGCGGTCCGCACCGCGCCGGCCATCGCGCGCAGGGAGGGCCTACCGGGCAGGTCGCGCTCGGCAGCGACGGAGAAGGCGTGGGTGAGGGCGGCGTCGAGGTCGCCGGGCACGTCGAGCTCGCCGCTCACGTAGGCCTGGGCAGCGCCGAGCTCGCCCGGGTGCCACAGCAGCCGGCGCAGTGCGTCGGGCGAGCGCAGCTCCACGACCGGAGCGTCGACCGGGCCGGCCGTCGTGCCGTCCCAGGCGACCAGCCGCACGGGCAGGTCGCCGCCGACGAACGGGCGCAGCGCCTGCTCGAGGTCGCTCGCGACGGTCGTCGTCATCGGTCCTCCTCCGGCCGGGCCAGCACCAGCTGGTGCACGTCGATGTAGTCCGCGGCGAAGCCGGCGCGGCAGTACTCCAGGTAGAAGTGCCACATCCGCACGAACGTGGGGTCGAAGCCGAGCTCGGCGACCCGCTCGTGCTGGGCGAGGAAGGCGCGGTCCCAGCGCTGCAGGGTCGGAGCGTAGTGGCGGCCCATCGCGAGGTCGTCGGTGATCCGCAGCCCCGTGTGGCGCCCGGTCACCTGCTCGATCGCGCGAACCGACGGCAGCGCGCCTCCGGGGAAGATGTACTTGGTGATGAAGGTGTGCGTCGAGCCGGTGGCGAGCATCCGGTCGTGGGGCAGCGTGATCGCCTGCAGCGCGACCCGTCCGCCGGGAGCGAGGGCGTGGTCGATGGTGCGGAAGTACGTCGGCCAGAACTCCCGTCCCACCGCCTCGATCATCTCCACCGACACGACCGCGTCGTAGGCGCCGGCGGGCTCGTCGAGCAGCGCCCGGTAGTCGCACAGGTCGACGCGCACCCGGTCGGCGAACCCGGCCACGGCGATCCGTTCGCGGGCCAGCGCCTGCTGCTCGACCGAGAGCGTGATCGACCGCACGCTCGCACCGCGGGCAGCGGCGCGGACCGCGAGCTCGCCCCAGCCGGTGCCGATCTCGAGCAGCCGGGTGCCCGGCCCGACCCCTGCCCGGTCGAGCAGCCGGTCGACCTTGCGCTGCTGGGCGGCGGCGAAGTCCTCCCACAACGCGGTCCCCAGGTCCTCGAACAGGGCGCTGGAGTAGGACATCGTCGGGTCGAGGAAGGCGGCGAACAGGTCGTTGGACAGGTCGTAGTGGTGGGCCACGTTGGCTCGCGTGTTCTCGCGCGTGCCGCGCTGGCTGCGCGGGAGGCGGGGTGACACGACCGCGCGCAACCGCTGGAGGCTGCGGGGCACCAGGTCCGCCATGTCGGCGGCCAGGACGGTCAGGAAGTCGCCGAGCACGCCGTCCCCGGGGATGCCGTCCTCGGCCCAGGCGCCGGTGAGGTACGCCTCGCCGAAGCCGATCAGCTTGTCGCGGCCGATGCGGGCGAAGAGCTCGGCCGGCCGGTGCACGACGACCGCAGGCCCGCCCAGTCCGAGCTGCTCCATCGTGCCGTCGGGCTGGTGCAGCCGCACGGTGACGTGGCGACGGGCGACGGCCGAGCGGAACAGTCGCTCCGCGATCCGGGCGGACAGCCCGCCCTCGGGGACAGGTGCCAGTCCGGGCCAGGCGGTGGCGGGGGAGGCGGTGAGCGTCATCGGGGCCCTCCTTCGGGGGAGTGGTGCGGTCGGGGCTGGACGGGGAGGCGGCGTGCCCACAGCGCGACTCCGTGGGCACGGATGAGGGCCGCACCGCGCAGGCCGGCGAGGGGCAGCCGGGGCGGGGACGTCGGGGTGCCGGTCAGCGTCGCGTCGAACCGGGCGCCCTCGCCGGTGACCAGCCGGACACCCAGGTGGAGCCGGCCGGTCGTGGGGTCGGGGGGCGGGGCGAGCACCTCGTAGTGGCCGTCGGTGCCGTGGAACGGCGAGACGTACATGGCCTTGTCGACGACGAGGCGTCCGTCGGCGCTGGTGCGCTCCGGGTCGAGCAGGTAGGCGTGCCGGTCGCCGTAGGTGTTGTGCACCTCGACGACGGTGGCTGCGGGGTGGCCGGTCTGCGTGCCCGCGGCCCAGCACCAGTGGACCGTGATCGGGTTGAAGCAGTGCCCGAGGGCCCGGGGGTGGGTGGCCGTCAGGACCCGGCCGCCCCGCAGGTCGATCCCGTGCGCGGCGAGGAACCGGTCCACGCCCTCGCGCACCGACGAGGTGTCGCCTCCGAAGTGGTCACGCCCCAGGAACCGGCCCGGCACGCCGTCGACCGACCCGTCGGCGGCGACCTGGTCGAGGTCGACGACGCTGAGGTGGGAGTGGTGGGTGAACGCGTTGCGCACGGGCTCGCGGCGCCGGTGGACCAGGGTCGTGGCGTACGTCGTGGCGGCCGGGCGCGGCGGGGCGAGCAGGCCCAGCCGCTCGACCGCCCGCTGCCCGGAGCGCGCACCGTCCTCGTGGAAGCCCCAGCCGTGGTAGGCACCGGCGAACACGACCCGGTCCGTGTCGATCCGGGGCAGCCGGGCCTGGGCGGCCACGGACTCCGGTGTGTAGAGCGGGTGGGCGTACTCGCGGCGCACCAGCACCGTGGCGGGGTCGACGGCGTCCTCGCCGCCCAGGGTCACCAGGTAGTGGGTGTCGGTCGGCAGGCGCTGCAGCCGGGTCAGGTCGTAGGTGACCTGCACCCGCTCCTGGGCGACCCTCGGCCGGCGGAAGTTCCACGACGCCCACGCGTCGCGGGCGCGGGGCAGCAGGCGGGTGTCGGTGTGCAGCAGGGCGGTGTTGCTCGAGTACGGGATCGCGTCGAGCACCTCCTTCTGCTCCCGGGTCGGGGCGGCGAGCATGCCGAGCGCCTGGTCCGGGTGGGTCGCGACCACCACGGCGTCGTAGGTCTCCCGGCCCTCGGGGGTGGTGATCTCGACGCCGCTCTCGGTCTCCTCGATCGCGTGGACCGGGCTCGAGGTGCGGATCCGGCCGCCCGCCGCCTCGACCGCTGCTGCGATCGCCGCGACGTAGGTCGCCGAGCCGCCGCTCACCGTGCGCCACGGCGGGGAGCCGAACACCGCGAGCATGCCGTGGTGCTGGAGGAAGGCGAACAGGTATGCCGCCGGGTAGTCCAGCGCCGTGTCGGGGTCGCAGGACCACACGGCCGCGACGAGCGGCTCCATGAAGTGCCGCCGGAAGTACGGCGAGAAGCCGTGGTGGTCGAGGAAGGCCGCCAGCGTCGTCAGGTCACCCTCGTCCGGGGCAGCCAGCAGCCGGCGCGCGGCCCGGTGGAAGCGCGGCACCTCGGCCAGCATCCGCAGGTACGCCGGGTTGCGTTGGTTGCCCGCCCCGGCCGGGAACAGCCCGCGCCTGCCGAGCGCGCCGGCCCACTCCAGGCCGGTCACCTCGTCGCTGGTCGACATCGACATCTCCGAGGCCTGGGTTGGTACGCCGAGCTCGTCGAGGATCCGGGTCAGCACCGGGTAGGTGCGCCGGTTGTGGACGATGAACCCGCTGTCGATGCGCAGCTCGCGACCGGTCGGGTCCGTGACGGTGTGGGTGTCGGCATGCCCGCCGAGCCGGTCGTCGGCCTCGAGCAGGGTCACGTCGGCGCCGGCGGAGGGGCGCGAGGCGAGGTAGGCAGCGGTGAGTCCGGCGACGCCGGAGCCCACCACGGCGATCCGCCGTGGAGTCGTGGTCATGGCCGGTCCCCTAGGAGTCCAGGGTGAAGAACGCGATGGGCTGGCTGGTGGGCTGGTCGGAACCGCCGTCGGGCTCGACCGTGATCCCCACCCCGGTGGCCCGCGAGGCGTCCCCGTCCAGCAGGACCGTCGCGTCGCGGAGGTCGGGCATCAGGCCGGCTCGCTCCATCTCGCCGGCGGGGGTCTGCAGCCACAGCTCGTAGACCTTGCCGTCGGGTGCCGGCGCCATGTCCTTCGTGCGGATCACGGCGCGGCCCTCGCTGCGCGAGATCACGATGGTGGCGGTCGACCCGTCCGGGAACCTCTTGTCGACCGACGTCGCATCGGTGGCGGCCAGGACCCGCTCGGCAGCAGTCAGCGCCGGCTCGCGGGGGTTGTCGTCGGCCCAGGGCCGCAGCAGGAGTCCCCCTGCCGCGGCCACCAGGACGAGGACCGCGGCCACCAGGAGCAGGTGGCCGGTCCGCCCCGGCCGGAGCGGCCGGAGCCGACGCCGGGCCGCGGCGAGCTCGACCGGCGCCCCCCCAGGCGCAGGCGTGCTCTGCGGCGGCAGCGGCCGGATCTGGGTGATCTCCGCCAGGACGCGGTCCCGCACGGCGGCAGGCGGCTCGACGGGCTCGGCGCTCCCGAGCACGGCCGCGGCCTCGCGCAGCCCGTCCACCTCGTCGCGGCACTCGGCGCACTGGGCCAGGTGGGCCTCGAAGGCGGCCCGCTCGTCGGGGTCGAGCGCGTCGACGGCGTACGCGCCGACCAGCGCGTGCACGTCCCAGCCGGGCGTCTGGTCGGGACCGGTCATCGTCCTACTCCGATCGTGTCGCGCAGCCTGATCAGGCCGTCGCGGATCCTGGTCTTCGCTGTCCCGACCGGTAGGTCGAGGAGGGCGGCCACCTCGGTGTGGGTGTAGCCGCCGAAGTACGCCAGCTCGATCGCCTCGCGCTGGACGTCGGTGAGCTGGCCGAGCGCCGCGCGCACGCGGTGCGCCTCGAGCGAGGCGTGGGCGGCCTCGGCGGTCGTGTCGTGCTCGACGCCCTGGTTGCGCTGCTCCCAGGTGGCGTCGCGCCGGCTCGCGGCCTCGGCGCTGCGCACCCGGTCGACCGCCTTGCGGTGCGTGATCGTCATCAGCCACGCGAGCGCGCTGCCGCGGGCGGCGTCGTACCTGCTCGCCTGGCGCCACACCTCGAGGAACACCTCCTGGGTGACCTCCTCGGCCTGCGCCCGGTCGCGCACCACACGCAGCGCGAGGCCGTGGACGCGAGCCGCCGTGGCGTCGTACAGCGTGGCGAAGGCAGTACTGTCGCCGCGGGCGGACTGACGCAGCAGGGCGCCCAGGTCGGGACCGTGACCGCCGGCCGGCGCCCCCGGGTGGGGGGCGCCGGCCGGGTCGCCGGGGACCGGATCCATGGTGGTGATCCTTCCGGTTTCAGCGGGTGTGCGGGAAGTGCCCGGATCGGGTCACTTGACCCCGGTCAGCACCTTGTCGATGACGTAGACGGTCGCGTTGGCCGTCGGGATGTTGCCGCACAGGACGTTGGCGGTGACGGTGCCGTCGGAGACGGTCATGCCGCTCTCCGCGTCGCCCTCGACGGTGAGCTTGTCGCCCGCGAGGGTCTCCTTGTCGCCGGCGACGGCGTCGGCAGCGTCGTTCTCGCCGAGGACGTGGTGGGCGAGGATCTTGTAGAGCGCGCTGTCCTGACCCTTCTCCTTGCCCTCCGTCACCAGGCCGTTCAGCTGGTCCTCGGGGATCGCGGCGAACGCGTCGTTGTAGGGCGCGAAGACGGTCAGCGCCTCGCCGCCGTTCAGCGTGTCGGCCAGGCCGTCGATGCTGGTGACGGCGGTGACCAGGGTGCTGAGCAGCGGGTTGTTGCTCGCCGCGGTGGCGACCGGGTCCTTGACCATGCCGTCGAAGGAGCCGGCGCCCGAGGTCGGGATCGCCGAGCAGCCGGGGCCGAAGGTCTGGGCGGCCGCGCCCTCGGCAGCCGGAGCGTCGCTCGTCATGTCCGAGTCGGAGCTCGACGTGGTGCCGGAGTCCTTGGCGTCGGCGTCCCCGTCGTCACCGCACGCGGCGAGCGAGACGGACAGGGCGAGGACGGCGATGCCGGCGCCGGTGACCCGGCGGAACTTCTGGAGCTTCATGGTGGTGCCTTCCGTGGAGGGGTGATCGGTGCCTTGTGCGGGTGATTCGGAGTGGTGCCGGATCCGGATGGGTGGGATCCGATGTGGCTCAGGACACGCGGACCAGCAGCTCGTGCAGTCCGCTGGCGCCGTCGGGGAAGGGCTCGGCACGGGCGGCGGTCTGCGGCTCGCCGTTCCCCGCGACCGCGCGGACCGCGATCCGGTGCGCGCCGGGCGCGGCGGACCAGCGGTGGAACCACTGGCGCCAGTAGTCGTCGCCGCCGTCCGGGCCCAGCTGCGCGTCGATCCACGGCCCGCCGTCGACGCGGACCTGGACCCCGGCGATCCCGCCGCGCTCCTGCGCCCACGCGACACCGCCGACCACGACGTCCCCGGCGTCGAGCTCGGCCAGCGCCCTGGGGGTGTCGATCCGTGCGCTGATCTTGATGGGCGCCTCGGTCGCCCAGCCGCGCTTCGTCCAGTAGGCCTGGTGGTCGTCGTAGGTCGTCAGGGTGAGGCGGCGCAGCCACTTGGTCGCGCTGATGAACCCGTACAGGCCGGGGATCACCAGCCGCGCCGGGAACCCGTGCTCGCGCGGCAGCGGCCTGCCGTTCATGCCGACCGCGACCAGCGCGTCGCGGCCGTCGGTGGCGAGCGCGAGCGGCGTGCTGATCGTCATCCCGGCGAAGTCCGTCGACAGGATCTGGTCGGCCTTCGTCGAGCCGATGCCGGCCAGGTCGAGCACGTCGGTCAGCCGTACGCCGAGCCAGCGCGCGCCGCCGACGTAGGGTCCGCCGACGCTGTTGGAGACACAGGTCAGCGTGATGTCGCGCTCGACCATCGGCATCGCGAGCAGCTCGTCGAAGCCGAGGGTGACCTTCCGGTCCACGTCGCCGTCGATGGTCAGGGTCCAGTCGTCGGCGCCGATGACGGGGACGTCGAGCCGGGTGTCGACCCGGTAGAAGTCGGCCGTCGGGGTGCGGAACCGGGTGATGCCGGGGACCTGGTCGTCGAGGCCGCGCGGGAGGGGCGGCGCCGGGTCGGCCGGGCTGGGCAGGGTGACGTCCTCGGGCCGGGCCCGCAGGCCCGCCACCAGGCGCCCGGCCACGCCGCCCACCGCCGCCATCGCCGCGAGCGCGGTCAGGGTGAGCAGGACCGTGCGGCGGCCGTCGTCGCTCGTGGCCGCGCGGGTGTGGGTCCGGACCAGCAACCGCAGCGCGGCCGGGGCGGCGAGCGCCGCGACGAGGGACGGGAGCAGGTCGAGCGGCTCCGCCTCCGGGCGGGTGAGCACCGCGCCCGCCGCGATGCCGACGAGCACGACCAGCAGCCCCGCCCCGAGCCCGAGCCGGCGGCGGGCCAGCAGGCCGGCGACCGCCGCCAGCACCAGCACCCCGGCGAGCACCGACCCGACGAGGATCGTCTTGTCGGCGCTCCCGAAGCTCCGGATCGCCCACTCCTTCACGGGCGTGGGCGTCCGGTCGATGACGGCCGAGCCCACCGCCAGCACCGGTGAGGCGGCCGGGTCGGTCAGGGCGGCCGCGAGGTGGGCGAGCCCGATGCCGACGAGGGTCGCCAGGACGCCGTACCCGGCCCAGATGAGCTTTCGCATGGAGGGGGTTCGTCGCGGACCCCCTGCAGGGATGGGTCAGACGGGCGTGGCGATGTGCACGAGCGCGTCGCCCGCGTTGACGATCGGCGCGCGGGTCAGCCCGATCACGATGCCGTCGCGGTCGGCGTGGACCAGGCGGACCCGGCGGCCGAAGGTGTCGGAGAGCCCGCCGAGGCGCTGCCCGGTCTCGACGCGCTCGCCGAGCTTGACCTCGAGGTGCAGGATGCCGGTGCCGCGGGCCCGGACCCAGGCGCTGGAGCGGGACTCGGCCGGTGCGGGGTGGTCGGCCCAGGCGGGGTCGGGCTCGATCATGTCGAGCGAGGCGAGCACGCGTCGTACGCCCGCGACGCCCACGGCGATCGGCTCGGCCTGGAAGCGCATCGCCTCGCCGGCCTCGTAGAGCAGCACCCGCGCGCCGCGGTCGCGGGCGGCCTGGCGCAGCGAGCCGTCGCGGAGGCGGGCGTGCAGCATGACCGGGGCGCCGAAGGTGTCGGCGAGCTCGCGGGTGCGCGGGTCGTCGAGGTCGGCGCGGATCTGGGGGAGGTTGCTGCGGCGGTCGGCGGCGGTGTGCAGGTCGATGCCGACGTCGCACTTGCTGACGACCTCGGTCATGAACAGGTGCGCGATCCGGCTGGCCAGCGAGCCGCGGGCGGACCCGGGGAACGAGCGGTTGAGGTCGCGGCGGTCGGGCAGGTAGCGGTCGCCGGTCATGAACCCGAACACGTTGACGACGGGTACGGCGACCAGGGTCCCGCGCAGCGTCTTGGGCGACAGGCTCGCCACGATCTGCTGGACCACCTCGACGCCCATCACCTCGTCGCCGTGGATGGCGGCGTTGACCCAGACCGTGGGCCCGGGCTCGCGGCCGTGGACCACGCGCACCGGCAGGCTGATGTCGCCGCCGGTCACCAGCCGGGTGATCGGGAGCTCGACCTCCTTGGCCGAGCCCGCCCGGACGCGCACGCTGCCGATGGCGAACGACTCCCGCAGTGCCATCAGGAGGTGACCTCGGAGCGTCCGCGGTTCTTGCGCCGCACCCTGCGCGGCGGGCGGCCGCCGAGGTAGGAGCGGCCGGAGTCGACGAGGAAGCCCTGCCGCAGCGCCTCGCGGCCGACCAGCATCCGGAAGCCCATCTCGTCGCGCCGGGTGAGCGTCACCTCGGTGGTGATGGTGCGCCCGAGCAGCTCGAGCTCGGTGAGGACCACGATGCGCTGCTGCGTGTGGCCCGTCGAGCTGCGGATCGTCCGCCGGTCGTGGACCGGGCACTCGACGTAGACCGCGTCCTCGGCCGAACGCTGCCACGGGTGGATCGAGAACCGGACCCAGGCGACGCCGTCGCGCTCGAACTCGTGGAGGTCGAAGGCGTGCAGCGCCGACGTGCGGGCACCGGTGTCGAGCTTGGCCTTGACGGGGCCGACTCCCAGTGCGGGCAGGCGCACCCACTCGCGCCATCCGGCGACCACCGGAGGACTGGTTGAATGGGCGGCGTCCACAAGCCAATCCAATCAGGTCGGGTATGAAGCTCGCGATCCTCTCCCGCGCCCCGCGCTCCTACAGCACCCAGCGCCTGCGCACCGCCGCCCTCGACCGGGGGCACCAGGTGAAGGTGCTCAACACGCTCCGCTTCGCCATCGACCTGTCGGGCGACGAGCCCGACCTGCAGTTCCGGGGCAAGCAGCTCTCGGACTACGACGCGGTGCTGCCCCGGATCGGCAACTCGATCACCTACTTCGGCACCGCCGTCGTGCGCCAGTTCGAGCAGATGGACGTCTACACGCCCAACACCGCCAACGGGATCGCCAACTCGCGCGACAAGCTGCGCGCCACCCAGATCCTGTCGCGCCACAACATCGGCATGCCCGCGACGACCTTCGTCCGCGACCGCGCCGACGTGATCCCCGCCATCGAGCGGGTCGGCGGCGCGCCGGTCGTGATCAAGCTGCTCGAGGGCACCCAGGGCATCGGCGTCATCCTCGCGCCGAGCATCAAGGTCGCCGAGGCGATCATCGAGACCTTGCAGAGCACCAAGCAGCAGGTCCTCATCCAGCGCTTCGTCAAGGAGTCGAGGGGCCGCGACGTGCGCGCCCTGGTCGTCGGCGACCGCGTCGTCGCGGCGATGCGCCGCGTCGCGCAGGGCGACGAGTTCCGCTCCAACGTGCACCGTGGCGGCACCGTGGAGCGGGTCGACCTGGACCCGGCGTACGAGCAGGTCGCCGTGCGCGCCGCCCAGATCATGGGCCTCAAGGTCGCCGGTGTCGACATGCTCGAGGCCAAGTCCGGCCCGCTCGTCATGGAGGTCAACTCCTCCCCGGGCCTGGAGGGCATCGAGACCGCCACCAAGCTCGACGTGGCCGGCGCGATCATCGACTACATCGACAACCAGGTCGCCTTCCCGCAGATCGACGTGCGCGAGCGGCTGTCCGTCTCGACCGGGTACGGCGTCGCCGAGCTCGTCGTCCACGGCGACGCCGACCTCGTCGGCAAGTCGATCGGCGACTCGGGCCTGCGCGACCGCGACATCACCGTCCTCACGCTCCACCGCGGCACCCTGGTGATCCCCAACCCCTTCCCGCACCACGTGCTGGAGGCCGAGGACCGGCTGCTGTGCTTCGGCAAGCTGGAGGAGATGCGCTCGATGATCCCCGCGCGACCCAAGCGCCGTGCCCGGGTCAAGAAGCTGCCGAAGACGCCCATCCATCCCGAGGCGTAGCGAGCCGCCGCACGAGTCCCCGGCCGGCGTGACCGGTGGAGCTGGTCGTGAGCCCGGCATGCGGGCCCCGGCCAGCCGGTGGGTGCGACGCGGCAGGATGGCCCGCATGACTGACGCACCCGCCGAGCTGGTCCACCTCGACGTCGCCGACGGCATCGCGACGATCACCCTCGACTCGCCGCACAACCGCAACGCGCTCTCGCGGCAGCTGGTCACCGAGCTGGTCGGCCACCTCGCGACGGCGGACGCGGCGGACGACGTACGCGTGGTGGTGCTGAGGTCGTCGGGCCGGGTGTTCTGCTCGGGCGCCGACCTCTCGGAGGCCTCGACGGTCCCGATGCAGGAGGGGGCGCGGGCGATCGTGGCCCTGCAGCGCCAGATCGTGGCCTCGGCGAAGCCGGTCGTGACCGTCGTCGAGGGCGCCGCCCGCGCCGGCGGCATCGGCATCGTGGCCGCCTCCGACGTCGTGGTCGTCGCCGACGACGCCACCTTCGCGCTGACCGAGGTCAAGCTCGGCCTGACCCCCGCGGTCATCTCGCTCACCGTCTTCCCGCGGCTCACCCCGCGCGGCCTGGCCTGGACCGCCCTCGGCGGCGAGGTCTTCAGCGGGGCCGAGGCGGCGTCGTACGGGCTCGCGACCTTCGCCGTCCCCGCCGCCGATCTCCGGGCGAGGGTCGACGACGTGGTCGGCAAGCTCGCGACCGGTGCCGCCCAGGGCCTGCGTGAGACCAAGAGGCTGCTCGCCGCCGACCTCCTCGAGCGGATCGACACCCACGGCGAGGAGCTGGTCGAGCTGAGCGCCCGCCTGTTCGGCTCCGACGAGGCGCGCGAGGCGATGACCGCCTTCCTCACCCGCAAGAAGGGCTGATCCGCCTCCGCGAAGGTGTTTGCGTCGGACCGATCCGGAGCATGGGCCCTGGTGGAGGTGGAGCGGTGCGCACGATGACGAGCAGGTTCGCGGTGGGAGTGGCGGCGCTGGCAGCGGTTGCCCTGCCGGGAGGTACGCCGGCCGGCGCGGCGACAGCGACCGACGAGGCCTGCCTGATGCAGGCGACCACCGGCCGGGTGCAGTGCTACCCGAGCGCCGACGCGCTGCTGGAGGCGGTGACCGGCGAGCCTGCCGAGGGGTTCAGCACCGCCGACCTCGCGGCGCCGGCCACGGTGGCGGCCATCGAGGCCGGGCTGGCGGACTCCCGGAGCGAAGGCCTGCGCGCGCCCGGCGCACCCCTGGCAGCAGCGGTCGTGACCGCGATCTTCTACGACGGCACCTACGCCACCGGCGCCGCACTGGTCATGGAGGCGCCCGCCGGCTGCGACGACGACCCGGGCGTCGAGTGGGCCTGGCCGACGCTCACCCCCGAGTGGCGCAACCGGATCCGCTCGGGTGTCGGCTACGCCCGCTGCGACTTCAAGGTCTGGAACCACGCCTGGTACGCCGGCGCGGCCTACGGCTTCGTGTCGAGCGCCGGGTACCTCGGGGCGCTCGACCGCGCGGCCAGCTCGGTGCGGATGCGCTAGGAGGCGCCCTGGCCGGGGCTCGGTTCCTCGCTCTCGCCGGTGGGGACGTCGACGAGCTGCGTCCGGCGGAAATCCAAGGAGGACGCCGTCGCAGGATCGGTGCATGTCGGGGTGTCGGGACCGAGCTCAGCGGTCGCGGTCGACCCGTCGGGGAAGTCGACGCGCGCAACGGGGTTCGCCTCCCCGCACCAGTTGCGCCACGACGACTGCACCATGGCGCGCTGCCCGACACCGAGCAGGACCGGTGTGACGGTGGCGGGCACGGTGGTGCTGGTCGCGGACGCACCGGTGCCGACGGTGATCCGCACTCCCTGGCCGAGGGCGCACGGGCGGGCCGCCGGGCCGTCGAGCACCAGCAGGAGCTCGTCGGGACCGACCCCGACCGACCGGATGGTCACCGTGCCGCACGCCGGGGACGCCGCCGGGCCGGGGGCGTGGTCGTGACCGCCCCGGAGCACGACCCCTGCGACGCCGATCCCGGCGACGACGCAGGCCGCGGCGGCGACGACGGCCAGCCGCCGCTGCCGGTGCCGGCGCTGGCCGGCCGCCACCCGCTCGACCATGTCGGGCACGTGGGGGACCGGGACGTCGCCGTCGTGGACGAAGGCGCGCAGCTGCCGCTCGAGGTCACTCATCGCCCGACCTCCCCACGACGTCCCCGTCGGTCAGCTCCACGCCCATCAACCGGCGCAGGCTCGCCATGCCGCGGCTGGCCTGGCTCTTGACCGTGCCGGGCCGGCAGGCCAGGACCTCGGCGATCTCCTTCTCGGAGCAGTCCTCGTAGTAGCGCAGCACGAGGACCGCGCGCTGCCGCGGCGGGAGCTGCTGGAGGGCGGCCCACACCTCGGACTCCCAGTCGGGTCCGGTCTCCTTCGCCGCCCGGTCCTCGGGCTCGGCGCGCAGCTGCTCGCGCCGGTCGCGCTTGCTGCGGGTCCACCACAGGCGGGTCATGGTGCGGCGGGCGTACGCGTCCTGGTGCTCGACGTCGCGGACGTGCCGCCAGCGCCGACCGAGCCGCAGGAAGGTCTCCTGGGTGAGGTCGGCGGCGGTGTGCGGGTCGCCTCCGGTCAGGAGCATGCCGTAGCGCAGGAGGCCGTGCTGCTTCGCCGCCACGAATGCGGCGAACTCGGCGTCCACGCGCCGCTCACCCCCTCCCGAGACTCCCGAGACCACGTCGTCACGACTACCCCAAGGCCGTTCGTGGGTCCGAGGGTTGCATCTGTCGCCGGAATCGGGGCGGCGCCCCGGCGTGTCGTTCCTCTAGAACATGTTCTACCCGTCGCCTAGGGTGCACGCGTGGACTTCGCGATGGTGACCGCCTACCACCCGATCGACCAGCTGGTGCCGCTGGCGCGCGCCGCCGAGGAGGCCGGGTTCTCCGCCTTCAGCCTCGCCGACCACGTGGTCGACCTGGAGACGCTCGCCACGCCCTACCCCTACACGCGCGACGGCGACCGACGCTGGAAGCCCGACGTCGACTGGCCGGACCCGTGGGTGACGATCGGCGCGCTCTCGCAGGTGACGACCGGGCTGCAGTTCTTCACCTCGATCTACGTCGCGGCGATGCGCAACCCGTTCGTGGTCGCCAAGGCCGTCGGTACGGCGGCCGCCCTGTCCGGTGGCCGGGTCGCCCTGGGGGTCGGGGTCGGCTGGTGCCGCGAGGAGTTCGAGCTGCTCGAGGAGGACTTCGCGACCCGCGGGCGTCGTACCGACGAGGGACTGGACCTGATGCGCGAGCTGTGGTCGCCGGGCTGGACCGAGTTCGCCGGCGAGTTCTACAGCTGCGAGCGGCTCGTGATGCTGCCCAGGCCGCCGGCCCCGATCCCGGTCTGGGTCGGCGGTCTGTCCGACGTCGCCCTGCGCCGCGCGGCGCGCAACGACGGCTGGATCGGCGACATGGCCACCGTCGACGAGGCGATCGAGATCGCCGGGCGGCTGCAGGCGCTGCGGCGCGAGGAGGGCAAGGACCCGGACGCGCCGTTCGCCGTCGTACCGGCGCTGACGGACGCCTTCGCTCCCGAGGACTTCGCCCGCGCCGCCCGGGGCGGCGTGACGATGTGCATGACGATGCCGTGGATGTACTACTACCCGCCGGACGCCACCCTCGAGCAGCGTCTCGACGGCATCGCCCGGTACGGCGCCGAGGTCATCGCGCCGACGAGAGCCCTGCTCTCGCAGCCGGTGGAGACGCGCTAGCCCTCGAGGTAGGAGGTCAGCATCGACACGATCACGCGGTGGGCGCGCTCGATGTCGATGTGCGTGCCGAGCAGCCGCTCGTTGCGCAGGCTGCGCAGCATCGCGGGCAGCACCTCCGACATGGCGGCCCGCCGCTCCTCGTCGAGGCCCTCGACCCCGTCGAAGAAGCGGTTGAACGCCAGGATCGAGAGCTCGTCGAGGTGCCGGATCGACGCCGCCGTGCGCGGATGGGTCTCCGCGAGCAGCTCGAGCGGTCGCGGCAGCGCCCAGCGCATGGTCTCGATCGTGACGGCGTACGGCGACTCCAGCACCGCGCTGTAGAGCTGGGCGACCTCGGCCACACGGCCGGCGAGCGTCGTGCTCTGCGGCCTGCTCCACAGCTCTGCGCCGTGCTCGGCGACCTGGTCGGCGACCGCCGACCAGAAACCGTCGGAGTCGCCGAAGAGGTTCTGCACCGAGCCCCAGCTGAGGCCGGCCTCCTTCGCGACCATGTTGATCGACACCGTCTCCGGGCGGCCGGTCCCGAGCATCTCGACCGCGGTGGACAACAGCTTCTCGCGCGCGGCCACGCCGCGGCGGTTGGGTTTGCGGGACATCGTCGCCCCAGTGGTCATGCTCATCGTGTTCCCCCCTTGGACACGCGATGCTTCGGGCCGTTCACCTCCACGGTACTGCCTTTGGTGGGAGTTCGCTGTCCCGTCCGCTGACCGTCCATCGGCGCCTGTAGAGTTGGTGGCTTGCCGCTTTTGTGCGGCGGTCAGGAAACGAGTGCGGACGGCAGGGGTCACGAGCGGTGGCAGACGAGCTGGTGGAGCGCGAGGTCGCAGCAGAACAGGCCTTCGTCGACCGGGTCTACCGGCAGCTGGAGCAGGCGGGCAAGGCCGCCCAGCAGCTGGCGAAGGAAGGTCATTCCCGGGGCCGGCTCGGCCACGAGGGCGGTCTGGTGGAGCGCGACGCGATGGTCTTCCAGGCCGCGAAGCGGATCGCGCAGCTCGACGCCGCCCACGAGGGCCTGGTGTTCGGGCGGCTCGACCTCGACGCGGCGGTCGACGCGGCGCCGCGGTACGTCGGCCGGATCGGCCTGCGCGACGACGACCACGAGTCGCTGCTGATCGACTGGCGTGCGCCGGCCGCCGCGGTGTTCTACCAGGCGACCGCCGCCGACCCCCACAGCGTGCTGCGCCGCCGGGTGCTGCGCAGCGCCGGCCGCTCGGTCGTGGGTGTCGAGGACGAGCTCCTCGACGCCGCCGGGCTGGAGGCGGCCGAGGCCGCCGGTCGCGAGCTGCCGATCATCGGTGAGGGTGCGCTGATGGCGCAGCTCTCCCGCGCCCGCGACCGCTCGATGCACTCGATCGTCGCGACCATCCAGGCCGAGCAGGACAAGGCGATCCGGGCGCCCTCGAGGGGTGTCGTGTCGATCTCCGGCGGCCCCGGCACGGGCAAGACGGTCGTCGCGCTGCACCGGGCGGCGTACCTGCTCTACACCGACCGGCAGCGCTACGAGCGCGGCGGCGTCCTCGTCGTCGGCCCGTCCGGCGTCTTCATGCGCTACATCGAGCGGGTGCTGCCGTCGCTCGGCGAGACCGCGGTCGCGCTGCGCAGCCTCGGTGAGGTCGTCGACGAGGTCCGCGCGACCCGTCACGACGAGCCGGCCGTCGCCGACATCAAGGGCTCGGCGCGGATGGCCGAGCTGATGCGTCGCACGGCGCGCCAGCAGGCGCCCGGCAGCCCGCGCGAGTACCGCGTCTTCTGGCGTGACGACCGGCTGGTCCTCGACCGCGGCAAGCTCGGCCAGGTCCGCCGCCAGCTGATGTCGCAGGGGTTGCGCAACAAGCAGCTCCCGCGGGTCTCGAACGCCCTCCTCGACGCGCTGTGGCGCCAGGTCCGCGGCGAGCGCGGTCGCGAGCAGGGCCGCGAGAAGTTCAACGACGAGATGCTCTCGCGCGACGACTTCCTCGACTTCGCCCTCGCCTGGTGGCCGCCGCTCGACGCGCCGACCGTGCTGTGCTGGCTGCGCGAGCCGGAGTTCCTGGCCCGGGTCGGCGAGGGCCTGCTCTCCGGTGAGGAGCAGCGGCTGCTGGCGAAGACCTGGGCCCACCTCGACCCGTCACGGCCGATCAGCCCGCAGATCTCGATCGAGGACGTGCCGCTGCTCGACGAGCTGCGCTACGCCCTCGGCGACGTGCCGCAGAAGGCCGACGACGAGCGCGACGACCCGATGGCGCTGATCGAGGGTGCGGTCGACATCCAGGAGCTGATGACCGCCTCGGACCGCGAGTTCGCGCCGTCCGGTCGCGCCTGGCGCCCGCCGATCTCGAGCATCGAGGACGACGGCTACGCGCACGTCCTCGTCGACGAGGCGCAGGACCTCACGCCCATGCAGTGGCGGATGGTCGGCCGCCGCGGCCGCACCGCCTCGTGGACGATCGTCGGCGACCCCGCCCAGTCGTCGTGGCCGGTGCCGGCCGAGTCGGACGCCGCTCGTGCGGCTGCCCTGGAGCGCAAGCAGGTGCACTCGTTCCACCTGTCGACCAACTACCGCAACTCGGCCGAGATCTACGCCTTCGCGGCGGCCTACGCGTCCCGCGTCGGCCTCGACGCGGACCTGCCCGACGCGGTGCGTCGGACGGGTGAGGAGCCGGTCGTCGTCGACCTGCCCGCCGGCGCCAGCGCTGCCGAGCTCGAGGCCGCCACCCGCGCTGCCGTGCTCGACGTCGCGGGGCAGGTCTCGGGGACGGTGGGCATCGTCGTACCCGTGGCCCGGCGCTCCGAGGTCAACGCCTGGCTCGCCTCCTGGCCGGAGCTGGCCGACGACGCCGCCGGCGCCCGCGCCGCCATCGACTCCTCGGTCACGCCCTCGGGCGAGGACCGGGTCGTCGTGCTCACCGGCCTCGACACCAAGGGCCTCGAGTTCGACGGCATCGTGGTCGTCCGTCCCCAGGAGATCGAGGACGAGTCGGCCACCGGCCGCGCCACGCTGTACGTCGTCCTCACCCGCGCCACCCAGCTGCTCACCACGATCGGCTGACGGTCACCAACGATCCACGACTCGGCGCGCTCGGCGGCTCGCGACCGCCGTCGGCGGCGAACCGTGAATCGTTGCTGACGTCGGGCCAGGTCCACGACCGAGGATCCCGGGGGATCCCGCGCCCAGGCCGGGGACCGGCCGGCGGCTCATGACCCGAACGGGCGGGTCGGACTGAGTACGCCGACCGACGCTCCGGGCGTGGCTGCGGCCGACCATCGGAGGATGAGTCGCATCCTCCTGACGGTCGTGGTCGTGGGCGCGCTGGTCCTGATGGTCCGCGGCCTCGGCGAGCAGATCCACATCGAGAACACCAGCGAAGCCGTCCGCGCAGCCCGGCACGGGGCGGCGTTGATCGCGTGGGCGTGCGTCCTGCTGACCCTGGCCGCGGCGCACGGCTGGCTGGTGATGGGGCGCTCGCCCTGGATCGCGGTCGGACTGATGGCGCCGGTGGTGCTGTGCGGTGGCCTCACCTGGGTGGTGCCGGACAGCCTGTGGGGAGTGCTGGCCGCGCTGGTCGCCGTACCGGCTGCGGGGGTGGCGGTCCTCGTCGTGCTGCTGGTCCCGAGTCGATGAGGTCGCCCGGCACCGTCGGCCACCTCGTGCTCGCCGCAGTAGGCAGTGTCCTGCTGCTGGCCGTCTCCCGTCCGATCGACTGGAATGGGTCCGGGCCCGCCACGGCACGGGAGTGGGCGGTGATCGCGGCGGTGCTCGGCGCTTCCGGGCTGGTGTTCGGCACCATCGCCGGCGCTCTGGACGGCAACTTCGCCCACGAACCGTCGAGGATCAACGCGGTGTTCGCCGTGGTGTACGACGCCGTGCTCCTCGCGCCCCACTGGTGGCTGTCGCTGATGGTGCTGGGTCTGCTGCAGCTCCCCGCCGAACCCGCCCCGCCCGCAGCTCTCGCGGTACCCGTCCTGGGGTGGCTGGTCGGCGCGGTGGTCCTGCACGTCGTGTCCGGTGCCGTCGAGCGGGAGCTGTAACACGCTGTCCACGCGACTGGTCGGCGGTTGTCAGCAGCGAACCCGCCATTCGCTCGGCGTGTCGTGCTGACAACGGTCAGGCAGTCGGGTGGACGGCGTGCTACTTCCGGGCCGGCGTGCAGGGTGGGGCACGGTCGCGGCCCGAGCTCGGCGGAGCTCGTCGACCGCGGGCTCGATCGCGGCGGCGACCCGGGATTGCGCACCCGGGCACACTGGACGGATGACGACGGACCGGCGCCTGCCCACGGTGGAGGACGTCCGCGGCCGGCTGGGGGAGGCGCTCTTCCTGCGGGTCGCCGGTCCTGACGGCGCCCGCCACCGCGACCGGATCCACCACACGCCCGGACCGCGGTGGTTCGAGGGCGACAGCCCGATCGCGCGGGTGCACGGCGACGCGGCGATGTTCGTCGGCGGCATCCGGGCGCTGCTGCTGCAGAGCCTCCACCCCGCGGCGATGCGTGCCGTGTCGGAGCACTCCGGCTACCGCGGCGACATGTGGGGACGGTTGGCGCGCACCAGCCGGTTCCTCGCCGTCACCACCTTCGGGACCGCGACCGACGCCCAGCGCGCGGTCGACGCCGTGCGGGCGATCCACGACCGGGTCAGCGGCACGATGCCCGACGGGACGACGTACGCCGCCTCCGACCCGCACCTGCTGCTGTGGGTGCACGTCGCGGAGGTCGACAGCTTCCTGCGCGCCCACCGGGTCTACGGAGCCGAGCCGCTGGACGACGCCGGCTACGACACGTACGTCGCCCAGACCGCCGAGGTCGCGCGTCGCCTCGGCGTGCTCGACCCGCCCACCACGGTGGCCGAGCTCAGGGCGACCCTGGCGATGTTCCGGCCCGAGCTGCGCGGGACGCCGGAGGCGCGGGAGGCCGTGGGGTACGTGCTGCTGCGCCCCCCGCTGCCGCTGCTGGCCCGGCCGGCCTACGGCGTGCTGGCCTCGGCGGCGGTGGGGCTGATGCCGCGCTGGACGCGCGTTCCGCTCCGGCTGCCCTGGCTCCCGCTGGCCGAGCGCACCGCGGTCCGGGCGATGGGAGCCGCGGCCGTCGGCACCATCCGCTGGGCGATGACGCCGCGCGCAGCGTCGGCCTGACGGGGGCGCCGCCCGCCGGGGCCACCCGGATTTACGCGTTGTGCAGCCAACCAACGCCCCGAGCCCAAGTTGTGCACCTCGCCCGAGATCGGTGACCGCTCCCGCTGCGACCGTTGAGTCCTACCCGGCGACGCCGCCGTCGCCACGTCCAAGGAGGCACCCGATGGCCCGGTATGAAACGCGAGGAGCAGACGGCACGGTCGTCTCGTGGCGCGACAAGAAGCGCTACCTGTGGATCCTCGGACTCGTCGTACCCCTGACGCCGATCGTGGGGATCGCGCTGTTCGAGGCGAGCGACAACGCGATCTTCTTCTGGCTGACGCCGGTGGTGTTCTTCGGGATCATCCCGCTGATCGACCTGGTCGCCGGGTACGACGACACCAACCCGCCGGACGACGTGATCGACGCGCTCGAGAACGACAGGTTCTACCGCTGGGTGACCTACCTCTACCTGCCGGTGCAGTACGGCGGCTTCGTGGCCTCGATCTGGTACCTCGCCACCACCGACATGTCGGTGCTGGCGAAGGTCGGCCTCGCGATCTCGGTCGGCGTGGTCGGCGGCGTGGCGATCAACACCGCGCACGAGCTCGGGCACAAGCGCGAGTCGGTCGAGCGGTGGGCCTCGAAGATCGCCCTGGCGCAGACGTTCTACGGCCACTTCTACATCGAGCACAACCGCGGCCACCACGTCCGCGTCGCGACGCCGGAGGACCCGGCCAGCGCCCGGATGGGGGAGAGCGTCTACCGGTTCTGGCCGCGTACCGTGTCCGGCTCGCTCAAGAGCTCGTGGGAGCTCGAGGCCAAGCGCTACCAGCGCAAGGGCACGCACCCGTTCCACCTCGGCAACGACGTGCTCAACGCCTGGCTGATGACCGTCGCGCTGTGGGGCGGGCTGATGCTGTGGCTCGGCCTGGCGTACGACGTCAACCCGCTCAGCCTGCTGCCGTACCTCCTCCTGCAGGCCGTCGTCGGCTTCTCCCTCCTCGAGGTCGTCAACTACATGGAGCACTACGGGATGGTCCGCCAGAAGGTCGGAACGCCGGGCAGGATGCGCTACGAGCGGGTCACGCCGGCGCACTCGTGGAACTCCAACAACATCGCGACCAACGTGCTGCTCTACCACCTGCAGCGCCACAGCGACCA
Organism: Nocardioides kongjuensis; assembly: GCF_013409625.1. Taxonomy (NCBI): domain Bacteria; kingdom Bacillati; phylum Actinomycetota; class Actinomycetes; order Propionibacteriales; family Nocardioidaceae; genus Nocardioides; species Nocardioides kongjuensis. The sequence goes on from NZ_JACCBF010000001.1 coordinate 4,285,619, forward strand.
CCACGCGAACCCGACCCGTCGCTACCAGACGCTGCGCGACTTCAAGGACGCCCCCGTCCTGCCGACCGGCTACACCGGCATGATCGTGGTCGCGATGTTCCCGCCGGCCTTCCGGGCGCTCATGGACAAGCGCGTCATCGCCCACTACGACGGCGACCTGCGTCTCGCGAACCTGCACCCCGCCAAGCGGGAGAAGCTGCTCAGGAAGTACCCCGTCCCCGCCGCCAAGCGCGCCGCCGAGGCCGCCGTCCGGGCCGACACCAGCGCCCACGAGTTCGAGGGCGAGGTGCTCGCCGCCCAGTGCCCCGGCTGCCAGTACACCTACGAGGTCGCCGAGGGCAACGAGCTCGAGGGCTTCGCCGCCGGTACGGCGTGGAAGGACATCCCCGACGACTGGTGCTGCCCCGACTGCGGCGTGCGGGAGAAGGTCGACTTCAAGGCCGTCGAGCCCCGCCACCACCTCATCGGCAAGGTCGGGGCGTGAGTGCGATGCACATCGTCGCGGACCTCAAGAAGTGCGAGGGACTCGGGATGTGCGAGTCCATGGCCAACGACTACTTCGAGGTGGACGAGGACGAGGAGCTGGTCACCGTCCTCGACGCCGACCCGCCGGAGTCCGACCGGGCCCACGTCTACGCCGCCGTCCAGGCCTGCCCGGTGCTGGCCCTGACCCTCGAGGGCTGACCCCCAGGACCACCGAAGGCGCACCCACCTGCCGGGTGCGCCTTCGGTGCCGTTTCCCCAGCGTTCTGGGATGGTCCGGGCGACGTGGGGCCAGCAGGATTCGGGAGTCATCCGAACTCCCGGAAGGAATCTCGTTGTCCAGCCCCGCCCGCCGTCGTACGGCGACCGTCGGCCTGCTCGCCGCCCTCGTCCCGCTCCTGCTCCCGCACACCACAGCCGAAGCAGCAGCCGGCAAGCCCCGCTGCCACGGCGAGGCCGCGACCGTCGTGGGCACGAACCGCGCCGACCGGATCACCGGCACGCCGGGCCACGACGTCATCGTCAGCAAGGGCGGCAAGGACGTCGTGACGGGCCTGGGCGGGGACGACGTGATCTGCACCGGCGGTGGCAACGACAAGGTGCTCGCCGGTGGCGGTGACGACTACGTGGACGCCGGCGGCGGCCGCGACGTCGTCGACGGCCAGGGCGGCGACGACGTGGTCTGGACCGGCGGCGGCAAGGGCGAGCTCGCCCTCGGCGGGCCCGGCAACGACCACCTGATCCTCGAGGGCAGGGCCTCGCACGCCCTCGCCGGGCCGGGCAACGACTACGTCGACGTCCACGGCCGGGGCGGGACCGTCGACGGCGGCGCCGGCGACGACGTGCTGCGCGGCGGCTCGGGGGACGACGCCATCGACGGCGGCGAGGGCAACGACATCTGCACAGGTGGCGCGGGCAGCGACCGCTGCCACGGAGGCGCGCCCGGGGGCGACGCCAATACCCCGACGGACCCGGACCGCTGCGACGCCGAGGTGATGAGGTCGTGTCGCTCCGCGGACTCCACGGCCTACACCGGCACCGCCGGCGGCACCCTGCAGTACGGCGGTGGCGTCATCGAGACCTGGACCGCGATCTTCACCATGGACAGCGCCGACGACACCCCGCAGCTGGTCGAGGGACCGGCCGGCTTCCAGTGGAGCATCGCCGGCACCGACGAGAACGGCTGCACCTGGAGCGGCGCGGCGTCGCTGGCTGGTCGTGCGTCGTACACGGTGTGGCTGGACTTCGGCTACTACACCGGTCAGCTGTACCCCGACCGCAGCACGCAGGTCAGCGTCCAGGAGTCCTGCCCCGGCACCGGCACGCGGACCCAGCTGGTCACGCCGCTCAACGCGAACGCCGCCGACACGGGCAACGTCCCCCTGCACCCGGACATGTCGTGGATCCGTGGCAACCGGACCTACCACCCGGGCGGCGACGACACCGTCACCGCGACCTGGAGCTGGGACGCGCGCTGATCAGCCCCGGTGGAACAGCTGGTGGTGCCGCAGCGCGACCGCGAGCTGCGGGCTGATCCGGGTGATCGGCTGGCCGAGCATCTCCTCGGCCTGGCCGAGCCGGTAGCGGATCGTGTTGCGGTGCACCACCAGCGTGCGCGCGGCCTCCTCGGCACTGCCACCGCTGTCGAGGTACGCCGTGAGCGTCTCGCGGATCCGCTGCACCCCCTCCTCCTCGCCGGCGAGCGGCCCGAGCCGGCGGGTCATGAACCGATCGACCTCCGGTGAGCAGCCGAGCAGGACGGGCAGCTCGACGTCGGCGTACGTCGCCAGCCAGTCGTCGGTGTCGGGGGCGGTGACCCGCAGCGTGCCCTGCGCCTCGCGGTGCGAGGCGACGAAGCCGGCGATGTTGGGGGTCGCGGACCCGACGCCGACGACGACGCTGTCGTGGCGCAGGTCGGCCGCGGCCGCCGCCAGCCCGGACAGGTCCGGCTGGTCCCGGGTGCCGAGCCACATCCAGAGCTGGCGACCACCGGGCTTGACGATGAGCGGGTTGGCAGCGCCGATCCGGCGGGCCAGGTCGGCCGCCAGCGGTTCGAGCGCCCCGGCCTGCTCGGCGTCGCCGACCGAGAGGACGACGGCCGTGTGGTGCACGGAGATCGGGTATCCACCCAGCGCCGCCGACGCCTCGCGGGCGTCGCTGAGCTCGCCGGCGAGGATCGAGCGCACGGACTCGAAGCGCTGCGCCGCCGCACCGGCCAGCACCCGCGAGCGGGCGGCCTGGTAGGCGGCGATCGACTCGGTGATCGACTGGTCGAGCCAGACGCCGGCCCGGTTCCAGAAGTACATGAGCAGGTCGGCCCGGTCGAAGTCGGCCGGCGGCAGCTCCTTGATCACCTCGCTGACGTAGGCCCACACCTCCTGCTGGGCGATCCGGTAGAACCGGATCAGCGACTCCAGCGGCAGCTGCCGGTCGGCGATGTCGACGGACAGCCGGCGCGCCGCCTCGGGCAGGTGGAAGTGCTGCTCGGGCTGGGCGAAGTCCCCGAGGAACGCCACCCAGTGCTCGCGGACGGTCACCCGCAGGATGTCCGGCAGCCCCTCGACCAGGGTGACCTCGGGCATCTCGCGCAGGATCGCGCTCGCCACGCGGTCGACCCAGGCGTCCACCTGGCCGGGCTGGGCCTGCTCGGCGACGTACGCCAGCAGCCACGGTGCGAGGTCGGACGGCACGGACTCGCTGCTCACGGGCCCACCTTAGGGCGGCCCCGGCGTCTTTGTGCACGGTGACAACGCAGACCCGGTTCTTTGGACTGCGGCCACGAGAGCGTGACGACCGTCACCGGGTGGACTTGGCGCTCACAGGCGGGCCTGGCACAGGGGCCCTGCCGTTCTCATGGGGGGTGCAGCGGCATGCGCGCTGACTTCGAGTACGACGTCGTCGTGGTCGGCTCCGGCTTCGGCGGGTCGGTCACCGCCCTCCGCCTCGCCGAGAAGGGCTACCGGGTCCTCGTGCTCGAGGCCGGGCGCCGGTTCGAGGACGAGGAGTTCGCGAAGACCTCCTGGGACGTGCGCAAGTTCCTCTTCGCGCCGCGCCTGGGCTGCTTCGGCATCCAGCGGATCCGGCTGCTGCGCGACGTGGTCGTGCTCGCCGGGGCGGGCGTCGGCGGCGGCTCGCTCGTCTACGCCAACACCCTCTACCAGCCGAAGTCGGACGCCTTCTACAACGACCCGCAGTGGGCGCACATCACCGACTGGAAGGCCGAGCTGGCGCCGTACTACGACCAGGCGAGCCGGATGCTGGGCGTCGTCGAGAACCCGACCGTCACCCCCAGCGACGTGGTGATGAAGGAGGTCGCCGACGAGATGGGTGTCGGCGACACCTACCGGGCCACGCCGGTCGGCGTCTGCTTCGGTACGCGGGGCGAGGCGATCCCGGACCCCTACTTCGGCGGTGCCGGGCCCGAGCGGCGCGGCTGCCTGGAGTGCGGCGAGTGCATGACCGGCTGCCGCCACAACGCCAAGAACACGCTGCTCAAGAACTACCTCCACCTCGCCGAGAAGATCGGCGCCGAGGTCCGGGAGCGCACCACTGTGGACGCGATCAGGCCCCGCCAGCACGGCGGTTACGACGTCGTCACGCACGTCTCGGGCCGCTCCGCGCGTCGTACGACCACGATCACCGCCGCCCAGGTCGTGCTGGCCGCCGGCACCTGGGGCACCCAGGAGCTGCTGCACGGCATGCGCCGCTCCGGCGACCTGCCGGAGCTGTCGGACCGGCTCGGCGAGCTGACCCGCACCAACTCCGAGGCGCTGTGCGCGTCGAGCACCAAGCTGCGCAACAAGGGTGACCACGACTTCCACCACGGCGTCGCGATCACCTCCTCGATCCACCCCGACGAGGTCACCCACGTCGAGCCCGTCCGCTACGGCAAGGGCTCGGGCCTGATGGGCCTGCTGCTCACCTTGATGACCGACGGGGGCGGCCGGACCCCGCGCTGGCTGCGCTGGGTCGGCCAGGCGCTGCGCCACCCGCTGCTGCTCCTGTCGGTGTACGCCGGCCTCGGCAGCTGGCCCGAGCGCACGATCATCGCGCTGGTCATGCAGACCAGCGACAACTCGATCACGGTGTTCCCGAAGAAGCGCCGGCTGCGTCGGGAGGGCAAGGTGCGGCTCACCTCGCGGCAGGGACACGGCGAGCCGAACCCGACCTGGATCCCCGCCGGCAACGAGGTGGTGCGCCGGATCAGCGACAAGATCGACGGCGGCTCGTACAGCACCGCCGGCGAGATCTTCAACATCCCCATGACCGCGCACTTCCTCGGCGGCTGCCCGATCGGCGACTCCCCGCGGACCGGCGTGATCGACCCCTACCACCGGGTCTACGGGCACCCCGGGCTGCACGTCGTCGACGGCGCCGCGATCTCCGCGAACCTCGGCGTCAACCCCAGCCTCACCATCACCGCGCAGGCCGAGCGCGCGATGGCGGTGTGGCCCAACCGGGGCGAGGCCGACCGTCGCCCCGACCTCGGAGCCGGCTACCAGCGGCTCTCCCCGATCGCGCCGGTGCGGGCGGCTGTGCCCCCGACCGCACCGGCTGCGCTGCGCCTCCCGCTGTACGTCGTCAAGGACCCGGTCGACGCGGAGGCCACCGCATGACCGCGGCCCCCACCGCCCCGGTCCCGTCGGCCGGTGCGCCCGGCAAGCGCCGGGCCGGCCCGGACGGGATGGACGAACGGTCCCGCCGGGTCGCCCGCGAGGCGGTGCGCTCGACGTTCGTGTTCACGACGCTCGGCACCTTCGGCGACTTCTACGGCTTCGTCGGCAAGGTGTTCGCGGAGATGTTCACGCGGCGCTTCCACTTCCGCGAGTTCGTCTCGCAGGCCTGGTTCATCACGACGGTCTCGTTCGGGCCGGCCCTGCTGGTCTCGATCCCGTTCTGCGTCGTGATCATCTTCCAGGTCAACCAGCTGCTCATCCAGATCGGTGCGGTCGACCTCGCCGGCGCGGGCGCGGCGGTCGCGGTGGTCCGCGAGATCGGCCCGATCGTGTCGGTGCTCGTCGTCGCGGGCGCCGGCGCCACGGCGATCTGCGCGGACCTCGGCTCGCGCAAGATCCGTGAGGAGATCGACGCGATGGTCACCCTCGGCATCGACCCGATCGAGCGGCTCGTCGTGCCCCGGGTGGTGGCCTCGACCCTCGTCGGCGTCGCGCTCAACGGCATGGTGACCGTGGTCGGCCTGGTCGGCGGCTACTTCTTCTCCGTCGTGCTCCAGGGCGCGACACCGGGCCTGTACCTCTCCGACCTCACCCTGCTCGTCGGGCTGCCGGACTTCCTCGCCTCCGAGGCCAAGGCCGCGGTGTTCGGCCTGCTGGCCGGGCTGACCGCCTGCTACCTCGGCCTCAACGCCAAGGGCGGCCCCAAGGGCGTCGGCGAAGCGGTGAACCAGACCGTGGTCTTCGCGTTCATGCTGCTGTTCGCCGCCAACAGCGTGATCAGTGCCCTGTTCCTCCAGATCAAGCTCGGAGCGTGAGGCGCCGATGAGCACGACCGCCCCGGGCTTCATCGCCCGCCACGTCGGCAGGCCGATGTCCTCGCTGCGCCGACTGGGCGACCAGCTGAGCTTCCACGGCAACGCCTACGCGCACATGCCGCGCGCGCTCAAGCACTACCCGAAGGAGGTCGTCCGGCTGCTGGCCGAGGTCTCCCTCGGCTCGGGCGCGCTCGCCCTGATCGGGGGCACCGTGCTGGTGATCGGCTTCCTCACCGCCGCGGCCGGCATCGAGGTGGGGCTGCAGGCGTACACGTCCTTCGACAACATCGGCGTCTCGACCCTGTCCGGCTTCTTCTCGGCGTACTTCAACACCCGCGAGGTCGCCCCGATCATCGCCGGCATCGCGCTGACCGCGACCGTCGGAGCCGGGTTCACCGCGCAGATCGGGGCGATGCGGGTCTCCGAGGAGATCGACGCGCTCGAGGTGATGGCGGTCCCGCCGGTGCCGTACCTGGTGACCACCCGGATCATCGCCGGCCTGATCGCCGTCGTCCCGCTGTTCGCGATCGCGCTGATGATGTGCTGGCTGGCGACCTACGTCGTCGTGACCGTCGGCTACGACCAGGCGCCGGGCACCTACCAGCACTACTTCGACACCTTCTTGATCCCGAGCGACCTGTTCCTCGCGATCGTGAAGGTCGCGCTGATGGCGCTCGTGATCGTCTCGATCTGCTGCTACCACGGTTTCCGTGCCTCCGGCGGTCCCGCGGGCGTGGGCAAGGCGGTCGGCAAGGCCGTGCGCTCCGCGCTCATCTCGACCATGTTCATCGACCTGATCTTCGCGATCGCCATCTGGGGCGGTCCGTCGGTCCACATCGCGGGGTGAGGCGGCCATGAGCACGCGCGAGAAGCACCCCCATCACGTCGACCGGCAGGTCGTCTACGGCTTCGTGTTCATCGCCCTCGTCGCGGCCCTGGTCGCCGGCACGATCGCGAAGTACCGCGGCGCCTTCGAGGACAACGTCGTGGTCACCGTCCAGGCCGACCGGGCCGGACTCACCCTCGCCCCGGGAGCGCCGATCAAGCTGCGCGGCGTCGAGATCGGCCGGGTCGGCCACATCGACAACGACCCCACGGCCGACGGCGGTGCCGGTGGGAAGGTGAGCATCGAGCTCGAGATCGACGCCGACAAGGTCGACCGGGTGCCCGCCGACGTGACCGCGCAGATCGTGCCGCCGACCGCGTTCGGTGCGAAGTACGTCCAGCTGACGCCGCCCGCCGATGACCCCGGCAGCAGTGGCGGGACGATCGAGGCGGGTGCCGTGATCCCGGCGGACCGGGTCACCGTCGAGGTCGACGAGGCCTTCGAGAACCTCACCAAGGTGCTCGACGTCGCCCGTCCGGCCGAGGTGAACTCGGCGCTGACCGCGGTGGCCGGCGCGGTCGAGGAGCGTGGCCAGCTGATCGGCAACCTGATCACCCAGACCGACACCTACCTGCGCTCGCTCAACCCGTCGCTGCGCACGCTGTCCGCCGACCTGCGGGTCGCCGACGACGTCGCCGACGCCTACGACATCGCGCGGCCCGACCTGGTCGGCATGCTCACCCACACCGGCGAGGTCTCGCAGACCCTGGTGCGGCAGCAGGCCTCGCTGCGTGCCCTCGAGCGCAGCATGACCGGGTTCAGTGACCAGACCGACGTGCTGCTGCGCAGCTCGCGGCACGGCCTGGTCGCCTCCCTCGGCCTGCTGCAGCCGGTGACCGACGTCCTCGAGCGCTACTCGCCCGAGCTGCCGTGCCTCGTGCTCGGCCTCGCCTCGGCCAACGGGCTCGCCGAGGCCGCCGTCGGCGGCACGCACCCGGGCGTCACCACGATCACCCGGATCGTCCCGGGCCGCGATCCCTACACCTACCAGGAGAACCTGCCCGAGCTCGGCGCCGACAACGGCCCGGCCTGCTACGGCCTCCCGTACGTCGATGCGCAGGAGGGCAGGGCCGTGCCGCCGTCGTTCCGCACCGGCGCCAACCCGTACGTCGGCCCGCAGCCCACGCCCAGCGAGGCGGTCGCAGACACGCTGCTGGGTGTTCTCGAGGGAGTGAGGAACCTGCCATGAGCTCCACCTCCTCCGGCCGGCTGAGTCCCGAGAAGCGGCGCCAGCGCGCCGACCTCGTCAAGTTCACCGCCTTCCTCTCCCTGGCCGCCGTGTTCACCGTGTGGGTCGCGGCCGTCACCGGCGAGTACCGGCCGGGCGACCGCGACGACTACAAGGCCGTCTTCGACGACGTGTCCGGCCTCGCGGTCGGCGACGAGGTCCGCGTCGCCGGCGTCGACGTCGGCAAGGTGACCGGCATCGACGTACGCAAGGACAACACCGTGCTGGTCACCTTCGACGTCCGCGATGACCAGCAGCTCACCACCGGCACGCACGCGACGATCCAGTACCGCAACCTGATCGGCGACCGCGTGGTCCAGCTGACCCGCGGTGAAGGGGACACCGGCGAGGTCCTCGCCGCAGGCGGCACCCTGCCGGCGAGCCAGACCGCCTCGGCGCTCGACCTCGACACCCTGCTCAACGGCTTCAAGCCGCTGTTCGCCGGGCTCAGCCCGACCCAGGTCAACGAGCTGTCCGGCCAGCTGGTGCAGGTGCTCCAGGGCCAGCAGGCCGCCGTCGCCACGCTGGTGCAGCACGTCGCGTCGTTCACCACGACGATCGGCGGACGCGAGGAGCTGATCGGGCAGGTGATCGGCAACCTCAACAGCGTCCTCGGGACCGTGGACGACCGCAAGGCGACCGTCGGCCTGCTCCTCGACCGGCTCGACGAGCTGTTGACCGGGCTCGACCAGCAGGACACCCAGGTCCTCGACGCCGCTGCCCGGATCGACCGTTTCGCGACCACGACGACCGACCTCGTGACGAAGGCACGCGGTGACCTGCGCACCGACCTGTCGGGGTTGGCCGTCTCGGCCCGCGGCATCAACACGAACGCGGGGACGCTGGAGACCGTGCTGCAGAACCTGCCGGCGCACTACCGGGCGGTGCAGAACACCGCGTCGTACGGCAACTTCTTCAACTTCTTCCTCTGCGGCGTGCGGATCCAGACCGGCCTCGCCGGCGCGAACGTCACGACGCCGTGGATCTACTCCGACGCCCCGAGGTGCAAGCGATGAGCCGCGTCACCAGCCCCGACCGGCTCGCCGCCCGCGGCCTGCTCGGCACCGTCGTCCTCGTCCTCGCCGTGCTCGCCGCGCTCAACGTCAACAAGCTCCCGCTGATCGGCAACGGCGACGTCGTGCACGTGGAGTTCGCCGAGGCCGGCGGGCTCAAGGGCGGTGATGCCGTCATGGTCTCGGGCGCCCGGGTCGGCAAGGTCCGCGAGGTCCGGCTGGACCGGAAGCACGTCGTCGCCGACGTGGTCCTCACCGATCCCGACATCGTGCTCGGCGACCGGACCGAGGCCCGGATCATCACGATGACCCTGCTCGGCCGGGCCGCCGTCGAGCTGGTGCCCCGCGGCACCGGCGAGATCGGGGCGGGCGAGTCGATCCCGCTGGCGCGGACCTCCTCGCCGTACAACCTGACGAGCACGCTCAACGAGCTCACCGAGACCACCGCCGACATCGACAAGGCGCAGCTCGCGGCCGCGCTGGACCAGGCCTCGAGGACGCTGTCTTCGGCCAGCCCCGACCTGCGGCCCGCACTCGACGGGATCACCGCCCTGTCGCGAGCGGTGTCGTCGAACGACGACGAGCTGCGCTCGCTGCTCGCCCACGCCGACAGCGTGACCGGGGTGCTCGCGAGCCGGGACCAGCAGATCGCCTCGTTGCTGACCAACGGGCGTTCGTTGCTCAGCGAGCTCGACGCCCGCCAGGACGTCGTCGTCAGCCTGCTCAGGAGTGCCCGTGCCCTGGCGGCCCAGCTGCGGCTGCTGCTGAAGGACACCGACGACGTGCTCGGCCCGGCGCTCGACGAGCTCGACGGGGTCGTCGACGTGCTCAACGCGAACAAGAAGGACCTGCAGGCCAGCATCGTCGGCCTGCGCGGCTACGCCACCGCCTTCGGCGAGGCGATCTCGAGCGGGCCGTGGTTCGACGCCTACATCCAGAACCTCACGTCGCCCGGAACCCTTGCTCCCGTCCTGTCAGGAATCGTGCCGTGAACCGCCTCGTGAACAAGAAGATCCTGGTCGCGCTCGTGGTCGCCGCCGTGCTGGTCGGCGGGCTCGCGTGGACCCGCGACACCGGCAGCACCACGGTGCGCGCGTACTTCTCCAGCGCCGAGGGGCTCAACGTCAGCGACGACGTGAAGGTGCTCGGCGTGAAGGTCGGCACGATCACCGCGATCGAGAACGAGCCCGACGGCGTGCTCGTCACGCTGGAGGTCGACTCCGGCCAGCCGATCCCCGCCGACGCGCACGCCGCGATCGTCTCCCCCAGCCTGGTCAGTGGGCGGTTCGTCCAGCTGGAGCCGGTGTACGACGGCGGCCCGCGCCTGACGGACGGCGCCACCATCGCGCTGGACAGGACGGCGGTGCCGGTCACCTTCGACGACGTGAAGCAGCAGCTGACCGACCTCGCGACCACCCTGGGGCCCGACGCCGGGAAGAAGGACGGCCCGCTGGCGGTGGCGATCAAGGCGATCGACCAGAGCCTGGCCGAGGGCAGCTCCGACCAGCTGCGGACCTCGATCGCCGAGCTCCGGGGCGCCGCGACCGCCCTGTCCGACGGCCGTTCCGACCTGTTCTCGACCATCGAGCACCTCGACACCTTCACCCGCAACCTCGCCCTCAACGACGCCGCGGTGCGGGGCTTCACGACCGAGCTCGACGACGTCAGCACCGTGCTCGCGGACAACCGCACCAACCTGACCGGCGCGCTCACCGACCTCGGTCAGGTGCTCGCGGTGACCGAGAAGTACTTCCGGAAGCACCGCAGGCAGATCCGTACGACGACCGCCGACGTCAACCTGCTCGCCGCGGCCCTCGCCGACCGGTCCAACGAGCTCGCCGGCGTGCTGCACGTCGCGCCGCACGCGATCGTCGACCTCAGCAACACCATCCAGGACCAGGCGATCACCGGCCGGGCCACGCTGTCGGCGCTCGACAACGTCCCGCAGCTGCTCTGCGGCGCGGTGCTCGGCGTCGGCGGCACGGCCGAGCAGTGCTCGACGGTGCTGCAGCCGCTCATCGACCTGCTCGGGATCGGCTCGATCGGAGGCACCCGGTGACCCGCTTGTCCCGCGCCCTCGTCCCCGCTGCGCTGGTGGCCGGACTGCTGTTCACCGGCTGCGACATCCAGCCCAACGACAACACGCTGCCCGGCCAGGTCGCAGTGCGCGACGACGGCTACACCGTCGAGGTGCACTTCGACCAGATCGAGAACCTGGTCCCGAACTCGACGGTCCAGAAGGACAACGTCGTGATCGGCACCGTCGGCGAGATCCGTGCCGAGGGCTGGGAGGCCGTCGTCGACCTCCACCTGCTCGACGACGTGCGGCTGCCCGCCGACGCCGTGTTCTCGATCGGGCAGAAGACCCTCCTCGGCGCCCAGTACGTCGAGGTGTCGGTTCCCGCCGGATCCACCGGAACCCGGCCGACGGACGCCCGCCTGGCCGACGGTGCCGTGGTCCCGGTCGCCCAGACCGGCACCTACCCCGCCACCGAGCAGGTCCTCGGCGCCGTCGCGCTGCTGCTCAACAACGGCGGTCTCTCCCAGATCAGCACCATCACCGGCGAGCTCTCGACCGCGCTGCGCGACCGGGTGCCCGACACGCGTGGCCTGGTCCGGCACACCGACGAGCTGCTCGCCGTCCTCGACGCCAACAGGTCCGAGATCGTGCGCGCCCTGGAGTCGCTCGACAGCCTCAGCGCCGGCCTGCGCAAGGACCAGGAGCAGATCGCCACCGCGATCGACCGGATCACGCCCGGCCTGAAGGTGCTCGACCAGGAGCGCAACCGACTGGTCAAGGCGGTCACGAGGACCAGCCGCACCGGCGCCCGCGCGAACGAGGTCATCCACGCCAGCGAGACCGCGCTGCTCGCCAACCTCGACGCCCTCGGGCCGATCCTCACCAACCTCGGCCAGGCCAGCGAGTCGCTGCCCGAGTCCCTCAAGATCGCCCTCACCATCCCGTTCCCGGTGATGACCACGCGCAACGCACTGCGCGGCGACTACGCCAACCTGTTCGCCACGCTCGACCTGCGCGACCAGAGCCTGCTGGGCAGCTGGCTCGGGCTGATCGGCGTACCGAGGACGACGCCCGCCGATGCCGCCGCCCCCGAGACCCCGGCGGTCCCGGAGGCGCCGGTGCCTGCGTCGGGCACTCCCGCGCCGAGCGAGCAGGCGACGCCCGGCGACACGCCGGCGCCGGTTGCGCCGACCGAGCCCGTGCCCGCCTGCGGGCTGCTCAAGAAGATCCTCGGAGGCTGCTAGGCCATGCTGCTCACCCCGCTGATCAAGCGCCAGCTGCGCATCTTCACCGTGCTCGCGGTGGTCGCGCTCGGTCTCGCCTTCTTCCAGTACGCCCGGGTGCCGGCCATGCTCGGCATCGGCGTCTACGACGTGTCCGTCGACTTCGGCGACGCGAGCGGGCTCTACCCGAAGGCCGCGGTCACCTACCGCGGCGTCGAGGTCGGCCAGGTCTCGAGGCTCGAGGTCACCGACAGGGGCGCCATCGCCACCCTGCGCCTCGACGACGACGCGCGGATCCCGGCCGGCGCCTCCGCCGAGCTGCACAGCACCTCCGCCGTCGGCGAGCAGTACGTCGACCTGGTCGACCCGCGCACCCCGACGTCCGGGGAGCCTTCTGGGGGGAAGGCCGACGCGGGTTCCGGGGACGTGCTCGCCGACGGCGCGAGGATCCCGCGGGACCGCGCGGTCGAGATGCCCCAGATCACGCCGGTGCTCGACTCCGTCAACCGGCTGCTGGAGTCGGTGCCGAAGGCGGAGACCAAGCGGGTCCTCGACGAGGTCGACGCCGGCCTCGGTGGCGCCGGGCCCGACCTCAACGAGCTGGTCGACGCCACCGGCGACGTGCTGAGCGAGGCGCAGGCCCGGATCGACGCCACCACCTCGCTGATCGCCGCGGTGCAGCCGGTGCTGGAGACCCAGCGCGACCTCGGCTCGCGGACGCGGTCGTACGCCGCCTCCCTGGACCAGCTCACCGCAGCCCTCGCCGCGGGCGACTCGGCCGCCGTACGCACGTTGCTGCGGAACGCCCCCGGTGGACTGGACGCCGCCACCCGCACCGTCACCGACCTGCAGCCCGTGCTGCCGATGATGCTGGCCAACCTGACGACCAACGCGCAGGTGCTCCACACCTACCTGCCGCAGGTGCACCAGACCCTGGTCGTCTACCCGTCGCTCGTCGCGCGACTGCAGTCGGCGATCAACCCCCGGGCGAAGTACGGCGACGTGCAGCTCGACCTGCGTGCCGCGCTCAACAACCCGCCGACCTGCCAGAGCGGGTACCTGTCGCCGAAGCAGCGGCGCAACCCGCGGGCGACCGAGGTCCGCGACGTCGACACCCTGGCGCACTGCGAGATCGCGCCCGACGACCCGACGGCGATCCGCGGTGCCCGCAACCTCCCGTGCCCGGAGGGCGACGGTCGTGGCAACACCCCGGCTGCCTGTGGTGAGCACTTCGGTGGCGGTGTGTGGCCGGACTCGAGCGGCACCGTCGCCTACGACCTCGCCGTCGGTCGCGGAGACGGGACCGCGACCGCACCCGCGCCGGCCTCCGCCGGTGCGCCCGAGAACGGAGGAGACGAGCTGTGGAAGATCTTGGTGCTGGCACCCCTGGGGGTCCGGTGAGGACCGGCGTCGTCGTCCTCGTGGCGGTCGTGCTGCTCCTCGTCACCGGCCAGCGGGCGCTGGCCTGGCACGACGAGCGGGCGCAGGTGACCGACGGGAGGGACGCCGTCGCCGCGGCGAGCGCCGAGGTCGAGGGGCTGATCGACATCAGCTCGGCGACCTCGGACGCCGACATGGAGGAGCTGCTCGCCGGCGCGACCGCCGGCTTCCGCACCGAGCTCGAGGGCCAGGCCGACCGGCTGCAGCAGGCCCTGACGGAGAACGCGGTCAAGGCCAGCGGCGACGTCGTCTCCGCCGGACTCGTGAAGCTGGCGGGCGATCGCGCGACGGTCATCGTCGCCGCCGCCGGGTCCGTGCAGAACAAGCAGACGAAGGCCGCCGAGCCGCGCAACTACCGGCTCACGGTCGACCTGCAGCGGGTGAAGGGGGACTGGCTGGTGTCCGGACTGGAGTTCGTCGCATGAGCGCCCTGCGCAGCCGCGGCCTGATCGTGGCGACCGTCGTGCTGGTCGTCGGCGTCGCCGCGGTCATCGTGGCCACCGTGGCCGCGCACCGCGCGTCGGCCGTCACGTCCGCCCGCGCCGAGGCCCTGGCGGCCGCGAAGGAGCGGGTCCCCGCCCTGCTCGGGTACGACGCCGCAACCCTCGACGCCGACCTGGCCACCGCCGACGACCAGACCACGGGTGGCTTCCACGCCGACTACGGGAGGATCCTCGACGAGGTCGTGAGGCCGACCGCCACCCGGCGGGGCATCTCCACCACCGCCACCGTGGATGCCGCGGGCGTCGTCCGCGGCACCCGCGACCGGGTCGTCGTGCTGCTCTTCCTCACCCAGACCACGACCGCGGCCAAGGCGGAGGACGGCGGCAAGGGCGGGACGTCGGTCTCCGGCAGCCGGGTCGAGGTCACCATGGAGCGGGTCGGCGACGCGTGGAGGATCGCGGGTCTCGAGCCGAGGTAGGGCTGACCTACCCGGCGCGCTCGGTGGCGGCCTCGATCTCGGCGAGCAGCGGGTCGCGCAGCCCGGTGGAGTCGTGCTCCCACCACACGTCGCGGTAGACGACGCGGCCCGTCATCCAGCTCTCGTACGCCGCCAGCGGCACCGCCTGGAACGCCGGGCCCGGCACCCGGCGGGTGGGTGCCTCGATGCCGAGGTCGGCGGCCGGGGACCAGCCGCGCCGGCCGTAGTAGCCCGGGTCGCCCTCGAGCACGACGACCGGAGCGCCGAGGCGGTCGGCCTCGGTGACCGCGGCCTGGAGCAGTGCCTTCCCGACGCCCCGGCCCTGCCGGTCCGGGGCGACGCTGAGCGGACTGAGCACGAGCACGTCGACCAGCGCCTGCCGGGTGTCGAGCCAGCCGTGGCTGAGTCCGACGTGCCCCACCAGCTCGCCGGTGCCGTCCACCGCGACGAGCTGGGCCCGGTCGAGCCCGCGCGCGACGACGTCGCTCCACACGCCCACCACGGCCGCACCCTCGTCGCCGAAGGCGGCGGTGATCAGCTGCCGGGCCGCGTCGCTCTCGTCGGGGCGCTGCGGACGGATCTCGGGGCTCATCCCGCCATGGTCGCAGCCGAGCGGGCGAACGCCTCGACCGCCGCGAGGTCGTAGCTCCCCGCGTCGGTCCCGAGCCCCTGCGCGACCTGGGCGGCGGTGGCACAGCCGAGCGCGGCCGCCTCCGCCGGCGTCCGGTCGAGCGAGAGCCCCCGCAGGTAGCCCGCCGAGAAGGCGTCCCCGCAGCCGGTGGTGTCGACGACCTCGACGGCGTACGCCGGCACCTCCGTCACCCCGTCGGCGGTGGCGACGAGCGCGCCGCGTGCGCCCTGGGTGACCGCGACGCAGCCGGCGCCCGCGGCGACCAGCGCCAGTGCGCCCTCGGCGAGGGTGGCGGCGCCGGTGAAGCCGAGGACCTGCTCGTCGTTGGGCAGCAGGTGGTCGGTGTGGGGGAGGGCGGCGGCGATCCAGGCCAGCATGTCGGGGTCGCCGGGCGCGAGGACGTCGAGCGACGTGGTGATCCCGGCGGCGCGGGCGCGGGCGAGCAGCTCGGCCGCCGCGTCACCGCCGAGGAACTCCGGCCCGCCCAGGTGCAGGTGCGTGACGCCGTCGAGCACGTCGGCCGGCAGGTCGTCGAGCGTGAAGGCTCCGTTGGCGCCGATGCAGTGCCACGCCGGGCGCTCGCCGTCCGGGCGCACCGGCAGCACCGAGGCCGACGTCTGGGCGGAGTCCTTGCGGACCAGTCCGGCGACGTCGACGCCCTCGCGGGTCAGCAGGGCGAGCAGGGTGTCGCCGACGGGGTCGGTGCCGACGGCGCCGTACGACCGGACGGTGGCGCCCAGCCGGCTGAGCACGACCGCCGTGCCGCCCGCGGTGCCGGCCGGCGACATCCGGATCGTCTCGACCAGCTGGCCCTCGGAGCCCGCGGGGATCGACTCGATCCCCAGGACGTGGGTGTCGAGGACGTGCACGCCGACGGCGGCGACCACCATGCTCATTCGCGAAGACCTTTCGGGGAGCCGTAGCCGCGCTCGAGCGCGGCCCGGATGACGTCGAGCTGCTGCTCCTCGGTGAGCACGCGCGGTGTGCCGAGAGCACTGGCCCGGTGGTGCAGCTGGCACAGCCACTCGAGCAGGAGGGCGTTCTCGACCGCCTGGTCGAGCGAGCCGCCGAGGGTGACCGAGCCGTGGTTCGCCAGCAGGGCAGCACTGCGGCCGGCCAGGGCGGTCCGCACCGCAGCAGCGAGCTCGGCGGTCCCGAAGGTGGCGTACGGCGCCACGCGGACCTCGCCGCCCAGCGTGAGCTGCTGGTAGTGCAGCACCGGCAGGGTGTCGAGCACGCAGGCCACCGCGGTCGCGAACGGCGCGTGCGTGTGGACCACGGCGGCAGCGGGCCCGTCGGCGTACACGCCGAGGTGGAGGGAGAGCTCGCTGGTCGGCGCGAGGGCTCCCTCGACGACGGTCCCGTCGAGGTCGACGACCGTGACGTCGTCGGGGGTGCAGGCGCCGAGTGGGACCCCGGTCGCGGTGATCGCGACCAGGTCGCCGGCGCGGGCGCTGACGTTGCCGGCGGTGCCGACGAGCAGCCCGGCGTCCGCGAGCCGGCGGGACGCGGCCGCGACCGCCGCCCTGAGCTGGTTCACCGGCCGGCGGCGATCTGGTCCAGGTAGCCGGTGACCAGGGCGATCGCCTGGTCGATGAGGAAGGCATCGCCCTGCGGGTCGTTCTCGAAGGCGACCTGGAAGGCGCGGTCGCCGACCTCGACGGCGAGCTCGGCGATCGTGGCGAGCTGCTCCTCGTCGTAGGACCCGGCGGTGAGCAGCCCGGCGTCGATGCCGAACGCCAGCAGGTTCTCGGCCGTACGACGGTTGTGGTGGCGGCCGTAGTCGTAGATGGCGGGGTTGGTGCGCCCCCGCATCCAGATCTGCATGAAGGCCGGGCGCCGGTGGTAGACCTTCACGAACGCGCGCATCGCGGTGTCGACCATCGTCGCGACGGTGAGCTCCTCGACGGCGAGGAGGTCGGCGGCGACCTGGTCGTCCATCTCGGCCATGTCGCGCTCGCAGAGCGCGAGCAGCACGGCCTCCTTGTCGGTGAAGTACTGGTAGAGCGAGGCGACCGGCAGCTCGGCGGCCTCCGCGATCGAGCGTGTCGTGAGCCCGTCGACGCCGTTGGTCAGGACGAGCCGGGCGGCCGCTTCCAGGATCCGCTCGACCCGCTCGCGGGACCGGGCCTGGGCGGGGACCCGGCGGCGGCTGGGACCCGTGCTGGCTCCAACGGTGGCGGAAGGCATGCACGGAGTGTAGCCTCCGAACCCGAACCTGACACAGATTCATCTTCGGAGGCGACGTGCAGAGCATCGATCCGCGATTCACCCTGGGCCGCCGCGGCCTGCTCGCCGGAGGTGCGGCGACGGTCGGTCTGCTCGCGCTCGAGGCGCTCGAGGCGGAGGTCCAGGCCGGCGTGCGCAAGGGCCGGCTGCCCCGCAAGGTGGACGTCGTCGTGGTCGGGGCCGGCATCGCCGGACTGGTCGCGGCCCGCCGGATCCGCAGCGCCGGGCACTCGGTGCTCGTCGTCGAGGCGCGAGACCGGGTCGGCGGCCGCGTGCTCAACCACGAGCTGCCGACCGGCGGCACCATCGAGGCCGGCGGCGCCTTCGTCGGCCCCACCCAGGACCACATCAAGCAGCTCGCGCACGAGCTCGGCGTCGCCACCTTCGACGAGTACGCCACCGGCAAGAACGTCTACCTGTCCTCGCTGCTGGGGCGCATGGAGTTCACCGGAACCGTCCCGCCCGACCCGACGATCCTGCTCGATGCCGCGCTCGCGCTGAAGCGGCTCAACGCCTACGCCTCGGAGCTGCCCGTCGACGCGCCCTGGTCGCACCCGCGCGCGGCCGAGTGGGACTCGGTGTCCCTCGGCGACTGGCTGCGCCGCAACACCGTCAACAGCCGGGGCATCGAGAAGCTGATCCAGTCCTGGACCCAGCCCGGCTTCGGCGCCGACCCGGACCAGATCTCGCTGCTCTTCGTGCTGCACTACATCGCCTGCTCCGGCAACGAGACGACGCCGGGCACCTTCGAGCGCAACTCCGACACCGTCGGCGGCGCGCAGGAGAGCCGCTTCGTCGGCGGCTCCCAGCGGGTCCCGCTCGAGCTCGCCCGGCGGCTCGGCAAGCGGATCGCGCTCAACGCCGCGGTCACCCGCATCGTGCAGCCCGCCCACGGCCGGATCCGCGTGCACACCCGCCGCGGCAAGGTGAGGGCGCGCCGGGTCGTCGTCGCCGCCCCGCCGAAGCAGGTCCTCGGCATCGGCTTCTCGCCCGCCATGCCCGCCGGCCGGCAGGCGCTGCTCCAGCAGGTCCAGATGGGCCGGCTGATGAAGTGCGACGCGGTCTACGACAAGCCGTTCTGGCGCGACAAGGGCCTCACCGGCTTCGGCATCGCCGAGACCGGCGCGGTCCGGGTCGCCTTCGACAACCACGTCGCCGACACCGGCCACGGCGTGCTGCTCGCCTTCGTCGGCGGCTCCGCCTGGCAGCAGTTCGGCAACCGCTCGCTCGAGGAGCGTCGCGCCGCGGTCCTCGAGGGCTTCGCCAGGATGTTCGGCGAGAAGGCACTGCACCCGATCGACTACACCGAGCACGACTGGACCCGCGAGCAGTGGAGCGGCGGCGGACCGACCGCGATCTACCCGCCGGGCGTGATGTCGACCCACGGCCAGCACATCCGTACGCCGCACGGCCGGGTGCACTGGGCCGGCACCGAGACCTCGACGTACTGGACCGGCTACATGGACGGCGCCGTGCGCTCCGGCGAGCGCGCGGCCCAGGAAGTGCTGGACACGCTGTGAGGCGGGCGCTCGCGCTCGCCCTGACCCTCATCGGTGTCGTCGCGCTCGCCGGCCCGGCGGCCGGGGAGCGGACGGCGCCGGAGAAGTGGCCGACGACGGTCTTCTCGACCGTCGGCAAGCCCGGCTTCCCGGCCTACGTGCACGTCGCGCCGAACGGGCGGGTCTACGCGGCGACGTACACGAACCCGGCCGGCGACACGATGGCCTCCCGGGTCCTCGAGTGGACCGCGAGCGGCACCCTGCTGCGGTCGTGGACGGTGCCCGGGCAGGACCTCGGCGCCCCGCACGGCGTGCAGGTCGCGACGTCCGACGCCCGCGGCCGGCTCGTCCTGCTGGAGAAGTCGCGCGCCCAGGTGCTCACGCTCAACCCGCGCACCGGCCGGTTCAAGGTGCAGGCCACCCTCCCCGACCTCCCCGGCGCGGGCCACCCGATCCCCAACTACGCGGCCTGGGGGCCGGGCGGCAAGCTGTACCTGACCGACTACGGCCAGGGCGTGATCTGGCGGATCCCGGCGAAGGGCGGCGAGCCCACGCCGTGGTTCCGGTCGGAGGCGCTCGAGGGCGCAGGGTTCGGTACGACGGGCATCGTCTACGAGCGCTCCCGCCGCTCCTTCCTGATCAGCCAGCAGACCACCGGCAACCCGCTCGACCTGCTCCGCGGCCACCTCTACCGGCTGCCGGTCGTGGCCGGCGGGGCGCCGGGGGAGATCGCCACGGTGTGGACCTCCGGCCCGCTCGACCTGCCCGACGGCTTCGGCGTCGCACAGTCCGGCAACGTCTACGTCGCGCTGCTCGGCACCAACCGGCTGGTGCGGCTCGGCCCCGACGGGAAGGTGCGCGCCACGTTCCCGCCCGGCCCGGTCCTCGGCGCCAACGGCTCGGCGATCCCGTTCGACAGCCCCTCGAACGCGACCTTCCTCGGCACCCGGGTGCTCGTCGCCAACCAGTCCGCGATCCTCGGCACCGCCTCCCACCACGCGATCCTCGCGGTCGAGGTCGGTGAGCCCGGCGCCCGGGTGTTCATCCCGCGGCGAGCGCGGCTTCGCTGACGGGCGTCGTGGGTCGGGTTGGTCGCCGCGCATCTGACGAATGGGCTGTGAATTCACCGAAATCACAGCCCGCTCGTCAGATACGAGCGGACTCCGGAACCACCGCCGGTGTCGTACGACGGGTCAGGCCCCGGATCGACGGCGCGCCCAGCGCCGCGATCGAGCTGAGCCCGATCACGGCGGCGACCACGACCAGCCACCGGTCCGTGCCGACGACGGCGGCGACCGGGCCGGTGAGGGCGAGGCCGAGCGGGCGGCAGACGAACGATCCGACCGTGTCGAAGGAGTAGACCCGGGCGAGCATGTTCTCGGCGACGTTCTCCTGGATCGCGAGGTCCCAGCTGACGCTGAAGAGCTGCAGCCCGACTCCGTGCACGAACGCGCCGAGCAGCACGACGGACAGGTCGTCGGCGACGGCCAGCGCGAGCGGGAAGGCGGCGGTCAGCGACAGCATCAGCACGCCCCAGCGCAGCAGGTGGCGCGGTCGCCAGCGCAGCGCGACGACGCCGCCGGCGACGAAGCCGGCCATCAGCGCCGAGAGCGCCCACCCCCAGGCCTCCTTGCTCCAGGTGTCGCTGACCACGATCGGGCCGAGCACGCCCTGCACCCCGCCGAAGCACAGGTGGTAGAGCAGCGCCTGCGCGATGAGCAGCCACAGCCAGGTGTGCCGGAACACCTCGCGCGCGCCGTCGGCCAGCTCGGCGAGGAGACGCTCGCGCTCGGCAGGCGCGGAGGCCGGGACCCGGATCATCGCGAACAGCACCGCCGCGACGGCGTACGTCGCCGCGTCGACCGCGATCGCCCAGCCGGGGCTGGTGACCGCGACGATGACGCCGGCGACGGCGAAGCCGATCGCGAACGCCGTCTGGTTGGCCAGGCTGCGCAGCACGACGGCGCGGCCGAGCTGCTCGTCGGTGACCGTCGAGCGGGTCATCGCGTTGGAGGCGGGCTGGGCGATGGCGCCGAGGCAGCCGTTGACGACGCCGATCGCGGTGAGGAACCACAACGAGCCGTGGCCGGTGATCAGCACGGTGGCGCAGGCGCCCTGGCTGAGGGCCGTGGCTGCGGACGAGCCCTGCATGAGCAGCTGGCGCGGCAGGCGGTCGCCCAGCACGCCGCCGTACAGGATCGTGACGACCTCCGCCGCCGAGAAGGCCGCGACGACCAGGCCCAGCTGGGTGGCCGTGCCTCCCAGGTCGAGGACCGCGAACGCCAGCGCCACGGGGGTCATGGCCGACCCGAGTCCGCTGACGGCGACGCCTCCGACGAGCAGTCGGAAGTCGCGCGAGCGCAGGGGGGAGGGGGGCTTCACCCGAGGAGAATACTTCGCCACCTAAGTATTCGCCAACGAATTACCTGTTTCGGCCCCGGCGGTGCGCGGGCAGGCTCGCGAGCATGACCGAGTCAGCTGCTCCGTACTTCCCGCCGCCCGGGCCGTCACGCCGCTCGTCCATGGTGCTGCGCCACCTCGCCAGCGTCGTCCTCGCACTCGGCCTCACGCCTGTCGGTGTGCTCGTGTTCGACTACGGCGCCGGCAACTACTACCTCGAACGGGCCCGGAGCTTCGACAACTCCGGCACGACGGGCGAGCTGCTGCTGATGCTGGTCGGTGCCGTGATCCTCGTGGCCGTCGCCGTGACCGCGCGGATCTCCGGCCTGGGGCCGGTGCTCGCCGGCCTGGTCTGGGGCGTGGCTCCGTTCGTCTGGTTCCTCGCCGACGTCCGCAGCTTCTTCGACTTCACCCGGGACCTGCCGTCGGCCTACTTCTGGTTCGCCTCGCCGTCGTACCTCTTCCCGCTGGTCGCGGTCCTCTGCTTCGGCAGCGGGCTCGCCGGGCGCTGGCGCGGAAGCCTGCGGGTGGCGCAGTAGCGTTCGGCCATGGCCGAGGACTGGACGGACCGTCATGTCGCGCGGTGGAAGGACCACTGGCTCGACCTGGCCTTCGACGAGGCCGTCGAGGGTGTGTTCGTCCGGGTCAACCGGATCGACCGCTACCTGCGCCGGGCCAAGCAGCGCGCCGTGGCCGAGGTCGGGCTGACCGACTTCGAGTACGACACCCTCCACGTGCTGATGATCCGCGACACGCCCGGCTCCGCCTCGCCCACCGAGCTCGCCACCGAGCTCGGGGTCTCGGGTGCCGGGATGACCGGGCGGCTCGACGGCCTCGAGAAGGCCGGCTGGATCCGCCGGATCCCCGCCGTCGACGACCGCCGGCGGGTGATCGTCGAGGTGACCAAGACCGGCATGACGATCTGGCGCCGGGCGATGGAGCTGCGGGGCCGGGCCGAGGACGACCTCGCGGAGGCGCTCACCGAGCGCGAGCTGGCCACCCTCAACCGGCTCTTGAAGAAGGTGACGGTGCGCTCCGAGGAGCGCGAGCGCTGAACGGGAAGGCGGGTGGCCCGTCCTGAGTCAGGACGGGCCACCCGTTCGCGTCGCACCGACCCCCCACAGGCCGAGAACGCGAGGAGCGGTCCAGCTCCGACTGGCGGAGCGTCAGGACCGCGAGCAGTCGCTTCGAGAGGTACGGCGTCGGCCGCAGCCCCAGCGTCCGGAAGACGCCCGAGCACAGGGCGGCGGTCGTCTCCGGGCTCAGCCCGAGCTGGGCCGCGATGGCCGACTCGGACTGGCCCAGGGCGATCAGCCGCAGCACCTGGCGTTCCCGGATGCCCAGCCGGTCGAGCCGGCTGGTGGCGGCGAGGTAGGTGAGCTCGAGCATCGTCATGGCTCTCAGGCGGGGAGGATCGGCCCGCGCAGGTGGAACCGGCGGGTCCGCGGCGGGAGGGACACGGGCCGCGGACCCGCCAGGCCGAGGACGACGGGCGCGCCGGGCGTGCCGGCGTCGTACCGCCGCAGGATGAGGAGGACGGCGGCCTCGGTACGGCGCATCCGCGCGTACGTCGCCTGCAGCTCGTCCTCGCCGGTCTGGGTGTCGAGCTGCGCCTCGCACATGTGCTGCCAACGGGCGCGCAGCGCCGTGACCAGCGCGGTCGGGCCGTCGAAGTACGGGCGCCACTCCTCGCGCCAGGGCACCGCGCCGCTCATGTCGGTCGCGGCGGCCGCCTCGACCTCGCGGATGATGCGGGTGCGTTCGTGGGTCTCGGACCAGGTCATGACGGTTTCCTTCCGGGGAGCCGCGGGAGTGCCGCGCGGGGTGATGGGGCGTTTCGGGGGGGCGCTGGAAGGAGGAGGCGCCGGGGCGGGGCGGTGATACGCGGAATCTCGACGTATCAGCGGTACTGGTTCGCGGGTCAGATGTGCGGGACGATGCATCCGCAAGCTCTCGCGTCGAGCGATAGGGGGTCGGGTGTGGACGTCGATACACCGCTGTCAGCGCTCGTCCCCGCGGCGCGGGAAGGAGATCAGCATGCATGGGATGCGATCGTGGACCGCTTCCTCCCGCTGGTGGACGCGATCATCCGCGGCCACCGGCTCTCGGAGGCCGACGGCGACGACGTCAGCCAGACCGTCTGGCTGCGCCTCGTCGAGCACCTCGGCGACCTGCGCGAGCCCGCGGCGCTGCCCGGCTGGATCCGCACGACGACCCGCAACGAGTGCCTGCGCCTGCTGGCGGCCCGCGGCCGGGTCCGTCCCGTCGACCCGCAGGACGCCTCCGGTCTCGACGCGGTCGTCGACGACGTCGCCGGGACCGACCTCCTCGCGGCCGAGAGCCGCCAGCTGCTCCGCGAGGCCCTCGCCGTGCTCCCCGAGGCCCGCCGGGCCCTGCTCCTGCTCCTGCTCGCCGACCCACCCGTCGGCTACGAGGAGATCAGCCGCCGCCTCGGCATCCCCGTCGGCAGCATCGGCCCGACCCGCGCCCGCGCGCTCGAGCAGCTGCGCCGTACCCCCGCGCTGCGCCGACTGGTGGAGGTGATCCCGTGACCGGTCCCCTGGACGACGACGAGCTGATGGCCCTGCTCGGCGAGGCCGTCGCCGAGGAGGCGGCCGTCAGCGACCGACGGCGTACGGCGGCCAAGGCTGCCTTCACCTGGCGCTCCGTCGACGCCGAGCTGGCCGAGCTGCTCCACGACTCCGCGCTCGACGCCGGCGCCGCGGTCCGCTCGGCTTCCGGCGGTGAGCCGCGCACGCTGTCCTTCGGCCACAGCGGCCTCACCCTCGAGGTCGAGATCGACGGCGAGACCCTGCTCGGCCAGGTGATCGGCACCGGCTCCGCCGCCTCGGCCGTGGAGCCCGCCTCGGTCCTCCTGGAGCGCCCCGCGGCCGAGGCCCTGAGCGCTGAGGCCGACGCCGCCGGGTTCTTCCGGCTGGAGGGTGTGCGGCCCGGCACCGTGCGGTTCATGGTCGAGCAGGGTGGCTGGTCGCTCACCACGCCCTGGGTGACGCTGTAGCGCGTGGTCGGGTCTTCCGCGTCGTACCTGACGAACAGGTCGTGAATCGGCGCGATCTGCAGCCCATTCGTCAGGTGCGTGTGTGGGTCAGGTGAGTGGGCCGACGATCCGGATGTCCTCGTGGATCCGGGCGTCGTGCTCGTCGATGGCCGTTGCCTCGACGGCCTGCCACGCGGCGCGCGGGGAGGTCTTGCTCGCGCGCATCTCGGCCGCGACCAGGCCTGTCACGACGGGTGCCGAGAACGACGTGCCGCTCCACTGGGCGAGGCCGTCGAACTTCCGCACGACGCCCGCGTGGGGAGGCTCGTGACAGGTGTAGGTACCGATCGGGAAGGCGTTGACGAGGTTGCGGCCGCGCGCATAGACCTTCACCCAGTGCTTGCCGTAGTTGGAGAAGTCCGAGACCTTCTTGTCCGGGTCGACCGAACCGACCGAGACGGCCCAGGGAAAGGCGGCCGGCCAGAACTCGTCGTCGCTCGCGTCGTTGCCCGCCGCCGCGATCACGAGGACGTCGTCGCGCTCGGCCAGGCGGTACTTCACCCCCAGCATGGCGAAGGACAGTGCCGGGAGGTTGCCGAAGGTGTGGGTGCCTGCGGAGATGCTGATCAGCTGCGGGTGGTCGTTGTCGCCGAGTGCCTCGTCGAGCTGCCGGACGATCCTCGACTCCCAGATCGCGCCGCCGAGGGTCAGTGCACCCTCGACCTCGATCCGGGTCTCCGGGGCCAGGCAGCTGATCACGCCCGCGACGAACGTGCCGTGCCCGGCGTACGGGTGGATCGCCGCGCTGTTGACGTGCTCCTCGTCCGTGGAGTCCGCGAACACGTCGTCGGACTCGAGCCAGGGCGAGGCCGCGCTGTCGATCGCGTCCATCCACAGGCCGGTGTCGACGACGGCCACGCGGACCTTGTCCTTCGCGTCCGGAGCGGGGATCGGGTCGGGCTGCTGGGGCGGCCAGGGCCGGCGGCTGCGCGGCACCTCGGGCTCGGTGGCCGGGCAGAATCCCGGCTTGAGGGTCGTGACGTACACGAGGTGGTCGGGCGCAGCGACCGGCGGTGTCTCGTCCTCGTCCGACCGGCCGAAGAAGTCGTTCAGCTCGGTGACGGTCGCCAGGACGTCGTCGCCCCGGTCACGGCGGCTCGGGAGGCGCAGGACCACGAGGTGGTCAGCGACCGGGTCCTCCACGCGCTCCGGCTCGCCGCGGAAGTCCTCGCCGCGGCCGCGGAACCACTCCATGACCTCCTCGAGCCGCTCGGCCTGCACGAGGGCGTGGCCGGGCCGGTAGAAGAAGCGGATGTCGGCGTCGTCCTTGACCGCCCGGTCCTCCGGGCCGGCGGCCGCGATCTCGCCCTTGAAGGCGTCGCGGATCACCCGCGCCTGGACCCTGGCCTTCTCCCGATCGATCCGTCCCGGGTCGGTCGGACGGACCTGGGAGAGGTCTGGTCGCCGCAGGCGCCAGGGAAGGCGGAGCAACCGGATCAGCGGGCTGAGCGGGTTGAGCGTGCGAGCAGGACCATCGGGCTGTGACATAGCCGCTCCTGAGGGGGGAGGACTCGGGCCGATTGCACCGGGCGGCGCTAACGTAGTGCCCCCCTCGCGACGCCGTAAAGGAGTCCGTTCCCCACAACCCGGCGAGGCGCCCATGGAGGACCTGCTCGACCTGGCGCTCGACCAGCCCGAGGAAGCCCGTCGGCGTGCCGAGGTCGTCCTCGCCGCGGAGCCCGACGAGCTCAGCCGGTCGTACGCCTACCAGTGCCTCGGCATCGTCCTCCGCGACGCCGGCAGCACGGTCGAGGCGCTGGCCGCCCTGCGCAGCGCGGTGCGGGCCGCGCGCCGGAGCGCCGACCCCGATCGGGTGCGCGACGTCCGCGCGACCCTGGGGGTCACCCTCGCCTTCGACGGCCGCTCCCGGGCCGCGCTGCGAGAGCTCGAGACGGCCTTCGCCGGCGCCGAGGGCGAGGTCGCAGCCAAGATCGCGGTGCGGCTGGCGGGTGTGCTCACCGTGCTCGGGCGGCATGACGACGCCATCCCGGTCCTTCACGTCGCTCTTCGGGAGATCCAGCAGGCGGGGAACCGCGCCTGGGAGGCGCGGACCCACCTCTGGCTGGCCTACGTCCTGCTGCGTCTCGGTCGCGTCGACGAGGCCGAGACCGCGGTGGTCGCGAGCGCCCGCATCCTGGCGGAGGAGGGCGCCTGGGTCGACCGGCTCGCCAGCCTGACGAACCTCGCCGAGATCGCGGTCGCTCGGGGAGATCACGCTGCCGCGTTGCGCCGCTTCGCCGACACGGCCGAGGCGTATGACCGGGCGGGTTTGCCGATCGCGCCCGGCTTCGTCTCGATGTTCGCCGACGCCTACCTCTCAGTGGGGCTCACGGTCGAGGCGGTTGCGCTCCTTCGCGACTTCGACGCAAGGATCGCTCCGCTCGAACAGGCCGAGTTCCTGGCAACGCTGGCCACGGCATTGCTCGCTGATGGTGATGCCGCGGCGGCAGTCGATGCGGCACGGCAGTCTGCGTTGCTCTTCAAGCGCCAGGACCGGCCTTGGTTCGGGCTGCGCAGTCGCCTCACCGCCGTCCGGGCACGCCTGGCCCAGGACGACCGGCGTGGTCTGGTCGGCGAGGCCGCGGCAGTCGCCGAGGAGCTCGACACGCAGAGTGCGGACGAGGCCCCCCTCGCCCTCACCCTCGCCGGCCGGCTGGCCCAGGGCGACGACCGGGCGAACTTCTGGACCCGGGCCGCGTCGTACCGCCACCACCCCAATGCCCTCGTCCGCGCCGGCGCCTGGCACGCCCAGGCCCTGGCCCGCGAGGAGACGCACGACCGGGGCGGGGTGCTGCGCGCGGCCGCTGCCGGACTCGACGCGATCGACGAGCACCGACGGCTGATCGGCTCCTCCGAGCTCCGGGCGCTGGCGACCACCCACGGGCGTGACCTGACGACCATCGCGCTGCGGCACGCGGCCAGTGACGCCCGGACCCTGCTGCGGTGGAGCGAGCGGACCCGGGCCACGGCGCTGGCGCAGCCGCCGGCGACCTCGGACGCGGCGACCATCCCTGCCTCGCTGGCGGCCCTGCGCGACAACGGACGGCAGCTCGCCGAGGCTCGGCAGGAGGGCGCGGAGACCGAGGAGCTCGAGCGGGAGCGGCGGCGCCTGGAGCGGGCGGTGCGGGCGGAGAGCCACACGCTGTCGGCCACCACGGCCGCGCAGCAGCGGCCGGCGCGGGTCGAGGAGATCCTCGCGGCGACCGGCGAGACCTGCCTGGTCGAGCTGGTCGACGTCGACGGGAGCCTCCACGTCGTGGTCGCCCACGCCGGAAAGGTACGACGCCGGGTCGCCGGCACGACCAGCGAGATCGCCGCCCTGCTCGGCCCAGCGGGGATGCTGCTGCGGCGTGCGGCCCGCGGCCGGCCTGCCGACACCGGCGCCATCGGGAAGGCCCTCCAGGAGGCGGTCCTCGGCGACGCCGTCCGCCTCCTCCCCGACACCCCGGTCGTGCTCGCACCGACCGCCCGTCTGCACGGACTGGCCTGGTCGCTGCTGCCCACGCTCCACGACCGGCCGTTCGCGGTGGTCCCGTCGGCGGGCCAGTGGCTGCGGGCCCGGGCCACCCCGCCTCCGCGGAACGCCGGCACGGTCCTCGTCGCCGGCCCGTCCCTGGCGAGCGGCGGCGCCGAGGTGCCGGTCCTGGCGCAGCGGCACCCGGACGCCGTCCTGCTCGACGGGCCGGGCGCCACGCTCACCGCGGTGCTGGCCCACCTCGACGGCGCTGGTCTGGTCCACCTGGCCGCCCACGGCCGGTTCCGGGCGGACAGCCCGCTGTTCTCGGCGCTCGACCTGGCCGACGGCCCGCTGACGGTCCACGACCTGGAGCGGGTCCGGCGGGCGCCGTACCGCGTCGTGCTCTCGGCCTGCGAGTCCGGCGTGCTCGCCCCGGTCGGTGCGGACGAGCTCCTCGGGCTGGCGGCGGCGCTGTTCTCGCTCGGCACCGCCGGCCTGGTGTGCAGCGTCGGTGAGGTCAACGACGACGCGACCGCCGCCCTGATGGTCGACCTCCATGCCGCGCTCGCCACCGGCAGCGACCCGGCGACCGCCCTGTGCGAGGTACGCCGCCGAGCCGCGGGCGACCCGGTCGCGGCCGGCACCGCAGCGGCCTTCCTCGCGCTGGGCGTGTGACCGATAGAACCTGTTCTCGTTGGGGAGGGCATGCTGCGCCGTGCCCTGACGACCGTCGCCGTCCTGCTCGCCCTGCTCGGCGGCCTCCTCGTCGCACCCCCGGCGCAGGCCGACACCAAGCCGCTGCCGGTGCCCTACAGCTTCTTGCCGAACGCCGCGTTCGGTGGCATGCCCGGCGCCAACGCTCCCGGCACCAACGACTTCACCTGCACGCCCACCGCCGCCCACCCGCGCCCGGTGATCCTGCTGCACGGCATCCTCGGCAACCGCTCCACCAACTGGCAGACCTACGGCCCGCTCCTGAAGAACAACGGCTACTGCGTGTTCTCGCTGACCTACGGCGTCGAGTACGACGTCACCCCGGTCAACCTGTTCGGCGGCCTCGACGACATGCGGACCAGCGCCCGCCAGCTCAAGCGGTTCGTCACGAGAGTGCTGGAGGCGACCGGTGCGACCAAGGTCGACCTGGTCGGCCACTCCGAGGGCACGCTGATGCCGCAGTGGTACCTCAAGTACCTCGGCGGCGCGAAGCGGGTCGAGAACTTCGTCGGCCTCGCCTCCGCCTTCAAGGGCACCGGCGTCGCCTCGCTCGGCGACCTGGTCGCCGGCGTCCTCCCCGACGGCATCCTGCCGACCGGCTGCCGCTCCTGCCTGCAGTTCTCGCCGACGTCAAGGTTCATGAAGAAGCTCCACGAGGGCGGCATGGTCCAGCCCGGGGTGCACTACACGAGCATCGTCACGAAGTACGACGAGCTGGTGCTGCCCTACACCAACGGCACCCTGCCCGGCGTGAACAACGTGGTGCTCCAGGACGTCTGCAAGCAGGACTACTCCGAGCACTTCCAGATCGCGTCGAGCCGCAACGCCGCCCAGGTCGTGCTCAACGCGCTCGACCCCGAGCACCCGCGGCCGATCCGCTGCGCGCTGGTCCTGCCGTTCGTCGGCGAGCTGATCCCCGGACTGCTCTGAGCGGGAGCGCCGTGGCCGAATAGGCTTCGGCCATGCCAGATCAGCTCAGCACCAGCCTCACTGCCCGGGAAGCCATCACGGCCGTCCAGGGGCACGAGGCCTGGGCGATCATCCGGCGCTCCACCCGCGCGGGCGACCGCGACACCGTCGGCGTCCTCGGCGGCACCCGCAGCGTGGTCGAGTCGATCATGGACATCCCGCTCGAGACCGGCGTGCCGGAGCCGGGGCACATCTGCGACCGGCTGGTCGCCGTCCCCTTCCGCCAGGTCGGCGAGCGCGGCTTCGAGGCCCACGACGACGGCACTCCGCTCGTCGTGGTCGACGTGCAGAGCGAGCACGAGTTCTCCGTGGCCGACGTCATCGACGCGATCGACCCGGTCGAGGTGGAGTTCACCGACCGCGGCGGCTTCGAGACCTCCGACGAGGAGTACGCCAAGATCGTCGCGGCGATCATCGACGGCGAGATCGGCCAGGGCGAGGGCGCGAACCTCGTCGTCGGCCGCAACTACCGCGCCGTCGTCGCCGACTTCGGCCCCGACGTCGCACTGACCGTCTTCCGCCGCCTGCTCGAGCGCGAGCGCGGCGCGTACTGGACCTTCGTCTTCTTCACCGGCGACCGCTTCCTCATCGGCGCCTCGCCCGAGCGGCACGTCTCCGTCCACGGCGGCGACGTCCGGATGAACCCGATCTCCGGCACCTTCCACCTGCGCCCGCCCGCCGGCGAGACCCGCAGCACCGAGGCCCGGCTCCGTGAGTTCCTCAAGGACGAGAAGGAGATCTACGAGCTCTTCATGGTCGTCGACGAGGAGCTCAAGATGATGTGCGACATCTGCACCGAGGGCGGCCAGGTGCTCGGCCCGTTCCTCAAGCCGATGACCCACCTGATCCACACCGAGTACCTCCTCGCCGGCCGCACGACGCGCGACGTGCGCGAGGTCCTGCGCGACACGATGTACGCCGCGACGGTCACCGGGTCGCCCGTCGAGAACGCCTGCCGGCTGATCAAGCAGTACGAGCCCGAGGGCCGTGGCTACTACGCCTCCGCGCTGGCGATCTTCGGCCGCGACGAGGAGGGCGAGCCTGTCCTCGACAGCCCGATCGTGCTGCGGACCGCCGACGTCACCCCGGACGGCCACGTCAAGGTCACCGCCGGCGCCACGCTGGTGCGCGACTCCGTGCCGGCGTACGAGGTCGCCGAGACGCACGCCAAGGCCGGCGGCATCCTGTCCGCCTTCGGCCTGGTCCCGCCGGCCCCGGTGCCCACCACGGACATCGCCACCCTCGTCGCCGACGAGGAGGTGCTGATCGCGCTCAACGCCCGCAACAACCGGCTCTCCGGCTTCTGGCTCGCCGACCAGGCCGGCACCCCGGTCGACCCGCGCCTGGCCGGGAAGTCCGCCGTCATCCTCGACGGCGAGGACGACTTCGTGAACATGCTGCGCCACATGCTCGCCCGGATGGGCATGACGAGCGACGTCGTGCGCCACGAGGAGTACGCCGACGGCGTGCTCGACGGCTACGACCTCGTCATCGTCGGGCCCGGCCCGGGCGACCCGCGCGACGACGCCGACCCGAAGATGGGCCAGCTCCGTGCCGCCGTCGCCTGGCTGCTCGCCAACGAGAAGCCGTTCGTCGCGGTCTGCCTCGGCCACCAGGCGCTGTGCCACCAGCTGGGCATCCCGCTCGCCTACAAGGACATCGTCTTCCAGGGCACCCAGGCGACCGTGCTGCTCGACGGGCGTCCCCAGCGCGTCGGCTTCTACAACACCTTCGTGGGTCGCGTCGGCGACGACGTGGCGCTGCCCGAGGGGGTGCGGGTGGACGCCGACGCCGAGACCGGCGACGTCAACGCGCTGACCGGCCCGCACTTCCGGGGTGTCCAGTTCCACGCCGAGTCGATCCTCACCGAGCGCGGCTTCGACCTCGTCCACGACCTGGTCTCCGGCGTCCTGCTGTGAGCGTCCCGACGTGCAGCTGATCGCGGGGTCGCCGGCGTCGTACCTCGTCGCGGACGAGGTCGTCGAGTCCACGGCGCCCGCGATCGTCGCGCTGGCCGAACGGCTGGGCGCGGGCGCCCCGGACGACGCCGCGTTCGCGGCCGCCGCCTTCGCCTGGGTGCGCGACGAGATCGCTCACGCCGGGGACGCCGGGGACCCGCGGTTCGCGGTGTCGGCGACCGAGGTGCTCGCCGACGGGGTCGGCTGGTGCTACGCGAAGGCCCACCTGCTCGCCGCCGTGCTGCGGGCGGGTGGCGTACCGACCGGCCTGTGCTACCAGTGGCTGGCCGACGGGGACGCGCACGTCGTGCACGGCCTGGTCGCGGTGCACCTCGACGGCGGCTGGCACCGCCAGGACCCGCGCGGCAACAAGCCCGGTGTTGCCGCCGAGTTCTCCCTCGACGAGGAGCGGCTGGCCTGGCCGGTCGACCCCGCTGCCGGCGAGATCGACTGGCCCGAGGTGCACGTCGTACCGGCTGCCGGTGTGGTCGCCGCGCTGCGGCGCGGCGAGCTCGCGGTGGCGCTGTGACCACTCCCGACGTCGTGGTCGTCGACCACCGCGACTCCTACACCTGGAACCTGGTCCACCTGGTCGCCGGCGTCACCGGCGTGCTGCCGACGGTGGTCCAGTGGGACGACCGGGTCGACCTCGCGGCGTACTCCCACATCGTGCTGTCCCCCGGCCCGGGCCACCCGGGCGAGTACGCCTGGGGCTTCGACGAGGACCGGCCGGTGCTCGGCGTGTGCCTCGGGATGCAGGGACTGGTGGTGGCCTTCGGCGGCGAGGTGGGGCGGGTCGAGCCCGCGCACGGCACGGTCGAGCCGGTGACCCACGACGGGCGCGGGGTCTTCGCCGGACTGCCGGACCCGATCGCCGCGGTGCGCTACCACTCGCTGGCCGCCACGCGGCTGCCCGACGAGCTGGAGGCCACCGCGTGGGCGGCGGACGGCACCGTGATGGGGGTCCGGCACCGGACCCGGCCCCTCGAGGGCGTGCAGTTCCACCCGGAGTCGGTCCTCTCCGAGCACGGCGCGCGGCTGGTCGCGAACTTCCTCGCAGTGGCAGGGTGAGCGCATGGTGATCCAGGGCGAACCCGCGGAGCTGTTCGCCCGGATCCAGGCACGCCACGCCCGCTGCATGTGGCTCGACGGCGGAGGCGCCCGCACCTGGTCGCGACGCCGCTCGATGCTCGGCTGGCTCGACGAGGACGACGTGTCCCTGACCTACGACGCCGCCGCCCGCGAGGTGACCCGCCACGCCGGCGGCCGCTCGGTGGTGGTCGGTGACGACCCGTTCGCCGTGCTGGAGGCCGAGCTGGCCGACGGGCGGCCGAGCGACCAGTGGTTCGGCTACTTCGGGTACGCCGCGCGCGCCGACCTGCCCGCCGTGCCCGACCCGGACCTGCCCGACGCCCTGTGGCTGCGGCCCTCGCACATCCGGGAGTACGAGCACCCGCTCGCCGCCCCCGCCGCCTCCCTCGGCATCACGGCCGGTGAGCCGACCCCCACGCCGCCGGCGTACGCCCGGGCGTTCGCGAGGGTCCAGGAGCACCTGCACGCCGGCAACTCCTACGAGGTCAACCTCACCCACCGCCTCCGGGCGGGCAGCCCGCTCAGCCCGGCGGCGGCGTACCTGCGGCTGCGAGCGCTCAATCCCGCTCCCTACGCGGGCTTCCTGCAGCACGACGTCGACGGCGCGCGGGCGTGGCTGCTCAGCTCATCCCCCGAGCGGTACGCGCTCGTCGACGAGGACCGGGTCATCGAGACCAAGCCGATCAAGGGCACCACCGCGCGCGGGAGCACGCCGGCCGAGGACACCGCGGCGCGGGACCGGCTGGCGAGCGACCCCAAGTTCCGTGCCGAGAACCTGATGATCGTCGACCTGCTGCGCAACGACCTCGCGCTGGTGTGCGAGGTCGGCTCGGTGGAGGTCCCCACGCTGATGGACGTCGAGTCGTACGCGTCGGTGCACCAGCTGGTGTCCACGGTCCGGGGTCGGCTCCGCGACGACGTCAGCACCGTCGCCGCGCTCAGGGCGCTGTTCCCCGCCGGCTCGATGACCGGCGCGCCCAAGCTGCGCACGATGGAGATCATCGAGGAGGTCGAGGCCACCCCGCGCGGGGTCTACTCCGGCGCCTTCGGCTGGATCTCCGGCGACGGCCGCGCCGACCTCGGCGTCGTGATCCGCACCCTCACCACCTCCGGCGACGACTACGTGCTCGGCACCGGCGGCGGGATCACCGTCGCCAGCGACGTCGACGAGGAGTGGGCCGAGACCGAGTGGAAGGCCGCCCGGCTGCTGCAGGCGATCAACCCCTGACCGTGAGCCGCTCGTCCGGGTTCGAGGTCGCGGACGGGGGTAGGCGTGGGGTCGTGCCCGTCGTCCAGTCCCGGATCCGCGTCCCTGTCCCGCCGGAGGTCGCCTTCGCGGTCTCCCAGACCACGGGCGCGGTGCGCCGCCGGTGGGACGTGTTCATCCGCGAGCAGCACTTCCTCGACGGGGCGAGCGAGCCGGCCACCGGCGTGCGGACGTTCACGCGACAGCGCCTGGGGCCCTCGATGGTCAGCCGCTACGTCTCCTACGCCCCGCCTCGCAACGTCGGCATGGTGATGGAGCGCGGCCCCTGGTTCTTCGACAGGCTCGGCGCCGGCTGGCGCTTCGAGGCCGACGGGGAGGGGACCGTCGCCACCTGGAAGTACAGCTTCACCTGCCGGCCGCGGTTCCTCGCGCCGGTCGCGGAACGGATCGGCCGGGTCCTGCTCGGCAGGGAGATCCGGGCCCGGATCGAGGGTTTCGCCCGTGGGTGCGGTGACCCGGTCGTGCTCGCGGCGGTCCGCCCGGGTGGGCAGACCTGAGCGCACTCAGCCCGGCGACGCGCTCGGGTCCGCCCCCGCGCCGGTCTCGGCGGCGTGGGTGGACAGCGTCGTGAGCGTGGCGACGACCCCGCGCACGACCCGCTTCTCGTCGTAGGGCGCCGGGTCGACCACGTCGACCTGCTGGATCAGGTCGCCGTTCTGGACGAAGCCGGTGACGTAGAGCTGCTCCTTCGTCGCGTTGACGACCACGCGCGCGTCGTCGGCCTGCTCGACGCTGGGCGTGCGGACGTCGGCGTCGGCACCCTGCCCCATCGTCCTCCAGGCCTGGTCGAGGGTGCCGGGGAAGAGCAGGTAGTTGGACGTGATCACCGCGTCGCCACTGCCCTCGGCCGGGGTGAAGCGGCACTCCGGCTTCGTGGGCGTGCCGGCGTGCTCGGTCGCGTCGATGCCGAACTGTGCCTTCACGAACGCCGTGTCCAGGGCGTCGCACGGGTTCCACAGCGCCGGGGTCTCGCTCGGCAGGTCCGGCTTCGCGCCGACCTTCTCGTCATCGCCGCACGCGGCGAGAGCGAGGGTCGGCAGCAGGGCCGCCGTCACGAGCGCGGCACGACGCAGGTGCGTCCTAGGCATGGGGGTTGTTCTCCCGTCCGGGCAGCTTGAGCACGAGGCGGGCGCCTCCGC